>CALSAD010000005.1:0-272333 GCA_943372845.1 Chitinophaga pinensis | reverse complement strand
TGTGGTTGGGGAGTGGGGACTAATACACCAAGTAGGTCTCAAGCCTATGCCTTTGTAAAGTTCACCCCACTTCCCTTCCACAAAATTTATATTCTATTCCTGCTATTCCAATTATCAAAGAGCTATTTTTAATCTAAAGGCCTTTGTGTGCCAATTATTTTTCATACCAAGGCACCAAGGCACGGTTAAAAACGCAATAGCCATTTCTTATCTTATGTTAACGTACTACACCGAGCGCGCCTGCGAAATTTGTATCCTAAATCAACCCACATGAAAAAGATACTACAGGCCGAAGAAGCCGCCGAACTCACCATCGCAGTTTTTGCCTTATACCTGCAACCCATTCAGCTCAGCTGGTGGATCTGGCCAATCGTATTCCTCGCTCCGGATATCAGTATGCTGGGCTATTTTATCAACACAAAAATCGGGGCAATGAGTTACAACCTGATTCACCATAAATTATTTTCGATTGCTGTGTTGGCAGCAGGATATTTTGGGCACAATGATCTTGTTTTACTCACTGGTTTGCTACTTTTTGCGCATACGTGTTTTGACAGATTGATGGGCTATGGATTAAAATATCCCGACAGTTTTAACAACACCCATCTGGGCAAAATTGGCAAAGCCAGATAAGTTGATTTATTTTTGACGTGAATATATAATCGTATGGCAGAAGATCTCACCATTGCAAAAGGAACCAAAGAAGAACAATACCAAACCTTGATCCCACAGATCAAAGCATTACTAGAAGGCGAGCCCGACCTGGTGGCTAATCTGGCGAATATAGCTGGTGCCTTAAAAGAACAGTTTGGATGGTTCTGGGTAGGTTTTTATCTGGTAAAAGGAGAGCAACTGGTACTGGCCCCATTTCAGGGGCCTGTAGCCTGCACCCGCATCAACAAAGGCCGTGGTGTTTGCGGAACCAGCTGGGCCAAAGCCGAAACTTTGATTGTTCCGGATGTAGAAAAATTTCCGGGGCATATTGCGTGCAGCAGTTTATCAAGGTCGGAAATTGTGGTGCCACTCATATTTCAGGAAACCGTTTGGGGGGTTTTGGATGTGGATAGCGAACTGCTTGATCAATTTGATGAAACTGACCGTTTGTACCTTGAACAGATTACTGCTTTGGTAACACCCTAAATGATATTCAGATCAATGCGTTGTTTTTTTGAAATAGAAACTAAGCTCTGTTTCAATATTAGTCATATCCAATAACTGTGGTTTTTGCAGGCCATCAAATACATACATACCCGAAGCATCGTTATTGGCATCCAGATCAATACAAATTGTATCTCCATTCTTTTTTTGGAAAAGCAGGTAGCGGATATTCTTTGCTTCAATCACCGCAAGAGAAGGATAATATTTTTGTAACACCTTACGAGAATACCGCATCTGGTAAAAAAATTCATGCACCGTACTTTTATAAATACCCGAATCGGTGATGGCTTTAATGGCAAGGTTCTGCAACGAATCCGGATGATAGAACACAGCAGCTGCGGATGTTATGCGCAGCGTATCCTGAAAATTTGAAGCCGGTTTATGTTTCTCAACCAGTACAGGAGAATCAGCCTCAGACGAAAAAATTTTTTGCCTCACCGGTTCTCTACACGCAGGTAATAGCAGCATCGCTAAAAAAATAAATGTTACCGGTATATCCTTTGTCATACTTTTTAAATAAGTAGTTATCTTAAAAAAGATACTGTGTTTATCATTGCTATGCAGAGAACAGACCTCCGCTAATTAACAAGACCTCTCACAGAAAGGTCTTGTTAACAAACAATCAAAGTGATACATCTTTTACCAGTTCCATAACCTTGTAATATTAAATCCAATCACAAATTTTCCTCCTTCCACTTTGGTACCATCCGCTGCGGTGTAGTTAAAGGGACTATTGGTATTGTATAAATTATTTCTCTGCGGACTAAGCAATGTATAATTTCCTACAAATAATTGAAAAGCGTGGTTACTGGTATTGAATTCAAAGCCTAGTGATAGATTGGGACTTGGGTTGTTTGTATTGTGTTTGGTAATGGGTTGATCGTAATTGAACAGGATAGAAGTAACATTGGTTAATTTATACCGGCCTGATAAAGCAATAGCCAGGTGATCGAAATTCATTTCTTTGAAAATTTCCTGTCCGGTACTATCATTCTTGGTATAATACCCATTCACCGCATTCTGGTGAGAGATGCTTGCGGCTACCTGCAATGATAACTTGCTGTTTATTTTTCTGGCAACAATCAGCTGGTGAAAAGAGGAGATGCGCTGACTCTGATATTTAAACAAAGTTTTATCTGCATCTTTCCGGGTATCAAAAGCTAGATTGCCATAATAGGTAACACTAACAGGGTATTTACCCGGCGTTTGTGTGATCAATGAATATTTAGCACTAACATCCCACAGCATATTACTCTTGGTAATACCAAAACCGATATTCAGGCGGCTAATGGGTGAGTAGCTTGCTCCAAGGCGGATATTGGAAGGTGCGAAAAACCCCCAGAAATCATCGTAGCCTTTTTGTACCGTTCCAAACCGGTGCATAATATCCATTTCAAATGTTCCCTTTTTGGGAACCATTACGGATTGATTATCGATGATCCAAACACTTTCAAAAGTATTTTTAACCGGCTTAGGTTTGGAGGGTGTAACTACTTCGGTTTTATCTGCTGTACTATCCTGCGCCAACATAGTTGACGGCAGCAGTAACAGACAAACGATTATAGATACAAACAGGGCCATCCCTTTATTGGATATCTGTAGTAAACTTTTCATGGTTTGATTTTTGAATAACTTAATTATTAAGTGCACCTGTTCTGATCCAGTCATAAATTTTTTGTCTGTCAGCCGCTGAGGGTATGTACTCTTTCATTTCTCCATTGATCTTCTGATAAAGGATACTTTGTTTGGGTACCAATGTATTTACAAATCCACCGTTCACAATCTCTCCATACGATACACCTAGTGCGAGGTAAGGTTTGTGCGATCCCGAAACATGGCAACCGGCTAGTGCACATTTGGTATTTACCATTGGGGCTATATCATTTTTAAAACTTATAGACTGTGGCGGACCATCAGGATCTACCGCAGCATCGGGCAATATCACATCCCTGTAGCATCCGGTAATGCTGACGGCAATCATAAAAAAGATGCCGGTGTATATGATTAGTTTTTTCATGGGGCTACTTTTTTATGATTACTTGTTATTGAAGTTCATGTTACACTCAATGTCTATTTTATCAGAAATGCTGGTACTGGTTATTCCATAATCCCTGCAATTGAACTGAAACTTAAGCTGCAGACCAAAAACAGAATACGCAGCACTGGTACCAAACTGCACTTTTGATTTGGGTATATATTTCAACCTTCCTACAATAGATTTGGTAATTGGCGCAGCAGTAGTTCCTTTCCAGGTAAGGTTCAGTGTTACGATGTAATCATTACTCAACGCATCAAACTGTACACTGGTGGTTTTTATTTTGGCCAGATTGGTCAGGGTAAGATTTTGCGTTCCGGCAACGATTGGTACAGTACCCATAGCACTGATATTACATCCCCCATCTCTACCCGGTTCGCCCGTGTTAGACTGGTTGATCTGCACATATCCATTAAAGCGGATCTTAGCAGGGTCATTCTCATAAAAAGCCCAAGAAGTATCTAACAACGGTTGGGCTGCTGTAACATAATTGGCCATCTTGGCATCTGTTACCTCATGCATACCAAACTGGTTAAACCTTCCGGTAAGAAGTCCTGCAGCACCTACATAATTGGTAGACCACAATACATTGGAGTGTGATTTATCAAGCTTCCATTGGGTGGTATCACCGGAAGTCATATTACCCGGAACCAATACGGCGCTACCACGCGTAATAACCGGAGAATTAGATGCTGCAGCTGGCAGCTGCGTAACAGAATCATGGGTGCAACTGGCTATATATCCATACCCACTCAAGAGTATCAGGAGAATCAACAGCGTGTGTTTCTTCAGAAGTTTCATAAATAATATTTAAAATGGTTAATGGTAAAAAGGTGACTATGTAAAAGTATTTCTATCCAAAGAGGGTATTAATGACTTATCTCATCCCAAAAAGTGATTTATATCATATATCCCTTTTATTGAGGTGAGTTGTAAAAAATAAATTAGCCAGTGAATTTGTGTAAAGAAGCTACTTGTTGTAACAGCCTGTAAGGTTGCATTTTTCAGATGCAACCTGTTATAGATAACTGTTTGATAGTTGCACATATCACACATGCAACGAGATAATGAAATGAAAAAGGGGAGAATTGCAGGAACTACTTAGAACGTTTTTTCACCAGAAAGAAAACGGTCAGACAAATACCGTATAGCAAACCATTAGCTATACAACTGATGGCATAGATACGCATCTCGTTTCGTACCATACTGCGGTCCGCTTGAACAGCATTGAACTGAACCATCACATCCCACACCATACAACCCAAAAAAACAAGGCTGTGCAAAAAACTAAAAATAGGCTTCTGAGATAAAAATGGGATCAGGAAAATCACCGTAAGTATGGCCCAGTAAAATAAAAAAGGGTGCTGAACCATTTGTTGCATATGCAGCATGGAATAATCAGGATATAGATTTTTTGCCTGCAGGCCAATGAATAAACATCCCATTATTGCATAGGAATACGGCAGTACCAACAGCATCCTTTTACCGGTTTCCGTTGGCATTTTCCCACTCAGAGATATACTTCTTACCACCAGAAACAACAATGCATATCCCGAAAAAAAGGCAAATATTTCTAACTGTTGCAGGTAACTGAGAAAACCGGTATCCATGTGGCTGGTATGGTACCAAAGATGAATAAAATTTGATTGCTTATTGATTTTATGGATGATGAACGATCAAATAGATTAACCGCAAAGGCACAATGACACAAAGATTCGCTAAGAAAACCCTTGCGTATCCCTGCGCCCTCGTGCCTTGGCGGTTAAAAAAACCGCCTCCATGCACTACCATCTTTTGAACCTAACAACCCATTAAATAAAATTTCCTTACATTTGCATCATTCATATACTCTCTCTACAGACTGATCACTCTTCCGTGACAAAGTTTCATCAAGTCAATTACGGGCAGGCTATATACCATCTGAGCTAATTCAGATGTTCATTTATTTAAATACTAGTATAGTGTTATTCGAACAATTACACCTTATTGAGCCCATATTACGTGCGCTCGAATCAGAAGGGTACACCACACCCACACCTATTCAGGAACAATCCATTCCAATGGTTTTACAGGGAAGAGACCTTTTAGGCTGTGCCCAAACCGGAACCGGTAAAACTGCCGCTTTCGCTATTCCCATGCTGCAGATTCTTCATGAAAGAAAAGTGGCTGGCAGTGCCAATAAAGGCATCAAAGCATTGATCTTAACCCCTACCCGCGAACTCGCTATTCAGATAGACGAAAGTTTTGCAGCGTATGGCAAACACCTTAACCTGAAACACCTGGTTATTTTCGGTGGCGTTTCGCAACAGCCACAAACCAATGCATTGCGCAATGGCGTTGATATCCTGATTGCCACACCGGGCCGTTTACTGGATCTGGTAGAACAACGTTTCATCAATTTATCACAGATCGAATTGTTTGTACTGGATGAAGCCGACCGCATGCTGGATATGGGCTTTATTCATGATGTAAAAAAGATCATTACTAAAATACCCGCTAAAAGACAAACGCTTTTCTTCTCGGCCACTATGCCAACGGAGATCGCAAAACTGTCGAGCACCATTCTTAGCAATCCTGCCAAAGTAGAAGTAACCCCTGTTTCCTCTACCGCAGAAACCATTCAGCAGGCAATGTATTTTGTAGAAAAAGAAAACAAAAAACATTTATTGATCCATTTATTAAAAGATAAAGAGATCAAAAGCGCATTGGTATTTACCCGTACCAAACATGGTGCTGATAAAGTGGTAAAAGAACTGAGCCGTGCAGGTATTGGTGCAGAAGCCATACATGGTAACAAATCGCAGAATGCGCGTCAACGTGCACTGGGTAATTTTAAATCAGGTCATACCCGCGTATTGGTAGCTACCGATATTGCTGCAAGAGGCATTGATGTGGATGATCTTTCGCACGTGATCAATTTTGAATTACCGAATGTACCTGAAACCTATGTTCACCGCATTGGCCGTACCGGCCGCGCAGGTGCCAGTGGTATTGCATTCTCTTTCTGTGATATGGAAGAAAAAGAATTTTTACGTGACATACAAAAACTGATCGCCACTTCTGTACCCATCGTAACAGATCATCCGTATGCGATGAGCGATATGTCGTTGACCACTTACAAATCTTTACCGCAGCGACCGGCGCAAAGACCGCGTCAGAATACAGAAAGACGTTCTTTCCGTGGCGGTGATAGCAGGCGTTATTCCGGCAACAGTTCTTCTAACAGAAATAATTAATTTTTGATAAGCAGGAAAACAGAAAGAGCAGGATGAGATTCCTGCTCTTTTTTTGTGTCATGTTAAAAAAATGGTGCGTAAGGCGCAAGGGCGCGGTTTGATTACTGTATCTTAGGGTTATGAGAAAAGCAACGATCCTCTTTGCAGGAATATTGATAACAAGCCTGCTCTTTGCACAGAAAAAACATAGTTATTTTCCTTCAGCACAACAATGGGAGAAAAAATCTCCGGCTGATATGGGTATGAATGTAGATAAGATTAATGAAGCCATCACTACCGCCAAAGCGGCCGAATCAAAAAATTCGCGCAATATGGAGATCAGCCATTACCAGAGTTTTGGTAAAGAACCTTTTGGAGAAGGTATCGGCCCTTTTGCAGAACGCGGCGACCCAACCGGTGTAATCATTTATAAAGGTTACCTGATTAACACCTGGGGCGATCCTTTGCGTTGCGATATGACACATAGTGTTACCAAAAGTTTTTTATCATCGGTGGTAGGTCTTGCAGTAGACCAGGGTTTGATTCAAAATGTAAACGACCTGGTTGCCGGTTATGTTCCACCCATTGAATTGTATACACCCGGTATGGTAAACAGGCCGGCAGAATTATTTGGTCAGCCGCAACTGTTACAACCTTTTGCAACAGAACACAACAGAACCATTACCTGGGATCACCTGCTTCGGCAAACCAGCGATTGGGAAGGCACACTTTGGGGAAAACCGGAATGGGCCGACAGGCCGGATGCAGATCCATCCAAATGGCATGCAAGAAAAAGAAATATACCGGGCACTGTTTGGGAATACAATGATGTGCGTGTAAATGCACTAGCATTGGCGGCCACAAGTGTTTGGCGCAAACCCTTGCCACAGGTATTGAAACAATATTTGATGGATCCGATTGGCGCTTCCCATACCTGGCGGTGGACGGGTTACCGCAATGCATGGATAGTGTTGGATGGGCAGCCGGTACAATCTGTAAGTGGTGGCGGGCATTGGGGTGGCGGTATGTTTATTAATGCGTTTGATATGGGGCGTTTTGGATTATTAACCCTGCACAAAGGCAACTGGGATGGCAAACAGGTATTGAGTGAGCAATGGGTAAAACAGGCACTAACGCCTACTGCTGCCAAAACAGATTATGGATACATGAACTGGTTCTTGAATACAGATAAAAAATTATTACCCGATGCACCTGCCACGGCCTTCATGCATATTGGTAACGGTAATAATCTGGTATATGTAGATCCCGAACATGAACTGGTAGTAGTGGTAAGATGGATAGCCGATAATAAAGCGATGAATACCGTAGTGAAAAATATAATTGAATCTTTGGCTAAATAAAGGCAACTGCCTTTACAGATTGCCTGGATGTATACGATTTCGCTAAAATATTTTTTTGAAAAATTACGTTATCTTGTATACCCAATACCCCTCATGTATGTTGCCCATATCCGAAACCGATTATTTCAGTGACCTCAGTTTCCTTCAATCATTGATAGATGCTTTACAGGAAGGTGTGGTATTGCAGAATAGGGAAGGAAAAATTATCAGCTTTAATAAAAAAGCCTGCACCATTCTTAATCTTTCACCGGATCAACTGCTTGGCAGAACTTCTTACGACCCACAATGGGAAGCCATTCATCTGGATGGTAGCCCGGCCCGCGGCCATACACATCCCATTGCCATTACTTTACGGACCGGAGAACCCATGTATGATGTGATCATGGGTGTAAAAACAGGGATTGCTCATATCAAATGGCTTTCGGTAAATACCAAACTGGTAAGCGTTAGCGATGAAGTACTGGCATTTGCCACGTTTACAGATGTAAGTGAATTAATAGCCAGCAATTTTTTCCTGATAAAGGAAAAAGAAAAATTAAAAGCCAGCGAAGAAAAATTTGAAAAATCATTCATCTATTCTGCTATTGGTAAAGCCATTGTTTCTCCTACAGGAGAATTGAAAGATGTGAATGAAGCACTATGCCGCATGTTGGGATATACCAAAGAAGAACTAATACAAACAACCTTTCAGGATATTACCCATCCCGATGATCTGGAAAAAGACATGGCCCTTGTTCAACAGATGTTGAACAAAGAAATAGATACGTACCAACTGGAAAAAAGATACCTGCATAAAAATGGTAGCACCATTTGGGCATTGTTAAATGTGGCACTCGTTTGGGATGGAGAAAAAAATCCACAGTTTTTTATATCACAAATACAGGAAATCACAGAAGTAAAAAAACTGAACAAATGGCTGGAAGACAGAAACAAGGAACTGCTGCTAACCCAAACCCTATTAAAAAGAAAGATAGGCCAGCTCAAAGATTTTGCCGGCATAGTTACCCATGATGTGCGCGGGCCTGCAGGTAATATTCAAAAAATGCTTCATCTCTATGAAACTGCTGAGAACGCAGAAACAAAGCAAAAATCATATCATTTTCTGAAAAAAGTAACCGATGAATTAAACAATAACCTGAATGAACTGATACAGGTACTACAAATTCATCTGGATAAAGACATACCTTTTACAGACTGTAATTTTGCTACCATCACAGACAGTGTTTGTTTACAACTGCGTGACAGTTTTGTACAAACAAATGCCAAAATCATTACTGACTTTCAACTTGAACACCTATCCTATCCAAAAATATACCTGCAAAGTATTCTGTATAACCTGATCAGCAACAGCCTCAAATATGTGCGGCAGAATGTGACCCCAGTTATTCAGATTACAAGTTTTGAAGAAGATGGCAGTGCTTTTTTGGTGTTGTCAGATAATGGTTTGGGCATTGATATGCAACAATTTGGTAACCAGCTCTTCCAGTTTCAAAAAAGTTTTCATGACGGGTTCGATAGTAAGGGAATAGGACTGTATCTCATTAAAAACCAGATAGAAGAGTTAGGTGGTGCCATCTCTGTAGAAAGTGAAGTAAATAAAGGATCTGTTTTCACCATCCGGTTTTAAGTGTCTGTATGGAACTTGTGACCCGATATTACCCTCTCAATTAACCGCTAAGAAACGAGGGCACAAAGGTTCGCGAAGAAATTTAGAGCAAAAATCCTTGCGTATCCCATCGCGCCTTTGCGACCTGGCGGTTAAAAAATGAATTTACAGAGAGATGGAAAAACAAGTATAATATGAATCAAATCCCTATTTTTGCGGCCTGCAAATACTTTTTGAATTAAAGAAAAGTTTGCAAAAAAGCGGATGTGGCGAAATTGGCAGACGCACTAGACTTAGGATCTAGCGCCGCGAGGCGTGTGGGTTCGACCCCCTCCATCCGCACAGATTGGTAAACAATCTTTTAAAGAGACTCACTTGTGGGTCTCTTTGCTTTTATAATCTCCAAACAATTCATACATTACTATAACAAATGGTTTGTATGAAAGAGGAAGGAAAACACCTGCCTGTGGCTGAACAAACGGATGCACAACTCATGAAAGCCAAACGGCTGTATCATTTTATCAGCCAGATTAACCAGATGATTGTTCGCTCTTCTGATGCCACTACGGTATTTAAAGAAGCCTGTAAAATTGCCACTACCATTGGAAAATTTAAAATGGCATGGATAGGTTTGTTAGACGAGCAAACAAAAATGCTGGTTCCCGTAATACACGATGGGATTGATCTGAATTATCTGGCAGATCTGAAAATATCATCAGACGAAAATCTGCCCGAAGGCCGCGGCCCCTCGGGTACCGCACTGCGTGAGGGGAGATATATTTCCTGCAATGATATAGAAAACACAGAGGAAATGGGGCCCTGGAAAGCAAAGGCGGTTGCGCGTAACTATTTATCTTCTATCTCACTTCCGATCAGAAAATCCGGAAAGGTAATTGGCGCATTCACTTTGTACGCCGATACTAAAAACTTTTTTAACCTCGAAGAAATCACATTGCTCGAGGAAGCTACCGGCGATATTTCTTTTATATTGGATGTGTTTGAAAAAGACGATCTGCGAAAAAAAGCGGAACAGGCCGTATTGGAAAGTGAACGCCGGTACCAGACATTGACAGAGATATCTCCCGTAGGTATATTTCACACAGATGCCAATGGATATACCACCTATGTAAACCCAAGATGGTGCCAGATCTCCGGATTATCAAAGGAAGCAGCTTTGGGAAACGGGTGGCTGCAAGCGGTGCATGAAGAAGACAGGGCCTTACTAAAAAAAGGCTGGACAGAAGCCACCAAAAATAATATCGTATCCTTATCAGAATACCGTTTTATAAAGCCGGATGGCAGCATTGTGTGGGTAATGGGGCAAGCCATTCCGGAAACCAATGAGCAACAGGAAATCATTGGTTATGTAGGTACCACTACAGATATTACCGAAAGAAAACAGGCAGAAATGCAAATAGCCCGTTTGTATAAAGAAAAACAAATGGTGCTTAATCGTATCAGCGATGGTATGGTATCGTTAGATAATGAATGGCGGTATACATTTTTAAATGAGGCAGCATTGGCAACCCACCCTATGCCAAGAGAAGAAATTATTGGTAAAACCATATGGGAAATACATCCGGAATTAGTGGATACAGTTTTTGATCAAAAATACCGCGCAGCATTACAAACAAAAGAAGTACAGGAAGTGGAAGCGTATTACGCGCCAATGAAAATCTGGTTCTCTGCAAAAGCGTATCCTTCTGATAATGGGTTAACTATATTTTATTCAGATATTACGGAACGTAAAAAAACAGAACTATCCATCATAAAACTGAACGAACAGCTAAGTCTCTCCCAAAAAATCGGGCATATTGGTTATTGGGAATTGGATCTGGTTCATCAATCTAATTTCTGGTCGGAGGAACTATACCGGCTTTACGGACTTCCCAATAACGGCACAGTGCTATCGCTGGAAGAATACATGCAAAAAGTGCATCCGGAAGATAGAGAACAGCTGATGCAAAAGCATACGCGCAGTATACAAAGCAAACAACCTTTGAATGCCGAATTCCGGTTTATCAGAGAGCGGGGAGTTATTCGCAATTTTCAAACAGTGGCAGATGTAATCACTGATGAATCAGGCAAAGCCATCCGACTGGCAGGCACCACACAGGATATTACAGAAAGAAAGAAAATTGAAACGGCCATTCTGCATGAGCAACAACTTTCTGATTCTATTATCAATAGTTTACCGGGTATTTTCTACTTATATAACCGGGAAGGAAAATTTATCAGATGGAATCACAACTTTGAAACAGTAAGTGGCTACAGTAGCAAACAGATCAGTAAAATGCATCCACTGGATTTTTTCACACCCGAAGAAAAAGAACTGTTGGCCACAAAAATTACAGACACATTTATTTATGGCGAACAAAATGTGCAGGCAAATTTTTTACTGAAAACAGGAGAAACCATTCCTTATTATTTCACAGGTACCGCTATTGAATATGAAGGCAGTATGTATTTGGTGGGTGTTGGTATCGATTTTTCTGAGCGTGTGCGTATACAGGAAGAAGTCAGAAAAACCTCTCAACAATTGCAGGAGCTTACCACTCACCTGCAAAGCATTCGCGAAGAGGAAAGAAAAAGAATTGGCCGCGAGATTCATGATGAACTTGGCCAGCAACTCACCGCCATAAAAATGGATATTGCCTGGATCAATAAAAAAACAACCGACGAAAACAAAATCGTAAAAGATAAATTAACCAATGTAATTCAGCTGTTAGATGGCAGCAATCTTGCCATCAGAAGAATATTAAATGAATTGCGCCCGGCCATATTGGATGAACATGGTTTACTGGATGCACTGCAATGGCATAACCGCCAATTCAGGGATGCAACCGGTATAGCCGTGGAATTGAAGACGGACCAAGCCGATATAAAAGTTAACGAACAAACAGCCACCTGCATTTTCAGGGTTTACCAGGAAGCGCTTACCAACATCATGCGGTATGCACATGCCAATAAAGTATTAACTTCCCTACAGATTGAAAAAGACAGGATAGAGGTTACGATAGAAGACGATGGAAAAGGATTTGATGTAAATACCATGCAATCGGCTAAATCATTTGGCTTATTGGGTATGCGTGAAAGAATCAGGGCATTGAACGGTCAATTCACCATTTTTTCTCAGCCCGGTGAAGGAACGCGTATCCAATTTAGTTTACCCATATCAACACAAACAAATCGCTAAACGATATGAAGCGTATTATTTTAGCCGATGACCATAGTATTATCCGCCGGGGGCTGATACAGATCATCAAAGATGAATATCCTTTTGCTGAGATTCAGGAAGTGAGCGATGGAGAATCATTGGTAAAAGAAGTAACCCTGCACCAGTGGGATCTGGTGATTTCCGATCTGGATATGCCGGGCAGAAGCGGACTGGAAGCTTTGGAACAGATCAAACTGATTAAACCCACGCTACCCGTTTTAATTTTAAGTATTTATCCCGAAGATCTGTATGCAGTAAGGGTACTGAAAGCCGGTGCATCGGGATACCTGAATAAAAATTCTGCACCCGAAGAATTGATCACCGCCATTCACCGGATTGCCTTAGGTAAAAAATACATTACTCCCGAAATAGCTGAAAAACTATTGATCCATATTGATACCGACAAACAACCACATGAAACACTGACCAATAAAGAGTTTGAAATTTTCAAGTTATTGGCCATTGGTAAAACCATTACCCAAATTGCAGAATCCTTATCTGTTGCGCTAACAACAGTAAGCACCCATCGCGGCAGAATTATGACCAAACTGAATTTATCTACCAACTCCGAACTTACCCGCTACGCCATTGCCCACCATATCATCTCTGATATTGAGTTATAGGGCATTACAATAATTTTCTGCCCATGGGTAGTATAACTACTATCCCTTTTTACCTGCCTCCTTCTACCCAATAACAGCAGCTACGGCTATTGCACAAGCTTTGGTATTGTAAGTCCTTTGCACTACTAAAAACTAAGGCATGGTGATTTTAATTGTTGACAGCTCACAACTGATTTTGGAAAGGCTGGCAGACATACTTTCAGAAACCGCTAAAAAGAAAATGGTGTACCTGGCAAATACCTATGCCGCAGCAGCAAATTTGGTAAAAACCATACAGCCGGATATTATTCTGTTAGACATATACCTTACTGAGAACAAATCGATAGCGTTGTTGAAAGAAATCAAATCAGATAATAAAGACACTAAGGTAATTATGCTAACCAATGATATTGATTTTGTAAATGAGAAAAGATACTGGCTTGCCGGTGCTGATTACATTCTGGACAAATACAATGAATTTGAAAAAATACCGGCGGCCATCGACATGATTGGCATAGAAAACAAGATCAAACAGGTACAGGAAAAAACAGTATAGCTCAACCCAACACATAGATGCTCACCAATTTGAAAAATATCATTTCTTCTCTTTCCCAAAAAAGATTGTCATTGCTACTACTGGCAGTTGCCATTGCCATTATCAGCCTTATCGTATATCGTTTTGCTAACCAGAACAACTTGCTTAAAAACCATTTTACCAGTGAAATAAAAAATAATAGTGATTATCTGTCTATTAAAAACAAAACCAATACAGTCAATTATACAGGAATTGGCATTGCCATTTTCCTATTAATACTGATTGTTTTTTTATCAAACAGGGAAGCGACGAAAGAAAGAAAAATAACCGGAGAATTAAGAATACAAAAAGAGCATTTAAAAGTAATACTGAACAGTATTTCTGAGGGATTGATCACCACCGATAAATATGGAAAAATTATTTTCATGAACCATTCAGCCGAAAGGCTTACGCAATGGAATAATGAAGAAGCCATTGGCCAGCCGCTCGAAAAAATATACCAGGTAGTAAACGAAGAAACCGGTACCACTTTCGAAAATATAGTACACAGGATTCTGGAACAAAAAAAATCGATTGAGCTGGAGAACAATACCATTTTGTATACCAAACATGCCAACAGCCTCATCATCAGCAACAGCGGCTCTCCGCTGATGGATAAGAAAAAAAACATATCCGGAACAGTACTGGTGTTTAACGACATTACCAAAAAGAAAGAGATCGAAACCAAACTCAAAGAAAGCGAATCATTCAGCAGGGGTGTGATTGATGCATTGAGTTCACATATTGCCGTAATAGATACCGAAGGCAATATTGTAAGGGTAAACCGTGCCTGGAAACGCTTTGCAGAAATGAATGGATTGGGAGACAAGTCTCTGTTGGGAGAAGGCGCCAACTACTTTACCGTTTGCCAATTAGGTATTATTGAAGCAGATGCCACATCAAAAAAAGCTTTAGCAGGAATTCAGCGTGTTATTAACAACGAGCTCTCTGAATTTTATCTTGAATATCCCTGCTCATCGCCTTCAGAAGAAAAATGGTTTTACATGCGGGTAACCCGTTTTGATAATGAAGAAGACATGATCATTATTGAACACCATGATATTACAGAAAGAAAAATAGCTGAGATCAAAAAACACAAAGCCATAGAGCTGTATACCATCATAGCACAAGGTACCAGTGATACCATTTGGGATTGGGATATTGTTAGTAACCAGATAAAATACAATTACGGCATTACGCAAATGTTTGGCTTTGATATTGAAGAGGTGGTAAACATATCCGCATGGTGGGAGCAGCACATTCATCCAGATGACCTTGAAAAAGTGAAAGGAACTATCAGAGAAGCCTTTACGAAAAAAATACAGAATCTGAAATTACCATACCGGTTCCGTTGCAGTGATGGCAATTATAAATTCATCATCGATAGGGCTTTCATCATTTTTGATGAATCAGGTAAACCTGTTAGAATGATTGGTGCCATGCAGGACATCACCTACCAAAAAGAAGAAGAGGTGCGTATTTCAAAAGAGATCATACATGCGCAGGAAGAAGAAAGACAACACATCGGATCTGAACTACACGATAATGTAAACCAGATACTTGCAAGCACACAGATGACACTGGACATGGCAAAAATGAAACTGACAGATCCGGAAAAAGCAAAAAACTACATAGACAAAACACGTACCCATATAGACCAGGCCATTGCAGAAATCAGGAAACTATCGCATGAACTGGCACCGCATATTTTTGAAGACCACAGTTTCAGGCAGGTGATCGAAAACTTGTTAGTCAATATTAATATTCACAACCAGTTCGAGATACAGCTTCATTTGGATGAGATGACGGACGTGAAAATCAGTAACGACATCCAGAAAAACCTGTACCGGATATTGCAGGAGCAACTGAAAAATATTATCAAATACGCCATGGCTACCAAAATAGAAGTGGCGGTACATATCCTCAACAATACCATTCAACTGCGCATACATGATAATGGCAAGGGCTTTAATACCCATGCCGGCAAAGCGGATGGTATTGGGTTGAGAAATATCAAAAGAAGGGCTGAGTTATTTAATGGAAAATGCAATATCCATTCAGCAGTAGGCAAAGGCTGCGAGATAATGGTTCATATCCCTCTGGAAACTGCCGGCTCATTAACCCATACTATCAACGCTAATTAGGATCCAATATCCAACAGTTATCCCCCTATAACTACAACAGACCCGTCAATATGATGGGTCTTTTTGTAACCCCCTGCCCGGAAAACCGGTTTCTATGGGCTAAAGGCCGGGCCAAAAGCTACTTGACATCAGGAGGTCATTTTCCGGAAAAAAACATAAGCAGTAATCCATTTCACACAAACCCTTACCTTTGCACCCCAAATTTTAAGATTCTAAAAACACCATCATGGCATCTGTTACAAGAGAGAACATTGGTTTATTGAACGACAAACTGACCGTTCAGCTGAACAAAGAAGATTATTATTCCGGTTTTGAACAAAACCTGAAAAAATATGCCAAAACAGCCAATATCCCCGGTTTTCGTAAGGGTATGGTGCCAGCCGGCCTGGTAAAGAAGATGTATGGCCAGGGCGTATTTAATGATGAAGTACTGCGCAAAGTAGAAGCAGAATTGAACACCTACCTGAACAACGAAAAACTGGATATTTTTGCCCAACCACTGCCATTGGATAACGATGCAGCCAAACTGGACATGAATAACCCCGCTGAATATTCATTTGCCTTTGAAATAGGCCTGAAACCCGCTGTAACTGTAGATGCCTCCAAAATAAATGTAACCCGTTACAATATCACTGTTACAGATGCCATGGTACAGGAAGAAGTGGAACGTTTACAGATCCGTAACGGAAAAATGACCGAGCCTGAAACAGTAACCGGTGAGGATAATGTGCTGAATGTAAAATTCATTGAATGCGATGCGGATGGTAACGAAACAGAAGGGGGCATTAGCAAAGACAATTCTTTACTGGTAAAATATTTTGAAGAAAGCTTCCGCAAAAACTTTATTGGTAAAAAGAATGAAGACAACGTTGTATTGCAACTGAGCAAAGCTTTTGAAGACAAAGAAAGAGAAGCTATTTTGGGTGATCTGGGACTGGCAAAAGAAGATGCAGACAAATATTTTAAATTACACATTACCAAGGTAGGCCTGGTAGAAAAAGCGGACCTGAACGAGGAATTCTTTATTGGTGTATACCCAAATAAAGAGATCAAAACCGAAGCTGATTTCCGTGCAGAAGTAAAAGCAGAAATAGAAGGTCATTTTGCCATGCAATCGCGCAACCAGATCTTCGATCAGATTTATCATCAATTGGTAGACCATTCTACCCTGGAGTTTCCCGAAAGCTTCCTCAAACGCTGGTTACAAACCGGTGGCGAAAAACCTAAAACTGCCGAAGAGGCAGAACAGGACTACCCCACATTTGTTAGTCAGTTAAAATGGACCCTGTTCAGCAGCAAATTAATTGAAGACAATAAGATCGAAGTATTGCCGGATGATATCCGCGATTTTGCCAAACAACAATTGTTCAGCTACATGGGTGGCCAGTTAGGCGCCCTTGGCGATAACCAGCAATGGGTGGATGATTATGCCAACCGCATGATGCAGGACAGGAAATTTGTAGAAGACAGCTACCACCGCATTAGTACCGATAAGATGTTTACCGCACTGGAAAGCCAGGTAAATGCTAAAGAAGAAGCAATCAGCGCCGAAGATTTTGCCAAAAAGTTACATCATCACCATCATTAATCGCTTCTCTTTTAAACAGAATGCGTAACAATACATTGCCGGATCACAACCTGATCCGGCTTTTTTATCATATCAACCATATACCATGGTCCATGTGCTATCGTTCATGGTCTTCCCCCTGACTTCTTGTCGTAAAACCTGAATTGCACAGTATTTGACAATAGAAATCATTCTGAAATAGCAAATCACTTATCTTCAAAGCGAAAATAGAAACACATGAACCTTGGAAAAGAATTTGAACAATACGCCGTAAAACACAGGGGCATTAGTAGTGCCACATTGCATAATTACCAACAGCAGGGGGTTACCAACCTAACGCCTTATATCATTGAAGAAAGACCCTTGAATGTAGCCAGCATGGATGTATTCAGCCGTTTGATGATGGATAGGATCATTTTTCTGGGAGAAGGCATTAACGATTATGTAGCCAATATTGTAACCGCCCAGTTATTGTTTCTCGAAAGCACTGACCGCACCCGCGATATTCAGATGTACATTAATAGTCCCGGCGGCAGTGTATATGCTGGTTTGGGTATTTATGATACCATGCAGTTTATCAGTCCGGATGTAGCTACTATTTGTACCGGTATTGCTGCCAGTATGGGACAAATTTTATTATGTGCCGGTATTGAAGGAAAAAGAACAGCCCTAAAGCACAGCCGCGTTATGATACACCAGCCGAGTGGCGCCATTGGCGGACAGGCAAGCGATATTGAGATCACAGCCAGGGAAATTAAAAAACTGAAGCAGGAATTATATGCCATTACCGCACACCATACCGGTAAAGACGTAGAAACCATTGCCAAAGACAGTGACCGCGATTTCTGGATGACAGCCACCGAAGCCAAAGAATATGGTTTGATTGATGAGGTGTTATTCACTAACCCGCGGAAAGAAAAGAAAAGCTGATTTCGTGAATCGTGATACGTGAATCGTGAGTTCTGTTTTTTACCACTCACGATTCACGCCTCACGATTGACGACTGACGACTGTCGATAATCCTAAACAATTACGCATTAAACCACAAATAAATGAGCAATACAAAATACATCGTTAACCCCTACTTAATGGAAGACGAAGAAGAAAACGAACCAAAAGAAGAAAAGCAGGAACCAATGGGGGGCTTTATGATGAAAAAAATGGAGAAACTGTTCTTCGAAAAAAGAGCTGTTTACCTGTGGGGCGTGGTGGATGATAAATCTGCGCGCGATATCGTTACCAAATTATTATTACTGGATGCAGATAAGCCCGGTGAAGAAATTAAATTCTACATCAATAGTCCGGGTGGCGTTGTTACCAGTGGTATGGTAATCTATGATACCATGAAACTGATACAAAGTCCGGTAAGCACCATTTGCATGGGCCTGGCAGCCAGTATGGGTTCTATTTTATTA
Organism: Chitinophaga pinensis; assembly: GCA_943372845.1. GTDB lineage: Bacteria > Bacteroidota > Bacteroidia > Chitinophagales > Chitinophagaceae > Sediminibacterium > Sediminibacterium pinensis_K. The sequence continues at coordinate 253,439 of CALSAD010000005.1, read as the reverse complement.
AGTGCCGGAACTAAGGGAAAACGCTTTGTGTATCCTCATGCAGAAGTAATGATACACCAGCCAAGCTTGGGTGGTTACTTTCAGGCAACCAGTGCAGATATAGAAATACAGGCCAATCAAATCCGTAAAACCAAGGAACTGGGTGCCAAAATACTGGCTGAGAATTGTGGCAAAACCACTGATCAGATCATGAAGGATTTTGACCGCGATTACTGGATGGACGCCGAAGAAGCCGTTGGTTATGGCATTGTAGACTCGGTTTTAGTTAAAATCTAAACCTGTTTTACCGTTTTTACACGGTTTTTTATCCAAATACAACATTCAGAAGCCTGAACTGGATAGCTTTGCAACAGTTTGTTGCAATAGGGTGTCTATTATTCAGACTGTGAGAAGGAAAATTATAAAGTATGGCAAAAGCATCTCAATTACATTGTTCATTCTGTGGCCGCAACCGCGATGAGGTTAAAATTCTCATAGCTGGTCAGGATGGGCATATCTGTGAGAACTGTGTAGAACACGCGCAGGAAATTATTGCACAGGAATTAACAGCCAAACAGGAAGGACCTGCAGGAAACGCCAATTTCAAACTCAATGTGCGCCGCCCGGCAGAAATTAAGAAATTTCTGGATGAATATGTGATAGGCCAGGATGACGCTAAAAAAGTATTATCCGTTGCTGTTTACAACCACTATAAAAGAGTAAACAGCAAATTGCAGCCCGATGATGTAGAGATAGAAAAAAGTAACATCATTATGGTGGGAGAAACGGGTACGGGTAAAACCTTACTGGCCAAAACCATCGCCCGTTTATTAAATGTTCCTTTTGCTATTGTAGATGCAACCGTGTTTACCGAAGCCGGTTATGTAGGTGAAGATGTGGAAAGCATGCTTACCCGTTTACTACAGAATTGTAATTATGATGTAACCGCAGCCGAACGCGGCATTGTGTATGTAGATGAGCTGGATAAGATTGCACGTAAAGGCGATAATCCTTCCATCACCCGCGATGTAAGCGGAGAAGGCGTGCAGCAGGGATTGCTAAAAATGCTGGAAGGAACAGAAGTACTGGTACCACCGCAGGGCGGCAGAAAACATCCGGAACAAAAAATGATCAAGGTAGATACTAAGAATATCCTCTTTATCTGCGGCGGTGCGTTTGATGGGATTGATAAAGTAATTGCCCGCAGGGTAAATACCAATGCCATCGGTTTTAGTGTAAACAAAGAAGAACAGGAGCACCAACGTAAAAATTTGTTGCATTTTATCAATGCACAGGATCTGAAAAGTTTTGGATTGATACCCGAATTGTTGGGCCGTTTACCGGTAATCACCCACCTGAATCCATTGGATACAGAAACGCTCCGCAATATATTAACCGAACCCAAAAACTCGCTTATCAAACAATTTACCCGATTGTTTGAACTGGAAGGTATTGACCTGAAATTGGATGATGCGGTGTTGGATTTTATGGTAAAGAAAGCCCTTGAATACAAACTGGGTGCCCGCGGTTTGCGCAGCATCTGTGAAAGTATCTTAACTGATGCCATGTTTGAACTACCCGGAACAGAAACCAAAAAACTACACATCACGCTGGATTATGCGGAACAGATGTTTGGCAAAAGCAGGTTGAGTGTTTTAAAAGTGGCTTAACTATTTTAATACAGTGATCTATACAAGCGATGGGAATAACTTCTTATCGCTTTTTTATGGGTAGCCGTTAATATTGCAGTGGAAGTCATCACGCTGAACGCTGAACGCTGAACGCTGAACGCTGAACGCAAAACGCTGAATGCGATTTTTTTAATTGTAACCCCCAAATCAATAATTATGAATGAACTTGTAGACAGACTGGTGAAAGAAGCCAACCTGAATCCGGAGCAGGCACAGAAAGCCATTGAAACCATTGCCAATTTTGTGAAAGAAAGATTTCCTATGCTGGGCGGTGCGGTTGACCAGATATTTGGTGCCGGCAACAAGAATGATGAATAAAGCCAATCATTATGCCGTTGGCATTTTAATGGTAAACGCGCTTCCTTTTCCGGGCTCACTTTCAATAATGAGTTCACCACCGGCTTTGGTTATCAGGTCGCGGCATAACATCAACCCAAACCCACTTCCTTTTTCATATGAAGTACCCGTGGTATTGTAGTATTGCTTGGCATTTACTTTTTCAATCGCCTCTTTGGTCATACCAATACCGGAATCTTTTACGGTCAGGTATAACAGGTGTTTCTCATGATCTACCCTTGAGGTTAATTCAACAGAGCCATTTTCATTACTGAATTTGATGGCATTACTAATCAAGTTACGGCACACAATCCTGATCATTTCTTTTTCAGTGATAACTGACAGATCCTTGTCTATCTGATTATTTAGTGTGATGTGTTTTTTGGTAAGCGGCATCCGGTGTTCTTCTTCCAGATTTTTCATCAGGTGATATAGTCCTACTTTTACTTTATCATCTTCCTTACCATCCATCTGCCCTTTGATCCAGAACAACAGGTTATCCAGTAACGAAGTGGTACCGAGGTACTGTGTTTCGAGTAACTGTAACAAACGGTCTGCTTCTTCGGGTGGTACCATTCCCTGATTTACCAGGTTTAACACACCTTTCGTATTTACCAATGGAGTACGTAGGTCATGAGAAATGATAGACAGTAATTTGTTCTTGGTTTTATTATCCTCTTCCAGTAAAGTATTCTGGTGTGATATTTCTTTATTCAACTGATCAAGTGAAGCGGCATTCTTTTCAATGATCTCATTTTTTTGCTTCAGTTCTTTACCAAAGAAACGCTGGCGCTGGTAGTTTACCAATGCCAGTACGGCCAATACGGCAACAATGATCAAGATAAAAGTTCCTACGGTAATAATGAGCAACTGCTCTTTCTGAACCTGCCGTTGCCTTTCTACTTCTTTTTCTGCATTGGTATTTTTGGCGTTCTGGTTTTTGATTACTTCAATATAATTCAGCGCATACTCCTTTTCATTATCGATCTGGGCTTGTAGAATTTTAACAAGCGAGTCCTGCCACTGAGAAGCTCTACTGACATCGCTTTTCTTCCGGTATCCACCAATAATTTTATTAGAAGCCTCCTTCATAAGGTTGTATGCCAGCACCACATGGGCACTTTGGTAGGCATCTTTGGCAGACGCTATCGAAGCATCGGGCATTTTCTGTGCATCCAGTATGGATGATAGTTGCAGCTGATTTAATGCAGCACCGTACTTATCATTCAGTTGCCTGTCTATCGCCAGTGATTTTTGATAATACGTTTCTGCCGGCAACAAATTCCCGCGACGCTCCTCCAGTAATCCTAAATTGTAATAGGATTTTTTTTCGCCGTATTGGTGGCGGATACGGATACTTACATTCAGGGCTTCTTTAAAATAACTCTCCGCTTGATCATATTTTTTCTGATCTAACTGGATAAGGCCCATACTATTTTTAATATTGGCTATCTCCTTGTCGTCTTTCAATCTGGTAAAAACACCCAGCGACTCATTGTATAACTGGGTAGCTTCTTCCGCTTTACCATCTGCATACAAAGAAGTAGCGATCTCTTTGTTTACAATGGCAATATTCAACGTGTCTTTACTATTCTGAAAAATCTGCTTTGCCTTGTAGTAGGTAGACAATGCCTTTTTATCATACCCGTTCTGGTGGTAAATACCCGCCTGATAAAAATAGTTCTTAGCCAACCCTTTCTGATAATTGGCTGTGATGGCCATATTCTCCGCATTAAAAAGGTTGTTTAATGATTTGGCTACATCAAAGCGCTTTTGATTAAACGCTACTTGATTTAGTGAATCAATTCTTTTTATCTCGCTTTGTACGATTTTGGGATCGGCCGCAGTAACTCCCGTGAAAAGAAGTGTTGCCAACAACAATAACAGAATAGAATATGAACGACTTGTTTTGGTCACTGTATGCTTCGAAATGTTAAAGTAAGTTACTGTAAATAAAGTGAATATAGGAACTGCCACATTAAAAAAGCCCTCTCTGAAGAGGGCTTTTATTATAAGCAAGCAATCGAAAAAACTAGGTATGCAGAACCTCCCGGGCAATCACAATTTTCTGGATTTCAGAAGTTCCTTCTCCAATAGTACACAATTTTGCGTCACGATAGTACTTCTCTACCGGAAAATCTTTTGTATAACCGTATCCACCAAAGATCTGAACCGCGTCGTTGGCGGTTTTTACGGCCACTTCACTGGCGTAATATTTGGCCATAGCACCCTCTTTGGTTACTTTTTTACCCCTGTTCTTCAAATCGCAGGCTTGCCAGATCAGCAGATCTGCGGCGGCTATTTCAGTAGCCATATCGGCCAGTTTAAAGCTAATACCCTGAAAATTGGCGATGGGTTGGTCAAACTGGTGCCTTTCCTGAGCATATTGTAAGGCTGCTTCGTAAGCGCCTTTGGCAATACCTGAAGACAAAGCCGCAATGGAGATTCTTCCACCATCCAGTATTTTCATAGCCTGACGAAAACCATCACCTACCTCACCCAAACGGTTGGCATCGGGGATATGGCAGTTATCAAATATCATTTCAGCTGTTTCGCTGGCTCGCATGCCCAGTTTGTTTTCTTTTTTTCCACCTGTAAATCCTGCAGTACCTCTCTCTACCACAAATGCAGTTGAGTTACCACTGGTCCTGGGTTCTCCGGTTCTGCAGATTACCACTGCTATATCACCACTTTTTCCGTGTGTGATCCAACTTTTGGTACCATTTAGTATCCAGTCATTTCCTTCTTTTACAGCTGTGGTTTTCATATTACCTGCATCGCTGCCGGTATTGGGTTCGGTTAAGCCCCAGGCACCTAGCCATTCACCCGTAGCCAGTTTGGGCAACCATTGTTGTTTTTGTATTTCTGTTCCAAAAGAAAGAATATGGTTGGTACAAAGCGAATTGTGTGCAGCCACGCTTAAACCAATAGAACCACACACTTTTGAAATTTCCTGTATAATGGCATTGTATTCAAAATAGCCAAGGCCAGCACCGCCATAGGCTTCCGGCACCAAAACACCCATCATCCCTAATTTGCCAAGTTCCTTAAACACCTGTTCCGGAAATATTTGTGCCTCATCCCATTCCATTACAAAAGGAAGTATGTGCTGGCGGGCAAAGTCTTTTGCGGTCTGTGCCACCTGTTGGGTAAGTTCGTCTGATTGAAAATGCATTGTTGTTGGTTTATAATAGATGAAGGTTGCCGTAGAACAAGCAATCGTTATCCGGCAACCTTCTGAAAACAAACTATCATTTGTTAGTTTTCATGGCAAATGTAATAGATTTTGCTCCAGCACCAAATGTATTTTTTGTTAATGTATTTATTCAACCGAAACCAAAGAAACGATCCGCTGAAAAACCGAATCGGGAAAGAAAACCAGTTTTTTAAGATCCTGTACAGATTGATAGGGACCATACTGTTGCCGAAAAACCACCATAGATCTTGCAACAGGTTCTGCAATACCTAACCTGCTTTTCAAATGGTATACCGATGCGGTATTCAGGTTTATTTTGGGCAAGTAACGTGAGTCGGTTGTGAGATACTTTTCTATCGCATTAAAAACAGAATCACTAATGCCGTATGTTTTCTTTATTTGATTAGTAGAACTAAATCCACCGGCTTTTTCCCTGAATGTTACAATGCGTTTTGCCAACACTTCTCCAATGCCCGGCAGTAATGCCCAATCTTCTTCAGAAGCCAGGTTGATGTCGATATTTTTGGGTGCGACTTTGGCAGTTGTTGTTTTGTTATAAAAAGTTGGGGCATATCTGGCATCCGTTTCTCTTTCCACCCGAACATACGGCACCAGCCTATCGGCATCTTCTTTTCGGATACCCCATATTTTGCGCAAATCATCCGGCTTTCTAAACTGGCCACCTTTGTTCCGGTAATTGTTGATGGTGCGTATGCTTTTATCGCTTATACCCAAACGCCGCCACGCTTCATCTCCTATGGTGTTGGGATCGAATGGAAAGGTTTCTTTTACTGCAGTAGTTCCAGATCTGCTTTCGTTAGAAAAATTTGATTTGTTATCCTCGTCATACGCAGCGCTATCAGCTGATAATTGTTTGGCTTGGGCTATAAAATCAACAAGGGACTTACTTAGTTTAGGTGGCTGATTCGTTTCGGGATAGAGATATGGCAACGCCACAAAAACGGCCATCAGCAACAGCAATATCAACATGGCTGTTCGCTCTTTCTTACTGAAGGTAAAATAGTCTTTTACAATCCTTTTCATACTGAAACAGTTTAGGGTTTCGTATTCAAAGGAGGTTACAAACAAAGGGTCAATCCATCATATGCCAGGCGAATATGCGGGGGCAATTCGCGGTTAATATCATCGTGTTTTCCTAACTGGTGACTGATATGCGTAAAATACACTTCGGGCACTTCCAATTCTATGGCCATGGCAACCGCTTCTGCCAGGGTAAAATGCGATACATGTTCCTCGCGGCGAAGCGCATTCAATACCAGAATTTTTGAGCCTTTGATCTTTTGCTTTTGTGTTTCTTCAATGCGGTTTGCATCGGTGATATAGGTAAAATCGCCAAACCGAAAACCATATACCGGCATTTTGTGGTGCATCACCTCAATAGGCATCACCGGCACATCACCAATGAGAAAAGGGGATTCATCAATGGTAATCAGGTTTAACTCAGGCACACCCGGATATTTATTTTCTGTAAAGGCATAGTAAAAATCTCTCCGCACGGCTCCTTCCGTTAAAGCATTGGCAAAAATATTCATCGCCTTTTTGGAAGCATAATTGTAGGCACGTATATCATCCAGTCCGGCAATATGATCTTTATGCGGATGGGTATATAAAACAGCATCCAGGTGATTGGTTTTTGTTCGCAGCATCTGGTAACGGAAATCGGGCGTGGTATCTACCACAAAAGTGGTGGTGCCGGATTGTACAAGAATACTGCTGCGTAATCTTTTATCATGTGCATCCTCAGAAATGCACACATCACAGTAACAACCAATCATGGGTACACCTGAACTGGTGCCCGTTCCTAAAAAAGTGATGGTTAATGGAATATGACTCACAGGTCAAATGTAGGGCAAATACCAAATGCGGCTTTAGGTATTAACCGCAAATCAGGCTTCGGCAGCAGATTTTTTTACCACATCTTCGTACAACTTCTGCGATTCGAGGGTTAGTTTATCGTATTCAATATTCAGCTGCGGAATCAGCTCCATGAGTGTATTGATGCGGCCTTCCACGCTCAGGAATTTATTCAGTACAACAATCTTCCTGGCTTCCAGCAAACACCAGCCGCTTTGAAAAGTTCCGCGCTCATAGCGTACCACGTAGCCGGATTCTTCCAATATATTCCCTAGTTTATCTAAAGTGGTTTGCGTGTATTTCATATCGTGATTCGTGAATCGTCAGTCGTGAGTAAATAGCTTTACAAAGGTATGGAACCCTGAAAGAGCAAAAACGTACCAAAAAGACTAGTTATTCACATATTCCCACAGATCTCAAGTTTAACAACTCACGCCTCACGATTCACGTCTCACCATTCACGATTGCTTGCTCACCATCTTAATAATCGGCACAATCATCTCCTCCAAACTGATACCACCGTGCTGAAAAGTGTTCTTGTAATAATTTACATAGTGATTGTAATTATTAGGATAACAGAGAAACCCATCTTCTTTGGCAAAAATGAAAGAGGAATTTACATTGGGTACCGGTAAACCCGCTTCTTTGGGATCTTTAAAAGCCAATACATCCCTGGCTTCAAAATTTAAATTTCGACCATGTTTGTAGCGCAGGTTAGTAGTGGTTTGCTTATCGCCAATTACTTTATGGGGTGTGTTTACTCGTACACTTCCATGGTCTGTGGCCAAAACAATATTTACTTTTTTATCCGCAATTTTTTTCAATGCCTGGTGCAGCGGGCTGTGCTCAAACCAGCTTCGGGTAATACTTCGGTAACTGGCTTCATCACTTGCCAACTCTTTCAGCACTTCCATTTCTGTTCGTGCATGGCTTAACATATCTACAAAATTGTACACAATGATATTGAGATCATTTTGCAGCAGGTTATGAATATTGTTTACCAATTGCTGCCCATCGTGGTGGTTCACAATTTTATTGTAGCTGAAACGGATATCCTCTTTTTTTAAACGCTTTAACTGTGCACGTAAAAATTCTTCCTCAAATAAATTTTTTCCTCCCTCTTCATCATCATTTTTCCATTGCTGCGGAAATTGTTTCTCAATATCAATAGGTAACAAACCAGCAAATATGGCATTGCGGCAATACTGTGTGGCGGTGGGCAGTATAGAATAAAAAGTTTCTTCTTCCAGTATGCGAAAGCTTTCTGCAAATATGGGTTGTATGGCTTTCCACTGATCGTAGCGCAGGTTATCTATCAGAAGAAAAAAAGTAGGAACCCCTTTTTCTACATGCGGCAATACTTTAAACTGAAACAAATGATTGCTCATAATAGGCGCCGAAAAACTTTTGGGATCAAGCCAGGAAGTATAATTTTTACTGATGAATTTACAGAACTCTGTATTGGCCTCCTGCTTCTGCGTATAAAACACTTCGCGCATTTCGGGGCTGTCGCTCTTCTCCATTTCCAGCTCCCAATACACTAATTTTTTATAGAGTTCCATCCACTCATTATAATCCGGATTATCATTCAAGGCCATAAACAATTCACGGAACTGTTGCTGGTAAGCCGTAGTGGTTTTTTCTGCAACCAATCGCTTGTTATCAATGATTTTTTTTAAGGATAACAATACCTGGTTGGGATTAACCGGCTTGATCAGGTAATCGCTGATCTGGCTGCCAATGGCATCATCCATCAGGTTCTCTGTTTCATTTTTGGTGATCAGTACCACGGGTATCTGTGCATTGATCTCTTTTATGCGGGCCAGTGTTTCCAGTCCGGTAATACCGGGCATGGTTTCATCCATCAAAACCACGTCTACCAGATTGGTTTTTACGTATTCAATCACATCAAACCCATTGGTAAAGGTGATGACTTCGTAACCCTTGTGTTCCAAAAATATTTTTTGTGATTGCAGACTTTCGATCTCATCGTCTACCCATACAATTTTTGCTACGGCCATGTGGTTAGTTTGGCGTTTGAAGTCTGGAGCTTGGAGTAAATACCCAGGCAAACAGCAAACGGTTGGTTAAAAATAAGAAACCTGAGTAGAACTGGCTGCGATAGCGGAATGGTTTTAGCGCTGGGCTGTTAAAAATCTGGGTAAATCTATTTCATTCCGGCTATCGGAATTCTTATTTGTACTTTTGCCATCCCGCATGCGGGCTGATTTAACAAATTCACAACAGGCATGGCTTCTATCAAAAGAAAAATAATTAATGATCCGGTGTATGGTTTTATTACCATCAACCACCCGCTCATCTTTTCCATTATTGCACACCCCTACTATCAACGCCTTCGCCGCATTCAGCAAATGGCTATGGCACAACTGGTGTACCCGGGTGCCGTGCATACAAGGTTACACCATTCATTGGGTGCCTATCACTTAATGAGTAACGCCGTTATTGAATTAAGAAGCAAAGGTGTTGACATTACAGAGGAAGAAGATATAGCCGTTAAAGCCGCTATTTTATTACACGATATTGGTCATGGTCCATTTTCACACGCCCTTGAACATATGTTGGTGCAGGGTGCTCATCACGAACAGCTTTCTTTACAGATCATGCATCGCATGAATGAGGAACTGGGCGGACAATTATCGTTAGCCATTCAAATATTTACCGATCAATACCACAAACCTTTTTTGCACCAGCTCATCAGTGGCCAGCTGGATGTAGACAGAATGGATTACCTGAGCAGAGATAGTTTTTATTCGGGCGTAAGCGAAGGCGTGATCGGGTACGACCGTATTTTGAAAATGCTGGTGGTACACGAGGGGCAATTGATGGTGGAAGAAAAAGGCATTTACAGTGTTGAGAAATTTTTAGTAGCCCGCCGGCAAATGTACTGGCAGGTATATCTGCATAAAACTGTATTGGCTGCTGAAAAAATGCTGGTAAAAATACTGGAAAGAGTTAGAGAGATATATACCCCCAGCGATACCCAACTGATCACCCTCTCTGAACTTGATTTTTTTCTCGGCAGTTTTAACGGTGAGATGAATGCAGACGCGCTTGAAAAATTTTGTGCCATAGACGACCATGATGTTATGCACGCCATTAAACGTTGGAGTAAGCACCCCGATCATATCCTATCGCTACTTTGCCACCGTTTTCTGAACAGGCAATTGTACAAAGCCAGAATACAGGCTGATGCATTTGAAGAAGCATTTATCGCCTCCAAACAGGCGCAGGCCATGCAGCAATTTGGTATCACACAAAAAGATATTCATTATCTCTGCTTTACCGGTGAGGCCACCAATACACTCTATCAAACCAAAGACGAGCGCATCAATATTCTGTTTAAAGATGGTACCATAGAAGATATCTCGCGGATAGACAATGCATTAATTCACCAAAACCTTTCTTCGCCGGTTAAAAAATTTTACATTTGTTTACTTACGTAGCATATAGTTCACGGTCTATAGTTCATAGTAGTTGATTTCTTACCATGAACTATGATCTATGAACCCTGAACCCCAAAAAAACCACTATGCAATTCACTGCCGCACAAATAGCCATGTTAATTAATGGAAAGCTGGATGGCGATGCCGATGCAGTAGTGGCTTCTTTTGGTAAGATTGAAGAGGCCCATGAGGGGCAACTTTCTTTTTTAGCCAATCCTAAATACGAGGAATACCTGTACACTACCCGGGCTTCTGTAGTAATCATCAACCAATCACTCGAATTAAAACAACCTGTTAGGGCAACACTCATCCGTGTGGCTGATTCTTATACAGCTTTTGCTACCCTGCTGGCCAAATACCAGGAACTGAAAACGCAACAATTGGCCGGCATACAACAACCGTCTTTTATTGCACCAACCGCCAAACTGGGAACCCATGTTTTTGTAGGTGCTTTTACCCATATAGGTGAAAATGTAACGATTGGCAACCAGGTAAAATTATTTCCCGGCGTAGTGTTGGGCGATAATGTATCGGTTGGAGATAATACCATTCTCAATGCCGGTGTTAAAATATATGCTGATTGCATAATTGGTAAACATGTTACCATTCATGCCGGTACGGTGATTGGCAGCGATGGTTTTGGCTATGCACCACAACCCAACGGCACGTACCAAAAAGTACCGCAAATAGGCAATGTAGTGATAGAAGATTTTGTTGAAATTGGTGCCAACACCACCATTGACAGAGCAACTATGGGCTCTACCATTATCAGAACCGGGGTAAAGCTAGACAACCTGATACAGATTGCCCATAATGTAGAAATTGGTGCCAATACCGTAATAGCCGCCCAAACCGGCATTAGCGGCAGTACCAAAGTAGGTAAGAATGTAATGGTGGGCGGTCAGGTGGGTACTGCCGGGCATATTACGATTGCAGATGGCAGTAAGATCAATGGGCAAACCGGCGTTACAAAATCCATCAAAGAACCCAACAAAGCTTTTAACGGCACTCCAGCCATGGAGTTTTCCAACTCGCTCAGGGTGCAGGTAATCACCAAAAACCTGCCCGAACTGGAAAAAAGGGTTAAGGAATTGGAAAAAATGGTGGCCCAACTTCTCTCAGAACGGGTTAATGCCTGAAGAAAACCCGATTAACCGCCCTGAAATCATATTTTTGTAGCTATATTTCTATAACCATCGCTGGCCGGATAATCGGTAAGCTTACGATTGATGTGTTGTCAGGATAGATACCTTCCCTGGTTAAATGCATCAAACCAAAAACAGTACTTAAGAATGGACATTAATTTTAATCCCGACAAACAACATACACTTACAAGTCCCATCAGCATTAGCGGCACCGGCTTACATACCGGTGTTTTGGTTGATATGACGCTACGCCCCGCCAATCCGGGTTTTGGAATACAGTTTCAGCGTGTGGATCTGCCACAACAACCCATCATCAAAGCAGATTGCGATCTGGTAACAGACACCAGCCGCGGTACTACTTTACAGGTAGGTGATGCGAAAGTAAGTACGGTAGAACATGTACTGGCAGCACTGGTAGGCATGGGTGTAGATAATGTATTGGTAGAGTTAAATGGACCTGAAATACCCATCATGGATGGCAGTTCGGCTCCGTTTATTGCATTGATTCAGGAATCAGGTGTTACCGAACAGGAAGCCACCAAAGCATGGTACAGCCTGGATGAAAATATTTATCATTACGATGAAGCCAAACGGGTAGAAATGGTGGCACTTCCCTCCATGGATTACCAGATTACGACTTTGATTGATTTTAATAGTCCGGTATTGGGCACACAACATGCCGGTTTAAAAACCATTAAAGAATTTCAAACAGAAATAGCTCCCTGCCGCACGTTTTGTTTTTTACATGAGCTGGAAGCCTTACTGGATAATGACCTGATTAAAGGGGGCGATATCAATAACGCTATTGTGGTAGTTGATAAACCCGTTACCGATGCAGAAATGAATCGGCTGGCCAAAGTGTTCAAACGCGATAAGATTGAAGTAAAAAGCGAAGGCTACCTAAACAATCTGGAACTCCGTTTTCCCAATGAACCTGCCAGACATAAACTGCTGGATGTAATTGGTGATCTGGCCCTGATTGGTTATCCCATCAAAGCCCGCATTATTGCCAACAGGCCCGGCCATAGTACCAATGTAGAGTTTGCAAAAAAAATCAAACAATACATCAAAAAGAACCGTCATGTAAAAGATGTACCGGTATACGATCCTTCCATGCCGCCGGTATTTACGCTGGAAAAAATTGAGAAAACCCTTCCACACCGCCACCCTTTTTTACTGGTGGATAAAATCATTGAATTAACGGATACCTATATTGTGGGTATTAAGAACGTAACCTTCAACGAATGGTTTTTTCCCGGCCATTTTCCCGGAAACCCGGTAATGCCGGGCGTTTTACAGATAGAGGCACTGGCGCAAACCGGAGGTATACTCTGTATCAATTCCATGCCTGAAGGCACTTACGATACCTATTTTTTAAAAATTGATAATTGTAAATTCAAACAAATGGTTCGCCCCGGCGATACCATGGTATTGAAAATGGAATTCACCGGACCCATCCGCCGCGGCATCTGCGAAATGAGAGGAACCGTTTATGTGGGTGGTAAAGTAGCCACAGAAGCAGATCTGGTGGCACAGGTGGTGAAACGTCAATCGTGAGTCGTCAATCGTCAATCGTGAGTGTATTCTTTTTTTCTCACGAATCACGATTCACGTTTCACGATTCACGTTTCACGATTAACGACTCACGAAAAAAAATCATACTAATCAAACCATTGCGATGACGCATCCTTACACATACATCGACCCAAATGCAAGAGTGGCCCCTAATGTAAAGATCGATCCCTTTACCGTAATACACGGTGATGTGCAGATAGGCGAAGGCACCTGGATAGGAAGTAATGTTACTATTATGGAAGGAACACGCATTGGCAAGAACTGCCGTGTATTTCCCGGTGCTGTATTAGGTGCCATTCCGCAAGACCTGAAATTCAGCGGCGAAAAAACAACCGTTGAAATTGGTGATAATACCACCATCCGCGAATTTGTAACCATTAACCGCGGCACAGACGACAGAGGCAAAACCAAAGTAGGCAACGACTGTCTTATTATGGCATACAGCCATATTGCGCACGATTGTAATATTGGCAACAACTGTATCATGAGTAACAGCGTACAGGTGGCAGGCCATGTAACCATGGGCGATTGGGCCGTGGTGGGTGGAGTAAGTGCCGTGCACCAGTTTGTAAATATTGGCCAGCACAGTTTTATTGCCGGGGGTAGCCTGGTGAGTAAAGATGTACCTCCTTATATCAAAGCCGTTCGCAATCCTTTAAGCTATGGCGGTGTGAATAGTGTGGGTTTAAAAAGAAGGGGGTTCCCTTTACAACAGATCAATGGCATACTGGATGTATACCGAACCATTTATAACAAAGGGTTCAATACATCGCAGGCATTGGAATTTATTGAGGAAGAATTACCCGCCACCGATGAGCGTGATGAAATTGTAACGTTTATCAGGGAAAGTGGTCGTGGTATTATCAAGCGCTTTATAAAAGGTGCAACGGAAGAAGATTGATCCTGCCCGATTTATTTAGAACTCATTCATGAACCAATCGTTACCTAACTCACAACACCTTTCTACTACTCCTTTCAATGGTTCTGTAAATTCTATGCTAATAAGCATCCATGTTCAGGATGCAGGCAAACGCTTCAACCGCGAATGGATTTTTCGTCATGTACAGTATCAATTTCTGTCAGGCAACTCTTATGCCATAACCGGCCCGAACGGGAGTGGAAAAAGTACCTTGTTACAAGCCATTGCCGGAAGTCTGCATTTGAGCGAAGGAAAATTGGTATACACATCTTCAGAAACATCTGCCAAAAAAATAGAAGATGAAAACTGTTACCAATACCTATCCATAGTAGCCCCTTATATGGAATTGATTGAAGAGATGACCGCAAAAGAATTGCTAACTTTTCATGAACGCTTTAAGCCCTTGTTATCCACTTCCTCCATTGAAGAAATATTGGTTGAAATTGGATTGGAAAAAGCAATGGACAAACAGATCCGTTATTTCAGCAGCGGTATGAAGCAGCGTTTGAAACTGGCACAGGCCATATTCTCTGATGTACCGGTATTGTTGCTGGATGAACCTTGCACCAATTTAGACAGACCGGGTTACGATCTCTATCATTCACTCATCAGTAAATACTGCCAGCATAAATTAATCATCGTTAGTAGTAACGATGTACAGGAAATGGATTTCTGTACGGAAAAGATTAGTATACTCGATTATAAATAACGTGTTGTGCTATTAGAAAATTCAAATAATGCTTAGTATAAAATAGAATTTATAATTGTAGCGTGATTGATGAATCATTTCTAATCAGTCACTGTGGACGGGCCTCTTTTGGTTTGATGCCGGGCGAATGGCCACGGCAAACAAAATGATGCGCAGCACATTTTGTTAGAAGCAAAAGCAGCCCGGTAACAGGGACGGGGCCCAGCGGCCGTGAGCGATATTGAATTTTGAATAGTCGAGATCTTAGTTTTTAAATAGTACAACACGTTATAAATAATTTTCTTTCTTTACTGCCAAATCAACGTCATGAAAGATCCTGATATCGAACAATTACTAAAGGACGGGAATGGTTATAACCTAAACATGGGCCATGTAATGGAATTTCTGATGGCCAGAACCATTGCCAACTCTTTTTTATCTGCCGAAATTTTAAAAAGGCAAATAGAACTGGAACAACTGATCAAAGAAGGAAGTATCAACCACGAACGCGCTGCTAAAGAATGTGATGAGCTCTGTAAGAAAATAGCCGAACTGGCTACTACTGAGAAGAACAATGTGATTACAGAATTATTTTACCTGAATAAAGAAGCGTAGCAAATATCATTTTATCACATTGCAAGTGCTCATATGATGAAATCCAGTTTCGAAGTAGCCAAAAAAGAATTCACGTTATTCCTTGATAACGCAACCGTAATTCATGCTAACAAATTTACAGAAACCCGCGGTGGATGGGGCTCTTTACCAGTTCATTCAAGCTTACATGTAGACGTGGTATTCCGCAGCAAAGAAAGTGGTGCCGATTGGCCAATAAGTTTTAAAAATCTGGATCTCCCGTTGTATACCAATCAGGAAGTAATGGTGATAAGTATTGAACAATACATCATTGGTTATATTGATAAGCAAACCAATAAATATCATTATACTGAAACGGATTTTGCTTATGTACTTGATCTTGGCTTCCCATTATATAAAGTATGGATCGGTAGTATTGTAACAGGTATCGCTGTGTATTTTATTACTACTGATCCGTATCTAAAACCCTTACTTTGTTTTATTCCTTTATTGGTTGGATGGCTGATGTACCGGATTAAAAAATGGACGATTAACCGGGAAATTACCCGCAAAATCGACTACTATCTCTGCGAAGCATAAAATTGATTACAAAACATGATGGGCCCCATTTTGTAGAACTACAATAACAGAAACACCTATTTCCAGATCCTGAAATTGAGCTTGAATTGCTTCTTTTCCAAAAAGCTTCGCCAGTCTACAAACAATACAATGGTAAGAAGCAAAATACCAAGTAATAAACCTGAAACAGAACGCCAGGAAACAATGCCATCCATCAACCCGGTCATATTTTCTGCGGCATATTTTCCCATGAATACGGCAGCTGCATCACTAATGAATTTTCCAATGATAAAAGGAGGAATCATCAGGATGGGTTTCATATTAGCCATACCACCGGCAATAAACAAGGGTGTGGTTGGTAATGGCAGTAATGAATAGGTGAGTATGGCCAGTTGGCTTTTCCAGCCTTTTTCTTTCAGTTTCTTTCCCAAAAACTGTACATCTTCATTCTTTGCCGGCTTGAAAATTTTTTTAGCAATCAGGGGAATGTATAGGGTAAGGATATACCTGCCAAGAACCGATCCTGCCACACCAATTACAATCACCAACCAAACATTCAGCTTAAAATAGATCTGCAAAAAAACCATCACCACAAAGGCAGGTGGCAACGGCAACGGAACAATATCTACCACCATGGCAGCGAGAAAAACCCAAAGATAATGCAACCACATACCTGCTGTATTCGTGTAAAAGAATCAACTATCTCCTGCTCGCGATCAATAAATTCAGATCGGTATATTTCAGGTCAAAACGCTGGCTGATATAAAAATCGGTCAGTGCCCCTTTAAACATATAAATTCCTTCGCGCAGGTTAAACTTATGCCATACCATTTCTTCAATGCCACCCTCATCACTGATCTCAAGAATCAACGGCATCAAAACATTACTAATGGCCTGACTGGCCGTTCTTGCAAAACCACTGGGTATGTTAGGTACACAGTAATGTATCACATCATGCTTTAAAAAAGTGGGTTCTTCATAACTTGTGAGCTCACTGGTTTCAAAGCAACCACCACGGTCAATCGCCACATCAATAATGATACTTCCGGGCCGCATGGCAGCCACCATTTCTTCTGTAACCACTACCGGTGCTCGGCCAAACTCATTACTCAATGCACCCACTGCCACCTCGCAGGTTTTTAATTGTTTCGATAAAATGCGTGGCTCCAATACGCTTGTCCAGATGCGTTGCCCAAGGTTATTCTGCAATTGTTTCAACCGGTACACATTGTTATCGAAAACCTTTACCGATGCGCCCAACGCCAACGCATTCCGCGTAGCAAACTCACCCACAATACCAGCACCAATAATCACAACTTTGGTAGGTGGAATACCACTGATGCCGCCCAGCAAAACCCCCTTGCCCTGATTAAAAGAACTCAGGTACTGTCCGGCAATCAGCATTACCGCACTACCCGCAATCTCACTCATACTCCGCACAATAGGATAGGTACCGCTGTCATCTTTAAAATTTTCAAAACTCAGAGCAGTGATTCGTTTCTCCATCATTTTCTCTATGTATTCCTTTTTCAAGGCTGATAAATGGATGGGAGATACGATGGTCTGGTTCTGTTGCAGCAAGGGCATATCCTCTTCTACAGGAGGGGCGCTTTTTACCAGTATAGGGCATTTAAAAATTTCGTTTCTGTCGTACACAATCCGCGCACCTGCTTCTGCATAATCTTTATCAGAAAAATGACTCCCCTCTCCTGCTTTATGCTCTACCACCACCTGGTTACCATTGGCCACCAGAACACCTACTGCATCAGGTGTAAGCGCAATCCTGTTCTCCTGAAAAGCAATTTCTTTGGGTATTCCAATATGCAGTTTGGCACCTGCCGGTTTTACATCCAGCACTTCTTCGAGTGTTTCATACGTAAAAGAGGCGCTGATAGAAGGTTTGGTAGCCATAGATGAATTAAGTTGATAAATTTAAAATTAACTCATTTCTCTGAGTTGGGATAAGAAGTGCCTACTTCAAAATTTACATATTTTACTCACGATTCACTACCAACCTCTCCCGTAAAAATCCTTCTCGTATCCACATCCAGTAATTCCATATGAATGTGAAAAGTATCATCTGACAATAACCCTGCCGCATTTTCGGGCCATTCCACTAAACAAAGATGTCCGCTTAGTAAGCTGTCTTCTACTCCCGCATTCATGGCTTCTTCCTCATTTTTTAATCGGTACCAATCCATGTGGTAAATGGTTCCTGCTGCGGTACTGCTGTATTCATTGATAATGGCAAAGGTGGGGCTACTGATAGCCGACTGAACCCCCAGTTCCTCGCAAAGTGCATGAATAAACGTGGTTTTACCCGTTCCCATACCCGCATGAAATGCCCATATTTTTTTATTTTTCCCTTCCTTCCACAATGCTGCGGCAACCGATCTGATCTGACTGAGCGTAAAGATTGCATCCATGTAACAAAGATAAAGCCCTATTGCATAAGGATTTGAAACCACGATGTATTTATAGTTCCTATTTCGAAAATACCGGGATGGTACAGTCAGTATCTTTGTAATAATTAAAAATGTACAATTAACAATTAAAAATTTAAGGAAAGCAAACCCCTTGTTTAATAATTATAACGTTCTAATTATTAATTTTTAATTGTTAATTATTAATTACTAGGTTATGGAAAAAGTGAGCTGGAAAGTAGAAGGCATGAGTTGTACCAACTGTGCATTAACGATAGATAAATATCTGCAGGGTAAAGGTCTGCAACAGGTAAAAGTAAATTTTATGGGTGGTGATCTTAGCTTTGAAATGGAAGCCGGCCAGCCCACAAAGGAAATTGCCAAAGGTATTGAGGGATTGGGGTATCATGTGATTACAGGTGAAGAGACGGGTACACAAAAAGACAAACGCATTTTCAAAAATCATTTTCAGCGTTTCCTGTTTTGTATGATTTTCACTGCGCCACTGATGTTACACCTGATACCCGGCCTTCACATTCATTTTTTAATGAACCCCTATGTACAACTTGCCCTAACCATTCCGGTGTTTGTAGTGGGAATGGATTTTTTTGGCCGCAGCGCCATCAAAAGTGTATGGAAAGGAATACCGAATATGAATGTGCTGATAGCACTGGGTGCAGTAGCTGCATTTGGCTATAGTTTATATGGCACATTGATTGGTGAAGCCTCACAATATATGTTCTATGAAACAACAGCTACCATTTTAACGCTCGTATTCCTTGGCAACTGGATGGAAGATAAATCGGTTGAGACCACACAGGCAGCATTAAAAAAATTAGCAGTAAGCCAGAAAGTAATGGCCAATATGATTGCGTATGACGACCAGCACCAGGAACATATTTTTCCGGTAGAAAGTAGTCATTTAAAAGTAGGTGATCTGTTGCTCATCAAAAGCGGTGAAACCATTCCCATGGATTGCAAAATACTTTGGGGAGAAGCAAGTGTGAACGAGGCCATCATCAGTGGGGAAAGTGCACCGGTTGATAAAAAAATGAACGACAAACTCATTGGCGGAAGCCTGCTTGACAGTGGTACACTGAAAGCATACGTTACCGCAGTAGGCGAAAACACGGTGCTGGCCAACATACTGAAAATGGTAAAAGAGGCTCAAACCGAAAAGCCACCCATTCAACAATTGGCAGATAAAATCAGTGCTATTTTTGTACCGGTTGTAATCAGTATTGCCGTACTTACTTTTTTGGGAAATTATTTTTTTGCCAACCAACCCTTCAGCAATAGTTTGTTACGTTCTATTGCGGTATTAGTAATTTCCTGCCCTTGCGCTATGGGCCTTGCTACACCGGCTGCCATTGCAGTGGGGCTAGGCCGTGCTGCTAAAAACGGCATCCTGTTTAAAAACGCAAAAAGCCTGGAACTGTTTAACAGCATTAGCCAGGTTGTGTTTGATAAAACAGGAACCTTAACAACGGGGCAGTTTAGTATTGCCGGATTTCAGGTTATCGATCGTGAGGCGTCAGACGTGAATCGTGAGGATGATTCACTATCATCTTCTCACGATTCACGTCTCACCACTCACGACAACGAATTCAAACGCATCGCCTATTCACTCGAAAAATATTCAAGTCACCCCATCGCCAAAGCCATCGCCAAAGAATGGAAAACAAAAGATGAGGTTCGATGGAGTAAAATTGAAGAAGTGAAAGGACTGGGTATGAAAGCAGTTGATAAAGAAGGTAATGAATACATAGCCGGATCGTATAAAACAGCCGAAGCATTCACCACAGACAGGTCACATAATATCTATCTCATCAAAAACAACGAACTGATGGGAACCATTGATGTTGTGGATGAAATCAGGCCCGAAGCAAAAGAAGTAGTAACCCTGTTAAAAATCAAGGGCATTAAAACCATTTTATTAAGTGGCGATCAAAAAGAAAAATGCGAACAGGTAGCAAAAGCATTAGGTATTGAAGAAGTATACGCAGAACAAACCCCACAACAGAAACTGGAAAAAATTACAGCCCTTAACCAACTGGCCCCAACCGCTATGGTGGGAGATGGCATTAATGATGCACCTGCATTAGCCAAAGCTACGGTTGGCATCTCATTAAGTGATGCTTCGCAAATTGCCATGCAGAGTGCACAGGTGGTTTTGATGAACCACGGATTACAAAATCTTCCTTTATCACTGGGGTTGGGCAAACATACCTACATCACCATTAAAGAAAATCTATTCTGGGCATTTGCCTATAATATTGTAGCCATTCCCATTGCCGCATTCGGTTTTCTCAATCCAACATTCGGTGCATTGGTCATGGGGTTGAGTGATGTGGTATTAGCTATTAACTCTGTTAGGTTAAACTTTAAAAAAGTGGTTTAGACGTGAATCGTGAGGAAAGAAAATGGTATAATCAGGTATAAATACCTAATTATATAGGACAATCAAACACTAATTTGAGAGAAAATTATTTTTATGTTTCTCAAATTAGCACATACTACACTTGACATTTTTTCTGTATCAAAAGAATTAATAAAGTCAGTGTACCAATCAACCCTTTCATTTCCTGTAGAGGAAAAATACGCGTTAAGTCAACAGATCAGAAGAGCAGCTGTTTCTGTACATTTGAACATAGCTGAAGGCTGTTCCAGAAAGTCTGTTGCCGAAAGGAAACGTTTTTTTGAAATTGCCAGAGGCTCTTTGATAGAAATAGATACTGCATTGGATATCGCTATTGAACTTGGGTATATAAAAATAGAAGATGTAGTAAAAACAGGAAACGGAATAACCCGGTGTTTTCAAATGCTTTCTAAAATGATGACAACTTAACCCTCACGACTCACGTCTCACGATTCACGAATGGCCACCCCTCTTTCCATATTACAACAACACTGGCACCATGAAACCTTCCGCCCTATGCAGGAAGAGATCATCCAGTCTGTGTTGGATGGAAATGATACATTGGCATTATTACCTACCGGCGGTGGTAAATCCATTTGCTTTCAGGTACCGGCATTAATGAAAGAAGGATTGTGTTTGGTGATCAGTCCATTAATTGCCCTCATGCAGGATCAGGTAGAAAATCTTTTGCAAAAAGATATTTCCGCAGTAGCACTACATAGCGGACTTGCCTTTTATGAAGTAAAAAAAATATTGCAGCAGGCTACCCATGGCGATTACCAATTTTTGTATCTCTCACCGGAACGAATCGAAACGGCTTTGTTTAAAGAGTATTTGCCTGCACTCAATATCAGTATGATCGTAGTAGATGAGGCTCATTGTGTATCTCAATGGGGGTATGATTTTCGTCCTCCCTATTTACGCATAGCCAATCTGCGCGATGAATTACCCGGCATTCCATTAATTGCCGTAACCGCCTCTGCCACACCGGTAGTACAGGATGATATTGTACAGAAACTCGCTTTCAAAAAAACACAGGTATTCCAGCAATCATTTGAACGGGCCAATATTTCGTATAGTAGTTTTTGTGTAGAGAGTAAAGTGACGAAGCTAACCGAAATTCTTTCTAAAGTACCGGGCAGCAGTATTGTGTATTGCAGCAGCCGTAAACAAACCAAAGAACTGGCTTACCTCCTCGGCTTACAAAATATCAGTGCTGATTATTATCATGCGGGTTTACCACAAGAACTACGCACACAAAAACAGGAAGTATGGATCAAAAACCAGGTTAGGATAATGGTTTGTACCAATGCTTTTGGAATGGGGATTGACAAACCTGATGTACGTAGTGTGATACACTTTGACATACCCGATTGTCTTGAAAATTATTACCAGGAAGCAGGCCGTGCCGGACGCGATGGAAAAAAAGCCTACGCTGTTCTGCTATACCACACAGATAACCTAACTACGCTGAAAAGCTTACCGGATAGGCGTTTTCCGGCTATTTCGGATATTAAAAAAGTATACCAGTCGCTCGCAGATTTTTTACAGATCCCGGTTGGGATTGGCGAAGGACAGTATTTTGATTTTGACCTGCTAACTTTTATAAAGAATTTTACACTGGATAGTTTACTCGTGATCAATACCCTAAAAGTATTGGAGCAGGAAGGACATATCACTTTTTCAGAAAGTATTTTTTTACCGGCGCAGGTAAACTTCTGTACTACAAAAGAAAACCTGAACCAGTTTCAGACTGCACATCCACAACTGGAAGATTTGATCAAATGTTTGTTACGCACGTACGAAGGCATTATTGATAACCGTGTATCGGTGTATGAAAAACAAATGGCATGGCTATGCCGAATACCAATAGAAGAAGTAAAAGCACAACTGCTACAATTGCAATCTTTCGGTATCATTGAATACCTGCCACAAAAAGATACACCACAAATTCATTACCTCTTAAACCGCGCATCGGCACCTTACCTGCAGATTAACCAGGATGCCTATCTCGAAAGAAAAAAACAATTTACAGAACGTGTAGAGAATATGATCCGGTATACAAGCTTACCAACTGACTGCCGAAGTAAATATATCTCCCACTATTTTGGAGACAATAACCCGAAAGATTGTGGTTATTGCGATAACTGCCTTACGCGAAAAAGAAAAGCCCTTTCACCGGAAGAATTTACTTTAATAGAAAAACAGATAAAAGACATGCTCTCTGGCCCCATTGCCCTAACCCAGATATTAGATAAATTGAGGCAATACAGTAAAGAAAAGATCTGGACGGTATTGGATTTTTTACAGGCAGAGCAGGTGATTGAAATTGATGAGATGGGGTATATGCAAATACATAAATAAATTGCCACTGATTACACTGATGTACACTGAAATAATCAGTGCTAATCAGTGTAATCAGTGGCAAACTAAATTATAACTCCTCCTCCCGCTCCAACAACAAAATAGCCCCTTGCGGAACAATAAAATATTTTTCTTTCTCGTACATCACCTCAGTAGCACCGCTTACCAAAAAAATAGCCAGATCGCCTTCCCTTGCCTGCAGGGGAACATACTTTACATTCTCTTCTTCCGTTTTCCACGGCTCATCATCCACCGGCATGGGTATGGCATAACCGGGACCGGTTTTGATGATATGCCCCTGCTGAACCTTTTCTTTTTCCTGTACACCCGGCGGCAGGTACAAGCCACTGGATGTTTGTTCGTCTGCTTTAGAGAGGCGTATCAAAACCCTGTCGCCAATGATGATCAGTTTCTTTAGTTTATTATCGGATGTGAGCAACATAATAAGAAAGTATTTACATGTAAAAATAAAACACAAACCAGATAACCATCTTCTGTTTTATCTTTACCCTATGAAAAAATGGCTGCTGCTATCAGGTGTGTTCATGGCTATTTATTGCCTGGTAGCATTTACCGCTGCACCTGTAAGGTATAGCAAAGCAAAACTGGGAGAAAAATTATTTTCAGAAAAAATATTATCAAAAGATTCGTCTATCAGCTGCAGCAGTTGCCATCTTCCTAACTATGGCTTTGCTGATACCGTTGCCCTGAGTATCGGTATTTATGGCAGGCCAACAACACGTAACACCCCGTCGGTTTTAAATATGAAAAACCGTCCTTATTATTTTTGGGATGGAAGAGCCCGCTCACTGGAACAACAATCTTTACTACCCATCTCCCATCCTAATGAAATGGGATTGCCGGTAAAAGAAGCCGTGGCAAGGTTGAATCGTACCAAAACCTATCGTGATCTTTTTATGAAGACTTTTGGTGTGTTACCCAATCCAACAAATCTCGCAGCCGCTTTTGCCGCATTCGAAAAAACACTGGAAACAGACAGCAGCCGTTTTGATCTTTCGTTTGACGATAGTACCCTCATGACTGAGCAGGAAGAAAGAGGCAGACAGTTATTTGTAAGCGAAAAAACAAAGTGTTTCGATTGCCATAAGCGGCAGGATTTTACTACTGATGAATTTGCCAATATTGGTTTATACGATGGCAAAAATCTGAATGATGCCGGGCGTTACAAAATCACCCGCAAAAAAGAAGACCTCGGAAAATTCAAAACACCCGGCTTACGAAACATTGCCGTAACAGCTCCTTATATGCACAATGGTATGTTTGCCACATTGGAAGAAGTAGTAGAATACTATAACAATCCCGGAGCCTTTATCATGAACCCGATTAATATAGACAAACGCCTGTCTGTACCATTGGGACTAACCAGGCAAGAAAAAGCAGACCTGGTAGCATTTTTAAAAACACTCACAGACAAAAGATATGTAACCCCAATGTTGAAATAAAAGAACGGTGGTATGGTTTCGACTGTACAGAATTGTTTAACTTGTTGTTATGAATTCATTGGGCTGCAAGGGGTTTTAACAAAAGATTGCGGCAACAGAAAGTGAATTCGCATGGTTTTATCTTTATTTCACGTTAAATAACAAATTTTATGGAAGACAAAAAAAAACAAAGTACTCCTTTGCGAAGACGATACCAATCTGGGAATGGTTTTAAAAAACTATTTAGAACTGAATGAATATGATGTAACACTGGAAAGAGATGGTCGTCTTGGCCTGGCCGCATTTCAACGTGAAAAATTTGATATCTGTTTGTTGGATGTAATGATGCCGAACATGGATGGATTTACCCTGGCAGAAGAAATCCGTGATGTAGATCCTGATATACCGTTGTTTTTTCTGAGTGCTAAAACAATGAAGGACGATATTATACAGGGATACAAACTGGGTGCAGATGATTATATCACCAAACCATTCGACAGTGAAGTATTGCTGTTAAAAATCAAAGCCATCCTGAAAAGGAATGAAGAAGAAAACCGCATTAATGATAATATTGAGTTTGATTTAGGTAAGTACCACTTTAATCCTAAACTGCGCGAACTGAAGCATGATGGTTTAACGCAAACGCTTTCTCCCAAAGAAAATGAATTGCTGAAAATGCTGGCAGAA
The DNA here is from genome assembly GCA_943372845.1 of Chitinophaga pinensis. Taxonomy (GTDB): domain Bacteria; phylum Bacteroidota; class Bacteroidia; order Chitinophagales; family Chitinophagaceae; genus Sediminibacterium; species Sediminibacterium pinensis_K. Next base: position 228,084 of record CALSAD010000005.1, on the reverse strand, counting down.
CATAAAAATGATCTGTTGCCACGCGAAAGAGCACTGAAAAAAATCTGGGGTAGCGATACGTATTTTAATGGTCGTAGTATGGATGTGTATATTGCCAAACTACGTAAGTACTTGAAGGACGATACGAATATTGAAATTGTGAATATTCATGGAAACGGATTCCGTCTTGTTGCGCCGTAGTTGTAAATAAATAAAATATTTGCCTCGCTTTGTGCGGGGCATTTTTTTTTACAAATCGTCATTTCGACCAAAGCGAAGCGAAGGGAGAAATCTGCAAATCGATTAGCAGATTTCTCCCTCGTCGTTCCTCCTCAATCGAAATGACGTTTATTGTTTTAACTAAATAAGTTTGATTGCAGAGACCCTTTGATCGGGGTTTTGCCTAAATGTTCGTATGCTTTTGCGGTTACTTCTCTTCCTCTTGGTGTGCGTTGCAAAAAACCTTCCTGTATTAAAAAAGGTTCATACACTTCTTCCAGTGTACCAGCCTCTTCGCCAACGGCTGTGGCAATGGTGGTAAGGCCTACCGGACCACCCTTGAATTTATCAATGATGGCTGCGAGTATGCGGTTGTCCATTTCATCCAGTCCATGTTCATCTACATTCAATGCTTTTAACGCATGCTGGGTAATACCGATATCGATCTTACCATCGTTCAGTACCTGCGCAAAATCGCGAACTCTTCGCAGCAAACTATTGGCAATACGGGGTGTACCACGGCTACGGCGGGCAATTTCAAATGAAGCATCTGTTGTAATATCCGTTTGCAGAATAGCGGCACTTCGTTCAATAATTTTCTGCAAAACATCTGCCTGGTAATATTCCAGTCTTGATTTAATGCCGAAACGCGATAATAAAGGCGCCGTTAACAAACCACTTCTTGTGGTAGCACCTACCAATGTAAAGGGATTAAGATTGATTTGTATACTGCGTGCATTAGGTCCGGTATCAATCATAATATCGATCCTGAAATCTTCCATCGCTGCATACAGGTATTCTTCTACCACAGTACTCAGGCGATGGATCTCATCAATAAATAAAACATCATTGGGCTGTAGGTTGGTTAACAATCCTGCAAGGTCTCCCGGCTTTTCAATTACCGGGCCCGAAGTTTCTTTGATGTTTACACCCAGTTCATTGGCTACAATACGGCTGAGCGTGGTTTTACCCAAACCGGGCGGACCATGAAATAAAATATGATCCAATGCCTCTCCCCGAAGTTTGGCTGCCTTGATAAAAATGATCAGGTTCTCTATTAATTGTGGCTGCCCGGAAAAATCATCTATTTCCTTTGGGCGTATGGTATTTTCAAATTCCTTGTCTGCAGAATTCAAACTTATGGGATCACTATTCAGGTTGGTATTTGCCATGCTTACTCAAAACTACAAAAAGGAGTCCATAGTCCATGGTCCATGAACTATATACCTAAAAGTATGAGGTAAAAAAAATATTCGAAAATACTTGTACATACAAATAAAAACCCCTTATCTTTGTTTTGTAAGTGAAAACATCAGAAAGCAAATATTGTAAATGCCTTTATTTTACTGCCAATGCACTGGCCCGTAAAATAGAGAAACTGGCTACCGAAAGCTGGAAGAAAATTGGTTTAGCGCCAAGTCATGCTTATTTGCTCAAACTGGTAATAGAAGAACCCGGTATACAGGCCGGACAAATAGCAGCACAATTGCAGCTAACCCCCAGTACCATCACCCGTTTGATAGATAAATTGGAGGAAAAGAAATTACTATTCCGTGCTTCTGAAGGAAAAATGACCACGGTATTTCCTACACAAAAAGCGAAGGATTTAAAACCACAAATGAAACAATGTATTGAAGATTTCTATGAAAAATACTCGAAAATATTAGGTAAGGAAGAAAGTCAACATTTCATCAAAAACATGAATACCATTGCTGATAAATTAGAAGTATAATTTTTTTAACTTATCATTTGTATATACAAATAAATAAACCTAAACATAACCTTAAATCAATTTTATGTACAGTAAGCAATTAAACATCGGTATTATTGGCTCGGGTCAGGTAGGACAGGTACTCGCCAAAGCATTCAAATCAGAAGGTCATCAAGTTATCCTTGGAACCAGAAACACGGCTAAAGAAGAAGTGGTCAGATTTCATGAACAAAATCCTTCCATACAGATTGGAACATTTGATGCAGCCGCTTCTTTTGGGGAAATTATTGTATTAGCAACTGGTGGTGATGTAACAGAGAATGCCATTCAATTGGCCGGCATTGAACACTTCAATAACAAAGTGGTTATCGATGCCACCAATCCTATTGCAAAGGAACCACCGGTAAATGGTGTGCTCAGATTTTTTACGCCGGCTAATCATTCTTTGTTGGAAACCTTACAGCAATTACTTCCCCAGGCAAAATTGGTAAAAGCTTTCAACAGTGTGGGCAGTGCTTTTATGTACAAGCCTTCATTCCCCGGTGGCACACCTACGATGTTTATTGCCGGCAACGATGAGGAAGCCAAGAAAACGGTAATGTCCATTCTTACCGCCTTTGGCTGGGAAACAGAAGATATGGGTAAGGCAGAAGCCGCATCACCTATCGAGTCATTAGCCATTCTCTGGTGCCTGCCGGGCTTTACCAAAAACCAGTGGTCGCACGCATTCAAACTTTTGAAATTTAACTAGTCATATCCCTCACTAAAATTAACAACATGAAATACGTAATCACCGGCGGAGCCGGAAACATTTCAAAGCCGGTAGCGCTGGCTTTATTAAAAGCCAATCACGATGTTACGGTGATTGGACGCAATGCCGATAACCTGAAAGAACTCACAGATGCGGGTGCGAAAGCTGCTATTGGATCTGTGGATGATCTTTCGTTTGTTACCAATGTTTTTCAACAGGCAGATGCCGTGTATACTATGGTTCCGCCAACATATCAGGCAAGCGACTGGAAAGAACACATCGCAAGAATTGGACAGGTATATGCTGATGCCATCAAGGCAAGCGGTGTAAAATTTGTGGTAAATCTGAGTAGTATTGGCGCACATTTACCCGATGGTGTTGGACCGGTTAGCGGTTTACATCGTGTAGAAAATGCGTTGAATACATTGAGTGGTGTGCAAGTGAAACATTTGCGTCCTGCTTATTTCTACAATAACCTGCTGGCCAATGTGGGTATGATCAAAGGCATGGGAATTATTGGTGCCAATTTTACTGCAGCCGAAGGAAAATTTCCCATCGTATCTCCTGCTGATATTGCTGAAGCTGCTGTAGAAGAACTCATTCAATTGAATTTTACCGGAAACAGTATTCGTTACATTGTCAGCGATGAAGTATCTACCAGCCAGATCGCTTCTGTGTTAGGTGCCGCTATCGGTAAACCAGATCTTGCCTGGGTTCAGTTTACAGATGAACAGGCGCTAGGTGGAATGATACAGGCAGGCTTACCGGAAGAAGTGGCTAAAAATTATGCAGAGATGAACCATTCCATACATACCGGTGATATGTCTGCCGACTATTTTATACACCGTAACGGTAATCTTGGAAAAATAAAACTGGCAGATTTTGCCAAACTATTTGCTTCGGTATACAACGCATAAAACATTTTATCAATCATACATAAACACAAAACAAATGTCAAAAAAAATCGCACTGATTACCGGTGCTAATAAAGGTATCGGATTCGAAACGGCCCGTCAACTGGGCAAAGAAGGCATAACCATTATTGCCGCCTCACGTAACAAAGAAAATGGAATCAAAGCAGTAACGCAATTACAGGCTGAAGGCATTGATGCTGAATTTTTACAGCTGGATGTTGATAATGAAAAAGAGATTCAGTTTGCATACGACCATATCAACAACAAATATGGCAAGCTGGATATTCTGGTAAACAATGCAGGTATTCAGGTGGAGAGTGATAACTGGGCCATCAACAATTCAACTGATATTGATGAAAAAGTATTGCGCCAAACATTGGATACCAATTTTTTCAATGTGGTAAAACTAACCAATACCTTACTACCATTGATCCGCAAGAGCGAAGCCGGCCGTATTGTAAACCTGAGCAGTATTTTAGGCTCATTGGGTTTACACGCCGACCCCAGTTCTCCCATTTATGGTTCAAAATTGTTTGCGTATGATACGTCTAAAACTGCCTTGAATTCATACACCATTCATCTGGCCGCTGCATTGGCTGATACCAATATTAAAGTAAACTCTGCCCATCCGGGTTGGGTGAAAACAGATATGGGTAGTGATGCTGCACCCATGGAAATTGCGGATGGTGCCAAAACATCTGTAGCCTTATCGCTGTTAGATGCCAATGGCCCTAGTGGAAAGTATATTCATTTGGGAAGTGAATTGCCATGGTAAAATGATTGACTGAAAAACAAAATTTTAAACAACTCGTCATTTCGACAAGGAGCCTGCCTGTCGGCAGACAGGGAACGACGAGGAGAAATCCTTTGCAGGATAATGTGTAACTTGAAAAGATTTCTCCTCATTCTTCGTCGAAATGACGCTTTGTTTTGATTTGTATATTTTGCTGATATGGATTTTCACTCATTTAACGAAAGCCTTTCTCAAGCCGAACCACCCAAGCAGTTGTCTGTGCCGCTAATCTCTTTATGGTATGATGGTAAAGGCGATTGGGAAATGGCGCATGACCTGATTAATGACAGAACAGATCAGGCTTCTGCACATATACATGCTTACCTGCACCGCAAAGAAGGTGACCCCGGTAATGCTCGATATTGGTATCGCATGGCCAATCAACCTGTATATACCAGATCATTGGAAGAAGAATGGGAAGAATTGGTAAGTACTTATCTTACTACTGTGACATAGTGCCCATTTTTGAGAAGTTCCCAGATATTACCGCGAGGGCACGAAGGCACCAGGGTACGCGAGGATAGTTTTTGAAACCCTACTTAGCGAACCTTTGCGCCCTGGCGACTTTGCGGTAAATGTATCAGCTATCAATTATCTAGCATACTGCATAAAACCTAACATCGCATCAGGATCAGGACAATTGGCAAGATAGGTATCTCTTTCACTGAATCTACACACCCCGGGATAATCGCCTTTTTTCCCTTCCATGTTTATAATCAGTTGGAAATGCAGGTGAGGCGGCCAGTGGCCATTTTCATTTGGGTTACCAAAATGCGCGATTAGCTGCCCCGCATGTATTTGCTTTCCTGCTGATAATCCATCCAGATCTGACAATGACAAATGGCCATATAATGAATGAAACACCTGATTCTCTAATTGATGCTGCAGAATAATAGTAGCACCATAATCACCAAACTGATTATTAAAAGCAACACTGTGAACAGTTCCCGGTAATGGTGCAAATACTTTGGTTCCCGCTTTACCCCAGATATCTACACCCAAGTGCAGGCGACGCGGTTCTTCACCAGTTGCCGAATCAAATACTTTGCTTCTGCTATACACGGTTCGGTGTTCGTTGTAACCACCAATACCCCAATGTGCACCAGCCGTTTCAAGTGTTGTATATATGTAGGTACTAAACCGATTGGTATCATCAATTACATCGGCAGTAAGCAAGGTATTGGTTTCTGTAAAGTCCAGTAATAATAACTGCTCCTTATTCAGATCTACTTTTACAACTGGATGAAAAGTAGATTGGTGTTTTTTGAAATGGTCAGTTAGCATACTGTAAAGTTACTACCTTCGGAAAGAATATATATGCCGTTCAATCCATTTTTCTTCTCCCGCAAAACGAATTTCTTTCCGATTACTGAATATATTTTTCCCTATAGTGTAGGTATTGCGGATGGTGGCTTTTTTATTATCGTTTCCATCTACCCCTTCTCTTTCGGTTATCATTTGTAGCGAGCCATCTGGCAAACGCATTTTCTCAACCAATTTTCCGCCGTTAAATACCGCACCTCCCTGTTCAATCAGGAGCGTGTCCTTTCCATTGGCTTTTGGCTCATCGGGATATTCGAGCATACGAATGAGCGCATAGCGATTAGAGACACTAACCCCAAGTATAATATTCGCAGGCATGGTGTAGGGCTTGCCCGAGGTATAATCCAGGTAAGTTAAAGAACCTCTCATCTTTCCGAAAGCGGGTGCAAAATCATTCATGCCTACCGTAGGCTTTTTTTGCGCAATAACAGATACCATAAAAAAAACGGTAATAACAACTAAAAAAGATTTCATACAATTTTTTTTTAAGTGTGTAAAGATTTGATTTTTATTTGATCCGATCCATTTCATCTGAGGCTCCCGACATTCTGCTACGTGCAGATTTTATTTTTGTGTTGCCAAAACGATACGAGAAGCCAACCGTTACATTACTGCTTTCCCACTTGCGATAGGTATGCAATTGCAGGTTACGGGTTTGTGCTGTTTGCTCCCATCTTTGCGTATTAAAAACATCACTTACAGAAAATTTGAGTGTGGCTTTTTCTTTCATCACTTTTTTACTGAACCCAATATTAATACTGGTAAACGGTTTAGATGTATAAATAGTTGTGGTATTCTGGTAATTAAACCAGCCGCTTAATTCGGCTTTCCATCCTTTTGTAAAATTGAATGAATGGCTCATGTACCCATTAAAGCCCCAACTGTTTTGCCTGATGGCATCGGTAAAACCAAAACCATCCAAGGTAATCCGGTATTGCTGGTAAAACGGTTCTGCATAGGCATACACATTCCAGTTCTTTGCCACCGAAAAAGAAGAACTGAGGTTGATATTCAGCATTTGCCGGCTGCCTACATTCTGTGGAATATTAATGGTTTTATTTCCGGTCTGATAAGTAACAAATTCAAGGTAATGATCTGTATGGGCGTACTTGATTTTTATTGTACTGGCCTCTTTGTATGAGTATCGGACCTCAGCACTGTGGGTGATCTGGGGCAAGAGATATGGGTTACCCTGCTCACTGTTAAACGCATCCAGCACATAAATAAAAGGATTCTGATCCTGGTAATTAGGGCGGTCAATTCTTTTACCATAGGTGAACCCAAATTGATGGGTTTCATCTGGTGAATATTGCAGAAACAATGTAGGGAAAAGATTACAATACGCTGTATCCGGTTTTATCAACCGATTCTTCGCAAGATCAACGGATGCTCCTTTCACTATCGAATTTTCTGCCCGTAAGCCCATCTGCATTTGCCAATGGGTCCATTTTTTTTCTATACTGATATATGCTGCCTGTATCTTTTCTGTGAAATGAAAACTATTGGTTTTACTGGTATCCTGCTTCCATAAAAAACCATCATTCAATAATACCTGCAGGTTGTTATCGGTTTTCGTAATTACTGCCTTTATACCTGCTTCCAACTTTGTATTCTTTCCCATCTTAGTGGCATAATCCGCTTTTATACTTTGGATGCCTATATTTACCCCTGCCATATTTTGCGCAGCAGTAGTGGCAAATTTGGTTAGCTGCTGGTTCTGCATTTCGTTCTGAACAATATTATCCAAAGAAGACACAAAACGGGTAACATCTGCGTCTACCGTTAATTCAGTTCCCTCTCGGGGCACAAACCGATAGTTGACGTTCACATTATTCCGATTGGTATGAAATGGCGATATACTTCTGGTAAACACATTGGTATCAGCTGCACCTGTTTGCTGTACCCAGGTTCTGTTGCGGTTATCCATTCCGGTATAGCGGGAATTGTATAACCACATGATGCCCAAAGTAGTTTTTTTATTCACGGAATAATCAACTCCTGTTCGGGCACTGGCGCTGTTAAACTCATCCCGCTCATCGCCTCTTTGTACATACTGTTTCATTTGAGTTATCCGATCATTCTCTGCAATGGTATATTGCAATCCATTATTGATACCAAGGTTGGTATACATATTCCATTTTCGGTTTCTGGCGTTCAAAGAGAATGACCCATTCTGCCTGGCATGTGTGCTCTGGCTCCAAGATGCCCCAATACTTCCATTCAACCCTTTCGTAATACTTTTTTTGAGTTTGATATTGATGATACCTGCATTTCCTGCTGCATCAAAACGGGCAGACGGATTGTTCATCAATTCAATTTCTTTGATATTATCTGATTCAATACTTTTTAATATCTGAGCCAGATCTTGTCCGGATAATTGTGTGTTCCTCCCATCAATCAATACCGTTACACCTGATTTGCCACCCATCTGTATATTCTCATTGGCATCTACCACCACACCCGGAGCCGATTTCAATAGTTCCAAAGCATGCTGACCCATACTGGCTGAGCGACTTTCTATATTTAGCACGGTTCTGTCTGCCAGGTTCTGGATATAGGGCTTTTTAGAGGATACCGATACCGAATCTGTTTGTAAAGCAGTAAGGGTATCTCTTTTCATACGGGTTTGGGCTATTGTTGCAGATGTGCTCAGAAGAATTGCGAAAAGAAAAATCGTTTTCATGCTGTTTGCGTTTATGGGTGCAAATTGGGCTCCCACAAAGCGGTTACCGCCTCATAGCATGATTTGAGGCGTACGATACAGGTCTCAAATTATAAAAACAGGATTTGATACTATCTTTCAGACTGAATTACCCCATTAGGTAGGGTATCACTGTAAATAAATTCAGAATTCTGTGGCCGCAGATTCGCAGATTTTTGGCTAATAATCTGCGAATCTGCGGCTAAAATTCCTGACTATTCCCTGATAAATTTCAAACTGATACACTGCTCACTATTGAAAATCTGCTATATGCAAATAGTATCTTTTCAACACAGCGTTTGAGAGATAAGGAGTAGCACAGAGAATCGGGGATATACCTTTAAACCTCAGGCAATAAAATCTTTGGGATTTTTTCCGGTTACCTTTTTAAATGCCCGGTTGAAAGTGGCTTTAGAATTAAAACCGGCTTCATAAGCCATGCTCATAATGGTCAGATTGGAAAATTCGGGGTTACCCAGTTTTTCTTTCACCTCATTAACGCGGTAATAATTCACAAAATCATTAAAGTTCATTTTGAAAGACTGGTTAATCACTTTTGATAAAAAAGAAGCATTGGTATCCAGTTCCCGGGCAAGATCGGTTAGCGTAAGTTCCGGATCGTGGTAGCGAAACTGGTTTACTACCCGGTTATATACTTTCTCCTTCCATTCAGTATAGTTTGCCTGCGGCGATGAAGTAATTTCCCCTTCCGGCGTACGCACTTCTTCATACTGAATATCCTCAGTTAAAGATTCAACAAGTGGAGCAGCGGGTAGTAATGCAGGCATCCGATATTTTAAAAAATCGAGTTGAAAACTAACCCTGTTTTCTATAGAATGAGAATATCCTGTAATGGCGATATAATAAAAAATAATGGCAAACACCAGATAATACCACCATGCCCCTCTTGTATCCCCTGCCAGTTCTAAAAGATCTAATATATCGAACACCAGTGTTGACAGAAAATAAATGAAACAGGCTACCAGAAAATTACTTACCCATTGAAATGTTACCGAATCTGCAAAAGAAAGTTCCTGTACAATAAAGCGGCGATAGTTATTATAATAACGAAGGCAAAGCACCAGGTATCCTAACAAACTAATCAGTCCTGACACCAGGTACCATGTTTGAAAATCAGGATCGTTGGCACCATCCATCAGGTAATATTGTTTCAGTACAATACGATCGGTAATCACGACTACTATATTCCAGATAATGTATGCAATGGCAGGCAGCAGGTGCCACACATGTTTTTTTTGAAACTGAAATGCAGGATTCAATAAACTCTGTACATAAAAATAAATTACCGGCCCCATCAACAGGGTATGCTGCAATGGCATGTAGAACATAAAATTGCGGCAATCCATGCACTCTTTACCATTATACCAACCGGCATAACCCAGCATCCAGGGACAGATATACATTACACACAACAACAGAAAAAATGCCAGCCATTTATCACTGTTTCGTTCATTCTGGATGCCCTTTTTAAATAGAAGTATTGCATACACCAGGCCATGTATAAAGAATACAAGTAGCAGGCCGCTGAATCTATTGAAGGTGAATTGCATATTAAATAGAAATATAAGACTAGCTGTTTAACCAGACAAGTATTGTTTAGGAAACCTGCGTTTTGGCACATTAAAAAGCCGCTGCAAATGCAGCGGCTTATACAGATGTTAACAGCAATTATTTCAACTGTTTCAATATTTCTTCAATCGCCTTATCTAATTGTGGATCTCGTTTGTTGATTCTGTCTTCAAAATTCATCCCAACATACATATCTGGTTCAACACCGGTTTTTTCAAGGTCTTTACCATCGAGTGTATAACAACCCCAACCCGGCAGTCGTACAAAAGAGCCATCTACCAATCCTGCGCCACTGGTAAAGATGATCCAGCGATAGGTACCTGTTCCAATAATTTTTCCCAGCTTCAATGCTTTAAACCCGGCAGCAGTCATTTCTGCATCACTTAACGATTGTTCATTGGTGAGCAAGACAATAGGTTTATCGGCCGGACCGAAATTACCTTGAGGTGCCAGTTTCCCCTCACGGTATTTCCATTTGAGGTAAGAACGCTGGCTTAAAAATTTCAATACTTCATCGTGTACATTACCACCTGTATTATAACGGAGGTCCAGTATCATCGCATCTTTCTGGTAAAAATCCTGTGTCATATCTATGAGGAATTTTTCCAGTTCGCCAGTACCCATATTCTTCATATTGTGATATGCAATACGGCTCTTACTTTTTTCATCTACCCGCTTTTGGTTATTGTCAATCCACTCATCATACAAATTGTTGGCTATCGTGGCCTGTGGATGAATTTTTACATCTATGTTTTGTGTGCCACGGGTAAAACTTAATTTAATCTCTCTGTCAAGTGAAGGCTTACTGAAATACAGATTTCTATCCATAGCCTTATCTACCGGCTCATCGTTAACTTTTACCAACACATCACCGGGCAGTACATCCACCGATTTTTTATCGGCATTGGTTTTCTTTACTACATATTTTACTTTATAAGGATCGGCATTTTCAAACACGATACCCGTTTCCATGGTTCGGTTAGATAATGTAATATTTTCTTCATCCCCATTAGATGAAAAACCCTGATGCGAAGAATTTAATTCGCCCAACATATCATTTAATACCGTACGCAGATCAGCGCGGTTATTCAGTTTGGGAATAAAGACCTCATATTTTTTACGGATAGCCTGCCAGTCAACACCATGAAATTTTTCATCATAAAAATTTTCTTCTACCTGCGCCCATGTTTCCTGGAAGATCTGGGCAAACTCTTCTGCCAGGTTTCTTCGGAATGTGCTGCTGATAGCAACCGGATCTACTTTGTTTCCATCCAGATTTACTTTAAAAATATTTCCATTAAATAAAACCATGGACTTATCCGAGGCTTCTGCATATTCAAAACCTCCTGCATCTGCACCAACTATTTTTTCTGTCTTCGGATTTTCAAATGGCTCCAGTGTGGTTTTCCATAAAGCAGGTCGGCCCTCTGCATGATCACTCACAAACAATACCATACTCTTCTCTCCTTTCTGTACTACATTCAATAAATACTGTGAACCGAAAGAAGGGCCTACCTGTTCCAGCCTATCCATAATACCAGCAGCATCTACCTGAATCGGAACAACAACGGGTTCTTTTTTGGTAGTATCTTTTTCTTTCTTCTCTGTTTTAAACAGATCATTATACTTATCACTTCTGTAAGGATCATCTATTTTTTCCAATGGCATCCGATATATGCGCGGATTCTGCATACCGAACGGATACGAGGGTTTGGTGCGGGCAGCATTGAAATAAATATATTTTCCATCGGGCGACCAAACCGGGTTAGACTCTGTAACGCCCGTATTGGTAAGGTTAGTGGTTGTATTGTCTTTGATATGATGTATTAAAATATCCTGCTCAAAATTTCTGACTACGGTAAATAATACATACTCTTCATTGGGAGAAAAGCCGGGATCTGAATTCTGGAAGGCCCAGATCTCATCCTTCACCAGTGTTTTACTTTCTAAAGTTTTGAGATCCAGTAAGCGAACTTCATCGCGTCCGCTCAGGTAAACTGCTTTGGTTTTGGTTTTACTAAACACAACGGAACGATTGTCTTTGGTATCTGTTGTAATCTGTTTTATAGCACTGCTGCCATCAGCTGCAACAGTAAACAGGTTTAGGTAACCACCGACTGTTTGATTAAACAACAATGTTTTATTATCACTCATCCATTTTACTTCCCTTGCTCGCTCTGCATTTTTTTTATTGATGCGCTGTATAAATTTCCCTTCTACATCGCTCACAAATATTTCTCCGCGGGAGGTGAAAGCCAGTTTTTTTCCATCGGGCGATACATCAAAATTGGTAATATTGGCTCGCACTTCATAATCCTTATCGGCGGGTAATATATTATTACGCAGTAAAGTGATCTCAAGCTTATCTGCTTTTTTACTGGCCACATCATACATCCACAACTGGTACTCTTTTTCAAAAACAATCTTACCACCATTGGCATTCACCATAGGTGTTTTTATGGAAGAGGTAAAACGGGTAAGCCCGGTTTTCTTTCCCTTATCCAAAGTGTACAGATTGTATTCACCATTTACTTCATCAGAAATAAAATAAATATTGCCGGATTTATCAATGGTGGTTCCAAAATCTTTACCCTCCCAATCGGTATATTTTTTATACTGTTTGGTAGCAATATTATACGATTGAATGTCTGGATTGAAAGGACCTTTGTAACGCTTACGTGCTACCTGGTTGCTGCTTTCCCAGGTATCATTAAAAAATATTTCTCCGGTAGAAGGATGTTCAAACAAACCATGGTCATATAAAAAATAATGATCACCGAACAGGCGTTGAGGCGTGCCGCCGGTAATAGGTACGGTATATCCGGATGGCTGTCCGTTACGTGAAGAAGTGAAATAAATTTTCTTACTATCCCAGCTCCAGCTATTTACATCATCGGTACCGCTATGAAAAGTGAGTTGCTTAATATCTCCACCGGCCAATGGCATGATGTATACATCAGCATTACCCATTTGCCTTCCGGTAAATGCAATCCATTTCCCATCGGGCGAAATTTTGGCATTATTTTCATAGCCCTGCATGGCAGTTAAACGAGTGGCCTGGCCATTGGCAACCGAGGATTTCCAGAGATCGCCTTCAAAACTGAAGACAACTGTTTGTGCATCGGGACTTAAACAGGGAGCCGATAAAAAATAGGCTTCAGAAGATTGTGCCTGGGCATTTGCATAAAGCCAGCAACTTGCCAGCAGCAGTAGTTTTCTCATTCAGCAAAGTTTTGATTGTGCTGACAAGATAATAAACCCCGCTTGTAAAAAAAACTGAGATTATATGAGTGGTGGGAAGCTTTAAAAGCTTTTGGAAAGTTTTCAACTTTCCAAAAGCTAAACAGTAAGTCTATTGAAACCAGGCCTGCTTACTACCTCTTCTGTCTATCACTACTTTCTTGGCCTTAGGTGCAGGCACTACCTGCTTAATAGCGGTTAGGTCTGCCACGTGGTTACTGTCGGCCGACTTGAGCGTTTTGATTTCTGTTTGTAACTGGCGGATATGCTTCTCCATCTGTTCTACTTTTGCTTTTAATACTACATGGGCCGAATCTTCGTGATTGCCGGAAGCAAAAGCGCTGGAACAAAATAAGATACCTGCAAACAATAAAAGTGTAGATGATTTTTTCATATTGGGGATGTTTAGTTTTCGCATCATAGAAGAAATCGTCGGGAATACGTCATTTCGAACGAGGAGGAACGACGAGTGAGAAATCTGCTAATCGTGAGCAGATTTCTCACTTCGCTACGCTTCGTTCGAAATGACGGGTTAGATGACAATATTGATCATCTTCCCTTTAACAAAAATAAATTTCTTGAGCGGCTTGCCCTCCATCCATTTTTGTACGAGTTCGTTTGTCAATGCAATTTCTTGAACTTGCTCGGGATTGGCATCTAAAGCAATGTTAATATTGGTACGTACTTTACCATTAATACTTACTGGGTATTCCTTGGAAGATTCGATTACATATTTCGATTCAAATACAGGATACGCAGCATCTAATACAGAACCGGTATTACCCAATGCTGCCCACAATTCTTCGCTGATATGCGGAGCATAAGGGGTGAGCATGATGATAACCGATTCCAGTACTTCGCGTTTATGGCATTTCAGATCGGCCAGTTCGTTTACACAGATCATAAAAGCACTTACCGCAGTATTAAAGCTGAAACGCTCAGTATCTTCTTCAATTTTTTTGATGGTGCGGTGTAATACTTTCAGTTCTTCTGCGGTGGCTTTTTCCTCGTTCCACACTTTACCCTTCATCTCATCAAAAAATAAGCGCCAGAACTTTTTCAGAAAACGGTGAACGCCTTCAATGCCTTTGGTATCCCATGGTTTACTCTGATCTACCGGACCGAGGAACATTTCGTACATGCGGAAAGTATCTGCTCCGAATTTTTCAACGAGATCTGTTGGGTCTACTGTGTTGAATTTTGATTTGGACATTTTTTCGACTTCTACTCCGCAGATGTACCTCACCCCCGGCCCCTCTCCATTTGTGGAGAGGGGAGTGTTTGGCATGGATACTTCGCCATCCTCTCCAATGATGATTGTATCGGCATATTCTCCGTTGCGCCATTTTCTGAATGCAGAAATATTTAATTCAACTCCATCAACAAAATTTACATCAACTCTCACTTCGCTAATAGTGAAGCCAGGAATAAAATTTACACCTGTGTTATTTAATACATTTTTTAATTTTTCATGAAAGCTTTTCAAAGCGGATTCATTATTGTGAGCCCATTCGTTTCTAAGTCTTTGAGATACTATTATTGAAGGGAGTTTAGAAACATCAAAATCTGGCTTAAATATTCCTCCCCACAAAATTCTATACACAAACCTCGAACTCCCTTGTATCATCCCCTGATTCAACAATTTTCTAAATGGTTCATCAAAACCAATATGGCCGAGGTCGTAGAGGGCTTTGGTCCACATGCGGCTGTATAATAAATGGCCTACGGCGTGCTCGGTTCCGCCAATGTAGAGATCTACTTGATTCCAGTAGTCACTCACTTTTCTGTCGCAGAAAGTTTCGTTGTTGTGTGGGTCCATGTAGCGGAGAAAATACCAGCTGCTGCCGGCGTAACCGGGCATGGTATTGGTTTCCCTCACCCCTGGCCCCTCTCCACTGCGTGGAGAGGGGGAGGTATTTACGTTTGTCCATTCAGGCAGATTTGCAAGGGGGCCTTCGCCTTCGGGGCCGGGACTGTAGCTTTCTACTTCGGGTAAACGAAGTGGTAATTCTTTTTCATCGAGCGGATAGGCAATGCCATCTTTCCAGATAATGGGAAAAGGTTCGCCCCAATAACGCTGGCGACTAAACGCCGCATCGCGCATTTTATAGTTTACTTTCTTTTTGCCTATGCCCATTTCTTCCAGCTTTGCATTTACAATAGCAATGGCATCGCGCATAATTACGCCGTTTAGAAATTCGCTGTTCTCCAGCTTCGCATCTTTGGTGGGGTTGGCATCTATGCCATTGTAATGTTCACCAATGATATTGGTGATGGATATATTAAAGTGCTTGGCAAATTTATGATCACGCTCATCGCCGCAGGGCACACCCATAATGGCACCGGTACCATAGCCGGCCAATACATATTCAGAGATCCAGATAGGAATTTGTTTTCCGTTAAATGGATTCACCGCATACGCACCGGTAAAACAACCGCTGATCTTTTTTTCCGCCTGCCTTTCGCGATCGCTACGGCTTTTTACATAGGTAATGTATGCTTCTACATCCTGCTGTTGCTGGGCAGTGGTAATGGCGGCAATCAGTTCATGTTCGGGGGCAATGACCATAAAGTCTACACCAAAGATAGTATCGGGGCGGGTGGTGTAGACCGTGAGGCGTGAATCGTGAGTCGTGAGATTTTCTTTACCCACGTTTAACGATTCACCGCTGACGATATTGAAAGAGATTTCTGCTCCGTAAGATTTTCCGATCCAGTTGGTCTGCATTTCCTGCATGGCTTCGGAGAATTCGATGGTTTTTAGGCCGTCGAGTAAACGGTCGGCATATTCCGTAATGCGCAGATACCATTGACGTAATTTCTTTTTAACTACGGGATGACCACCACGCTCGCTAACGCCATTTACCACTTCATCGTTGGCCAAAACAGTACCCAATGCTTCACACCAGTTTACCTCGCCATAGCCACAAAAAGCAAGGCGATAGTTCATGATAATATCCTGTTGCTCTTTCTCCGTAAACGTTTTCCATTGCGCTGCGGTAAATTGTACAGAAGCATCCCCCGGACATTCATGTGCCACATTGCCATTTATTTCAAATTCACTAACCAACAGCGTTATGCGTTCAGCCTTCTGCGTTAAGCGATTATAAAAGCTGTTGAAGAGTTGTAGAAAAATCCACTGTGTCCATTTATAATATTCCGGTTCGCAGGTGCGTACTTCGCGATCCCAGTCGTAGCAGAAACCAATATTGTCCAGCTGCTTCCTGAAATTATCAATATTTTGCGCCGTGCTTTTAGCAGGATGTACCCCATGTTCAATGGCATACTGCTCAGCAGGTAAACCAAAAGCATCATAGCCCATGGGATGCAACACATTAAAGCCTTTGAGTCTTTTATAACGGCTGTAAATATCCGAAGCGATATACCCCAATGGATGGCCTACATGCAACCCTGCACCACTTGGGTACGGAAACATATCCAGTACATAGCATTTGGGCTTACTGAAATCGTTCTGTACTTTATACGCACCGTTCTCTTTCCACTGGCGCTGCCATTCTTTTTCTATTTTCCTGAAATTGTATTCCATACCTTTTAACCTTGGCCCAAAGAGGGATTGATAAATGTTTTTAATATCGAATATTGAACAAGGAATATCGAATGTTGAAGTAAAAAAATTCTTCATCCGATTTACAGAACTTATCATTCAATATTGCCTGCTCCTCTTATTCATAACAAACCAGCTTTGAAAGAGATGAGGAGTACCTGAGCCCAGGAAAATATTTTGAAATGGGGAATTTTGGAATGGTGCGTGGTGTGTATAATTTCAAAATTTCCCAATTGCAAAATTTCCCAATTCAGCAATCCTAACAGTTCTTTAACCCATTTCCAGCGGGAATGCGCTATTTTTCATTTGCAAAATGATCGTTAGCATGGCTGCAAATGTAAGTGTTTAGGCTTCAAAAGCGTACATTTGCCTCAGTTCAGCACTCTCCATTAGGAAGAGATGGAAGATTTTTTTAAACCTTTTTTGAGTATGGCAAATATTGGCAAATCATCGATGAAACGGAGCAAGCCCAATTACATTTATAGTGTGGTGGGCGTGGCACTGGTTTTACTGATCATGGGTATTATGGGATGGTTTTTTCTAAACATCAGCTCGGTGGGTAATGCATTTAAGGAAGATATCCGTATAAGTGCCTACCTGCGTACCCTGAATAAGGATACCATTGGGCAAATACAGCAATACATTGCCGGACAGCCTTTTGCCAAAAACGTTACGTACATTGATAAAGCCTCTGCTAAACAGATCTGGAACAAAGAAAATAATGAAGACTGGGCCACGATACTTGATGTAAATCCCTTACCGGAGAGTATTGATTTTTATGCCAAGGCCGAATATGTGAACAGCGACAGTCTGAATAAAATATCCGCCAACCTGATGGCAGCCTATGGCGACCAGATCACCGACCTTCAATACCCCAAAAGCCTGGTGAGCAGCCTGAATGAACGTGCTTCTAAAATCGGTTTGATATTTTTGGTGGTGGCTATCATTTTATGTTTGATCGTAACTTTTAGTATTGACAATACCATCAGACTGGCCATGTTCAGTAACCGCTTTTTGATCAAGACCATGCAAATGGTGGGTGCTACCAGGGGGTTTATTGCAAAGCCATTAAATATAAGGGCCGTAATTAATGGACTCATCAGTTCTGGTATTGCCATTGTAATACTGTTTAGCGTAATCAGCTGGGCCGAAAGCCAGTTTCCGCAATTGAAAAGCATACGTGATGTAAAACTAACCCTGATCTTATTCGGAGGTTTGATTGTACTAGGCGTAGGTATTTCTGTATACAGTACCCACCGGAGCGTACTGAAATATTTAAAAATGAAATTAGACGACTTGTATTAGGAGACTGGAGTCTGGAATTTTTTTACTCCAGACTGCTAACTCCAGTCTCCAGACTAAAAAACCATATCTTAGCCTTTATAAATAATAACCCATGAGTGAGCAAAAACAAAACGTGAATTCTGCTTTATTTACCAAAGACAATTATACCTGGATGATGATAGGTGCGGTAATCATGTTACTGGGCCTGTTTTTAATGAGTGGCGGTAAAAGTGCCGACCCAAATGTGTTTGACACCAAAGAAGTATACAGCACAACCCGCATCACCATTGCACCCATATTGATTGTATTGGGACTGCTGGTTGAAGTGTATGCGATATTTAAGAAACCGAAAACAGCGTAAGCTACAGGTCGAATAAAATAATGTATTCAGTAAAGCGATAGTAAGTATCGCTTTTTTATTGCCTTAGCAAAAAAGAATATCGAATATCGAACAAGGAATGTCGAATGTAGAAGTAAAGCCAAACACTTCTACATTCGACATTCCTTGTTCAGCGTTCGATATTCCCTCCCTCTCTTCCAGGATGGCCGATTTCCAATCTTTCCTGTTATCTTTATCCATCACCCTGTAGTATTTGGGCGGATCAAACTAACTATCTATGACGATTTTTGAGACCATTGTAATTGCTGTTGTTGAAGGACTAACGGAGTTCCTACCCATTTCTTCTACCGGGCATATGATTATTGCCAGTTCTATCCTCCATATTTCTGCCGACCCCTTTACTAAATTATTTGAAGTAGCTATACAATTCGGTGCCATTCTTTCTGTGGTGGTATTGTACTGGAAAAAATTTTTCCCGCTTAATAAATTCAATTTTTACCTGAAACTGATTATCGCTGTCATTCCCGCGCTGGCACTGGGTGCTATTTTTTCTAACAAAATAGATGCTTTACTCGAGAGCCCTTTAACCGTTTCCATTACCATGCTGGTGGGTGGGTTTATACTTTTATTTATAGATAAACTATTTAAACAACCTACCGTAGAAAAAGAAGAGAACATTAATTTATCAAAAGCGTTTATGATTGGCCTCTGGCAATGCCTGGCCATGATACCCGGAACCAGCCGTAGTGCCGCCAGTATTATCGGGGGTATGCAACAAAAGTTAACGCGCAACCTGGCAGCAGAATTTTCTTTCTTTCTGGCAGTACCCACTATGGCAGCGGCAACATGTTATAAATTATTAAAAGCCTACAAAGAAAACCCGGAACTCTTAACCAATACGGATAACCTGATTGCACTGGCATTGGGAAATGTAGTTGCTTTTATCGTGGCCATGATTGCCATTAAATTCTTTATTGGCTTTTTACAAAAACACGGATTTAAACTGTTTGGCTGGTATAGGGTGATTGTGGGTGCGGTGTTGCTGGTGTTGGTGCTGACGGGGTATTTGAAGTAATTAATAATTAGCAACTAAAAATTAATAATTGCTTTAGGTTGGCTTCGAATTGAGGAGAGGAATATAAGTAGGAATTGGCAGAGGCTTATTTAGTAAAATTTTACCGCAAAGACTCGAGGGCACAAGGATACGCGAAGTCTTTACATTCATAGCTTAGCGATCCCTTGCGTCCTCGCGCCTTCGCGGTTAATTAACGGCCAATATGGAATACATAATTTTACATTGAGTCTCTGCCATAAATAATAAGTAGTGCTGATATCGGAATAATTGTTAATTTTTAATTGCTAATTTTTAATTACCATGAAGACTGCACCCAAAAAAGTAATCACCGGCTGGGCCATGTACGACTGGGCCAACAGTGTATACAATCTGGTTATTACCTCTACCATTTTTCCTGCCTATTATGAAGCTGTAACGGGTGATGGCAATGATGCCACTTCTAACGATATCGTTCATCTGTTTGGGAGAGAATTTGTGAATACCTCTCTATACACTTATGCATTGGGCATTGCTTTTTTAGTGGTGGCATGTATGTCGCCTCTGCTTTCTTCCATTGCAGATTACAAAGGCAACAAGAAAAATTTTCTATTCTTTTTCTGTACTATGGGAAGCATTGCTTGCGGTGCCCTGTATTTTTTTGATAAGAGTAATCTTGGGTATGGATTGTTATGTTTGATCATTGCCTGCATTGGTTTCTGGAGCAGTCTGGTATTTTACAATTCGTACCTGCCTGAAATTGCGGCACCGGAAGACCAGGACCGTGTAAGTGCCAAAGGCTTTGCCATGGGGTATACCGGAAGTGTGATCTTACAAATTATCTGTTTTGTATTCATACTAAAACCTGAATTGTTCGGAAAAAATGCCAATGGTGAAAATTTACTATCAGTAGGTAAAGCATCACAAATATCTTTTTTATTGGTAGGTGTGTGGTGGTGGGGCTTTGGTCAGTTTGCTTTGAAGCGTTTACCTAAAGGAACACCTATTGCCAAGAGCAATGACAGAGGAAGCATTTTTACCTATGGTTATAAAGAGCTAACTAAGGTATGGAAGCAGATAAAACACATGCCGGTTCTGAAAAGATATTTAGGTGCTTTCTTCTTCTTTAATATGGGCGTGCAAACCGTAATGCTGGCAGCTACCTTGTATGGCAAAAGCGAACTGAATATTCCAACCTCCAACCTCATCATTGCCATATTAATCATTCAGCTGGTAGCCATCCCCGGGGCCTACCTGATTGCGAAACTTTCTAACAAAATTGGCAATTTTAAAGCATTGATGGTTACGGTTTCTTTCTGGATTGTATTGTGTGTAATCGGGTATTTATTACCGAGAGATGGCATCAATGAATTTTATGGTTTGGCTGTTCTCGTAGGATTTGTGATGGGTGGCATTCAATCGCTCAGCAGAAGTACGTATGCCAAACTGATGCCGGAAACCAAAGACACCACTTCGTTCTTCAGTTTTTATGATGTAACAGAAAAAATTGCCATTGTAATTGGTATGTTCAGTTTTGGATACATTAATGAATACACAGGTTCGCAAAGAAATTCGGTACTGGCATTGGTGGTTTTCTTTGTGATCGGGTTGATTTTATTAGGCTTTGCTTTAAGAAGTCAGAACAAAACAAAGCTTGCTTAAAATAAAAAATCTTGCTGATCATTTTTGAGCCGCAGATTCGCAGATTAATCTGCGAATCTGCGGCTTATTTTTATATCCTACCTTAGTGCCAACATTATCTAAAATGAAACTGTACACAATTAATACGGGTTATTTTAAATTAGATGGCGGCGCCATGTTTGGTGTGGTACCAAAAAGTATCTGGAACAAATTAAACCCAGCCGATGAAAACAATATGTGTCCATGGGCACTTAGATGTTTATTAATTGAAGATGGTAAAAGACTGATACTGGTAGATACCGGCATGGGCAATAAACAGGATGCCAAATTTTTCGGACATTATTATCTGCATGGAAATGATACACTAGATGCCTCGCTGGCGGTACATGGTTTTAGCCGCGCCGATATTACCGATGTATTCTTAACCCACCTGCATTTTGATCATTGTGGCGGAAGTATTGTGCGGGAAGGAGAAAAACTGGTTCCCGCATTTCCTAATGCGGTTTACTGGAGCAACGAAGATCACTGGCAATGGGCTACGGTACCCAACGACAGGGAAAAAGCCTCTTTCCTCAAAGAAAATATCTTACCCATTAAAGAAAGTGGCCAATTACAGTTTGTACCCATACCTGAAAAAGGCATGGCTAAAAATGGTTTATTGAGCAGTACTTCTTTTACAGAAAATATATCCATTCGTTTTGTAAACGGCCATACCGATAAAATGATGCTGCCGCAAATACAGTACAAAGGAAGAACGCTCGTGTACATGGCCGATCTGCTTCCATCTACTGGTCACATACCCCTGCCCTATGTAATGGCCTATGATATGTTCCCCCTAACTACCCTGAAAGAGAAGAAAACGTTTTTACAGGAGGCCGCAGAAAACGATTATCTGCTCTATTATGAACACGATCCGGTAAACGAATGCAGCAGTCTGCAAATAACCGAAAAAGGTGTCCGTCATAAAGATTGCTTTTCGCTTTCTGAGCTATAACACTACAGCAATGTGGTTTTTCCTACAATAATTTTCCGTTAATACCACAGGTAAATTCCGTGTTTTTATTGGGTTAAAGTAGCATCGCTGCACTAAATTGTGTTCTGGAATTGTTGTAAACAAAACCAAAATCCAATATCCCATGTCTAAGAACCAGATCGCATGCTGTCCGGATTGTGGCGATTGCATACCCTTCAAAAAATTTGTGGAACTGAATAACTATTCGGTTACCAATTGCGGCAACTGCAATGCCCGTATTGAAATTTCCAACAGAACTGCCAACGCCATTATTGCTGCCATATCCGGTGTTGTTTCTGCAGCTTCGGTAGTGGTAGGTGCATATATTGGCCAAACAAGTTATCAATCATTATTCGGCGGACTTGTTTCGGGGCTCTGTGTTGCGGCATGTATCCTTATTGGTATCTGCATGTATGCTTACCGCCATTCGCAATTAAACAGGATACATCTTGAATGAAGCTTCTTCGATAACCAATTGCTGAGAAAAAGAGACATAAGAGACCTTCCGGAGAGTTTATCGGAAGCTGACCATAGAACTGAGAGGGTAACGAAGGTTTCGGTATTGCATCATGTCTACTTTTACGCTACCCACCACAATCGGGCTTTCGATGCGCAAAGGAATATGGTTGGCATCATCACTAACCCATACTGTCATCTTCTCACCGCCTTCAAATAAAGTTCCTTTTACCAGCAGGGGTTTGAATTTAATGGCATTGAATTTTCCATATTTGGTTTTGATCACTTCCTTACCAAGGTATTTAATGTAGAGATTGTATACCTCATTATCCAAAAACATGGTGAACGGAATCTTATCTTCTTTCTTGTATTTATTGAAATCAATATTGCGCGCATAGTAAATAGAACTCAATACATCCTGCACACAATTGGGCACTTTAAAAACACCATCAGTGGTAACCGCCGTATTGGCCTGGTGATTAAACGTGATGTTCTCGTATTTTTTAAACCCGCCTTCATTAATATCTCTTACAAACTTTAATGGCTTCAGGGTTGCTGTATCAATGTAGCTTTCGTATTTATCGCGCACTTTAAAGATCCAGTCGTAACTGGGGTTAGAACTGCCCGAGCCCACTACATGGTATACCTGCCGGTTATTAAGCTGGGTTGGTGTAACTGTGAAATTGGCGGTTCCGGCATTGATATAAATACCTACCACAGAATAGAACACATTAAAAGAAATACTTTCTCCCGCCTGAAACGCATGGTTACGAATACTGCAGAAATCCTCACCAGTAGCAATTGGCCGCCAGCTGATGCTGAGTACCAAACAAAAAAGAATCAAATATTTTTTCAAATCCGAACTCATTTATTTTTAAATAATCTAACGCCCAATATGAACAAACTGCCTGCAATAGCCGGAATAATGAGGTTAATAATCCAGATACCTGCTGCGGTTGCAATGATGCCTATTGTGTTGGCACTTAACAACCCAAACAATTGCAAGCTTATTTTACCCCTGAAACCCAGCTCAGCCAGCGCGATGGTTGGCACAATGGCCAATACTAAAAACATCACACAAATCAAACTAGCCGCATCCAGCCAGGCAATGTTTACTTCAAACACCTGTAACAATAGCACATACTGTACCACAAATACAACGAACCGGATAGAAGAAAGGAATAAAATTTTTGTTAATTCTCTCCAATGAAAATCTTCTAGCTTCTGTACAAAGAATTTATGTTTGGCAATAAACGGTATTTTTTCCAGTAATTGGATGAGCCATGACAAACGGAAGTACATCAGGATAAATAATACAATACCTACAGAAATGGTATAGATCAACCCATCCAGCCAGAATACCGACAAGCCTTCGAGGTGGTGTGTATCATCCAGAATATGCCAACGCAGATAAATTAATGCCAGTACCCCGGTAACAAAGGTTACAATGATCTGGCTCATACTGCCCACAACAGATAATACAACTCCGCGTAAACGGTTTCCTTCTTCCAGAAACAGGGCCCTTCCTGCAGATTCCCCTATGCGGTTTAGCGTATTAAAACCAAGCGCCTGCCCCGAAAATACAGCCCTGAATGCCCTGTTAAAAGAAACTTTCTGAATGCTACTTACCAAAAACTGCCATTTAAGCGCTTCTATGCCCCAGTTTACCAGCATGAGCAATATAACCAATAGCAACTTGTTTAACTGCGGTCCTGAAAAAGCAGACTGTATTAAATGCCACGACTGCTGCACATCGCCCTGCTGCTTCACTTGCCGGTATATAGAATACGAGAGCCATACAAATAGTATGGGCCCTACAAAATAGTTAAGGAATATTTTTAGCTTTTTACTCAGCATCCGGTGTTTATGCATTGCAAAGAACGGGGATAGTGGGGAGATAGAAAAGCGTGAGACGTGAATCGTGAGTGGTGAGTGATGAATATAGGTAATATGGCAAATGATACTGCCAACTCACGATTCACGTCTCACGATTCCCGCCCCACGATTCACCACAACGCCGTATTTTCACCCCTGAATGAAAAAAGCAGAGATCATATTGGGCATTGATCCGGGAACACAACTCATGGGCTATGCCCTGCTGCGGATACAAAATAACCAGGCGCAGGTATTGTTGATGGATGCGTTGAAGCTAACCAAAGAAAAAGATATCTATGCCCGACTGGGTATGATTCATAGCAAGGTATGCGAACTCATAACACTATACCAGCCTTCTACCTTTGCCATTGAAGCTCCTTTTTTTGGAAAAAACGTACAGAGTATGCTCAAACTGGGCAGGGCGCAGGGAGTAGCGATTGCGGCTGCCATGCAGGCCAATCTGTTGGTTACAGAATATTCGCCTAAAAAAGTAAAGCAGTCCATCACCGGAAATGGTAATGCCGATAAAGACCAGGTATGGAAAATGCTGCAACGGGTTTTGAATATAGAAGAAAAACCACAGTACTTCGATGCCACAGATGCATTGGCAGTAGCCTTATGCCATCATTACCAAACTTCTTCTGTTTTAGGTAAAGCAGTAAAAGGATTGAAAGGTTGGGATGAGTTTGTTGCGAAAAATCCGGGGAGAGTGAAGAAGTAATTAATAATTAAAAATTAGTAATTAAAAATTGGATGAGTTTAGCGCTTTTCTTACAAATGATTTCCTGCTAATTCTCGACGCAATCTTTCTTGTACTTCTTTCAACTCTTCTTTAGATAGTGCTAGTTTAGCACGGTTAAAATTAAGATCATCGGCGCTATTGATAGGGATCAGGTGTAGGTGTGCATGTGGTACTTCAAGTCCTACAACACTGATGCCGCAACGGTTACAGGGGAATGCTTTTTCAATGGCATGTGCAATGGGTTTGGCAAATACGAGCATTTCGGAGAGATACGCATCAGGCACATCAAAGAATTTATCTACCTCTGTTTTAGGAACTACTAATACATGACCTTTTACCAATGGAAAAATATCCAGGAAGGCGAAGAATTTTTCGTTTTCTGCAATTTTGTAAGAAGGGATTTCTCCGGCGATGATTTTTGAAAAGAGGGTCATGGGAATTTTGGAATTGGGAAATTTTGGAATTGGGAAATTTCAAACTATATGTATAAAAAAAGCACCAAACTATCCTTCACACTTGTATAAAATCAATTTCAAAATTTCCCAATTCACCTTTCCAAAATCAAATAGTAATATCATCCACCCTGAACTTCATCACCCCATTCGGTGCCTGAATTTCGGCTATTTCGCCTTTTACTTTTCCCATCAAGCCCTTACCGATGGGTGAACCTGCAGAAATTTTGCCCAGTTTCAGATCGGCTTCTTTTTCGCCCACAATCTGGTAAGTCACTGTTTTTTTAGTGGCCATATTGGTGATGGTAACCTTGGTTAAAATGGTAACCTTACTGGTATCGATAGAGTTGGTATCTACAATTTTAGCATTGGCAATAGAACCTTCCAGTTGTTTGATCTTAGCTTCCAGCATACCCTGGGCCTCTTTGGCTGCATCGTATTCTGCATTCTCTTTTAAATCGCCTTTTTCGCGGGCTTCGGCAATGGCGCGTGAGGAAGCAGGACGGTCAATGGCCTTCATTCTATGCAACTCTTCGCGCAACTTATCAAAGGTCTCCTGGGTTACATACATTGCATCGCTCATAATCAATCTGTTTAGAAGAGTCAAAAAAAATACAACGCCACATTTAACTGCAGCGTTGCATACTAACAAAAGTAAGCAAATCAGCTAAAAATTGGTTGAAATAGCAGGGTTTTTCTGCGCTGGATGCCTTTTGAGCAATATTTTGCCGGAATTAAGCACAGATTCGTATGATTTTCCACAAGGGAATCCCTCCGAAATTGATAAGAGATTATGAAAAGGAGGCTTACACGTTTAATTTATCCAGCAATACTTTTGCCATTCGATAAAAAGCTTCCTCACTATAGCCTGCAATATGTGGCGTAATGATCACATTGGGTTGTGCGAGTAACCAGTCAAGATCTGCTTTTTCATCTGAGGTATAGGTCTCGAGCTTTTCATTTTCCAACACATCCAATGCGGCCGCTTTGATCTTTTTATTTTGCAGAGCCCGTATCAGTGCTTTGGTATCCGTTACTTTTCCGCGGCAGGTATTCAGAAAATAGGGTTGCTGTTCCAATGACTCAAAAAATGCATCATTGGCCATGTAACGGGTGGTGTCGGTTAGAGGAAGGTGAAGACTGATTACATCAGCATACCTGTATAATTGCTCCAGCGAAGCTTCGCGAACATAGTCTTTGGCAAACCCTGCCTTGAAAGCATCATAAGCCAAAACGGTTACTTCGAATGAAGAAAGGATTTTTGCAAACGCACTGCCTGTATTGCCAAACCCAATAATACCAACGGTTTTGCCGGTAAGTTCATCGCCACGATTGGCATCGCGGATCCATTTGCCTTCTTTGATTTCCTGGTTACTACTGTGAATGCGGTTCATCAGGTTCAATAACAATCCTAATGCATGTTCTGCTACTGCATTGCGGTTTCCTTCAGGACTGCTAACACAGCGGATTCCTTTTGTTGCTGCATAAGCAACATCAATCAGTTCCATGCCACTACCCAACCGGCCGATCCATTGTAATTGATGTGCTTTATCAAGTATGGGCTTGTCAATTATCAAACGGGTGGTAACAAACAGACCTGTGATGCTATCAATAATTTCATGCAAAGCTTCTTTTGTAATATTGGGCTGATGCAATACTTCGTACCCTTTTGCTTCCAGGGTTTGCAAAAGGTAGGGGTGAACTTTGGATGTGATGAGGACTTTGGGTTTCATTTTTTGGCCACTGATTGCACTGAATTGCACTGATTAATTTTAACGCATATGAAAAGTTAATTCAGCAAATTGTTCTATGGTTAATTGTTCGGCTCTCTTATCAAATAATTTGTTTTGCAAAAATTCATCTTCAAACAAACTTTTTAGCGAGTTGCGCAACATTTTTCTCCGCTGGTTAAATGCTGCTTTAACTAACGTAAAAAGCTTCTTTTCAGTTTCAATGGGTACGGTTTCTGTTTTCCTTCGCAAACGAATCATACCGCTCATTACTTTGGGTGGTGGCGTAAAACTTTCCGGCGGTACATCAAACAAATACTCTACTTCATAAAATACCTGTACCAGTACACTTAAAATACCAAATACTTTGCTGCCCGGTTTAGATACAATGCGTTGTGCCACTTCTTTCTGAAACATACCAATCATTACCGGTACCTGGTCTTTCCATTCCAGCATTTTAAAAACAATCTGCGTAGAAATATTATAGGGAAAGTTGCCCACCAGTATAAAACTTCCTTCAAAAGGCGCTTCAATATCCAGAATACTCTTGTGAATGATTTTTCCCTGTATGGCGGGATATGTTTTTTCCAGATACGTTACTTTCTCATCATCCAACTCTACTGCTTTAAAATCAATACCGGGTAAGGGCAACAGGAATTTGGTTAATGCACCACCGCCCGGACCTACTTCCACCAATTGTGTACAGGTATCTTCCTGTAAAGCAGCAACGATTTTCTGACAAATCGATTCATCTTTTAGAAAATGCTGACCCAGTGATTTTTTTAATGTGTACTGCATTGAGGCAAAATTAGGGCATTTGCGGTGAGTGGACAGTAGTGAGTGGTGAGTGATAAACAAGGGACGTCATTTCGACGAGGAACGAGGAGAAATCTTACTATCGAATTAAACAGAAGATTTCTCCTCGTTCGTTCCTCACTTGTCGAAATGACGTAGAACATAAGATTCACGCCTCAGGTCTCACGTTTCCTCCCCTATTCTTCTTATTTTTACCACCTAAACGATTGACATGAGCAACGAACAGCAAAAACCGGTTATTGGATTTACGAGTGGTGATTTGAATGGGATTGGGATAGAACTGATCATTAAAACCTTATCTGACCACAGGGTACTGGATTTTTGTACACCCGTTGTTTTTGCCAGTAACAAGAGCATCAATTTTTATCGTAAAGGATTACCTGAATACAACCTCAATTACGCCAATACCCGTGAGCTGAATCGCCTGAATCCCAAACAGGTAAATGTAGTAAACTGCTGGGAAGAAGAAGTGGCTATTACACCGGGGCAACTTACTGATATCGGTGGTAAGTATGCACTCATCTCTTTACAACAAGCCACGCAGGCTTTAAAAGATGGTCATATCCAGGGTTTGGTAACAGCGCCTATTCACAAGAAAAACATTCAGTCAGAAACATTTAATAATAGCGGTCATACTCCTTACTTCAAAGCTATGTTTGGTGTACCCGATGTAGTGATGTTAATGACTGCAGAAAATATGCGTGTGGGATTGGTAACGGAACATGTACCCGTTGCAGAAATAGCCAAACACATTACCCGCGAAAATATTATTGGCAAATTAAAGATCATACACAGCAGCCTGCAAAAAGATTTTGGAATAGATAAACCGCGGATCGCTGTTTTGGGATTGAACCCGCATGCAGGCGATGAAGGATTGATTGGCAATGAAGAAGAAACCATTATTAAACCTGCTATTAAAGAAGCCAAACATAACATGATGGTGTTTGGACCATATAGTGCCGATGCTTTTTTTGCACGTGGACAGTTTGAAAAATTTGATGCGGTACTGGCCATGTACCACGATCAGGGACTGATTCCCTTCAAATCATTGGCCGTTGGCGAAGGCACTAACTACACGGCAGGTTTACCGGTGGTGAGAACCAGTCCTGACCATGGAACTGCTTTTGATATTGCCGGAAAAGACAAAGCCGATACCAGTTCCTTTCTCGGATCTATATTTGAGTGTATTGAAATCATCAATAAGCGCAATGGCTATGCCGATATGCGCCGCAACCCATTGAAAAAAATCAGTGCGCGGATGATTGCCAATTCAGTGGATGAGCGTATAGAAGAGAATGAAGGATAACCCACACCAGCATGTACCATATTTCAAACGAACAACTTTCTGTAAGTATTGATGCCAGAGGTGCAGAACTGCAAAGCATTGTTCACCAGGTTACACAACAGGAATATCTCTGGAATGGCGATCCTGCATTCTGGGGAAAAAAGAGCCCGGTGTTGTTTCCCATTGTAGGTGGATTAAAAAACAACAGCTATACCTACAAAGGACAAACCTATGCAATGTGCCGCCATGGTTTTGCGCGAGAAAAAATGTTTGTAGTGCATAAGCAAACAGATAATAGTATCTGCTTTAGTATATCCGCTGATGAAGACACACGTAAAATCTATCCCTTCGATTTTACTTTTTCAATTACGTATACACTATATCAAAACAGGTTAACAGTAACTTATGAAGTTACCAATACAGGAAAAGAACCGCTGTATTTTTCTGTTGGGGCACATCCCGCATTTGCAGTTCCTTTACTAAAGGGAACTACTTTTACAGATCATTATTTACAATTCGGTGAAAAAGAAACTACTGGCAAGTGGCCACTTTCAGCAGAAGGATTAATAGAAACCACCCCACTATCTTTTTTTATAGATCAGGATCAGGTTCCCTTACAAAAAGAATTGTTTTTTGGAGATGCATTGGTGTATAAAGATCTCCGTTCAAGCAGTATCTCTATCCTTAATCATTCCAATACACATGGTGTTACACTATCGTATACCGGTTTCCCATACATGGGTATCTGGAGTGCAAAGAATGCAGATTTTGTTTGTATTGAACCCTGGTGTGGTATTGCAGACAGTGTAGATGCTTCTGGAGATATCACTGAAAAAGAAGGAATTAACAGGTTGCAAACCGATGAACTGTTTACACGCAGCTGGACGGTAGAAGTGTTCTAAGCGCAGTCATTATGCCTCCCGTATTTTTTTTCGGTTGGCAATTTTTACAGCCCCGAAATTATTTGAATACTGAATCAGCAATACCTTTATTGATCAGGTAATTGGTATAGGTAATTTCTACCCTTCCTTTTCGATTCTTTATTTTTTCTGCTTCTGTTAATTGCTTTTCATCATCATCAAACTCGAGTGTAATTCCTTTGGGCAATTTGTAATCTTTTGTGTTAAAAGCAAAAACTACTTTATCCGGCAACCCATACTGTGCAAATTGGCCATAGCTCATTTCAATTTCATAGGTTCCATTTTCTTTGGTAGAGGTAACGGCTTTTTTTACCAGCAGGTTAGCCTCATCAATGTACATAGTGGTAAGTACAATATCACTGTTTTCATTTGCAGGAAGCAGTTTCACGATTTTGGTTTTGATACCACCTACCATTGCTTCACCTGCAGCCAAGGCAATAAAATCAGAAGTGGTAACCAGCGAATTCATATTTACAGAAACACCGCCTTTGGGCAATAACGAAATACCCCCATCTTTTTTTAAACGGAATTTATTGGGCTTTTTAAAATATACTTTCACTTTACCTACCGGCGCTTTGATAAAAGCTACATCCGTTTTCATTTTACCATCCGCTTCATAATCATTCACCAGATCAAGTTTTGCTTTTACTTTCATGATCAAAGCAGTCATATCCTGCGAAAAAGAAAGTACGGAAATATGTAACCCCAGTAGTAAACAAAGTATTCTTTTCATGCATCATTATTTTTTGTCCATAGACCATAGTCCATGGACCATGGTCTATGGACTATTACTTAACTTAAAACATCCTTTCTTCTAAATACCCATATTGAAGCTGCCACAAAGCCAATAATATGTACTACCAATACCAGTGCGGATTTTACAATGCGTTGCGGATTTTGTATACTACCCACAATGGCTTCATTAGCATCGTTTACCTTGATATCAAAAAATTCCTTCCATCCAATCATATGTGTTGTAAACAGAAAAGGCTTGATGGTATTAAAGACGGGAATACTGAGCGTACTTAAAATAGTAAAGAAAATAATCACGCTCATAGTTGCTACAATGGGGCCGATAGAGTTTTCTGCAAAGAGGGAGAAAAGAAAACCCAATGAAGCTACAGTTGTCATGGCCAGTGCCGCAAAACCAAATGCCCAAACATAGCGCCAGAAAATATCATCTTTCTTCAGTAGTACAACGTATTGCGACTTCATCAGAAACAAATCGTCTGTTCCAAAAATAATCATGTTCATAAATAAAGCCATAATGGCAAGCCACACAAGTAACAGTAATGTATATGCCACAGTAGCCACAAACTTTGCCAACAAAAAGCGGGTACGGCTAATGGGCTTGGTAAGCATAATACGTAGCGTACCCATATTGGCTTCGCCGGAGATCATATCTGCCGCTACCAGCGCAATTAATAATGGCACGTGCACCAGCAGAATTTGTAATACGATATAACATACCTGATAACCGTTCAGAATTTTTCCTTCAATGGTGATGGAAGAAGTAATATCACGCATCATAAAATCAACATAGGCATCACCATCCAGTTTCAGTCCAAACTGAATGATACCAATCAGGCCCGTTATGGCCGCAAACGCAATATACGTTCGGGGCCTGCGGAAAATTTTAAATAACTCAATTTGAATAAGTGTCCACATGTTGATTGCCCGAGGTTACTTGTAAAAAATAATCTTCCAGTGAATGACGTGGTTGCAAAGACAAAACCTGAATATCCATCTGCACCAGATCGCGGTGAAACTGGGAGATCAATTGTCTGTCTAGTTTTATCAAAATAGCCGAATCTCTTTGTGGCTGCAAATGTGCAGCCCATGCACTAAGTTGCAATTGTTGTACTGCAAAAGCATTATCAAAAGTTTCCAATTCTACAATGGTTTGAGAGGGATCGAACAATTCTGTGGCATTACCTTCAATAATTTTTTTTCCTTTATCGATAATTAACACGCGGGTAGCCACCTGCTCTATCTCGCTTAATAAATGTGAGGAAACGACGACTGTTTTTTTCAGATCGCGGCTGAGGTGCAGAATTAAATTACGGATATCAGCAATTCCCTGCGGATCGAGACCATTGGTAGGTTCATCCAGTATGATCAGTTTGGGATCGTGTACCAAAGCAATGGCAATACCCAATCGTTGCTTCATACCCTGTGAAAACGTTTTCACGGTATCTTTTGCACGATGGGCCAGTCCTACTTTATCCAGTTGATCCATCAATAAAGTATCTGTAACTTTTACACCACTTAATCGGGCAAAGAGTTTCAAGTTTTCGTAGGCCGACAGGTATTTATAAACGTCCGGTTTTTCAATAACTGCGCCCACCTGGCTTAAAATCTCATTCCGGTTGGCATGAAGTTCTTTTCCAAATAACTCAATAGTGCCCCCGGTTGGCTTAATCAATGTAAGCAACATCCGGATGGTAGTACTTTTGCCTGCACCATTTTGTCCGAGAAAGCCATATACATCTCCTTCATTCACAGAAAAAGACAAATCCTGAACGGCGGTGAGGTTATTAAACTGTTTGGTAAGACCGGTTACGGTAACAATAGCTTGCATGTATTTCAATAACAGCAAAGGTACGTAAGAGGTTCACAAAAGAAAGGTGAAATGTTTGTAAGATGGGGTAAACGTCATTTCGAACAAAGCGAAGCGTATTGAGAAATCTTACGACTGCTTGTAATGGTAAGATCAGGAAGGGGATGAGATTTCTCCTCGTTCCTCGTCGAAATGACGCTACTGATTCACTAATTTTCTCACGCTTCACGGCCTCACGATTGCCCCGCCTGCAAATACTGCTGCAATGCTTTCACATACGCATCAAAAGCCTCTATTCCATGAGGGGTAATTTTACAGGTGGTTTGTGGGTAATTATCTTTAAACTGTTTTACTACATCAATATATCCTGCCTCCTTTAATTTTTGCACCTGCACACTCAGGTTACCGGCAGTGGCGTTGGTTTTTTCGCGGATAAAAGTGAATTCGGCTTCCTTTACACCAATCAGTAGGCTCATCACCGCAAGGCGAAGCTGGGAATGCAATATGGGATCGAGTTCCTTAAACATTAGCCAGTGCCTTTTTTTGAGCGAGGTACTTTGTTCTGAGAATAATGCCTGGAATAAGCCAGCAGAAAATGGCTGAGATGCCACCCATCAACATATCGTACTTGGAAGCTGTAAAACAGGAAACGATGAAGAGGCTATACGCTATAATAGCCCCTAACAACATAGGTTTGAATTTTTTTACAATGGCAGTAACCAATGTTGGGAACGCATATAGTAAAATGAACAGCGAATATAAACTGGGTGCAAACGGACGTAATTCCTGATCAGGCAAACGGTTATCGGTATAGTGCTTTATCATTTGCCATCCTTCGGCAGCATTGAGCTTGATGGTAGCACCGGGTATGATATTCTGGTAAGCCACGATTCCGAAAATAGAGATGCCATATACCAGCCATACAGCATTCAATGCATCATCTTCATATTTTACAACAACCTGACTTCTTTTTTCACGAATGCTGATGATAATCTGTGGAATAACAGCCGCCATTACAATCAGCCAGATATCAAACCCAATGGAAAAATTATATTCACGCTGTAAATAGGTAGTGAAAGAAGCAATTGCCACAACAGTTCCCCACAGCAAGGAACCAATACCGGTATCATGGTAACTGCCTCTGGCCTTTTGAATCATATTGGTGATGATTTCAAGACTCTCTTTTTCTGAGAATTGTTTTTCGTTTGCCATGATCCTATTTATTTTTTTGGTATTTCGCCCGAAGCATGTGTCCGGGGATGATATAACTGATTAAAACAGCCAATGCGCCGATCAATAACTGGTCGTCGTATTCAAACCGGATGGAAACAGCTGCCAATACAAAATTAATCAGTCCGCCAATTACCAAAGGTTTAAAACGGATCAGGCTACCGGTTACAAAAGTACCAATGGCGTACATCAATATATAATAAGTAAAAGCCGTTTTCCACGATTGTCCACTTAGCACATTCACAATCACCAAAACAAAAAAAGCCATTGCCACACCCATCCAAACACATTCCAGTGCTTCATCTACAAATGATTTTACCCGTTCTTTCTTTTTCTGCTTTGCACCATAGATCCATGACACAATACCCCCAACCGGCATTAGCCACCATACATAGAAATGGTTAGGACTATGAAAATATATTTTCAATATATAGCTGGCCACACAACAACCAAAGACCAACCATCCCCAGAACAAAAAATAAAAAGTACTGTCTGCAACAGCATCTTTGGTCTTGTTGATCATGGTTCTGATCAGGTCAAGACTTTCCTGTGGTGAAAATTCTTTGTCCTGTTCCATAAGCTTTGTTATCTATTGTATGATAAGAAAAGAGATTGGTGACGCATGGCTAAAGATAAATGAACATTTCAGGTTCCGGCTAAAAAAACGCTGATTACTGTTGACAGGCCGCTAACAATTTCTCCGCATCTTCTTTTCCCCATGCCGGATGAAAAGCAGAAGCAGGCTGTGCCGTTTTATATAGTTCAACTGATTTTTCAAATAATTTTTTTGCTACAGCCTTCCCGCCACCAAACGCTTCCGGTGTATTCATCAGGCTTTGTCCTTTCAGATAGTAAGTTCTTGGGTTATTGGGATCAGCCTTGATAGCTTTTTCAATTGCATTGGTAGCCTGGGTACCATAACTCTGCCAGCGCGACATAGGATCAACCAGCATTTGCAAGGTTGCAGTCATTTGACGAAGGCAAAATAATTCTGAATTGTTTGGTTCCAATGCTTCTGCTTTTGTAATAAGGTCATTACTTTTTTCTGCTACTTTGTCCTTGTCTAATTTAGGATTCATCCATGCAGTAACATAGTTACTATAGGCGGCATAATAATATGGCAACCATT
Organism: Chitinophaga pinensis; assembly: GCA_943372845.1. GTDB lineage: Bacteria > Bacteroidota > Bacteroidia > Chitinophagales > Chitinophagaceae > Sediminibacterium > Sediminibacterium pinensis_K. Next base: position 192,775 of record CALSAD010000005.1, on the reverse strand, counting down.
TGTCTTTTTCAGCTTCGCCCACTCTTTCAAAGAAAGCAGATGCTGCCAGCATATCATCTACTGATTTGGCAGATTTAAATTGTTCCATACCACGTGCCATAGCACCTTCATACTTGGATTGTGCAGTTGCCATAACGGCAAAGAAAAGAGAAGTAATTACGAGTAAGTGTTTCATGATATTTTTTTTATGATTGAATGTGTGAATAGTCCATGGACTATTCGATTATGAATTTGAATTGTTTTTTAATTTTTCGTACTCTTTTTGCGTGTTGATTAATTTATCTCCCTGGTATGCGTTAAAGTATTGCAGGGCTAATCCCAAACCCCAGCCCATGATGGACCAGATGGGCCAGAAATGTGAACCTGGGCCAGAGGTTACAAACCAGATGGCAATTAAAAAAGCATTCACAAATACGTAGGTAATTAAGCTCCAGCGAAAGGAGGCTCTTGCTTTTGCCATTTGCCAGAGTTGATCGTCTTTTTGTTGTTCGGTTAGCATGGTTGATTAGTTTTTGGTTTATTATTTTATTGGTTTATTAGTTTACTGGTTAATTATAGATTATTATTGATGGCATCCTGTCTTCTGTCTACACCCCAGCTTAAGAAGAGGCCAAGGAAAATAAAGCGCGGGGCAGCGGGCGTTACGGCTTCTTTTTTCAACCCATCATGTGAATAGTTATAACCAAAGATTTGGTTTTGATTGAGTAAGTTGGTAACAGAGAAAACAAACACACCATACGCTTTACCCATAGAGGTGAGGTAGTTTAAACTGAAGCCTAGGTTATTATAACTAATGGTTTTGCCCTGGTCTGCAATATCATATTTAGCTCCATTTTTAATAAGGTTATAATAAGGTCTTCCGGTTGCATAGGTATAGGTGAAGTTGAAACCGGTATTGATGCTATTCACAAATTTTTTCATTACCAGTGAAGTAGTATGATCGGCTGCAAAATTGGGTTGTAACTGACCGGGGTAATTCAGGTGATCACGTTTGGTATCGAGGTAAGAATAACTGATCCAGTAATCCAATCCTTTCAATGTTTTTTTATCTCTCCAAAACAATTCAATTCCTTTGGCATAACCACTGCCATCATTTGTATAGGCAGGAAATGTTTTAACAAGGTCATTGTATTTTTTATAAAAAGCTTCTACACGAAAAGTTTGCAAACTAGTATTCTTAATATAGTTGATGATATAGTGTGTGGCTTTGGTATATCCAAAACGGGTAGTTGCATACAGATAATTGTTTTCTGGTTTTTGATAGAAGATTCCATAAGCAATACTCATTTGTCCACCCTCTCCTGTTTTATACGCCAGAGATAAGCGAGGAGCAATATTGGTTTTGTTGATTATGGAAGAGTGCTCAAACCGAACACCTGCTTTTGCTGCCAGATCATTCGTGATATACAGATCTGCTTCGCTGAACAAAGCTTTGTAATGATCCGGTAATAAACCTTTGTAAGTGTTATACAGACTTTTATTATAACTGTACTGATATTCGCCTCCAAAACGGATGACGCTGATACCACTTAATCTTTTATCAAACACTGCTTTTAACTGACTGAGATCAGAACGGGTGGTGAGGTTAAAGTTGGTACTGTCTATCCAAACCAAACCCGAAGTGGCGGGAAGGTTATTCTGGTTTTGTATTTGGTTTCCAATCTTATTATGGTCTGTACTATAACTCAGTCCCAGATTCATTTTCCAGCCATTGCCGATATTTTCTCTCAGGCTCAGGTTTTGGTACCAGTTAGTATTGTATAAATCGAATGCATTTTTTAAAGTAGCATCTTCAATATTAGGCCGGCGGATGCCCAATTGACTGGTAGAAAAAGTGGTGTAGTATTTTACAATGCCGCCTTTCTTTGTTTTAATGCGAAAGTTAGCATCTGCAGCATGGTATTCGGGCATTTTAAAATAATCGGGTGTTTGCGGAACCAGTGCGAAATAAGCAGCCAGATTGGTATAACTGTATTGCATACCCCATGATGATTTTTTATCAGTGGATACTTTCTGCAAACCTGCCCCCAGAAATATGGGAGAAATAGATGCACTGGCTTCTGAGCGATCAGGTACATCTACACTTTCTAAAATAAGTGCAGACGATAAAGCTTGTCCGTACAGAGCAGAGTAACCGCCGGTGCTAAACACCGTTCCTTTAAACAGGAAAGGAGAAAATCTGCCACGTTGCGCAATATCCGGTACACTGCTGAAAAAAGGATTATTCACCATAGTTCCATCAATGAATTGTTTGGTTTCATAACCGGCACCACCTCTCACAAAAAGTCCTTCCTGCTCCCCTACCTGTTGGGCACCGGGCAGGGTTTTTACAACCGCAGTAATATCGGCATTAGCCCCACCTGTGGTTACCACATCCAAAGAACTTAATACTGTTGCGGCCCTTTTTTTATCTCCGGCTTCAAAGCTGCCGGCTGTAACAGTTACGGCTTTTAACTCGCTGATTTCTTCTTTTAAAATAAAACTCATTTCTGCTATTTCTGCACCCAGCGTTACAGTTTGTTCAGCAGCTTTATACCCAATATTGGTTACGATGATCACCTGGCTACCTTTTTCAAAAGTTTTGAATGAAAAATGGCCCGTAGAATCACTAACGCCACCATCATATGATCCTTTTACGGCAATACTGGCCCCTGCAATAATGCGGCCCCGGTTATCTTTTACGGTTCCTGTTATTTTGGTTTGGGCATTTACCCAGCTTGCTGTGAGAACGATTATGAGCAGGATTGTTAGCTTTTTCATCTTTGGTTTGATTTGATAAGACAAACATAGAGTAGTTTATTTTATAAACCAAATTATTTAATAAATATTATTTCAGATTTATCTGAAAGACCGGCTCATATATACTATTTAGAGTTTCATGAGCTATACAAACTAGTTCAGGATGTAATAAATAAGGGGTAAAATACTCGCTTACTTCAATCTTTCTCATTAGTCGAAATAAAAAGCGGCCCCAAACTGGGGCCGCTTTTTGTATTTATTTTAAATAAATTATTGATGTTACTTATAAGAAGCCATCAAACCTTTTGCAAGCGTTACCATCTTAGCAATGCTCTCATCGTTCAATTGGCCTTTCTTAAATTCAGCCAGTACATCAGGTAATTTATTTTCCATATCGGTTAAGAAATGTGCTTCAAATTCTTTTACTTTTTTAACCGCTACTTCTTTCAATAAACCTTGTGTACCCAGGTAAATAATGGCTACCTGTTTTTCAACAGACATAGGTGAGTATTGTGCCTGTTTCAGCACTTCTACGTTACGGGCACCTTTGTCGATAACGTTTTTAGTAGCCGCATCCAGGTCTCCACCAAATTTAGAGAAGGCTTCCAGCTCACGGTACAGGGCCTGATCCAATTTCAAAGTACCTGCCACTTTTTTCATGGATTTGATCTGCGCATTACCACCCACACGGCTTACAGAAATACCTACGTTAATGGCCGGACGGATACCTGCGTTGAACAAGTTACCTTCCAAAAAGATCTGACCATCAGTGATAGAAATTACGTTGGTAGGGATATAAGCAGATACATCACCCGCCTGTGTTTCAATAATAGGTAAAGCGGTTAATGATCCACCACCCTTTACAAGGTGCTTGATAGAAGCAGGAAGATCGTTCATGTTTTTAGCTACCTCATCATTGGCAATTACTTTCGCAGCTCTTTCCAATAAACGACTGTGCAGATAAAATACATCACCAGGGTATGCTTCACGTCCCGGAGGTCTTCTTAACAACAGAGATACCTCACGATATGCAACCGCCTGCTTAGACAAATCATCATAAATAATCAAAGCCGGACGTCCAGTATCGCGGAAGAACTCTCCAATGGCTGCGCCTGCGAATGGCGCGTAGAATTGCAATGGAGCCGGATCTGATGCAGAAGCACACACAATGGTTGTGAATGCCATAGCTCCATTATCATTCAATGTTTTCATTACACCGGCAACAGTAGAAGCTTTCTGACCGATGGCAACATAGATACAGTATACAGGTTTTCCTGCATCGTAAAATTCTTTCTGGTTGATGATGGTATCTACGCAAATAGCCGTTTTACCAGTCTGGCGGTCACCAATTACCAACTCACGTTGTCCACGACCCACAGGGATCATCGCATCAATGGCTTTGATACCGGTTTGCAGTGGTTCTTTTACCGGCTCACGATAAATAACACCCGGTGCTTTACGCTCGAGTGGCATTTCGTATAATTCGCCGGTTAACGGACCTTTACCATCAATAGGCTCACCCAATGTATTGATCACACGGCCAACCACACCTTCGCCTACTTTAATAGAAGCGATCTGTCCGGTACGTTTTACTTTGGCACCTTCTTTAATATCACCACTTTCACCCATCAATACCACACCCACATTGTCTTCTTCCAGGTTAAGGGCAATGGCTTTTACACCACTTTCAAATTCTACCAGCTCACCACTGCGCACACCGTTAAGGCCATACACACGGGCAATACCATCACCCACCTGTAATACGGTACCCACTTCTTCAAGGTCAGCGGAAGCATTGAAATTGCTGAGCTGCTGTCGCAGTATCGCTGATATTTCGTCGGGTTTAATGTCTACCATGATCTATCTTCTTTTTAATGTTATCGTTAAATAGGTATCTGCTATCGCATGTTCTGTATGAACAGATTCTGCGAGAATTGTTTTTTAATGTCTTTCAAATCACGGAGAATGCTTGCATCCACCAGGTTATTATTGTATTCAAGTACAAAACCACCGATCAGCTTTTCATCAACCGCTGTTTCCAGTTCAATGGTTCCAATACCCTGTGCATTTTTCACTTTGCTTTCGATAGATTTTTTTACATCATCTCCAACAGGAACAGCCGTGGTTAATTTTACCCTGTGTATTCCTTTGATGGCATTGTACTGATCTATAAAAGCAAATGCGATTTCAGGAAGATCGCTTTCACGTCCTTTTTTAACCAGCAAATTGTTGAAAGCAGCCGTTAGTTCACTCACCTTTCCATTGGTAACCGCCGTTACAATTGAATTCTTCTGATCGCTGTTGATAATAGGACTTTTCAGCAACGAAACAAACTCCTTGCTGGCTTTACAAACCGCCTGTAAATATTTCATATCCGCATACACTGCTTCCAGCTGGCCTCTTTCTGTTGCAAGGTCAACCAGGCTCTTTGCGTATCTGTCTGCTAAACGTGGATTGGGCATTTATTTTCAATTTGAAAATGTGTCAATTTGAAAATTTGAAAATGAAAGAAACCTGAATTTTTGAATCTGCATATTTAATGCATTTTCAATTTTTCAAATTTTTCAAATTTTCAAATTAATTCAGTTTCACTCCTTCCGCTAAATCGTTAATATATTTCTCCTGTTCTGCTTTGTTGCTTAGTTCGCGGCGAAGGATTTTTTCGCTTACTTCAATAACCAAGGCACCTACCTGATTTTTTACATCAGTTAATGCTGCATTTTTTTGCTGGGTAATGGCAGCCTGTGCATCAGCAACAATACGATCGTATTCGGCTTTTGCTTTGTCTTTGGCTTCGCTGATCATTTTAACGGATTGCTCTTTCGCTTCTTTGATCATGATACCACGCTCTTCGCGTGCCTGCGCCATCAGTGCTTCGTTCTCATTTTTAAGAGCCGCCATTTCCAGTTTTACTTTCTCAGCAGTAGCAATGGCTTCTGCAATACTGGTTTCACGGTCTTTTAATCCTTTAAGAATAGCAGGCCATGCCATTTTCTTCAGAATAAAGAAAACGATAAGAAATGCAAGCAGCGTCCATATCAACAACCCCGGATCTGGTGTAAGTAGTTTCATAAGTAGGTTCTCCTATGTTTCCCTTGCGGGATTTTTTTCAATCAATTTGTATTTTAACTGTTCTTTCCTTTCGATAGAAAGAAAATATAACTGCACCCTCCGTCCTGTACTTCAGGTGCAGTTGTAAGTTTTGGTAATGGTTTATTTTAAAACCATTGCCAGGAAGCCTACGATGATTCCGAACAATGCGGCACCTTCTACAAGGGCTGCAGCCAGAATCATGTTAGCACGGATGTCGTTCATCGCTTCAGGCTGGCGTGCAATGCTTTCTACAGCACCTTTACCAATCTGACCGATACCTAAACCAGCACCGATTGCAGCTAAACCTGCACCGATAGCTCCACCCGCGTTAGCAGTACCATCCAGTAAAATTGTCATCAAACTCATGATCGTTGTATTTACAGTTAAAAAAAACGCATTAATGGTGTGCTGCTTCTTCGTGGTGTTCGCCTTCAAACGCTGCGCCGATAAATACCGCCGTGAGGTTGGTGAAGATGAACGCCTGCAAAAATGCTACCAGCACCTCGATCATATAAATAAACACCGTAAAGCCAATGGCTACGGGTGTGGTACCCCAACCGGCTACGCTGCTCATCTGACCGAATATGAAAATCAATGAAATTAAACAGATAATGATGATGTGGCCCGCAACCATGTTTGCAAACAAACGAATGATTAATGCGAAGGGCTTAATGAACACACCTAGGAATTCTACCAGGATCAAAATAGGTTTTACAAAACCAGGAACACCCGGTGGATTGAAAATATGACCCCAAAAATGTTTGTTGGTACTAAAGATGATTACTACAAAAGAGATCAGACCCAATACAACCGTAAACGCAATATTACCTGTTACATTAGCAGTACCAGGTATTAATCCGAAAATATTATTGATCAGAATAAAAAAGAAAGTAGTTAATAAGTAAGGCAGGTATTTTTCCCATTTGTGTCCCAGATTGGGTTTGGCCACCTCATCGCGAACAAAAGTGATTACCGGCTCCAATAAATTCTGCTTGCCTTTAGGAGCGGATGTAACCCCCTCGCCTCTTTTGTATGCATTGGCTATCGAAACCATTAACCAGGTAAGAAAAGCCAAGGCGATCATCATCTGAACCACGTTACGGGTTAAGGAGAGATCATATACATGAATGCTTTCTTCAACAGCACCGGCTTCGTTTACTGCTACAATTTTTTCATCTTCTATCTTGTAGCCATTGTGCGTAGCATGCCCGTGCTCAAATTTAGAAGACATAAAAGCGGTAAGCCCTCTCTCTTTAGAGTAAAGGATAATAGGTAAGGGCAGTGAAATAGGGTGAACCTTACCTTCACTATCGTGGTATTCGGTAAAATGGAATTCGTGGTTATCGAGTATATGGCCAAAAATGACTTCGGCGGCATTAAATCCTTCTTTTTTCTCTTCGCCGGCCGCCGCATGGGCTTCTTCGCCACCGGCATGATGGGTAGAATCCTGGGCAAGCAAAGGAGTAGAAAAAACAATCGTAAAAAGGCTAAGACTCGCTACCAGCAATAATTTCACAGTTCTAAAGGCCATACCTGTTTCTAAATTTGCGGCAAAGATAGGGGTAAGGGGCTGAAAATTGGCATGGGAAAGGGAGAAAATGGAGAAAAATATCAGGACTTTTTATCCTCCTGATCCTTCAATAATTGTTTGATTTTCTCTAAATAGATCACATCTGTTTGATCTTTAGGCCGGTTAGCCGCTTTTTTAGAGTCGATGAGGTGATTTATATGTAAAAAGGGGACTTTAACAGACCCTAGATCAGCAATTGCGGCCAATGAGTAATATTCATCAAAGGGCAGTTCTTCAAGTCCTTTAACAGATACCATTAGGTCAAGCCTGGTGCCATTATTTAAACTAAAATTGGTCCAGCCTGGAACAATTTGTAAGGTTTCAATCATAAAATAATCAACCTGACTATATTCTTTAAGAGCTAACCGGAATTTGGTCCTGTTTTCCTGTGTATCATCAATCCATACATCAATATCATCTGTGGATCTTTGATATCCATGAAGATTGGTTGCGACTCCCCCAATCATAATGTACTTCACTTCATATTTATTGAGAGAAGTCCAGAAATTTATTAATTCTTCATCAAACAGATCCATATGATGTTGAGAGACTTATTTGGTAGCAGATAATGGTTGATGTGTAATTTTTGCCCTACGGAACATGATATCCCGTTTCATGAGTTTAGTCATCATCAAAAAGCGTTCTGTATAAGTTCGTTTAAGCGCAGCACGTAACTGATCCATCTCCGCTTTTTCAAAATAAGCGTTCTGATCCTGTTCGCTAAGTATGTTTTTAATTTCAGACATAGTTACACCAATACAGCTTTCTTCTTATCAAACTGCATCTCATGCAATTTAGCATAAAATCCGCCCAAAGTCAATAGTTGCTCATGGGTGCCCATTTCTTTAACTTCTCCTTTGTCAAGCACAATAATTTTATTGGCTTTGCGGATGGTAGATAATCTGTGGGCGATTACAATGGAGGTTCTGCCGGAAATCAAAGCATCGGTTGCTTTTTCAATCAGCATTTCGCTTTCTGTATCAATTGAAGAAGTGGCTTCATCCAATATTAAAATAGCGGGATCGTATAATAAAGCGCGGATGAAAGAAAGTAACTGGCGCTGGCCGAGACTAAGGGTACTGCCGCGTTCCATCACATTGTAATCATACCCACCGGGCAGCTGCATAATAAATTCATCTACCCCAATCATCTTGGCCGCAGCAACTACCTGTTCGCGTGAAATTTCGGGATTACGGAGAGTAATATTATCCATGATAGAGCCCGAAAACAGAAACACATCCTGCAGAACCACTCCAATGCCTTTACGCAACGTATTGAGGTTATATTGCTCAATGTTTACGCCATCTATTTTTATCTCCCCTTGCTGAATATGGTATAAACGATTGAGTAAACTAATGACAGATGTTTTACCGCTTCCGGTATGACCCACCAATGCAACAGTTTCGCCTGCCTTTACTTCGAAGTTGATATTTTTTAAAACATAATTTGGTTCTGCATAAGCAAAGGAAACGTTATCGAAAACAATGTGGCCTTCCATTTTTTTCGGATTGTGGGCATCTGCTCCAGAAGCTGGTGTTACATCTTCATTATCCAGCACTTTGAAAACGCGTTCTGCCGCAATCATGCCCATTTGTAATACATTGAATTTATCGGCAATCACACGCAGCGGACGAAAAATCTGGTTCAGGTATAAAATAAATGCCACCAGCAATCCCGCATCCAGCGAGCGGTCGGCAATCCACCACACCAGTAAACCGGTACTGATGGCCAGCACCACTTCTACCACCGGAAAAAAAACAGAGTACGCAAAAATGGCATTGATATTGGCATTACGGTGTTCGGTATTGATTTTTTTGAATTTAGTAAACTCCCGTTCTTCCGCCGCAAACGCCTGTACCACCTGCATTCCGGTTATATGTTCCTGCACAAATGCATTGAGTGCAGCTACTGCATTTCTAACACGGATAAAACTTTTATTCACGCTCTCTTTAAAATAATACGTGGCAATGATCATCAGCGGAAATGGCACCAGGCTGATGAGTGTTAAGCGCCAGTCTATCCAGAACATGGTTGCCAACGTAATGATAATCGTGAGCAAATCTGCAATGATAGGAATTAACCCATCCGAAAAAATATCGTTGATACTTTCAATATCATTAATGGTTCTTGTGGTGAGTGTTCCAATCGGCGTTTTATCAAACTGACTAAGATTTAAACCCATTATTTTTTTGTACACAGCATTGCGCATGTCTTTTACAACGCTCTGCCCCATAGAAGCCGTAATAAACGTAAACAGAAAACGTATAGTGGTTTCTACAAACAAAAAAATAACCTGAAAAATACTGACTGCGATAATAAATTTAGTAGCATCAGACAAATCGGTGGTGAAGAGTAGTTTTTCTAGCCAGGCAGGTATATGAATATGTTTGCCTGTTGCCTTATCAATGGTTAACTGAATCAGGTAAGGACGTATAGGTGCAAAAACAGCCATCACCACCGCCAGCAAAAGACTGATATAAAAAAAAGACCGGTACGGTTTCACAAAATGAAACACCCTGCCGAGCAGGGAAACATTGAATATTTTCTTCTTAGGCGTATCGCTCATGGTAGGGGGCAAAGGTAGGGAGAAAGCGGTGAGCCTTGAGCTATGAGCTGCGAGCTTATAACAAAGGCAATTAAAGTGGATGAGTGGAGTTTCTTCATAAACATCTCGCTTCTTTGCTCACAGCTCACAGCTGGCAGCTCACAGCTAATTTCATATATTCGCTACAGATATGGAGCAAGCACCGGAAAGTTTTGTGGAACCCGTTTTACCTAAATATAATCTCAATCCTGAACAGGAAAAAAATGAGATCATCAGGCATTATCGTGCACTGCTGCGAAGCCTGCGACCAAAACTGAAAAAGGGAGATAAAGAACTGGTGCGCACCGCTTTTGAAATGGCTGCCGATGCACACAAAACCATGCGTCGTAAAAGTGGCGAGCCATATATCATTCACCCGATTGCGGTGGCCATGATTTGTGTGGAAGAAATTGGACTGGGTGTGCGAAGTACTATTTGTGCTTTATTACACGACACAGTAGAAGATACCGATATCAGCCTGGAAGATGTTGAGCGTGAGTTTGGAACAGAGATCTCAAAAATTGTGGATGGATTAACCAAGATCTCCAGCGTTATTGATACCAATACGAGCCAGCAGGCTGAGAATTTTAAAAAGATCCTGTTAACCCTTACCGATGATCCGCGTGTGATATTAATAAAACTGGCCGACCGTTTGCACAATATGCGAACGTTGGACAGTATGAAACGCGAAAAGCAATTGAAGATCGCCTCTGAAACGGTTTGGGTATATGCGCCACTGGCACACCGGATGGGATTGTACAGCATCAAAACCGAACTGGAAGATTTGTCCATGAAATACATGGAGCCGGAAGCTTATCGGGACATCGCCAGAAAATTATCTGAAACCAAGCGCGAACGCACACGTTATATCAATGAGTTTATCCGTCCAATAAAAGAAAAACTTACAGCAGGCGGTTTTAATTTCGAAATGTATGGCCGCCCCAAAAGCATCCATTCTATCTGGAATAAGATCAAGAAAAAAGCAGTTGCGTTTGAAGAAGTATACGATCTTTTTGCCATCCGCGTAATCCTAGATTCCACTCCTGAAAAAGAAAAAGAAGATTGCTGGAAGGTATACTCAATGATCACGGATGAATATACCCCCTCGCCGGAACGACTGCGCGATTGGTTGAGCAACCCCAAAAACAATGGGTATGAAGCGTTGCATACAACCGTAATGGGGCCGCAGGGTAAATGGGTGGAAGTACAGATCCGTACCAAACGGATGAATGAGATAGCCGAGAAAGGATTGGCCGCCCATTACAAATACAAGGAAGGCAGTAATGATGAGGACCGCTTTGATAAATGGTTTGGCCAGATCCGCGAGGTATTGAGTACACAGGATACGGATGGGGTTGATTTCTTGCAGGATTTTAAAACCTCTTTTCTTGCAGAAGAAATTTATGTGTACACACCCAAGGGCGAGGTAAAAATGTTGCCTACCGGCAGTACCGCACTGGACTTTGCTTTTTCCATACACTCTGCCATTGGTACCAAATGTATTGGTGCCAAAGTGCATCATAAGCTGGTGCCCATCAGCCATAAACTGCGAAGTGGCGATCAGGTAGAGATCATTACCAGTAACAAGCAAAAACCATCGGAAGACTGGCTGAATATGGTGGTTACCGCCAAAGCCAAGAGCAAGATCAAAGATGCGCTGCGCGAAGAAAAAAGAAAAATAGCCGAAGACGGCAAATATACTTTACAGCGAAAACTGGAAGGTATTGGTGCCGCCTACAGCCAGTATAATATTGATGAACTGGTGCAGTTTTACAAACTGCCTTCTCCGCTGGACCTGCATTATAAAATTGCCACCAAAGCCATAGACCTGCGGGAGTTAAAAGATTTTCAGGTACTGGGCGATAAGATAGAAGTTCCTAAACCCAAACCGGTAATTCAGGAAGTATCGGTAGAGCAGGCACAATCTAAAAATGTAAACCGTAAAGATTCTGAACTGATCATTTTTGGAGAAAGCAGCGATAAGATCATGTATTCATTGGGCAAATGCTGTCACCCCATTCCCGGGGATGATGTGTTTGGTTTTGTAAGCACCGGTAAGGGCCTAATCATACACAGAACCAATTGCCCCAATGCCGCGCAATTGCTGGCCAATTACGGGCACAGGGTGGTAAAAACCAAATGGGCCAAGAATAAGGAGATTTCTTTCCTTACGGGATTGAAAATTATCGGATTGGATGATGTGGGCGTTATTAATAAAATTACCAATGTGATCAGTGGTGATCTGAAGATCAATATTGCCGGCCTCACCATCGAATCCCGCGAGGGACTGTTTGAAGGAACCATTAAGGTATTTGTACATGATAAGGAAGAACTGGAAGAACTGGTGGCCCGCCTGAAATCGCTCAACGGAATACAAACAGTTGATCGTTTTGATATGGAAAATATTTCCTGACCCATTTTACACACATACTGTACCACTCTGCAATAATTAATTTTGTGTTATTAGGATTTACTGATGGCCTTCTCTTATTTTTGCCCCGATTCAAAATCAAATTATGGTTGACGTTATTTTAGGCTTACAATGGGGCGATGAAGGAAAAGGGAAAATTGTAGATTACTTCGCACCCAATTATGATATTGTTGCCCGCTTTCAGGGCGGCCCTAATGCAGGGCATACTTTGTATGTAGAGGGAAAGAAAATGGTGTTGCACCAGATCCCATCGGGCATTTTTCACCAGAACAAAATCAACATCATCGGTAACGGTGTAGTTCTGGATCCCATTATATTGAAAAAAGAATGTGAGGCAGTTGCAGCACATGGTGTGGATGTAAAAAAGAACCTGTTCATTTCTGAACGAACCAATATCATCATCCCAACACACCGGGCTTTGGATAAGGCTTCTGAAATGTCAAAAGGGGAAAGCAAGATTGGTTCTACCTTAAAAGGTATTGGTCCTGCTTACATGGATAAAACCGGCCGCAATGCTTTGCGTGTGGGCGATATACTGCACCCAAATTTTATGACGCAGTACACAGAGCTTCGTGCCAAGCACCAGGTATTGCTGAATAATTTTCATTTCAATGAAGACATTACCGCATGGGAAACAGAATTTTTTGAGGCCCTCGAGTTTCTGAAAACCCTAAATGTGATCAATTGCGAATATTTCATTAATGACCAGATCAGCAAGGGCAAAAAAGTATTGGCCGAAGGTGCCCAGGGAAGTATGCTGGACATTGACTTCGGAACCTTCCCTTTTGTAACCTCTTCCAATACTATTTCTGCGGGTGTTTGTACCGGCTTAGGTGTTTCTCCTAAACAGATTAATGAAGTAATGGGTGTTACCAAAGCCTATTGCACACGCGTAGGCAGTGGACCCTTTCCCAGCGAACTGGAAGATGCTACCGGAGAAGAACTGAGAAGAATAGGCAGCGAGTTTGGTGCAACTACAGGCCGTCCGCGCCGTTGTGGCTGGATTGATCTGGTGGCCCTACGTTATGCCTGCATGATCAACGGTGTAACGCAGGTAATTATGACGAAAGCAGATGTTCTCGATGCTTTTGCAGAATTACAGGTATGCACCGCTTACAGCATTGGCGGAAAAGAAACCAAAGAAGTTCCTTTTCAAATGTCGGGCGTACAAATTGATCCCATACTGAAAAGTTTCCCGGGATGGAACCTGGATACCACCCAAATTAAAGAAGCTGCATTACTTCCCGAAACAATGGGTAATTATATTAACTTTATTAACAGCTACATTGGTGCTCCGGTAAAGTTTGTATCCAATGGCCCCGGACGCGACCAGATAGTGCATGTGTAAGCAGTATTTGGCATTTGATTTGTGATTGAAAAATTTTTTTGGTTAATAATAAATTGCGTTGAAATTTTACGCAATCAATCTCATAAGGAATATGGCAGCGAAATCTGATAAGGATTCCAAATCCACACCAAAAAGTGCAGCGGCAAAAAATACCGAAGCAAAACCTTCGTCTAAAAGCAAAAAGCAATTAGAAGAAGAGGATGATGATTTAGAAGACGATGAAGAGGATAGCAAACCCCTCAAAAAAACCGCAACTAAATCAGCCGGAAAGAAAGTAGCATCAGATGATGATGACGAAGATGAAGCATCAGATGATGTGGATGATGATTGGGAAAAACCCGAAGAGGAAGATGAGTGGGATCCTGATTTTGATGAATTTGATATTCCTAAAAGCAAAGGTAAAAAAGCCGTTGGCGGCCCTAAGAAAAAGGGCGAAGAAGACGATGATTTTAAAATAGACGAAGACTTTAAAGAATTCGATCTCTTCAATGATAAAAGTGGTGGATTTGATGATGATGAAGATGATGATTTCTAATCATCGGCCCCTTCTACTGTGAAAAGAACAACAGCCTCTTTCCGTATACAAAATATTGATGTCGCAAAACAGCAAATGTTGAACTGGGTAAACCGGTTCAACATTTGTTGTTTTCTGGATAATCACCAATACCACTCCACCCACCAAACAATAGAATGTTTGGCTGCTGCCGGTGCCGTTCAGGTATTTCATCCAACAGAGAATATACTAACGCAGTTACGGGCTTTTACCAGAGAGCATACAGATTGGCTGTTTGGTCATATCAGCTACGATCTGAAAAATGAAATGGAGCCTCTGCAATCAGCCCATCCAGATCATATTGGCTTTCCCGACCTGCTTTTCTTTCAACCGGAAACGGTTTTGCAGTTAACCAATAACCAACTCACCATATCCTCGCTTACACAAGAGCCTTCTGTTATTTATGAGGAGATAAACAATTGTCCATGGACCATATACCATGAACCATGGTCGATACACATACAGCCACGTATTCAGAAAGAAGCATACATCCAAATTATAGAAGCTCTCCGTAAACACATACAACGTGGCGATTGCTATGAGATTAATTTTTGTCAGGAATTTTATGCTACCGGCGTTACAGTGGATGCGCTTTCTTTATACAAACAGTTAACCGGTATTTCGCCCAATCCGTTTTCGTGTTATTATAAACTGGAAGACAAATATGTTCTGTGTGCCAGCCCTGAACGTTACCTGCAGAAAAAAGGGAACCGAATTATTTCTCAACCCATCAAAGGCACGTTTAAAAGAAACCTGCAGAACACTGAAGCGGATGAAGTTTTGAAACAACAATTACAGCAAAGCGAGAAAGATAAGAGTGAAAATGTAATGGTGGTAGATCTTGTTCGGAATGATCTCAGTAAAATTTGTAAAGAAGGAACCGTTGTAGTAGATGAATTGTTCGGCGTATACAGTTTTCCGCAGGTACACCAGATGATCTCAACTGTTTCAGGAGAATTAAAAGACGATGTGGATCTAACTGATATCCTGAAAGCCAGTTTTCCTATGGGAAGCATGACAGGGGCGCCTAAAAGAAGGGTAATGGAACTGATAGAACAATATGAAAAAACAAAAAGGGGAATGTACTCAGGTGCAGTGGGATACATCAGTCCGGAAAAAGATGTTGATTTTAATGTAGTCATCAGAAGCATACTCTACAATGCTACTAACCAATACCTTTCTTACCAGGTAGGCGGTGGCATTACTTTTTACAGTGATGCAGAAAAAGAATATGCGGAATGTTTGTTGAAAGCAGAAGCGATTAAACAGGTATTGGAAGGATAAACAAAAAGAAAATCTAAACACCAAAGATCAACCCTTGAACAAATACCTGAAGTTCATCTGCAACAATGTATAATCGTTTGGCTTCATCGAGCTCGGGCTGGTGGTTATCATGTGGATACCGATTTCGAACAGCATAATTTTCAAAATCACCAACATCAAACTGTGCAAAGCCAATATCATGATGAATACATAACACTTTCAGGTAATCAAGGTTATGTGTTTTTGGAAAATCTTCCCGTTTGGAAACTAAAAAAGCTTTTAGAAATTTTTCTACCGCCTGTTGACAATGAAAGCATGCCACATCCAGCACTGCAGTGTTCTGATCAATAATCATTTTGGCCACAATCAAATCAGCATGCCCTTTTGACATCCATTGCTGGACATAAGCTGATTCCTCTGGCTTCATATTTCAACACCTTCTTTAGAAGCATAATATGCTATATGGCCGACTTGTTCTTTTTTATCGCGCCATTCCTCCTGCGTTTGTAGGATAATATCAAAAGGCTGTTCAAACGATTCAGTTAAACTTTGGCGGATTTTTTTTTCGTACTGCATTTTTTGACGTAGATCCATAACAGCACCGGTTATGATCAGCAGATCAAAATCACTCTGCAATTTTTCATCTCCACGCGCCCTCGAACCAAACAACAATACACTAGCATCCGGCAGAAATTGCTGAATAGTGTTTTTGATCTCGTGCAATTGAAGGGTTGCAGTCATAAGTAAATCTATGTAAAAAATCACTTGTAAGTATGGCTATATCATTTCGAAGCAACCACCGAACCCTCCAGTAAAGCCCTTACCGATTCCATCAGCAGGCTATTTTTCCTGGCTTCAAAAATAACCATGCTTTCTTTCTGTAAACGCATCGGGTATTTTTTCCCTTCCGATAAGGCTTTGTCAAAACCCGGATTCAATTTATTAAATCGAACAATGTCCATAGAAAGTGCCGTACACACAATTACAGAATTGTATCGGCCACTAATTTCAAGAACAGTTGTATTGGCCATCTCATCAGCACTTAACACCACTTCCTGCGGCTTGGCCGAAAGTGCCCTCTGCGTAAGGGTTTCATTGGCGGTCATGGTTGTCCAGCCACCACTGCCCTCAAATACATAGTGGGTACCAATGAATTTTTTTACATGGTTTCGCGTCTCTTCCGGCAAATAATATTGGAGGTCCCAAAAATCTCTGCTGCCCGCTTTTCGTATAGACTGTCTTACCCTGCCTGATCCGCCGTTGTAAGCGGCTACCACCAGCAACCAGTCGCCGAATTCTCTGTATAATTCTTTCATGAGTTTAGCGGCTGCATGGGTACTCTTGTAATAATCCATGCGCTCATCGGTGCCAGCTGTTCTAAGGCCAAGTCTTTTGGCTTCATAGGGCATCAGCTGCCATGGTCCCACAGCACCGGCCCATGAAACCAATCCTGAACTCAGGTGGCTCTCAATCACGCTCAGGTATTTCATTTCTTTGGGGATGCCGTACAGGGATAATACATTATCGTATAAATCAAAATAAGGCTTACCCCATGATTTCATTTTATCCAGCTCTCTTCCCTGCTTACGGATGTATTCCTGCACAAATGAAACCCCTCTCGGGTTTAGTTGGGCTGCATAGGGCTTAGAGGCATCGAACGTATTGTTACTAAAAAGACTTTTGAACCCACTTTTATCAGAGATAGTAGAATCTGCATACCTATCTTTTGCTAGAGGTTTTTCTACAAAAGACATAGTTCCGAGGCTGCCTGCCACAAAGGCAAAGCCCACCAGGGTTATCTTGGTGATAGAAATATGACTGTTGATATGAATACCGAACCATCGCATAAGAAAGCCTTAAAGGGGAGTCTGGAGTTAGAAGTTAGAGGTCTGGGGTGGCACCTTTTTTTAAGGATTGTAAGTACCAACGGTACACCTCAGACCTCTAACTTCTAACTCCAGACTTTACCTATCCAGCCTCTGAAACCAGCTGCCGTGATAGGCGCAGCAAAGATACCTCATCAAAATGAGAAGTCATAACCTGCAGGCCAAAGGGCAGGCCATTGGGATGTTTGAACAAGGGAAGCGAAATACCGGGTATGCCTACGAGGTTGGCAAATACGGTATAGATATCTGCCAAGAACATTTCTACAGGGTCGGTATTCTTCTCTCCAATCTTAAAAGCCGTAGAGGGAACGGTAGGGGAAATAATCGCGTCATACACAGCAAAAATTTCCTTGGTTTTATCGCTCAGTATTTGTCTAACCTGCTGAGCTTTAGTAAAGTAAGCATCAAAATACCCTGCACTCAAAACAAAAGTGCCCAGCATAATTCTGCGCTGTACCTCTTTACCAAAACCCTGGCTGCGCGATGCTTTGTATAACTCGGTCAGGTCACCATCTTTTACCTCTGCACGGAACCCAAATTTTACGCCATCAAAGCGGGAAAGATTGCTGGATGCTTCTGCAGTAGTTAAAACATAGTAAGTTGGAACAACATATTCAAGTAACTTAAAATCAACTGGTTCAACAGTATGACCCAAACCTGTTAATTTTTTGATAAACGACTCTATTGTGGTGCGGATAACAGGATCAAGGCCTGGGTGTTCCAATGTTTCTTTAAAATAAGCAATCCGGAATTTTTTTTCCGGTTCATCCAGCAAAGTGGAATAGGGAGGTACCGCTTTAGAAGAAACCGTACTATCAAAATCGTCTTCTCCTGAAATTACTTCCAATACGCTTGCCACATCCTCAACGGTATTGGCAAAAACACCAATCTGGTCAAACGAAGAGGCATACGCTATCAGTCCATACCGGGAAATTCTACCGTAGGTGGGCTTCATGCCTACCACACCACAAAAATCTGCGGGCTGCCTTACAGAACCGCCCGTATCGCTGCCAAGACTAACCATACACAAGCCTGCCTGAACGCTTACCGCAGAACCACCGGATGATCCGCCCGGTACGCGTGTTTCATCTATCGCATTTTTTACGGAACCGAAAGCAGAATTTTCGTTGGCACTACCCATGGCAAATTCATCGCAGTTCTGGCGACCGATAATGATGGCCCCCTCTGCCAATAATTTATCTACCGCAGTGGCATTGTAAACAGCCGTAAAGTTTTGGAGAATTTTGGAAGCGGCAGAAAGGTGGTGCCCTTTGTAACTGATTACATCTTTTAAACCCACTACTACCCCATGCAGTTTTGAAATGGGAGCACCAGAGGCTCTTTGCGAATCAAGTTCTGCAGCCTGCTGCAAAGCTTCTGCCTCATATACCTCAAGAAAAGCATTGAGGGATGATTTTTCCCGAATGGCTTGCACATAACAACGAACGGCCTCCACACAGGTGGTTTGGCCGTTCTGTAATGCTGTATGATAGTCTTTGATTGTATTGTAGCGAAACAAAGGCTAAAATGCTTTTTGCTTTTGGCAGGAGATGAATTACGGTTGTGGAGTAGCTGACTGGTCTTTCTCTTTCATGCCTTCTTCCAGTTCTTTCTTAACATTGTTCTTGGCATCATTGAACTCGCGGATACCTTTGCCCAAACCCCTCATAAACTCAGGGATCTTTCTTCCGCCAAATAATACCAGTACCACTACTGCAATCAGTAAAATTTCCTGAAAACCTAAATTGCCCATAAAAATTGTTTTAAGAGGTTCAAAGTTAAGGTAAAACAAATGTCCTGCAACTAATTAATTGCGGTGTTAAAACCGCATAAAAAAGCGGAAGTTTAGTATATACCAAACTTCCGCTCACTTATATGTTAAAACGATAAGTTCTAGAAACGTTTTTCCTTGATACGAGCACTCTTACCACTGCGCTCACGCAGGTAGTAAAGTTTAGCACGACGAACCTTACCAGTCTTGTTCAGAATGATAGAGTCGATGTTGGGAGACAGGATAGGAAACAAACGCTCCACACCGACGCCATCAGAGATCTTACGTACGGTAAATGAAGCAGTAGCACCATTTCCCTGCTGTTTGATCACATCTCCACGGAAACTCTGGATACGCTCTTTACCACCCTCTACAATCTTGTAGTTTACGGTAATATTATCACCAGCCTTGAATTTAGGATGGTTCTTGGTTGTTGTTAACTGGTCGTGTACGAATTGAACTGCTGCGTTCATAACTTTTCTTTTTTGCGGACGGCAAAGGTAGGGTTGTGTGTATTAAAATCCAAATTAAAAATCAGCTATGAGCTGTGAGCTATGAGCTATGAGCTGGAATGGCTTAATTATCAAGCTTTTTTATGAATGCAATGAGCATTTTCTGTTCTTCATCAATGGCTTGTAGCATATGATCCCGCATCTCTTTTCGGCCGTAACAAGCCTTTTCAGCAATTAATAACTGCGTTTCAAGCTCAAATCCCGAACCTAAGGCCATTTCAAGAAACCTTTTATAATCTTTTTCACTGCTTCTGCTACTTCCTTCCGCTATGTTAGAAGGTATTGATACAGCGGCACGTGTAATTTGGGAGCTTAACCCAAATCTTTCTTCTTTTGGAAATGATTCTGTGAGTTGAAAAGACTGCTTAGCGATTTCGAAGCCTTTTTGCCAAATCTTAAGCCCTTTAAAGTTTTTCATGTTGTTGGTTTTGTTAAATCAAATTATTCAACAAAGCCAACATTTCACAATATTGTACGATAGGTTTATACGCGTAATAAATACTCAAAAGCTCGCAGCTCACGGCTCAAAACTCATAGCTATTCCTCCACCGCTTATTATCTAGCTATATTGATGGCCCTCTTCTCCCTAATCACAGTCACTTTAATCTGCCCCGGATAGGTCATTTCGGTCTGGATTTTCTGGGCTATTTCGAAGCTGAGCTTGTCGCTGTCTATGTCGGTTACCTTGTCGGCTTCCACAATTACCCGCAATTCCCTACCGGCCTGAATAGCGTAAGCTTTTTCTACACCAGTATAGTTAAGTGCGAGATTTTCAAGGTCTTTGATCCGCTGGAGGTACTGCTGCATGATCTCGCGGCGGGCTCCAGGGCGGGCTCCACTGATGGCATCACAAGCCTGGATAATAGGAGAAATCACATACTGCATCTCCATTTCATCGTGGTGGGCACCGATGGCGTTTACTACGGCCGGGTTCTCGCCGTATTTCTCGGCCAGTTTGGCTCCTAAAAGAGCGTGGGTCAGTTCGGTTTCTTCATCAGGCACTTTACCTATATCGTGTAACAGACCAGCACGTTTGGCCAATTTGGGGTTCATACCCAGTTCCGCGGCCATGATGGCGCAGAGGTTGGCTGTTTCGCGGCTATGCATCAACAGGTTTTGACCATATGAAGAACGGAAACGCATTTTACCTACAATACGTACCAGTTCTTTGTGCAGGCCATGAATACCCATTTCTATCACCGTTCTCTCTCCAATTTCCATGATCTGTTCTTCCAGCTGGCGGCGTGTTTTTTCTACCACTTCCTCAATACGGGCAGGGTGAATACGGCCATCAGATACCAATCTTTGTAAACTCAAACGCGCGATCTCTCTTCTCAATGGATCGAATGAAGAGAGGATAATGGCTTCCGGCGTATCATCTACAATCAGATCTACCCCTGTTGCGGCTTCAATGGCACGGATATTTCGTCCCTCACGGCCAATAATCTGACCTTTGATCTCATCTGTTTCAAGGTTAAATACGGTAACGGTATTTTCAATGGTAACTTCTGCTGCGGTACGCTGGATAGACTGGATAACAATCTTACGGGCTTCTTTATTGGCCTTCAGCTTGGCATCTTCAATAATTTCCTGCTGTAAGGTAAGTGCCTGTGAATGGGCTTCGGCTTTCAGGCTTTCTACCAACTGTGTCTTGGCTTCTTCTGCACTTAAACCGGCAATTTTTTCGAGACGGCGGATATGCTCTTCCTGGTGTTTTTCCAGTTCTGTGCGCTTCAGATTCACCACCTCTATCTGGCGATTCAGGGTTTCTTTGATGGCTTCATTCTCTTTGATCTGTTTGTCTAAGCCCGCTTCTTTCTGGTTGATGGTAATGTCTTTCTGCTTGGCTCGGTTTTCCAGTTCGCCCAGTTTACGATTTCTTTCCAGCACATCGCGGTCATAATCAGACTTCAACTGTACAAACTTTTCTTTGGCTTCCAGTTGTTTCTCCTTTTTGATGGTTTCAGCCCGGAGTTCGGCCTCTTTCAGAATGTTTTGTGCCTGGTATTCTGCTTCTTCTACCTGCTTTTTGGTGTTTTTAGCAAAAAGAAATCTACCCGCTATAAGTCCCACAATCAGAGAACCTACACCGATAATAATATACAATACTGTTTGATCCATGATCTTGGCAAGTTTTTAAATAGTTCACAATCATATGCTATTCACATATCATTTTCCTATAATGAGTAACCGATAATGGACGAAGATAATTAAATAAGTATGAAGTACGAACGACGAAGTGCGAAGTTGTGTAAGAAATCAAGACAGGTTACATGTATAAGACCCTGTTTCGTACCTCGTACTTCACTCTTTGTACTTGCAATTAGCTTTCTGCAAGTGCCTTATCTACCATTTTTTCAAGAGAGGAAAGTTTGGCGGCAGCTTCTTCCCACTTTACGATGTCGACGCCGGACTGGTTCTGTTCCGTGGCAAACCAAAGCAGTACCATGGATACATAATCCTGCATATCCTTTCCGGCAAACTGGGTTTTAAATTCGGTGATTTTATCGTTGATGAGTGCGGCAGTCTTACGCACCATTTCTTCATCGGCCGATTCGATCTTCAATCGGTAGCTGCGGTCGGCAATGAGGATATTTACGGGTATCAGGTCAGGCATACTATTCAGGTTTTGCTTGCGCATCCTTGTGACCTTGCGGCTTAGCGGTTAAAGATTTACCGCGAAGGCGCGAAGACGCAAAGGTTCGCTAGGTATTTAAGAGAGCGAGGCATTTGTCAATTTCTTTAAGGTACAGGTCAATGCGTTTACTCAGGGCGTTCTTTTCGGCTTCGCTGATGGCACCGGCGCCAAGTCTTACGGCATCGGACTGTTGCTGGAGATTTTGCAGCAATACCTGCTTTTCAGCATGTAATGCGGTGGTTTTTTCCAGTTCTTTCTTTAATTGCTGGTTTTCTTTTTGCAGCAAAGCCTGTTGCCTCAACAATTGCTGAAGCTTATCCTGAATGCTTTTTATCTGTACGTCAAGATCAACCATCTGATTAAAGGTAAACGCATTAGAGAAGATATATGCATTTTTATTGCACTTCTTATTCACTACAATAAAACGGATGATTGAATACACAGGATAGGTGATCATATCCCACACATCAAATCATCCGGTCTATCTTATTTCCCGTAGTTATTTTCTGATTTCTGCCTGCAGTTCATTTTCAAAACCCTGCACCAGTTTAGATACCATGGCATCCACTTCTTTATCGGTTAGTGTTTTTTCATGATCTGAGAACAGGAAACTGATGGCCATTGATTTTTTTTCGGTACCCAGCTTTTCGCTTTCAAACACATCGAATAAACGCATATTGGTGAGCTTGGGCAGTTTTATTTTTTTCACCGTTTGCTCAATAGATTCGTATGTAGTAGCACGGTTTACCACCAGTGCCAGATCGCGCTGCATTACAGGGAACTTGTTTACTTCTTTATAGCGAATTTTGTTTTTAGCCACTGCATCCAGTAATGCACCAAAACTGATATCAAGTACAAACACATCCTGCCTGATATCAAATAACTGCAGTTTCTGCTGGGGTACCTGCATCAGTTTACCCAACACCCGTTTGCCGTGCAGTATGGTCAGCACCAGTCCGGCCTCATCTGCTTTTTCAAAACCCAATTCATTCAATCCGGAAAGCGTGGTGATAGCAGCGGCCAATCCTTTCAGGCGATAAAAATCCTGTGCCCTGCTTTTTTCGCGCCAGCTGTCTTCATGATTGGCGCCGGTGATGTAAAGGCAGAGATGTTCTTCTTCCGTATACTCTCCTGCTGCTTTGGTAAAATAGGTTTTACCTATCTCAAAAAACTGCAGGTTCTGGTTGCGGCGGTTAAGGTTGTAGGCGATGGACTCAAGCCCGGTTTCCAGCATTGAGGGACGAAGTACATTCAACTCTTCGCTCAGGTTATTGATCATTTTAACCGTTACGGCCAGCACTTCTTCCTCAAAATATTTGCTGTTGGTAATGGAGTTGGTAAGGATTTCTGTAAAGCCCTGGCCTACCAAATAAGTAGCCATTTTATCACGCAAAGATTCTTTCTGTGCCAGCATTTCAACTGCGGGACTAATGGTAATGGTTGCCGGTATTTCTATATTGTCTAACCCATCTATCCGCAAAATCTCTTCTACAATATCTGCAGGAATGGTGATATCGGGTTTGCTGTACGGAACCGCTACACGCAGCTCATCCTGTCCTTCACGAACAATATCGAAACCCAAACTGGTGAGAATTTTTTTAATAGCATCGGAGTGATAATTTTTACCACTCAGCTTTTTCAGGTAATGATTTTTCAGGGCTATTTCTACCTTTGGTTTGGGATCAGGATATACATCTACAATCTCACTGGCTATTTGTCCACCAGCAATTTCCTTAATCAGCAAAGCCGCTCGTTTCAATACATGTACGGTATTGGAAATATCCACGCCTTTCTCAAACCGTGTGGCAGCATCGGTCCTCAATTCATGCCGAACGGATGTTTTGCGGATATTTACCGGATGAAACCAGGCACTTTCTAAAAAAATATTTTTTGTTGTTGCCGTCACCCCGCTTTTCAAACCACCAAATACACCGGCAATACACATTCCTTCCTTGGCATTACAGATCATCAGGTCTTCGCTGCTCAGTTTTCTTTCTTTCTCATCCAGCGTTATAAATGGCGTTCCTTCTGACAGATTTTTTACAATGATCGCATTACCCGTAATGGCGTCTGCATCAAATGCATGGAGTGGCTGACCGGTTTCGTGCAGAATGAAATTGGTAATATCTACAATGTTATTGATAGAACGAAGACCGATGGCCACCAAACGGTCTTTTAACCATTTGGGTGATTCGCCAACTGTTACACCACTGATGCTAACCCCTGCATAACGTGGACAGGCTTCTGTATTTTCTACTGTTACTGTAATGGGTAACGAAGTATTGTCAATCGTGAATCCATTCACAAATGGCGTTTTTACTTTTGCTTCCGCCATATGATGGGTGAGGTAAGCGCACACATCTCTGGCCACACCATAATGGCTCATGGCATCCATGCGGTTGGGGGTAAGCCCGATTTCATAAATCCAATCTGAATAGGGTTTGAAATAATCTGCCGCAGCAGCACCTACCACTGCATTAGCCGGCAGTACCATAATACCATCATGACTAGCCCCCACACCCACCTCATCTTCGGCACAGATCATTCCAAAACTCTCTACACTGCGGATCTTGGCAACCTTCATGGTAATGGGATCACCTGATAAGGGATAAATTGTTGTGCCCACCGTGGCAACCACTACTTTTTGTCCGGCAGCCACATTACTGGCACCACATACAATCTGTAAGGGTTCAGGGGCTCCGGTATGTACTTTGGTAACTTTCAATTTATCTGCATTGGGATGCTGGGCACATTCCAATACCTCGCCTATTACCAACCCGGCCAGGCCACCTTTGATGCTCTCATATTTTTCCAGGCTTTCTACTTCCAGACCAATAGAGGTGAGAATTTTAGACAATTTCTCAGGGTCTACTGCTTCGGGCAGGTATTCACATAACCAATTGTAACTGATCGTCATAGTTGCTTGCTCTTTACGGGAGGCAAAAATAGGTGATAAAATTTACGTGAGGGCGTGAATCGTGAGACGTGAATCGTGAGACGTGAGTGGTGAATGGTGTGTGGTGAGTAAAACCACCTTTATTGACCTATCTGGCGCCTCACAACTAATGACTTACCACTCACGCCTCACGTCTCACGATTCACGCCTCGAACCTCACATTCGTCAAAAAAGCCTCGCTTATTAGTTACAGCTTTTCCATCCAAAAGACCTTGTTTTCCGTAGAATTCTTTGTACACAGAACATTGTGTATTTCCCTGTTAAAGTGGCGGAAAACTTTTGATTTTAGTGGATAAGCATAGTAAATTGTGTGAATAGGGCTTTACTTGTTGTGGATAGCTACTGAATAGGCTGTGGATGAAAATTGAGAGAAAAAGTTTTCCTATGGCCCATTCTAACACATATATTCGCTCCCCCTTACATCGCAGGTAACAATTCCGTAACATGGAAATGTTTACAACGAAAAGAGAAACCAAGATTACTAACCCGCTAATTGAATAGAATAGAAATGGATCTGACCAGCCTGAATAAAGACCGTAAAAGAAGGAAGCCTTCGATAGATATGAGCACCATGGTATACGGCAAAGTACCGCCGCAGGCCAAAGAACTGGAAGAAGCCGTTCTGGGTGCGGTAATGCTGGAAAAAAGTGCATTCGATACCATTTCCGAAATCATCAAACCAGAATGCTTTTACGTTGAAGCCAACCAGCTCATCTACAAAGCCATGCAGGGACTACAGCAAAAAAGCATGCCCATTGATATTTTAACGGTAGTAGAAGAATTAAAATTTCGTGAGCAGTTAGATGCGGTGGGCGGCCCTTATTATGTTACTAAACTTACCAACTCCGTAGTTTCTACGGCTAATATTGATGCGCATGCGCGTATCGTTTTACAGAAATTTATTCAGCGAGAGCTGATCCGCATCAGTGGCGAAATTATTGGCGATGCATACGAAGACAGTACTGATGTATTTGACCTGCTGGATGAGAGTGAAACCAAGATGTTCAACATCACCAACAACTACCTGAAAAAGAATTTTGAAGACATACAGAACGTATTGGCCAAAACCATTAACCGGATTGATGAACTGCGAACCAAAACAGAAGATATTTCCGGTGTGCCCAGTGGCTTTCCAACACTCGATCGTGTTACCTATGGTTGGCAGCCCACGGATCTGATTATTTTGGCGGCACGTCCTTCCGTTGGTAAAACGGCCTTTGCATTAAACCTTGCGAGAAATTCTGCCTTACATCCTACCAAGCCGGTACCGGTGGGTTTCTTTTCGTTGGAAATGAGCGCCTCACAGCTGGTACAACGTATTCTCAGTGCCGAGAGCGAAATTAAAATGGAAAAGATTAGCCGCGGTAAACTGGAGAATTACGAATACGAACAGTTGCTGAGTAAGGGTATTAAAAAATTAGAAGTGGCGCCCATCTTTATTGATGATACAGCTGCCCTGAACATATTTGAATTTCGCGCAAAAGCCAGAAGGCTGGTAAACAAACACAATGTAGGCATCATCATTATTGATTACCTGCAGTTGATGAGCGGTACCGGCGACAGAGGCAGCAACCGCGAACAGGAAATCAGTAATATCTCCCGTAACCTGAAAGCCCTGGCCAAAGAACTGAACGTTCCCATCATTGCATTGAGCCAGTTAAGCCGTGCGGTAGAAACACGTAAAGAAAGCAAGATGCCACAGTTGAGTGACCTTCGCGAATCGGGTGCCATTGAGCAGGATGCAGATATGGTTATGTTCATTTACCGCCCGGAATATTATGAAGTGATGAACAATGAGAACGGCGAAAGTACTCATGGAGAAACGCATATCCGCATAGCCAAACACCGTAACGGTTCTTTGGAAACCATTAAACTCAGAGCCAAATTAGACATACAGAAATTTGAAGAATGGGAAGGCGATGGCGGTATCACTGGCATGGGCAGTAACTGGAAACCCGTAGGTCCACCCACTACCCCACCCGCATCAGGTGGCGCAGGCGATGCCGGTAAATTATTTATCCAGAAAGGAAGTAAAATGAATGGTAATGATTTTGATGAAGGCTTTGTAAATGATGCGCCGTTTTAAGTGAGAAGTAAGAAGTACGAGGTACGAACTTCTTACGTTTACATAAATTCATTTCCGTACTTCATACTTACCATGTCGTTGCCTTTTTTCTACGAACAAAATATTTCATCCCCTTCTTCTCACTTTACCCTGAGTGAAGAAACCAGCAAACACTGCATACAGGTATTACGAATGAAAGCGGGCTCGTTATTACAACTGACCGATGGCAAAGGAAATTTGTATACAGCCAGTATTGTTGGTGAAGACAAAAAGAAAACGGTGGTATTGATCGACTCACAAACCATTGTTCCTCCTCCCTCAAAAAAAATAAGCATCGCTATTTCTCTTTTGAAAAATGCCAGCAGGTTTGAATGGTTTTTAGAGAAGGCAACAGAAATTGGTGTTACAGAAATTCAGCCCCTTATCAGCCAGCGAACAGAGCATACGCGTTTCCGAAACGATCGAATGCAGGGTATTGTAATAGCTGCCATGCTACAAAGCCAGCAGGCTTGGTTACCCGTTTTACATGAACCGGTTTCTTTTACGGATTGTATTAATAACGCACACTGGCAGCAAAAACTGGTAGCGCATTGCGAAGAGGGAAATACCAAACAACTGATAAAAAATATCCCCTCTTCTTTTGAAACCCAAATACTGATTGGCCCAGAGGGCGATTTTACACCGGAAGAAATCAAACTGGCATTAGATAATCATTACCTGCCCGTGAGTTTAGGCAATACACGCCTTCGAACAGAAACCGCCGGTATCGTAGCAGCTACTTTGCTAGTGAACAACTAAACCGTGCCTTTGTGCCTCCGTGTGCAAATTAAATTTCACACCAAGGCACAAAGGCACGATTTTTAGCTAATAAAAATCAGTACATTCATAACTATGAGAAAAGGTTTATTGGGTTGCATTTTATTTTGTTTTCTTTTCAGTTCCTGCAAATATTTTCAAAGTAAAAAAGCAGTAGCCAGAGATACTACCATTACACAAAGCACCTCTTTCAATACCGTATTTCTAGACAGTATTCATCTTGATGAATTTATCATACAGCATCCTGAATTTCTCTCGTTTAAAAATCAGTTCAAAGATTTTTACAGTCACAGAAACTATGAATACGCCTGGTTCGATACATCAGGCCTTGCTGAGCAGGCGCATAATTTTATCAACCTGCAAAACAATTACATCAATGAATTTGCAGACAGCTCTTTGTACAATAAAAATTTGCAGGTATTGTTTGATACCCTTCATTCCAAAAAAACAAAACCTTCTTTACGTGATCCAAAAGTATTACAGGCCGAGCTACTGTTAACCGGTCAGTTTTTTCAATATGCCGCTAAAGTGTACAAAGGAAGTGACATTGATGCGGAACAACTGGGCTGGTATATCCCCCGCAAAAAAATTGACCTCACTGCTTTACTGGACTCATCCCTTAAATCAAAAATTACCGAAACAGACCAGTACGCACCATTGAATTCGCAGTATAAAAAACTACAGGAATATTTAGCAAAATATTTCGCACTTGAAAAACAATCGCTTGCAGATACCATTGCGTATGTAAGCAAACCTCTGAAGCAAAAAGATTCTTCTTTAGCCATCATACCAATCAAACAACGCTTACAACTATTGGGCGATATGTTGGAAACAGACAGCAGTGCCGTATTTGATTCTACCCTATTTACCGCCGCTAAACATTTTCAACGCAGAATGGGTTTGAGTATAGATGGGGTAATTGGTAACCGGATGATTGCCGAACTGAATATACCTGTATCCAAACGCATTCGCCAGTTACTGGTAAATATGGAAAGGGTACGATGGATGCCCGCCGAAAAAGACACCAACTATATTTTGGTAAACATTCCGGAATATAAAATGCATGTGTACGATAGCGGCCGCCAGGTATTTGATATGAATGTGATTGTAGGAACTGCTGCCAACAATACAGTAATCTTTAATGGCAATTTAAAATATGTGGTGTTTAGTCCGTACTGGAATGTACCCGAAAGCATTGTTAAAAAAGAGATCATGCCAAGCATGCAGCGTAATAAAAATTATCTTGCCAAAAGCAATATGGAAATTACCGGATATAGTGGCAAAACACCAATTGTTCGCCAAAAACCCGGACCCGCTAATTCACTAGGGCTTGTGAAGTTTTTGTTTCCAAATAATTACAATATATATTTTCATGATACCCCTAACCGGGAGCTGTTTTCTTTATCAAGCCGCAGTTTCAGCCATGGCTGTATCCGTTTAGGCGAACCAAAGAAATTTGCCGAATACCTGCTGCGCAACGATAATAGTTGGACCAGCGGAAAGATTGACACTGCCATGCATCTAGCCAAAGAAAAATGGGTGCCCATCAAAAAATCTATCCCGGTCTTTATTGTATACTTTACTGCATGGGTTGACAATGATGGTCAACTTAATTTCAGAAAAGATATTTATAAACACGATGAGAAAATGGGAGAGAAATTATTTACCAAATAAATTGTACACAAAAGGGTACATACCAGGTATTGAATAGTTTGCCACAGCAGGTATTGGCGTACTTTTTATATTTTCAAACAGTACATTTGTAAAAACAGGTTCCATGCAATTGGTAGAAGTCGTTGATAAACAAACAGAGCAAGATTTTTTACTGGTTAACGCTTTAATGAACCGCGATAACCCAGCCTATATTCGTGCACTGGATAATGAGGTGAAAGATGTTTTTGATCCCGCAAAAAACAAAAACTACCAATACGGAGAAACCAAACGCTGGATTGCAAAAGAAGATACTGGCAAACTCATTGGCCGTATTGCTGCATTTACCAATACTAAATACATCAACAAAGGAACCGAGTTTGCCACCGGTGGTATTGGTTTTTTTGATAGCATCAACGATCAGTCGGTAGCCAATACTTTATTCGATACTGCCAAAGCATGGTTGCAAAGCAAAGGAATGGAAGCCATGGATGGCCCCATTAATTTTGGCGACCGTGATAAATGGTGGGGATTACTGGTAGAAGGTTTTGACAGTGAACCGATGTATGGCATGTCGTTCAACCCAAAGTATTACGAAGCTTTGTTCAACAACTATGGTTTTCAGAATTATTATAACCAGTATTACTATTACATGAATGTGGATGATCCTTTGCCGGCAAGGTTTCCGGAGAGGCATGCTAAGTTCAAAGCCAAGCCCGGTTACGAAGCCAAACATGTAAAGCTGAGCGAACTGGATAAATATGCCGGTGATTTTGCTACCGTATACAATGCCGCCTGGGCCCAGCATGGCGAAGCAAAAGAAATTACGAAAGAGCAGGTGATCAAACTCTTTTCGAAAATGAAGCCCATTATGGATGAGCGTGTGGTGTGGTTTGCCTATTACAAAGAAGATCCCATTGCCATGTTCATTAACATACCCGACCTGAACCAGTATTTTAAACACTTTAATGGCAAACTGGGACTATTGGAAAAATTGCGTTTGTTGTGGATGAAGAAAACCGGATATAACAAACGCCTGACCGGTTTGGCCTTTGGCGTAGTACCAAAATACCAGGCGCTGGGGATAGATAGTTTTATGATTTACGAATGTGCGCTGCTGTTACAAGGCAAGGGCTGGTACACACAATATGAAATGGGATGGGCAGGCGAATGGAACCCAAAAATGATCAATGTTTACAAAAGCCTTGGCGGGGTTCAAAGCAGACGAATGATCACATTCAGATACCTATTCGACAGAAATAAGCCCTTTGAAAGACATCCGGAGATGGAGTATAAATAAGCGGTGAGCCATGAGCTTTGAGCCGTGAGCAATAACTTAAGAATACTTGTACACATCGGCATAGAAGCTCGTAGCTCATAGCTGGCAGCTCACGGCTAATTATTATCTTGCAACCCTGCTATGGAGAATAAGTTCATTGTTTCGGCACGAAAATACAGACCCCAGAATTTTAATACGGTGGTGGGGCAGTCGCATATTACTACCACACTCAAAAACGCCATCCGCAATAACCAACTGGCACACGCTTTTTTGTTTTGCGGACCAAGAGGTGTGGGTAAAACCACCTGCGCCCGTATTCTTGCCAAAACCATTAACTGTACCAACCCTACTGCCGATGGTGAAGCGTGTAATACCTGTAACAGCTGTGTATCTTTTGACGCCGGTACTTCTTTAAATATTCATGAGCTGGATGCAGCCAGTAACAACTCGGTAGATGATATCCGCTCATTGGTAGAGCAGGTACGCTTTGCACCGCAGGCGGGTAAATACAAAGTATATATTGTAGATGAGGTACACATGCTCAGTGCCAGTGCCTTTAATGCGTTTCTGAAAACACTGGAAGAGCCACCCTCGTATGCTATTTTCATTCTGGCAACTACAGAAAAACACAAGATCTTACCAACCATTCTCAGCCGTTGTCAGATCTTCGATTTTAAACGGATTACCAATAACGATACCGTTGACCACCTACAGGAAATTGTAGACAAAGAAGCTATCAAAGCTGAAAAAGCAGCATTACAGGTAATTGCGCAAAAAAGTGAAGGTTGCATGCGCGATTCACTCAGTATTCTGGATAAGATTGTAAGTTTTACCAACGGAACCGTTACCTACCAAAATACCTTAGAGCACCTGAATATACTGGACGAGGATTATTATTTCAGAATGCTTGAATCTATGCAGCAACAGGATATGGCGGGCGCAATGTTATTGTATGATGAAATTAACCGAAAAGGTTTTGAGGGCGATCTGGTGTTGAATGGTTTTGCAGAATTCATCCGCAATTTATTGGTAAGTAAAGATGCCAAATCTGCCGCCTTGCTGGAAGTAGTGGAAGGCATGCAGGACAAATACATATCCGTTGCCGCAAAAACAGGTGTGTCTTACCTGGTAAGTGCCCTGAATATTTTAAACGAAGCCGAGATCAATTATAAAATGGCACGCAATAAAAGATTGCATGTAGAACTCACGTTGATCAAACTCAATTTCCTCCAGCAGGCCATTGATCTCTCCATTGAAAACGGGCAGGTGGTTAAAAAAAAACGAATTGATGGTCCGGTAGCTTTTAGAACAAAACCCGTTGTGCCTGTTCAGTTCAAAACCCAGATAACTGCAGTACCCGAAGCAAAATTATACATAGAACAAAAGCCCGCCGCAACAGTAATACCTGTTATGCCTGCAGCTGTACCGGTATCGGTTCAACCGGCAGCAATGGCTAAACCAACACCCATACCCAGAACGGTAACGACTGGCGGACCAAAGAAAAATTTATTGGATACCCTTCGCGAAAAGTATGGAGACCAGTATGCCATTGAAGAAGTAAAAGAAGCAGAAATACTCTCTATGGATAAACTCCGTGCCTGCTGGGATAGTTATACCGTGATTCTGGAAAAACAATTAAAACATTCCTCTGCTGGTACTTTTAAGAGTGCCCGTTTGCTGATTGAAAATGATATCCGTTTTACCATTACCGTATCTGCGCTTACTTCGCAAAAATTTGTAGAGCAGGAAAAAATGATGTTGATTGAGCACCTACAAAACAGTTTTAATAACCGCGCAATCACTTTTGAAGTATTGGTAGAAGCCAGTGAAAGAGAAGATATCCCCGTGCATATGCGTCTGAACAGCAAACAGAAATATGAACATATTGCCGAACAATATCCGTTGGTAAAAGAATTGAAGGAAAGGCTGAAGCTGGAGATCGATTATTAAGGCTGATGCATTTTGAGTTCAGGCTCACGAAATAATTCAAAACCATTTTACCGCTAAGACGCCAAGGCGCTAGGATGCGCCAGGAATGGGTTAACAGAAAACCTCGCGTACCATTGCGCCCTAGCACCTTTTCGGTAAAATGGTTTTGAATGAACAGTGTATCGGCTATTGTGCGATAAACATCCTATTCAAATTATTCTTACTTTAGATACAAACTCTTCACATGCCGCTCTCCACGCTAAAATATACCAATGGCGAAATAACCGTTGTTTGGAAACCCGATACCTGTATTCACAGCCGTATTTGCTGGACAGAATTAAAAGAAGTCTTCGATCCAACCAAACGTCCATGGATTAATATTCAAGGTAGCACTACAGAACGCATGATAGAACAGGTGCGCAAATGCCCGAGTGGGGCGTTGAGTTATTTTATGAATCATGAAGAAGCTTCCCATACCACTCAGCCGGATGTGGTTGCTGAAGAAGCAAAAATTACCAACATACTCATCAAACCCAATGGCCCAATTTTAGTGAATACCGATTGCCATATTACCCATAGCAATGGCGAAACAGAAATAAAAAAAGGAAGTACGGCATTATGCCGTTGCGGTGCATCGGCCAACAAACCTTACTGCGATGGTAGTCATAGAAAAATAGATTTCAAAGGTTAGTTATCCCTTCTTGGTATTCGCGTACCCGTTTTTTAACAACCACTGCAACACTTTTTCCCGTTGGTCGCCCTGAACAATGGCTTCGCCGTCTTTTACACTACCGCCGGTGCCACAGAAATTTTTTAGTTTTTTACCAAGTTCTTCCAAATCGGCTTCCTGACCAACAAAACCGGTAACCAGTGTTACGGCTTTACCCGCCCGCTGTTTGGTATCTAAGCGGATACGTAGTTTTTGTTGTTTAGGCTCAAGTGTTTCCTGCGGCGTATTATCTTCTTCCTCAAAACGAAAAGAAGGATCTGTGCTAAACACAAAACCGCGTGCATCAGGTTTATTTTTTTTACTCATGACAATAATACTAAATGATAAAAACATGTGTGAGTCGACCATAGTCCATGGACCATGGTCTATGGTCTATGGTCGACTCACACAATAACCGCTTTTAAACTCAAATCAATACTCTGTGCCTGGTGAATCAATCCACCCACACTTACATAATCCACGCCTGTAGCCGCATATGCTTCAATAGTATCCAGGTTAATACCGCCACTGGCTTCGGTTTCAAAGGCACCGTTAATCAATACCAATGCTTCTTTGATCAAGGCAGGTGAAAAATTATCCAGCATAATACGGAATACTTTTCCTGTACCCATTTCACAAACGGTTTTTACATCTGCCAGGCTCCTGGTTTCTACTTCAATCTGTAAGGGACTTGCCAGCTTTTGCGTGTAGGTATACGCAGCTTCAATGGCTGGCGCAATACCTCCACAATAATCAATATGATTATCCTTCAGCATGATCATATCATACAACCCAAACCGATGGTTAACACCACCACCAATTCGCACCGCTTCTTTTTCAAGTAGTCTAAAATTAGGGGTGGTCTTACGAGTATCCAGCAGTTGGGTATGATATCCCTTCAATTTCCGTGCGTAGCTATGGGTTAATGTGGCAATACCACTCATGCGCTGCATACAATTCAATACCAGTCTTTCGCAGGTAAGTATGGTATGTACCGAGGCTGCTACTTCAAACGCTTTCTCTCCATTCACCACGACATCCCCGTCTTTTTTAAACGGGATGAAAACAATACCGGGTTCTGTGTACCGGAATATTTTTTCAGCTACCGCCATCCCCGCAAGAATACCATCCTGCTTGATCTTAAGCACGGCCTTTCCTTTTTTATTAACCGGGATGCTGCTCAGTGTAGAATGATCACCATCACCCACATCTTCGCGCAACGCTTCTACTATCAGGTGTGCCAATTGTTCGTCGAAAGATTTCATGTGGTAAATGTAGGAACTACCGCAAAGAAAAATCCCGTTCTGGTTACGCAGAACGGGATTTATATATGCTTTTATTAAAATAATTAACTGATACGGATGGTGATGATCTGCCTTTTGCCATCTTTCATCTTTAGCATAATGGTGATATTATGTCCCTTGCCCCCATTCTGCAGTTTACCTGCCAGATACATAGTGTTACCAATTTCTCTCTCCGAAGTTTTTTCAAACCCTTTGATATTATTTTCGGCAAAAAAAGCTTTCAGGGTAATGGTGGCCTGGTTACGTCCAATGTTTTTTACCTCATCCTTATCCAGCAATTTCATGTCTACATAATCATCAAAATAACTTCCCACCTGCCCTGCATCGGCCGATTTGAAAGCGTTCACTATCCCGTCTACATCAGCCTGAGGTGTAAAAGAGAATAACCCCATCAGCAAACCTGTAAACAGCAACATCTTTTTCATAATTCCTAATTTAATACCCTTCAGGTTGCCAAAAACATGCCAAACACTGATTCCAGTAAGATTTGGCTAAAGTTAACATCTATTCATCAATTGTAAATGCAGTAATTTTATCCCATGAGCAAGAAAGTTATCCTCGTAATTATGGATGGCTGGGGACTGGGAAAAGTACCTTCAGCCGATGCCATTCAGCACGCAAACGTTCCGTTCGTTAGTTCCTTATATGGAAAATATCCGCACACCACATTGGTTACCTGCGGCGAAGAAGTTGGTTTGCCCGATGGGCAGATGGGCAACAGTGAAGTAGGCCACCTGAACCTGGGTGCAGGCCGTATTGTCTATCAGGAACTGCAACGTATTAATGTAGCCATCCGCACAGGCGAGTTTGCAGCAAACCCGCAATTGCTGGCTTCTATCCGCTTTGCCAAACAACATAACAAACCCCTGCATTTACTGGGTTTGGTTAGCGATGGTGGTGTTCATTCACACCTCAATCATATCAAAGCCATCTGCGATGTTTGTAAAGTAGAAGGATTGAATGAAGTATACATACATGCATTTACCGATGGACGTGATACCGATCCCAAAAGCGGGCTTGGCTTTGTTACCGATCTGCAACAGCACCTTAACAATTCGGTTGGCAAAATTGCTACCGTAAGTGGCCGTTATTATGCAATGGATCGCGACAAACGCTGGGAACGTGTGAAACTGGCGTATGATTGTTTGGTAAAAGGCGAAGGCCCGAAAGCTACGGATGCACTGGCAGCCATTGAGCAATCGTATGCGGCTGGTGTAACTGATGAATTCATTAAACCTACCATAGTAGTGGATGAAGCGCAGCAGCCACTTGCATTGATTAAAGATGGCGAAGTAGCGCTCTGTTTTAATTTCCGTACAGACCGATGCCGCGAAATAACAGAAGTATTAACGCAGAATGATCATGCAACATTCGACATGCATACATTGACGCTGCATTATACTACCATGACGATGTACGATCACAAATTTAAAAACGTACACGTATTATTTGAAAACGATAACCTGATCAACACCCTGGGCGAAGTATTGGCGGCAAATGGTAAGAAACAGATCCGTATTGCAGAAACAGAAAAATACCCGCACGTAACTTTCTTTTTCAGTGGCGGAAGAGAAGAGCCTTTTGAAGGAGAAAGCCGCATCATGGTGCCATCTCCCAAAGTGGCCACGTATGATCTGCAACCTGAAATGAGTGCTGTTGAAATTACCGATAAACTCATTCCGGAAATTGAAAAGGAAGCCCCCGATTTTATTTGCCTTAATTATGCCAATACCGATATGGTGGGCCATACCGGTATTTTTAGCGCTGCCATTATAGCCGCACAAACCGTTGATGCCTGTGTTAACAGAGTGGTAACTGCCGGGCTTGCACACGGCTATACCATTTTTCTTACGGCCGATCATGGTAATGCCGATTATATGATTAATGAAGATGGAACGCCGAATACTGCACACACATTGAATCCAGTTCCATTTTTTGTGATTGATAATGAATGGAAAGGCGAAGTAAAGAGCGGTAAACTGGGCGATCTGGCACCCAGTATTTTAACGGTGATGGGTTTACCCGTGCCAAAAGAAATGACTGGAAACATTTTAATTTGAATAATAAATCAGCCTTATGAAAATAGTTAAAAAAATTCTCGTTGCATTACTGGTTGTATTTGTAGTGATGCAGGCATTTCGCTCCGAAAAAAACAATTCCAATGATACCAGTAAAGACATTTCCAACAGTTATGTTGTACCGGAAGATGTAAAAACCATATTGGCCAAAGCCTGTTTGGATTGCCACAGCAACAATACCCGCTACCCATGGTATGCCGAAGTGCAACCTGTAGGCTGGTGGTTAAGCGACCATGTGAAAGAGGGGAAAAAAGAGTTCAATTTTAATGCATTCGATGGCTACAGGATTGGCCGCCAGTACAAAAAAATGGAAGAATGCATAGAGCAGGTAAAAGAAGGTAAAATGCCTTTGGAATCCTATACCCTCATTCACAAAGAAGCCATCCTTACCGACGCAGAAAAACAAACCCTTGTAAACTGGTGCGATATTATCAGAGACAGCATCAAAGCAAGGTACCCGGCGGATAGCCTGGTAATTAAGAGGAAGAAATAATCATTAGTCTGAAGTTAGGAGTCTGGAGACCGGAGTTGACTATTTTAACTATAATACCTCCAGACTCCAGACTCCAGACTCCTAACTTTCATATATGCAAATCAAATCAGCCAAATACGTTATCTCTTCTGCATTGGTTATTCAATGTCCTAAACCCGACCGTCCGGAGTATGCATTTATTGGGCGGAGTAATGTGGGTAAATCATCCCTGATCAATATGGTAACGGGGCAGAAAAGTTTGGCTAAAACATCGGCTACACCAGGAAAAACACAATTGATCAATCATTTTGAGATTGAAAGTTCGGCTTCTGAAAAAAGCCCGAAAGAAAAATGGTTTCTGGTCGATCTTCCCGGTTATGGTTATGCCAAACGTTCGCAAACGGAAAGAAAGAAATGGGAAGAAATGATCAATGGGTACCTGCGCAAAAGAGAGAATTTGGTACAGGTATTCGTATTGATTGATGCACGGCATACCCCTCAAAAAAACGATCTTGAATTTGTAAGTCAGCTCGATATTTGGGAAGTAAGTTTCAGTTTGGTTTTCACCAAAGCCGACAAAGAAAAACCTGCTGTGGTAGAAAGGAATGTAAAAGCTTTCCTCGACAAACTCCGCGAAACCTGGCAGTTCCTCCCCCGCCATTTTGTAACCAGTGCAGAAAAAAAAGTGGGCAGAGATGAGATTCTGAAATTTATAGAAGGTTGTAATAAAGAAATCGGAACCGCTAAAAAGTAAATTATTTCAATAAGAGAAAGACAGGAGAAAAAGAGTGTAGCAAGAGAAAACCAAATTTATCTCTTACTACACTCTTTCTCTCTTATACTCTTATTGAAACCAATATTCCAGAGACAATCCAGCATTCGAAGTCGCCACTCAGAATAAACCAATAAACCAGTAAACTAAAAACAACCTCAGTTCACCGCCTTATCCGCGCAGCAACTGCTGGCAAAAGCTTCCGGCTTGGCTTTAAAGGCAAAACCCATTCCCAGGATATACCCCATCGCTTCGCGCAAAGCATCGTTGCTTTTAAATTGTGGATTGGTATTGATGTCGGCATGTACTTCCATATCCACATGGTACTCAATAAAAAGATCGCATAACTCATAAGCAATCTCAATACTCTTCGCAACTTCAACCAGCATCCTTTCTTTGATGTGGTACTTTTGCTTTGTCTTCTCATTGTGGATGTACATAAAGCCGCCATTGTGCTCGCGCAGAAATACAATCACCGTAGCAAACTCCGTGTCCTCGCCTTTTACCTGGCTATCGGTGCCAATGCATACTTTGAGTTTAACACCATTGGCTATTTCCCTTTCCATGGCTTCTTTCACCGCTTCTTTGATAGGAAGTTCAATGTTTTCGCCATTAAATTTTCTCCAACGCATATGTATGAGGTTTTTGTAATTTACTGATTAAACAGACCCCTATTCACTTTTGTGCATCATCTTATTATTAACAGAAGTGGAAAAGATGAGAGTCTGGAGTTAGAAGACTGGAGTCTGGAAATCGAATGGGGTATAAAGCTCATCAACTCCTAATTTTTTAATTCCAGACTCCTGACTCCAATCTTCTAACTCCACTCTCCCTATCTTCGCATCCATGAAAGTAGCCGGTTTTACCTTCATCAAGAATGCCTTGCAGTTTGATTATCCGGTGGTGGAATCCATCCGGTCTATACTTCCCTTATGCGATGAAATGATTGTGGCGGTGGGCGATTCTGCAGATAATACACGGGAACTGATTCAATCCATATCCTCCGATAAAATCCGCATTATTGATACTGTATGGGATGCTACCCTGCGGGAAGGTGGTGCCGTTCTTGCCGATGAAACCAATAAAGCTTTCCGCGCCATCAACAGTAAGCCTGATTGGTGCTTTTACATACAGGGCGATGAAGTGGTGCATCAACAATACCATACGGCTATTAAAGAAGGAATGCAAAAATGGAAAGACCACTCCGAAGTAGATGGCCTGCTGTTCAAATACAAACATTTTTATGGATCGTTTGATTATGTGGCCAGTTCATCAGACTGGTACCGCAACGAGATCAGGATTGTTCGGTGTAACCCTTCTATCTACTCATATTTAGATGCACAAGGTTTTCGGAAAAATGAGAATGAAAAATTGAGAGTGAAAGCGATAGACGCCTTCATTTACCATTATGGCTGGGTACGGCCACCACAAACCATGATGGATAAAAAA
This sequence comes from Chitinophaga pinensis, assembly GCA_943372845.1. Taxonomy (GTDB): domain Bacteria; phylum Bacteroidota; class Bacteroidia; order Chitinophagales; family Chitinophagaceae; genus Sediminibacterium; species Sediminibacterium pinensis_K. The sequence continues at coordinate 152,908 of CALSAD010000005.1, read as the reverse complement.
AGAAATTTTGGAAACTATTGGGGCGGTGATCGTGTTGACGAAACTTTTTTGCAAACCTATTCCGGCGATTTTGATTATTCGCAGATAGATGCACTGGAAAAATTTACCGGCACTCATCCGGACTTGATGAAAGAACGAATTGCGCGAATGAACTGGCAGTTTAGTTATGATCTCTCCTATAATAACCTGGGATGGAAAGATCATTTTAAAAATTTCATGGAGAAATGGACAGGTATTCGTCCATTTGATTATAAAAACTATATTTTACTCAGGTAATACCCATCATTATGACAACACCCTGTATACTTTGCGGCAATACCGACAATAATAAAATCTATCGGGTGAAAGAGTTACAGCTGGGGCTGGATGAATTTTTTGAGTACCAGCTTTGTGGATCCTGCGGCAGTATGCAATTGCAAGATGTGCCAGAGAACCTGGGTAAGTATTACCCTAATGAAGACTACTATTCTTTTAAATTGGGTCTGACAATCCGTAAAAAAGCCGACACCCTTCGTAAGATAAAAGCAGATTACCTGCTGTTTGGTAAAAATAAATTGCTGGGTAGCCTGCTTTCCCTCGGATACAAATTACCCGAGCAATTTCAATGGATGAAAGATCTCGGTGCGCAATACAACGACGCTATTCTGGATATTGGCACCGGCAACGGAAGTTTATTATCCCGCTTGTTTCAGATCGGGTTTACCAACCTAACGGGTATTGATCCTTTTATTGATGAAAGTCATGAATACGGCTCCATTAAAATTCTGAAAAAAGACATTTACGAAGTAACAGAACAGTACGATGTGGTAATGATGCACCATTCACTCGAGCATATGTTTGAGCCACAGAAAGTAATGGCGCAGGCGATGAACATTACCAAACCCGGCGGGGCCGTTATGATTCGCATCCCTATTATGGGTAATTATGGCTGGCAGCATTACGATGTGTTCTGGTGTGGTATTGATGCACCCAGGCATATTTTTATTCCCTCTGAAAAACAAATGCGCAAGCTGGCAGAGAACGCTGGTTTTGTGGTAGAAAAATTTTATTACGACAGCAGCGATTACCTCATCTGGAGCAGTGAACAATACACAACAGGCATGGCCCTGCACGATCCCAGAAGCCATATGTTTAACAAAGATGGCAGTAGTATGTTTTCCAAAGCAGACATCAAACGTTTTCGCGCCATTATGAAAGCAGAAAATGAAAAGGGAAATGGAGATACCGCAGTGATCTGTTTACGAAAACCCAAAGAATAATCGTTAGATTGTATATGGCTACTGGTGATTGTGAGGACACAATCACGGCCCACCCGCCTTGCCATTGATGTGTCCTCACATCAATGAAAATTCCTTACAAACGCTCTCCCCTGCTGATCTTCCGTATTTCTATAACACGGCTCACAAAACTTTTTCTGGTAAAGCAAAATAAAACAGATTGATATTTCAACAGAAAAAAGAAAAGTGACCATACAAATGTTCCTTTCCCCTTTAATGAATACAATTCATGCAGCTTTTCATAAAAACCCTTCCGGTTTCCATGTTCCGAATCCCTGATTAAGCGGATCCAGTTTAACTTCTCTTCATAATCGCGATAGCGTTTTTCGTGTGGTCGGGTGCCTGCTTTTTGTGCCAGTGTTGTGGTTACGGTTTTGGCATGTTGCCTGTATAAGGTTAGCGGCTCATTTACATACTGTATGCCGGTAAAAATGGTAGCCCTTAACGCAAACCAAATATCATGCGGTACACCATCCGGGATGGGTAATACGTAAGGCAATATCTCTCTATTCACCAATACAGTATGTCCCCAAACTACATTACTGAAAACAAAACCGCGGCTATCCGCACCGCTGTACATATTTCTTAACTGTGAAAGATTTTTTTGCAGGCTCTGTCCCGCTTCATCTACCAATATGCTATCGCTGTACACCAACCAATGATCACCAATGGCCGCATATAATTTTTCTAATTTTTCCGGTAACCAGATATCATCCTGGTCACAAAAAGCGATATAGTTTCCGTTAGCCTGCCGGGCAGCAAATGCAAAGTTTCCAATTGTACCGAGATTGACGGGTTGATACGTAATATGAAAACGAGGATCATTTTCATACCCTGCTAATATCTGTTTGGTAGCATCCGTAGATCCATCATCTGAAATAATAATCTCAATATTGGGCCAGCGCTGTTGTAATAATGAATCGATCTGCGCCTCTAAAAAACGTTCACCGTTATAGGTGCAGAGTACAATGGAGATGAGTGGTTTTATAACAACATTTTTTTATACACATCAATATATTCTGCCGCACAGGTATCCCAGTTAAATTTGGCTGCCTGTTGTTTAATTTTCTCAACCGGGTTTGTGGTTATATAATCCTGCATCCCTTTCGCAAATACTTCCTGCATCGCTTCCGGCTCAAAACTCCGGAAGTAATAAGCAGCATCTCCGCCTACTTCGGGTAAACTGGTTTTATCGGAGCTGAATACCGGCTTACCATGATACATAGCTTCAATTATGGGCAAGCCAAATCCTTCTGCGTATGAGGGAAACAGAAATGCCTCGCAATTTTTATAGTACCAATATTTTTCTTCTTCCGTTGCCGGTCCAATCAGTTTCACCCGGTCCTCCACACCAAATTTTTTTGCAGCGGCTATCACTTCTTCGCCATACGCAAATTCATTTAACCCGGCAATCACCAGTTCATAATCATTGTTCAGCAACAGTGGTGGCAATACATGAAAGTTTTTGCGTGGCTGCACCAGCCCAATGGTAAATAAAAATGGTTTTACGGGACGGTACCTGGGTGCATCAAAACCAGGAAATGTTGTTACCGTGCACCCCAGCTGAATGGCCTGGGTAGGTTTGTTCCCTAAATTAAGATGCTTGTATGCTTCATCAATCGCAAACTGCGAAATGCCGGTTATATAATCCGCTCTGTCAATTCTTTCCTGTGTTTGTTTTAGTAAGCGCTGGTTTCTTTTTGTGTTTCCGGCGTCTTCAATCAGGTAGCTGAAATCATAGAGCGTGTACAATACTTTGGTTCTTCTGTTAAATGGCCTGTACCATGATAATTGTGTGGTTACATGCCAGAGGTCATATTTTGAAGTTCCAAAACGGTAATATTTATCGATGGATTTGTGTTCGGTATACTTTGCATCAGCCCCAAAAATGCCAACATCTTTTTTGGGCAGGTAATAGTTCAGTTCCATTTCTGTCAACGGAATCCTGGCCAATGCCTTACCCAGATTAATGCATACGCTATACAACCCGTTAAAAGGATTGTACTTTAAACGATGCATATCAACCAGAACCTGCTTCATGAATACCAATTTGCGCGTAAAAATAAGGCTCGGCTGACTGAAATCGCAAGCTTATCCGTCAGATAATGGAAACTTTGTCAGTTTTCGGGAAATTGTACGGAAATTGACTGTTAATCTCTTTTACCAAACAATAACTGATGAAATTACTGTTACAATACCTCAAGCCTTATAAAGGTTTGGTTTTTCTGGCACTGTTACTCGCAGCCATTAACCAGTCTTTTTCCATGTTGGATCCATATTTCTTCGGAAAACTGATTGACCAATATGCCACACACCCATTAGAGGTTGGGTATTTCGATGCCAAAAAACAATTTGTAGTTACCGCTACCAGAACCGAAACAGAGTTTATCTGGGGGGTGATGGGCTTTTTGGGAATACTGATCAGTGTAGCCATGGTATCCAGAATTGCCAAAGCATTTCAGGATTATTTCAGCAATGTGATCGTTCAGAAATTCGGCGCAAAAATTTTTACAGATGGATTGAAACATTCCATGCAATTACCCTATCAGGAATTTGAAGACCAGCGCAGTGGTGAAACCCTTTCCATTCTTACCAAAGTGAGAACCGATACGGAACGTTTTATCATTTCTTTCATCAATGTATTGTTCAGTATTCTGGTGGGTATTGTTTTCATCTCGGTATATTCTTTCAAACTGCATTGGTCTATCATGCCCATTTATGTAGTGGGCATTATTCTTCTTTCGCTGCTTACCAGTTTTCTCAGCAGAAAAATTAAAGTGATCCAGAAAACCATTGTAAAAGAAACCACCACACTGGCAGGAAGTACTACCGAAAGTTTACGCAATATTGAACTGGTAAAAAGTCTGGGACTAACTGATCAGGAAATTGAGCGACTGAATAAGAATACCTATAAAATATTAGGACTTGAGTTAAGAAAAGTAAAAAGCATCCGTACCCTCAGTTTTATACAAGGTACTTTTGTAAATTTTTTACGGCAGGTGATCATGTTTACGCTTCTGTGGCTGGTGTTTCGTGGTGAATTAACTGCGGGTGAAGTAATGACATTGACGTTTTATTCCTTCTTCATATTTGGTCCGTTACAAGAAATTGGTAACATCATTCTATCTTATCGCGAAGCAGAAGCCTCACTCAATAATTTTCACAACCTGATGGAAAAGCCATCAGAGCCCAGGCCGGCCTACCCAACCCATCTGGGAGATATTGCGAATCTGTCATTCAAAAATATTTCCTTCAAACACCAAACGGCACAATTCAAAGCATTGGATGATATTAGTTTTGATGTGGCCAAAGGACAAAGCATTGCATTTGTAGGACCCAGCGGCGCCGGTAAAAGTACCCTGATGAAATTATTGGTGGGCTTATACCATACGCAAGATGGAAGCATACTATACAATAGCATAGACAGTAAAAACATTTTATTTGATGAGTTGCGTAACCAGATCGGTTTTGTAACGCAGGATACCCAGTTATTTGCCGGTACCATTCGCGAAAATTTATTGTTTGTATATCCCGATGCTACGGAAGCAGACCTGAATGAAGCCTTGCACAAAGCCAGTTGCGATGGATTACTGTCACGCGCAGAGAAAGGAATGGATACCATGATTGGTGAAGGCGGATTGAAATTAAGCGGTGGCGAAAAACAACGTTTATCCATTGCCCGTGCTTTACTTAGACATCCGCGTTTATTAATTTTTGATGAAGCCACTTCTGCACTGGACAGTATAACGGAAGAAGAAATTACCAATACCATTCGCCGCATATCTGCCGAAAAAGAACAGATCACCGTAATGATTGCACACAGGCTAAGCACCATTATGCATGCCGACATCATCTACGTACTGGAGAAAGGGCAGATCGTAGAAACCGGAAGCCACCATGAACTTCTGGCAGAAAAAGGTTTGTATTACGCCATGTGGCGCCAGCAGATTGGAGAAAGGAAAGCGGTGAATTCGGTGCTTGCAAACTAGGGAATATCGAATATCGAACAAGGAATGTCGAATGTAGATCAGATTTTTACTTCGACATTCCTTGTTCGATATTCAACATTCGATATTCTCTCATCCCTCTTTGTCAAATTTCTTTTTCAAATATTCCATCACCGAAGGATCTTCTAATCCTTCCATATCACTCAACTCAAGCTCAAGGGCTTTGGTACTTAATTGTATTTCCAGCAGCGATACTGCCAGAGAAGCAGAGAATGAAATCAGGCTAAAAGCAAATACGCCGTTGGCAAACACCATCGCTTCTATATAGATCAGGTACATACAAAGTATACAACTCAAAAAAGTAAGTACACCCAACGCCTGCATGTTCTTAATCAATTTTAAGCGGTAACGCAGGTTCTTGATTTGTCCGTGTATGATCAGCTTCTGCTCATGGTTCTGGTATTTATCATGCAAACTTCGAACGCGGTTTGATAATGCCAGAAAACGGTTGGTATACGCCAGCATGATTAAACTGATGGCCGGAAAAAGCAAGGCAGGGGTATTGATTGAAATATCCATACTGGCAATTTACAAAAATATTGAGCGGCATGTATCAACAGATTACATCAAACTGGCCAAGGTGCAGAGCCATCTAAGCATCTCGTAACTAGCTGATATACAAGTATCTGAAAAAATATTTTACGGATATCGAAATATAAATTTAGATTCGTCTAAATTTAAGGGTCAATAATGAAACAGTTTCGGTATCGAATAGTCCTCACCATCTGTATGGCATGCATGGTTCAACTATCCATAGCACAAACAGCTAGTATCACAGGCAAAATAATAGCAGCAGGCAAACCGGTTGAGCTGGCAAACATTCAACTGGTTGAAGCACAGAAAAAAACGGCAACAGACACATTGGGACAATTTACCATTGCCAATATTTCTGCCGGAACGTACAAAATTCGTGTTACCAGCATTGGTTTTCATACCATAGAAAAAACACTTACAGTAAAAGAGAAAGAACAAATCAGCCTGAGCTTTGACCTTACCAACTTTCAGCACATTCTTAACGATGTTGTTGTAACAGGAACTTTAAAAGAAGTAAAACGGTTGGAAAGTCCTGTTGCTGTAGAAGTATATACCTCAACCTATTTCAAAAAAAATCCGACTGCTAATATTTTTGAAGCATTACAAAATGTGAATGGTGTTCGGCCTCAGCTGAATTGCCAGGTTTGCAATACTGGCGATATTCATATCAATGGACTGGAAGGGCCTTATACTATGGTGTTGATTGACGGTATGCCGATTGTAAGCTCTTTGTCAACCGTGTATGGACTGGCAGGCATCCCCAATTCATTAGTAGAAAGGATGGAAGTGGTGAAAGGCCCTGCATCATCGCTTTACGGAAGTGAAGCAGTAGGTGGCTTAATTAATATCATTACCAAAAAACCTCAAAACGCTGCCTTATTTGCTGCTGATGTGTTTGCAACTTCCTGGGGTGAGGTAAATACAGATATCTCCTTTAAAACAAATGCCGGTAAAAATGCAGTTGTGCTTACCGGGATCAATTACTTCAATTTTCAAAACCGGGTTGATAACAACAACGACAACTTTACGGATATGACTTTGCAGGACAGGATTTCTGTTTTTCAAAAATGGAATTTTCAACGGAAGCAGAACCGCCTGTTAAGCATGGCAGCAAGGTACTTATATGAAGACCGTTGGGGTGGAGATATACGCTGGAATAAAACCTTTCGCGGCGGCGATAGTATTTATGGTGAAAGCATTTATACCAAACGCTGGGAAGTACTTGGTAATTACCAACTTCCTTCCCCCGAAAAATTGATGCTCTCCTTTTCCTTTAATCATCACGACCAAAATAGTGTGTATGGAAAAATACCCTACATCGCTAAACAAAAGATCGGATTTGGGCAACTGACCTGGGATAAAAAAATAGCAAACCATGATCTGCTTCTTGGTACCGCTCTCCGCTATACATTTTATGATGATAATACACCCGGTACCGCAACTGCTGATACTGTAAAGCCACAGAACCAACCGCAAAAAACATGGCTGCCAGGTATTTTTTTACAGGATGAGATTGCTATAAGCGATGCGCACAAACTATTGCTGGGCTTCCGTTATGACCATAATAATTATCATGGAAACATATTCACACCGCGTTTTGCTTATAAGTGGACAATCAACGATAAGAATATTTTGCGCTTGAATGCAGGCACCGGATTCAGGGTGGTGAATCTGTTTACAGAAGACCATGCAGCATTAACAGGAGCAAGAACCGTGGAAATAAAAAATGAACTGAAACCCGAACGTTCCTACAATGTGAACGTGAACTATATCAAAAAAATATATGCAGGCAATGGAACGTATGTGGGACTGGATATGTCTGCCTTCTATACCTATTTCAATAATCGCATTGTAGGAGATTTTGATACCGACCCTAATAAAATCATTTACGATAACCTGCAGGGACACGCAGTTAGCAAGGGCTTTACAGTAAACCTCGATATGGCATTTGCCAATGGTATAAAAGTTATTGCAGGTGGCACTTTGATGGAAAATACCTTAACCGAAAATGGTATTACCCAACAACAGATCTTAACAGAAAAATTTACGGGTACATGGGCCATCTCTTATAAAATAGAAAAAGCAAATATTGCCATTGACTATACAGGAAATGTATATAGCCCTATGCGATTACCTTTACTGGGGAGCACCGATCCCAGAAAACCCTACTCGCCATGGTGGAGTATTCAGAATATTCAATTCACCTACTCTGGATTTAAAAATATAGGCATCTATGCCGGTGTAAAAAACTTATTGAACTGGACACCCAACAAAGGCAACCCTTTTATAATTGCCCGTGCCAATGATCCTTTTGATAAACAGGTACAGTTTAACAGCAATGGCCAGGTTATGGCAACACCCAATAATCCCAATGCGTTAACATTTGACCCGTCTTATGTATATGCGCCTAATCAGGGTGCGAGGGTATTTATAGGTGTGAGAATTACGATCAAATAACCATCATTCATGATTGCAGGTATATGAAAAGCTTTGTAAAAGTTTTCTTGTCATTTTGTTTATTCATTCTTTTTTCGCCTAAACAAAGTACTGCCCAACTCAATACCTTTCGTTTTGAGCAGCTGGATAGTTTATTGAAAGTGGAGAGCAGAACAGTGATGGTTTTTATTCATACAGACTGGTGCCGGTTTTGCCAGGCAATGAAAAACACAACCTTCAAAAACGATGCAATTATCAGAAAACTGAATGCAGCATTTTACGTGGTATTTTTGAATGCCGAAGAAAAAAGAAACATCCGGTTTAATAAAAATATTTTCAAATACAAACCAAATGGTGTTACTACCGGCATTCATGAATTAGCCGAACAATTGGCTACCGAATACAGTAATGTATCGTATCCAACACTTTGCTTTCTGAATGAAAAACTGGACATTGTTTTCAGGTATACACAGTTTGCAAGCGCAAAGGATCTTGGGGTGATATTGTCAAGCGTGAATCGTTAATCGTGAGACGTGAGTAGTCATTAGTGTTCAAACGAACGATTCTTTATTGACAATTCAAGACTCGCAACTCACGCCTGACGATTCACGTCTGACGATTCACGATTCACGATCTACATCACTTCACTCTAAATTCCAGTGGCACATTTATTTTTACATTGAAATTACGTCCCATATTGTATCCGCCCATTCTGCCGGTAGAAGCATTTACATCGGTGTATTTTAATCGGCTTAAGTGGTTCTGGTAAGCCACGTCTGCAATATTATTTAACGATAGGTTGATACTAAATAACGGTTTCCCTTTACTGATCACTTCAGTTCCGGCTCCGATATTAAATACCGTGTATCCGTCTGTAGGTGTTTCTGTATTGTATGCAGTGAATACCCGGTTTTGTCTGGCCACATTATCCATCTCGATTTTTACATACAGGTTACGCAAATCTTTTCCTGCTTTTTTAAAATCACCACGTAACTCGCTTTCCAAACGGGGAGCAGGTATAAAAGGTAAACGGTTACTGCCTTCGATACTTTGGTTAAAATGACCGGCTACCATCGATAAACTATTTTCAAAATGCAACCAATCCAATGGATGCGGATGCAGATCAAATTTTACTTCGAACCCTACCAATGTTGCAGCAGCTTGTCTGAATTTGAATGCAGTAAGATCATTTCCACCAAGATTGATCAATGAATCGCCACCGGTAACAGATTCCAGTTTGCTATAAAATATATAATTACTGATCCGGTTGTAAAAAGTATTCAGCATAAAACTGAAATGCTCTTTGTTTACTTCCAAACCCGCATCTGCCTGAAAAGAGGTTTCTGTTTTCAGGTTATTGTCTCCAAACTCATACCGGTTGGTTCCTTCGTGTGCGCCATTACTGGAAAGCTCACTCACACTGGGTGCCCTGTAACCGCGCGCCAGGTTGAATTTCAGCGTTACTTCATCACTCACATTATAACTAAGCCCCGCACTACCGCTAAGATTACTAAAGTTTTTTTCGAAGGGTGCAAACTTTACCACACCAGCTTCCATAAAAGATTTTCCGCTTACGTTTCGCATATCAGCTCTCACACCACCGCTTATCGTAAAATTATTGTTGAATGTTTTTTTACTATATAAAAACACACCTCCATCAAACTGATTATACTCCGGAATCAGCACTTCATCTGCAAGGTTTTTATTTTGCTGGTACATACCGGTAGCACCCAATGATGTTTTCCATCCGTTCTTTTCTGCCAGGTTGTATTGCACACTGTAGTTAATGGTTTGCAGATCAAAATGCAGTCCCGGTGTATTTGCTGCATCCGGATCGCCCAGTTCGCGGCGCTGGTTTTTCTGATAGCCAATGTTAAAAGCCACCCTGTCTTTGCCAACGGAAAAATTATTATCACTGGCTATTTTAAAATGGGAAATGTGCTGGTATGGGGTAACCATAGTGCGACTATCGGATTCTGCCTGTGTGCGTATTCTTTCATAAGCCGTTTCAGGATAAATCAGAAAATCTCCGGTAACCGCATCACGCGTGCCTTCTACAATGCCCAGCTTCTGGTTAAAATTACTGATGAGCAAATGACTATAGCCCCATGATTTATTGATACCAATGTATCCGCCAAAATTCTTTTCGTAAAAACGACTGTTGAATACTTTTCCGTCAAATTTATTTTGATAGTCTGCAGCTGATTTGGATGTACCGTATATGTTCCAGTTAAATCCATTTTTTAAATGGCCGGCCAGGTTACCACTTCCGCCAAACAGTCCATTGTTATCGGTAAAGGTTCCCAGCAGATTTCCCTTAATGGTGCCCTGCTCTACCGGTACATTGGTAATGATATGCACCACACCTGCCATAGCATCACTTCCATAAAAAAGAGAAGCGGGACCTTTCAGTACTTCTACTTTCTGTATACTGTATTCATCAATTTCAATTCCATGTTCATCGCCCCATTGCTGTCCTTCCTGCCTAACACCATCATGCACGGTTACCACGCGGTTATAACCCAACCCGCGAATAACAGGTTTGGATACAGCAGGACCGGTTGATAAACCCGAAACACCGGGAATAATTTTACTCAATGCATCAATTACATTGGTAGAACTGGTTTGTAATAATTCGCTTCTTTTAACAATAGAAACCGGTTGTGCGGATTGCCGTACTTTGGTAGCGGAGGCAACACCAGTAACCGTTACCGCTTCGTTTTCGATGTAGGTTATTTTCAATCCAAAATTCTTAACAGGGCTATTGCTGATATCCATCACTTCCAGAATAGACGTATACCCAACAAACGAAATTTCAACCAGGTATTTACCGGCAGGTACCGCAGGCGTTTTAAAATTGCCCATTTCATCAGACACCGTACCGGTCTTAGCTTCATGGAGATAGATCACTGCGCCAGACAAAGGCTTTCCTGTTTTAGCATCGGTGATTTTGCCACTTAATTGGGCATTTGCTGCATCAATAAAAGTATTGGCAGAACTGGTTGCCGGAAAGATGATCAGATTAAGAAAAGAAAAAATAACAGATATAGCAGGTGTAATGAATTGTTTCATGGTTAAGGGTATTAACAGTCAGATGATCGTTCATCAAAAAAGAAAAATAATAAAATGGCTCCCATCGGAAGGAGCAAAAAATAACGATCAACAGGCCGGTGGACCACGAAGCGGAGAACTATGGAGCAGTGTTGAGAAAACCGTTTCAACAAAAGCTCTTTGATGCGTAGCAAAAACAATAACAGGCGATACCTTAATGGCAGTATAGGTACTTACAAAAGGAGATTCAATAACAAGGTTATCGCACTGACAATTAAAACCCGATTTGCCGAATTGTGTATCCGAATGAGCAGCTGCTTGTACACTTTTAACCTTGGCATCTTTATGTGTGGCAACCAGGTTATGCAACGTAAGTCTAGGCGTAATACCAAACGCGAAAAGCATCATACAGATGCCTGCTAACACACTACGTATCGTGGATAATTTTGCCAGAGAATATTTTGTTACGTTGTTGCAAATGTAGGAGGTTTTAGCATACAACGCAGAGCGAAGGAGATTTTTACTTTTTTTTAAGATGAGCAAGAGAAGGGAATATCGAACAGATGAATGTTGAATATCGAATGTCAAAATAGCATTAAATCAAACTTCTACATTCGATATTCCTTGTTCATTATTCGATATTCATTTTTCCTTATCTAACTTTAATCATCGCCCGCACCTGCTGTGTGGCTAGGTTTTGCAGACGGGCGTAGTACACACCGGTAGGTAAGGATTCTCCATTAAATACAACCGTATATGTGCCGGCAGTATATTCTTTATCGGTAAGGTTGGCAATTACCCGGCCAGTGGTATCCATGATCTGTATCAGGGTATGTCCGCCCGCTGTAGTAAAAGTGATTACGGTAGAGGTAACAAAAGGATTGGGATAATTACTGATCAACAAATCACCTGAAAGATTCACTGCTTTTTTACAGCCCCCCGCATTCACCAGCGGCAGTATCTGGAAATTTTTAAGCATAATCTGCTGCAGATCCAGATCGTTTACGCATAACCAATTTGATAGTATGGTTGAATACACACTTCTGAAATCATACTGAAACGGAAGGTTATCATTTACCGTAGCATTGGCCGGTATAGCAGGCGTTTCGCCAAGTACACCACCCATCACGTTTTTACCAAATACAAATAAGGGTGCCGCAGAGCCATGGTCGGTTCCATCGCTTCCATTACTTTTTATGCGTCTGCCAAATTCTGAAAAAGTCATGCCCACTACCCTGTCCTGCACACCCAGAAATTTCAAATCATCCTGAAAAGCTTTAATGGCATCGCTTACATTCATTAATAAATTGGCGTGCTGCCCTTTGCTGTTATCCACACTGTCTACCTGGGCAGAATGCGTATCAAACCCACCGTAATTCACCATGTAAATTCTCGTCTTCAATCCTCCTTTGATCAGTCTTGCCACAATCTTTAACTGATCGCCCAAACTATTTTTTATGGGATAACTAACCTGCTGAACCGTTTTGGTAGCCGCTTCTTTGATTACGGTTGCATACTGCTGTGTTTGCTGCGCGATGGTTCTGATGAAAGTAAGTTCTTTGCCCGCAGGTGTATCCGGCGCAGGATCCTGTATGCCATTAATGAGGTTGTAAAAATTACTGGTATTGCTGATACTCATGCCCATACTTACTGCAGGGCCTTGCAGGGTTAACGATGTAGCAGATCCGATTTGTATGGCCAATGGATCCGTCATGGTAGCATTGGGATAACCATTGGGAAAATTGGGGTATTCATAATTGAGGTAACGTCCGGCCCAACCACTGTTTACCAGCTGGTTACTTTCGCTTCCACTCATCCAGATATCGGTTGCACGAAAATGCGAATAACTGGGTTGTGGATAGCCTACGGATTGCACCACTTTTAGCTGACCGTTATCATACATGGATTTTAATCCAATCATAGAAGGATGTAAGCCCGATTTGCCATTCAGTGCCAGCAATTCTTTTTCGGGAATATAAATATTAGGTCTGGCATTTACATAGTTGCTGAAATTTTCGATGGGCACCACCATATTCAATCCATCGTTACCGCCATTTAACTGAATGATGACAAATACATGATCCGTTTCTGTTACAGGCAATAACAGTGATTGCATAATGGCCGAATCGGCACTGAAAGCCCTGAACGAAAAACCACTCACCAACGAAGGAAGCATCACACCGGCGGGTACAGATTTGCGTAAAAAATCTCTTCTTTTCATCGGCTATAATTTAGGCCAGTTGGTATTCTGACAGATTCATAAAATATTTCATCAGATCCCGCAAACGGGTTTTTACCGTTGTGGTATTGGAAGTATTAGCAGGGTTACTGATAAACTGGTTCCAGGCATCCGTCCAGTAATAATCAGCCGATTGTCCACCCAATAATATATCTGTTTTCAATTGTGTTTTGGAAGCAGCAGAAATATCCATCCGGTAAATGATCTTCAGAATATCATCAATCAATTTATTTGGATCACCGGGATTGGGAAGTGTTTTGGCAAATTCTGCCGAATCAATCTGTAAGCGTTTTCCATTAAATGTGTATCCATTTTGCACAAGGGTATCTGTAAACTGGTTTCGCTTGGGCAGGGTATCACTATTGATCCATACTTCATAAAATTGTGGCTCCTGGTAATACGCTTTCCATCCACTTACATCCGGCGGATCGCCAATACTTTGCTGCATGTTATTGGCCCAGTTTACCAGATAACTGTAAAAACCATAATTGGTTGTATAATCCGATGCAGGTTGAAAAGCCACATTCAATTCGCGGCAGGTACCTACCACTAGGTCTACCGGACTTTTGATCTGGCACCCTCTGGCCAATGCGTCAAAAAAATGTTCGCTTCGCAGCAATACATTCAGTACCGCTGAGATCTCGTAATTATTAGTACGGAATATATTTGCCAATGGTGTAATAATATTGGCCTCAACCGTAGCATCAATATCATAATACACAAACCAGCGATAAATTCTGCGGCATATATATTTGGCTACTTCCTGTGTGGCAAAGATCATATCCAACAAAGCATCCAGCTCTTCATCTCCTGCGGTAGCCGTTGATTTTCCCTGTATAACGGTGTTGTTATAAAAAGCAGAGAATTGTTTATTACCTGTATCGTGTCGCTTACTATCAAAATAAGAAGTAATGGCTTTTGTATCATTGCGCCAGCCGGTTAATACCTGTGCTGCGGCACGCACATCTGCTTCTGTGTATTGCGATTCTGTTCCTTTACCACAACAAAATAATTCCTGTATTTCGCGGCTATAATTTTCATCAGGTGCACTCTTCGTATTTCTTTCCCCATTCAGGTATACGAGCATGGCCGGATCAATGGTTACCGCACGCGTAAGCGATTTAAAATTTCCCAATGCATACGTTCGCAGCAACAGGTGATGCTTGTATACAAACTGCGAATTTCCAATTACACTGGCTTCTGTTGCAAAATGATTGTGCCAGAAAAGCGTCATCTTTTCGCGGATGCTTCTGTCCTGATTAATCATTACCCCCATCCACCATTTTTTAAAAGAGGCATTGCGCAAACTGTTCACTGTTCCATCGGTATTAGGGTCCAGTATCCAGGTAGAACCCTGTGGTATTAATGAATCGGGAACGGCGGCATTGGTTGGATTGTATTCTTTCACCGGCGGCTCAGGCAGTGGAGCCACAGGATTCAGAATCTCATCTATCGATTGCTGAAAACTCCTCGTTTTAAAATAATCGATATCCGCTTTTCTGGCCCCAAATAGGGTTCTTTTCAGCAGGTGCACTACCTCTGTTTCTGTCCAGCTACCCGAAAAAGCAGCCAGTCCGCCATTGGGTGGCGGCGCCGCAACAGCCAAAACATTGGCATCGGGTGGCGATGTAATATGAGATGTGATAAAAGATCTTCTGTCCATAAAAGTCTGTTAACGGGGTGTTAATAGGATACAGGTCAAACCAAAACTGCTGCCCGAATAGGTTAAAAATGAAAAATATCTAAAAAAAAGCAAAATAGTCCATAGTGTTTTTTAATACGCTAATGCAGCATTCATAAGGGAATTATGTCTTATATTTAGGGTAAACAAACCCCCTTCATGACGGAACAAGCCATTATTACAGGCTGTTTACACAACGATGCCGCTGCACAGCGCGAACTATACAATCGCTATAGCCCTAAAATGCTAAGCGTTTGTTACCGTTTTGGGCAAAGCCGCGAAGATGCGGAAGACATGTTGCAGGAAGGATTTATCAAAGTGTTTACCCAGATACACACTTTTCAGAACAAAGGTGCTTTTGAGGGATGGATCAGGCGGATTATTGTACATACCTGCATCAACTTTCTGAAAAAGCATAAAAAATTCAATGAGAGTGTTGACCTAGCCTATGCCAATTCATTGCATGTGAAAGAAGAAACCATTCCTTCCATCATGCAGGCAAGGCAGATCATTGAATGTATCAGGCTCTTACCTATGGGATACAGAACAGTTTTAAACCTGTACGCATTGGAAGGGTATAGTCATAAAGAAATTGGCGATATGCTGGATATTGAAGAAAGTACCAGCCGAAGCCAATACACACGCTCGAAAGCCATGTTGGAAATGATCCTTATCAGAAAAAAGATCATCGAAAAACCGAAGGAAGAATTTAACTGGCTCGCGGCATTGAAAAACAAGTAGTGTTGATTGCGTATTTATATGGATAACAAGTTTTACCAAGACGACGACTTTGAGCAGTTTTTACAGGACGAAGTAAAACAGCACCGGATGTATCCCTCTGACCATATCTGGAGGAATATCCGTACAGACCTGCATGGATACAAAGCCTGGCCCGCACTTACGTTTATTTCACTTTTTATCATTACCGCATTAACCATCTCTACACTACTCAGTAACCATCCTGCCAAACAAGCGTTACCGGTAACAACTAATAATCAGGCTATATCAGAAGTTGGTACTTCTGCATCGGCTGTTTCCAATAACCATAACAATGTTGCTAAGGCCGTAATAGAGAAAGATTATTTTCATCAGATCGCACCTGAACAAATCACTGCTGCTACTTTTGCCGATTTGAATTTGCATGAATCAACCATAGAACAACTGGTACTCAGAAACAGGAATACTGACATGGTTGCCATTCCTGTAAAAACAAGGCAGCATGCACCTGCATTTGATAAATCTTCTCAGGCAATAATTATTGCAGATAATCAAATGGCCGCTACCATGGAACAAGTATTGGTAGCAGAACCTGTATCAGAAAACAATACAGTAACAGAAAATACCCTTTCCTCAAAAGAAGAGACTCCTTTTATCAATGCATTAAATACAACCGAAGAACATGCAACGGCTGATGATTTTCTGAAAGACTTTTCTTACATCACCAGTAAACCAGCTGTTCGAAAAAATTCTCGTTTTGGCTTTCAATTCTATGCAACCCCTTCGCATAGCTACAGAAGATTATCTGACGAAAAAGTAAAAGAAATTATACAGCCCGCTATTGCTGCCACCAATGCTGCACGCAATGTGCCCCTGAGTACCAATAGCCCTGCAGATGTAAATAATGTAGTTCGCCATAAACCGGCCTTTGGTTTTGAACTGGGCTTTGCTGTATTGTATAATATCACCGGCAAACTGAAATTTAAAACAGGCATCCAGTTAAATGTTCGCCAGTATTATATAGAAACCTTCCAATCGCTTACTAACGATCTTACGTCTTTGTCGTTGATCAATTATCGTGGAGTGGAAACCATCAGTTTTTATTCGCCGTATAATAACAATACCGGTTATAAGAAAACACAGCTTGATAATAAAGTGTACCAGCTTTCTGTTCCGGTAGGTGTTCAATGGGATCTGATTCAGGGGAAACATTTTGGACTAAACACTGAAGCTTCTGTGCAGCCTACTTTAACACTTAACAACAATACGTACCTGCTTTCTACCGACTACAAACATTATACCGGTGGTAGTGATTTTATCCGCAAATGGAATATCAACACCAGTGTTGGCTTTAACCTAACCTATACACATGGAGCCTCTTCCTGGCAATTGGGTCCGCAGGTACGCTACCAGCATATGCCTACGTATTCCAACTCATACCCTATCAAAGAATTCCTGATGGATTACGGAGTTCGTTTGGGTTTTACGCGTCAGATTAAATAAAGCAACTATCATAATTCGTTAAAGCCGCCCAATAACCACCATGGCGGCTTTTTTATTGGCGCTGATTGAATAATTTTATCGTATGAAAAATAGCCTGATCTTTTTCTTTGTGTGTTTGCTATACCTAACCGCTTGCAAAACCAAAACACCCGCCGGCGAGGTACAACAGCCTATAGCCGATACAGCAAAATTTTATCCATTGCATGCCTTTTTTACGGAACAGATACAGTATGTGGATCTTCGTAATTTTCCTATTTATAAGATTACGGTGAAAGATGGCAGGAAAGATTCTTCCTCACTTAGTAAAGACCAGTTCATTGAATGGGCCTCTGTTTTTTTAGAAAGAGATCTGTCAAAGCCTTCTGAAAAAATCCTTTATCAGGAAGCTGTTTTTCAGGACCTCAGTACCGGTAGTGTTACTTTTAACTACACAACCCATGCACCAAATACAACCGTACAAAATATAGATGTGTTGCTGGATGAAAGTACCCAACAGGTGAAACGTATTTTTATCCGTTCGTTATATACAAGGGGGGATACCACCATCACAGAACAATGTAATTGGAAAGCCAACAAAAGTTTTCAGGTAAACAGAACTTTTACCACAACGACTGGTTTTACTGCAACAGAATTAAATTATATTAACTGGAACGATCAGCCGTAACAGAAAGGCAACCATGACAGCAGCCCAATTTCAACAAATTGCCCATACCATTCCTGTACAACCCGGCATCTATAAATATTATGATGACGAGGGAAATTTATTGTATGTAGGCAAGGCCAAAGAACTGCGTAAGCGGGTAAGTTCTTATTTTTCTAAAACCTTTACAACCTATAAAACGCATGAGCTGGTGCAGCGCATCCGCCGTATTGAATTCACCATTGTAGATTCTGAACAGGATGCTTTTTTGCTCGAAAATTCACTGATCAAAGAATACCAGCCGCGGTATAACATCAACTTAAAAGACGATAAAACCTATCCGTATATCGTGATCAAAAAGGAACCGTATCCGCGTATTTTTTTAACACGAAAAAAAATCAACGATGGTTCTGAATACCTTGGTCCGTTTACCTCCGCAGGTAAAGTGCGCGATCTGATCAGCTTTATCAAACAATATGTTCCGCTGCGAACCTGTAAACTAAACCTGAGTGAACAGAATATACAAAAAGGCAAATTCAAAGTTTGTCTGGAGTATCATTTGGGTAACTGCAAAGGACCCTGCGAAGGATTACAAACACTGGAGGATTACCATGAAGGATTACAACAGGTAAAAAATATCCTGAAAGGAAACCTGAGTTCTGTGATCAATCATTTTAAAGCAGAAATGCAGGAGCATGCTGTACAATTACGGTTTGAAAAAGCAGAAGCCACGCGAAAAAAAATTGAACACCTAGAAAGCTATCGTTCCCGTTCGGTAGTTGTGAGCAGCCATTTATCCAATATTGATGTATTCTCTATTTTGAAAGATGATCATGCGGCTTATGTTAATTACCTCATGGTACAAAACGGAACCATTGTACAAACCCATACCGTACCCCTGGAAACCAAACTGGAAGAAACCGAAGAAGAGGTATTGGGCTTTGCCATTGCCAACCTGCGAACCCGTTTTAATAGCCTGGCCAGTGAAGTAATTGTTCCGTTTGAAATAGATTATCCAGATAACTCCGTTACCATTACCCTGCCCAAAGCTGGCGATAAGAAAAAACTGCTTGACCTTTCTGTAAAAAATGTGAGCTATTTCAGAGAAGAGCTACGCAAGAAAAAAATCCTGCACCTGGAAGGCAAGACGGATATGGAAAAGAAAAAAGTATTGTACGAGCTGCAACAATACCTCCATCTTTCTGAGGTACCCGACCATATTGAGTGTTTTGATAACTCTAATTTTCAGGGAAGCTACCCGGTATCTGCCATGGTATGTTTTAAAGATGGTATGCCGAGTAAAAACGATTACCGGCATTTTAATGTAAAAACCGTAGAAGGCATTAATGATTTTGCCACCATGACGGAAGTCGTTTACCGCCGCTATAAACGGGTATTGGAAGAAGAACTGCCTCTGGCCAAACTCATCATTATTGATGGTGGTAAGGGGCAATTAAGTGCCGCCATGGAAAGTATAGATAAGCTGGGGCTTACAGGCCAAACTACCGTGGTAGGCTTAGCCAAGAATGAGGAAGAACTTTTTTTTCCGGGCGACTCAGAATCTTTCAAATTACCCTGGGATAGCGATAGTTTGAAACTGGTACGCCGTATACGGGATGAAGTGCATCGTTACGGAATTACTTTCCATCGCAATAAAAGATCAAAAGGAACGTTTAAAAACGAGCTGGAAGAGATCAGTGGCATTGGCGAGCAAACGATCGCACAATTACTGAAAGAATTTAAATCGGTAAAACGCATCAAAGAGAAAACCGAAGAAGAATTGGCGGTGGTTGTTGGGAAGGTGAAGGCGAGATTGTTGAGAGAAGCTTTTAGCGATTAGCCTTTAGCCATAAGCTTGAACCTATTAAGCAGTGTAAGCACTGTAAAAATGTTTCAACAGGTAGGCGTTTTAATTAAAAAGCAAAAATCGATCTATAAACTGAATAAAGCTATCGGCTAAAAGCCAGCAGCTAGCGGCTCCAAAAAAAAAGGGGCCCGGATAAAAATCCAGCCCCGTTTTAAAATCCAATATCCTATGAAAAACCGTAACAAACTTACGGATTGTAATGATATTAACAAGCTTTGTGGCAAATAATTTTTATTCTTGTAGTATAATCACTAAAAAAGGCCCTAAAAGGGCCTTTTTCGATATAATTTTAATTTCATTTTAATATTGCCAGAGGTCTTGCTCGTAGTTAAAGATCCTTGTTTTAATGTTTTCACCTTCCAATAAACGGAACAAAGGATCTTTTATCATAGCATTCAGGTACCTGTCGCCGGGGTTATTGGCACTTGATTTAATCAGGTAACTGCTGAAAAAACGGCTTTCGAACAATTCTTCCCAGGTCATTCGGCTGGAATTGTTTTTGGGATTGTATACATCCACTTTAGCCAGTGTTTTGCGCAGATCCGGATAATAGATCCAGAACAAAATACGTGGTGTTGATTTACCGCCTATTACCTGCTTGGCAATGGGTGCAATACCAATGATTCTTGTAAACAAACGGCTTGCTTCCTTATCAAAAATTACCTGCTCTTTAATACGGAAAGTATATACAGAATCAGAACTGAACCTTGGTTTCTTGGTAATCACACGCTCAACTGCTCCGGATACCGGATCTGGCACATCAACTGTATCATAAGAGCCAGCTGTTTGGTTAAATACCTGATCATTTGTAAGTGGTGTGGTAAAACGGTCATTATCTGCAGAAAAAGCGGTTACACTATCATTCCGTATTGCATTCAGCATAATAGAAAAGAAACGTTGGTCACCATTATCATCCTTACCAGGGTACATGAACGACTGGTTTACTTTTTCTCTCGCATCAATTTCTCTCCACAAAAACTCGCTCCATAAATTATCATCATCGCGCAGGTGCTCGTATTCCAAAGGCTTTCTGTCTTTTACCTGGCTTCTGTCTACTGCAGAATTGTTACGTAAAGCAATCTCAGGTTTGGCGTCAAAGCCTCCGGGATTGGTAGTATCAAAACGAACCGATACGTTACCGGCAGCTGAAGTAGTGGTTGGCGTAGCAGCAGGCTGTTGCACCACACCTCTTGAATTATTATTGGCTGGTACTACTGGCTTAGTCGTGTCTGCTTTTGCAGCAGTAGGTTTAGCAGCAGGCCTATTGAATTTTGATTGCGCATACATCTGACCAACGGACAGTGTAACCGACAAAAATAAAATCCCTTTTACAATACTCTTTTTCATACTACACAGATTTATTGAAGAACAAATGACATATTCTGATCCAACGTACGGGTACCACCCGGACCTCTAACTTTAATCTCATCAATGATAACTGTCGTTCCTGGCTGGCATCTTTTTAGAATAGCCTGGGCTTCAGCACTAAAATAGGCTCCAGCTACTTCAGCAATACCGGGGTTATCTTCAAAGCCTTTACCAGTGCAATACAGGGTAAAAGAAATAACATCATATTTCACACCTTCAAACACGAAGTCTGCTAATTCAGCGGCTACACCCTTTTGAACGCGCATTACATTGGCCGTCATTGGAGGGCCATCGCCACCACCGGTTTTACCACCAACCTTTGCAACCGGGCTTGGTACACGTTTGATTGGAATGGTGATTTTCTGGGTTTTCTTACCATCACTGGCAGTTACCACAGCTGTACCTAAATTTTTACAGGATACAATGTATAGGCCCGGTCCGGATTTGCTTACGCTAACACCCGGTCCTTCTACACTTACGTTTACTTTTTCATCACCGCTTCCCCCAGTAACACTTAACTCATTAGGAAGATCCTGGTAAAATACCCTTGTCTTATCAGTAGACACCACCAATCCCGAAGGAACCCCTACAGTGTACTTCACTTCTTTTTCAACAAAAGCAGTAGTACCATCGGGTTTGGTATAAGAGATTCTAACCCTTTTGGTGTTGGAC
The DNA here is from genome assembly GCA_943372845.1 of Chitinophaga pinensis. GTDB lineage: Bacteria > Bacteroidota > Bacteroidia > Chitinophagales > Chitinophagaceae > Sediminibacterium > Sediminibacterium pinensis_K. The sequence continues at coordinate 130,916 of CALSAD010000005.1, read as the reverse complement.
CCGGAATTGTTTACCGTGGTTTTGTATTCTGCTGCTCCATCGGCATTTAAGGCAATGTTGGCACCATCAATGGTAACGGTTGGTTTGGCTGCTTTGCTAAAGGCACCTACACCGGCTGTAATAATCAATTCTTCACCCGGCATTAAATAAGTAGAGTTGGTACCGGCAAAAGCCTGGAATTCGTCGTAAATAATTTCCACCTCGCCAATTTCTTTGTGGCAATATTCCACTACCTGTGCTTCACTATTCTTAATATCGTTTTGAAATTTGCTCAATATTACGATACTGGCAATGGTAGGTGTCATGTGAAAATAGTTATATGCCCAGGCTTCTTTCTCTTCGTTAGTAACAGGGATTTTCCCGGTCTTGGTATCACGCATATCTATCGGAAGATTAGGTACTACTTCTTTGGCAACACCTGAATCTATTTTCATCAATTCATTTCTGAAATTGTTGAGTGCATCAAACAAGTCCTTGCCTTTGTTCTTTCCTTCGGGCGGACGAGAGATGAATAAACGGGTAGCGGCTTCCAGATCATCTTCTTTGTATTCCTCTTTTCCTTCTACCACTTTCAGGTCGGCTTCCTGTTTCAATTCTTTTTTCAGATTTTCAATAAACTGATACGCTGAAACGGCTAATTTCTGTGCCTGCTGTGCTTTGGGAAGCCAGATTTCAGCTTTCTCCCTTGTTTCAGGCTTTTCCTTTTTCCGCTCAAATGATTTGAATATATCAGCGGTTTTTTTATCAGCAATATTGCTCGCAGAAATCAAACTGCCATCAACAATTTTGAAGGCGTTCAAGATTTCGGCAGATACATTCAGTGCCAGCAGTGCGGTTAGCACCAGGTACATGATGTTGATCATTTTTTGCCGCGGCTCCTTGGGTAATGACATTCTCGCTTATATTTTATAACATGCGTTTGTTCAAAATGGATTTTCTCTTCCGGTAATTCACCGCCTCCTATCTTCCCTGCATAGCTGTTAACATGTTACCATATAACTGGTTTAATTTACCCAGGTTATTGGCCAATGCTGCAATCTGCTCTTTGGCTTTGATGGCATCATCTGCGCTGCTTGCCATAGCTGTTGAAGCTTTGGTTAACTGACCATAGAATTGGTTCAGCGCTTTTAGGTGGTTGTTACCTTCCTGCAGTTCCAGTTCATAAATGGTATTGAGGGAAGCCAGGTTTTTATTCATCGCCTGCATCTGCTCATGAAACTGTTTGGCGCCTTCGGTAGCACCATGAAAACCAGCTAACGATTGAGAAGCGTGTGTGGCCGCATCTTTAATACCTGCTACGGCAATAGTAGCTTCTTTGGTTTTAGCAGAAAAATCACCTGCTGATTTTGCCATTTCGGTAACATCACCCAACTGTCCAACTGTTGTAGTTAATTTCTGAAAACCTGCGCTCAGTTTACCTAATGTATCCTGATTGATATTGGCATCTTCCAGCATTTTATCTAGGCTTTCCAAAGCGGTGTTTCCTTTAGCCAGTTTAGCACCGCCGGGCAAATGCACTTCGTGGTCATCCATATACGGATAGACAATATATAGCACCCCATATCCTAAAAAGATAACTGCTTCCACTGTTAAACCTACTTTCAACATAAAGTCTGCAATAGGTGAGTGCAATAATTTTTGCAGCGCACCATAAATAACTACTGCCGCAGCAATAGATACGAATACATCAAACCATTTGGAAATTTTTGGAGGAATTGCAGCTGCCATTTTTCTTTTTTTTAGGTTTTGAATTTACATGTGGTTTGCTGCATTGCTACAGCAGAACTGTTATTTTACTTTCAATAATGGTACATGAAATGTGTTTCCAGGCGATACTTATTATTTTTTCATTTTAGGTGCCAGATCTATCACACAACGGAAACCGATGTACGATTTTGCTGTGTCCTGGTATTCATAGTTGCGGGTACTTACCTGAAGGAAGTAAGAAATATCCTTCCAGCTACCACCACGTACTACTTTCCGCTTCTCTCTTGGCCTGTCAGAATCCTTGGCTTCGTACCGGATATCAGGGCTCATATCGGCCATGAAATTGTAGGCACCTTCATAGAAATAAGAACCCGTCCACTCAGAAACATTACCCGCCATATTATACAAACCATATTGGTTAGGCCAGTAAGATTTAGAAGGTACGGTATAAAATCCACCATCTTCTGCATAATTACCACGGCCGGGCTTAAAGTTGGCCAACAAACAACCTTTCTTGTTTCTCAGGTAAGGGTTACCCCATGGAAACATAGAATTGGTTAAACCACCACGGGCGGCATACTCCCACTCAGCTTCGCTGGGCAAACGGTAATCACCATCAATGGCAAATTTCTTTCTTTCCAGGAAGGAGTTTTGTATATGTGTTCTCCAATGACAGAAAGCCATGGCCTGTTTCCAGTTAATACCCACCACAGGATATTTTCCGAACGAAGGGTGTGAATAATAACGTTTGGTCATGGGTTCATTGTAGGAATAAGAGAAATCTCTCATCCATACCAGGGTATCGGGATAAATTTTTTGATCGCCGCGGCGGATAAAATTATTTCTGGGTAGTCCTGCGTTGTCTCTTTTGGCGGCAGCAGCCAGGTCAAAATATTCTATACGATATACAATTTTATCAGGGTCAATTTCGGGTTTGCCATAAATACGATTATCTGGAGCCAGGTTCAGTTCGTTCAATCGCTCAACCGTACTTCTGTCCCATTTAATAGTAGCTACTTTTCTCCAGTCAACCGCCATGGTATCTTCCACACCTTTACCAATACCCTGTCCGAACAGGATTTTAAAAGCGAGTGAATCCCTTGTCCAGTTTACAAACTGGCGGTACTCATCGTTGGTAATTTCCATGGCATCCATCCAGAAACCCGGAATAGACACCTGGCGGTTACGCGAGGTGTAGTTGTAACTGATATCCTCATCACTGGGTCCGATATGAAACGTGCCCGGTGGGATGTACACCATGTTCCGCGGTGGATTCATGCTTTTATTGGCCGTAGGTGCTACGCCATGTAACTGCCCATCATCAGGCAACCGTAATGCCTTCGAGTTTCCCTTCTTTTTCAGGAAACAAGAGGATGCGAGGCTGACACAGAAAGCAACTAATACAATGTTTCTTAAATACCCTTTCATCTTATGACACGGATTTTATGACAGTGACAAATATAAGTTTTCCATCGGCAGTTGGGCCGATTTTGCAATTTTGTTACCAATAAAATTTACTACGATAGGTAAATTTGGTCAGATACTACAAAATTAAAAGTTCGTTTACTACAAGTGGGGTTTTCAACGGTGCAAATAGCGTGAAAACACTGTCATATACAGCAAATTAATGCAAACTTTGTTACACTTTTGCTAAAAGAGCTTCTACTGTAGAGAATGGAGCCTGGCAGGCATAATTCTTACAAAGATAGAAAGCTGTTTCAGCGGCAGCATCCTTACCGGTTTTACCAGCTAATAACGGGAAAACCAGAGAATTAGTTTCTTCGGCCTGAATAATTTTATTCGGGATGAACCTTTCGAGTACTGGACACAGAAAATCCTTCGCTTGCTGCCCCGTTATAGCTATTTCAAGCATTCCATGGGTTACCAGTTGTGCGGCCATAGCCCACACACCGAATGATGTGGGATACTTCGTGATGGCTTTAGCGAGTGACTGGATCAGGAAATGGCTTCTCTCCGTCCATTCCGGCAGGTCGAATACGATGGACAGGTATAGCAGGTTATGCGCCATTACGGCATTACCACTGGGCACGGCACCATCATACACTTCTTTTTTGCGAACAATTACATCTGTCTGGTTGCGATGTGTGTAATAGAAAAAACCGGTATCGGCTTCTTCAAAATGGGCTATTACATGCTTACAAAGATCCCGGGCTTTGATGAGGTATTGCCCCTCTCCGGTAATCTCCTGCAAGTGAATATACGCTTGTATCAGGTAGGCATAATCATCTAAAAAAGCAGGTATTCTTGCCTGGCCATTTTTATAGGTGTGGTACCAACTTCCATCTTCATTAATAAATGTTACCTCAAGAAATGCCATATTCCGGATGGCCATCTCACGGTAAGTAATGTCTCCTAAAGCCGCATATGCTTTTGCATAAGCAGTAACCATCAGGGCATTCCAGCCAAGCAATACCTTATCATCCAATAATGGCCGTATGCGGGTATCGCGCTGCTGCATCAGCTTTTTGTGGCTGCGGGTCAACAGGTCTTCCAGTTCTGGCAAGGGCATCCCTTTATCAGCAGCAAAGCTGGCTGCGGGTTGCGGTATCCAAAGAATATTGGTATGCTCCCAGTTACCTTTTTCCGTAACATCGTAAAAAGCACAAAAAATATCGGCATCTGCACCTAAAAGAGATCGTATTTCTTCCAGGCTCCATGTGTAAAATTTCCCTTCCACGCCTTCGCTATCTGCATCTAATGCGCTGTAAAAACCGTTCTCCCCGCTTAGCATTTCTCTTTCAATAAAAGAAAGGGTATGGCGGATGGTGTTGGCATAGGGCGGATGTTTAGTAATCTGGAAAGCTTCTGCCAGCACACTAACCAGTAAAGCACTATCGTACAACATTTTTTCAAAATGCGGGGCAAGCCATTCATTGTCGGTACTGTAGCGCGCAAAGCCGCCACCCAATTGGTCGTAAATACCACCATAGATCATTTTATCAAGACTTAACAATGCCTGTTTCAAAGCAGATTCCTGTTTACTAAAATGGTAGTGGCGTAACAGGTATTGTATGGAAAAACTTTGTGGAAACTTGGGTGCTTTCCCAAATCCGCCCCATTCGGTATCGGCATTGGTTAGCAGATTGGTGGCAATGATTTGCAACTGAGCCTCGGTAAAAACGGTATCCGCATCAACTGCGCCTGGCTTTTGAATACCAAAGGCATTACTGGTAAGTAAATGACTGGTAAGGTTTTCGGCCTGGGCATCTATCTCATTTCTTTTTTCTGTAAATCCTTTGTGAACGCCTTCCAGTATTTCTTTCCAACTGGCGCGGTTATAGGCTCTTTGGGGAGGAAAATAGGTGCCGCCATAAAAAGGCTTGGCTTCGGGAGTTAAAAAAACATTCAAGGGCCAGCCACCACTGCCGGTCATAGCCTGAACGGCATCCATGTAAATATGATCCAGATCGGGACGTTCCTCTCTGTCTATTTTAATGTTGATGAAATGCGCATTCATGATGGCTGCGGTGGTTTCATCCTCAAAACTTTCTCTTTCCATCACATGGCACCAATGGCAGGCGGCATACCCAATACTTACCAGGATGGGCTTATTTTCAGCCTTTGCTTTTTGCAAAGCCTCTTCGCCCCAGGGATACCAGTTAACAGGGTTGTGCGCATGCTGTAACAGGTAAGGACTGGTTTCGTGGATGAGTGCGTTGGTATGAAGCATAAGGATATAGAATGTATAATGTTGAGTATAGGATTAGGTAGAATAAGCGAACCCTGCTCACTAATTACAGTTCCGCTATTTACTTTTTTGTCTTGACACAAAAAAGTAACAAAAAAAGTCAAGGCTGCTGAAAAAAAGCTAAAACCTGCCTGTCGGCAGACAGGTTTACTGCATTCCGCTAAAATGAACGAAGTCTAAAGCCCGGCTTTAGTACAATGGTGATGCAAATGTGCACTTCAACAGTGTATGATAGCCAAGCATCGTTCATTTCTTAACGCTACATTCCATAAATTTCTTAACGCTTTTTTTCAGAGGCCATTTTAAAACCAATGATAGTAAGCCTTTGAGGCTATTCTACCTAATCCTATGTTGAATATCGAATCATGAAGTTAGGATTAGGTTGTATACAAAATAAAAGCCCCTCAAATTGAGGGGCCAGATATTTTATGTACATTTTTTTATTTTTTTGCAGAAACTGCACCGGTAGTGCTTAACAGAAACTGATCGAGTGCGGCCACCATACTTGGTTTTTGGGGGGATGGTACTTTGATCTCGAGGTTTAGTCCGGCTTCTTCAACGGCTTTGGAAGTATTATTTCCAAAAGCACCGATAACGGTTCCGTTTTGTTTAAAACCGGGGAAATTATCGTACAAGCTTTTTACACCGCTGGGTGTAAAGAAACAGATCACATCATAATCTTTCCCTTTCAGTATTTCTTTGATATCGTTGCTGATGGTTCTGTACATGAACCCCAACTGGTATTCGCACTTATTGGTTTTGAGCCAATTTACGATCTCATTATCCTGCTGGTTTTCGCTGCACACATAGAGGAACTTTTCGTTCTCTTTGTGTTTATTGATCACATCAAACATACTCTTATTGGTACCATCGGCACCGTAGAATACTTTGCGTTTGCGGTAGAGAATAAATTTCTGAAGATAAAGGGCCACCGCTTCGGTAATACAGAAATACTTGGTATCCTGCCCTATGGTGATTTTCATTTCTTCGCACATCCGGAAAAAATGATCGATGGCATTACGGCTGGTAAACATAACCGCCGAATAATACATGATATCGATCTTTTGCTTGCGAAACTCCCTTGCAGGAATACCTTCCAGTTTGATAAAGGGTTGAAAAAACAATTCTACATTGTATTTTCTTTCCAGATCAAAATAAGGAGATTTGTCGCTCTCCGGCCGGGGCTGAGAAATCAGAATTCGTTTTGTTGTTTTTGCCACACCTGAATTTTTTGACCCATTTTTTAACATGCTGATTCACTAAGATTGTGCAAAATTAAAAACTTCTGCTAAAATAATTGATCAATACCTTATAAATCAGTACCATCGGCAGTAGTTCAACTGCGCAAAGGTATAGTAAAAAATGGATTGCGTTCACTTTGAGTTTATTCCGGATGGCAATAAAGGAAACCCAGTATCGGTAGGCAAACAGCAATGCGATCATTCCAAAAGAAATGGTTAATGCCACCTGCACCACAGCCGCTGATGCAAAAGCAAGCAACAGCAAAAATGGGATGAGTGCCACCCCCAGAATCTTGTTTACCATGAACACAACAAATACATAAGAACCTGCCGCTTCTTTAGAATTGAATACCCAGCCGGTAAACAATAGAAACAGGTATTTCATCAGATATACCACCAATAACACTGCCGCAGAACCAGCTACCAGCCACCAGAAAGAAAGTTGTGTCCAGTTTTTATACTGTATCAATAAAGTAATGTATACCCCGGCACTTACCAGAAAAAGGAAATTGGTAAGCAGGGAAGCAAGGTTATCCTGCAATAACTGGTCGCGGGTTTGCTTTTGACGAAGTGATGTTTGAAAGAACAGCAGAAAGAGATTCCGGAAATATTTAGAGAAGGCCGCACGAATCAGTGCCAGCAGCAATACGATACCAGCCATCAGGTAAAAAAGATCGTCTTTATTTTCTCTTACATGATAATCGATCGGCATAAAAATAGCCGTCTTATGCAATGGCAGGAAAGGATGTGTTGCATACTTTTCATACGTACTTGTATCGTACAATGGAATGGATGCCTGTATGGTAGCTCTTCGCAGAGAGTCTGTACGCAAACTATCATTCAACAATTGCAGCGCATGCAAACTGTCATTCACTGCCGCAGAATCCGCATAACGGGATCGTGCACTATCTGACAAATACCTTGTAACCTTGGGCTGATTAATAATGGGAGCAATGACAGGTTGGTTTCGTGTGGTTTCAGGTCGGCTGATGGTATCTGTCTGGCAGGTACCTGTTACGTAAAACCCGATGATGCACAAACATCCCAAAAAAAACTTCCGACCTGTCATACCACAAAAATATTGAATTGAATTGAAGTTAGTTGAGAAGAAGATGACTTCAGTGCAAATCAGTGCCATCAGTGGCAAAAAAAAGGAATACTCCTCCCCAAAAAACAGAACCTGTATTTTTACCATTACCTAACAGTACCAACCATGGCCGGCATCTATATTCATATTCCCTTCTGCAAAAAAGCCTGCCATTATTGTAATTTTCATTTCTCTACTTCGCTTACCGGTAAAGCCGGTATTATGGCCGCCATTGAGGAAGAAGCGCAGCTACGAAAGGGTTACCTGTCAGAAAAAGTGGAAACCGTTTATATTGGTGGTGGAACACCCTCTTTGCTTACGCTTGCAGAATTACAAAGTATACTTACCCGCTTACGCAAGACGTTTATTATTACAACCGATGCCGAAATAACCATAGAAACCAATCCTGATGATATTACGGAGGAAAAATTATGGGGATGGAAAGAAGCAGGTATTAACCGCCTCAGTATTGGGATACAATCTTTTTTTGAGGAAGACCTGCAATGGATGAACCGCGCACACAATGCAGAACAGGCAAAACAAAGTATTGAACTGGCACAGAAAAACGGGTTCCAAAACATTACCATCGACCTGATTTATGGCGCCCCCGGATTGACTGATGAAAACTGGCTGCACAACATCAACACGGCACTGGCATTACAAATACCCCATCTCTCCTGCTACGCTTTAACAGTGGAACCCAAAACTGCCCTTTCCAAAAAAATTGAAACAGGTCAGTTACCCGATGTGGATACCGATACACAAGCAAGGCAATTTGCTATGCTTGTATCGCGCTTACAACAGGTTGGTTTTGAGCAGTATGAAATTTCCAATTTTGCTTTGCCGGGCTACAGAAGTAAACACAACAGTAGTTACTGGCAGGGCAAGCCTTACCTGGGATTAGGCCCTTCGGCCCATTCGTTTAATGGTAGCAGCCGGCAATGGAACATTGCCAACAATGCGTTGTATCAACAAGCAATTGAACAGGGTACTATTCCTTTTGAAGAAGAAATACTAACTGCCACCCAACAGTTGAATGAATACATCATGACGGCTTTGCGAACCATAGAGGGCATCTCGTTGCAAAACATCCGCATGCATTGGGGTAACGAAAAGGTTACTTTATTGCAACACAGTGCTGAAAAGTACTTCACATCAAATAAACTCCTGTTGGAAAACGATGTGCTAAAACTAACTGAGGAAGGGAAATTTTTCGCAGACGGGATTGCTGCTGATCTGTTTCAATTGTAAAATTGAGATCAACCTTTGTGGTGACCAAAGACCTTTTTCAAAAGGCTCACCACCATAATTCCTCCAATCAGAAGGAGTATGGCTCCGGGACTTAACATGGTAAATGAAAATGGCATACTTAAAGGTACAACATTACTTATACCAGAAATGTTTCAATTTTCTTAAATCCATCAGCGGCAGGCAGGTGTTCCCAAAGGATCTCGAAGATGGCGGAAGCAATGGGCATATCGGCCTTAACCTTTTCATTCATCAGGTGAATGCATTTGCTGGCATTATACCCTTCGGCTACCATATTCAGTTCCAGTTGTGCAGCTTTTACAGAATAGCCCTTACCTATCATGTTACCAAAAGTACGGTTACGGCTGTATAAAGAGTAACAGGTTACCAGCAGATCGCCCAGGTAAACAGAGGCGGCATAATTGTGTGCATCGCCAGTTTCGCCCAAATCTTCATTGAGCTTGCGCAGAAAACCCACCATTTCATTGGCACTGTTGGCAATGTATACGCTCAGAAAATTATCGCCATACTCCAGGCCATGGGCTATACCGGCCCCAAGCGCATATATGTTCTTAAGCACAGCGGCAAATTGAACGCCCAACACATCCGTGTTCACAACGGTATTCAGGTATTCGGTTTTGAAAAAAGAAGCAATCTGTTCTGTTGTTACCGCATCCATTCCGGAGAATGTTAGGTAGGATAATTTTTCGGAAGCTACTTCTTCTGCATGGCAGGGGCCCAATACCGCAAAGTAGTTTTCGAGCGGAAAATGAAAATGAGTTAGCAGATAATGGTTCAGCAATTGATTATCGGATGGAAGTATTCCCTTCACTGCTGAGATGATTTTTTTACCCGACAGCAGTTCAGGCGATAACTGTGCAAAAGCAGCTTCTACGTATGCAGAGGGAACCGCAATCACCAGCGCATCCGATTCTGCTACCACAAACTGAATATCATCGCTCAAATGCAGTTGCTCCGGATTGAAATAGGCACTGCTTAAATAATGCGGGTTATGCCTGCGTTTTTCTATATACCGGATCGTTTCGCTATTGCGAACCCACCAGTGAATGGTATTGCCATTATCGGTAAGAATTTTTGCCAGTGCCGTTGCCCAGCTTCCGCTTCCTATGATTCCAAACTGCATGCAAATCGTTTAATGATTACTGCAAACATACGAAGCCGGATACGTAAAAAAACAACTGCAGGCTTTGGGGCCTGCAGCTGCGTAAGTAGATGATGGTTTGATGTGTTAGTCTTTCTTTTTCTCTTCAAACAATTTGTCTTTGGCCACAACTGTTACCAGATTACCTTCTTTCAGTGATTTGCTCACGATAGAATAGGGTCCGGTAATTACCTGATCCCCCTCTTTCAATCCTTCCAGTATTTCAATGAAATTAAGGTCTTGTATAGATGTTTTCACTTTAACTTTTTTCACTTTATTGTCTTTCTGTAAAACAAACACCACTTCTTCTATATCATCATCACCATTGGTAGCTTTGGGTGCATTCTCTTCAGGTTTCTTGTCAGTTTTTTTCTCATCGCCGGGAGCAGCATCGCCTTTTTTATCTCTTGTGGTAACCGCACTTAAATCAACAGACAATACATTCTTCTTGGTCTTGGTTTGGATATCTGCACTCGCACTCATACCCGGTCTGAAAGGGAAGCCCTTACCTACTGCTACCAGATCTTTATAGCTATCGGGGAGTAAACGGATATGTACTTTGTAATTGGTTACTTCTGCACTGGAGTTACTGGTGGTAAGGCCCGTATTTGGGTTGGCAATTTTATACACCAATCCTTTGAATTTGCGGTTCGTATACGCATCCACTTCTACAATAGCAGTATCGCCCAGTTTTACTTTGGGGATATCGTTCTCACCTACATCTACCCGTACTTCAATGCTACGCATATCGGCAACACGCATCATTTCGGTACCGACATTAAAACTGTTACCGGCTACACGTTCTCCTTTTTTTACATTCATCAGACTGATCATTCCATCCATAGGAGAAACAATTACTGTTCTGGAAAGATCTTTATCTGCTTTTGATAATTGTGCCTGTGCACTCTGTATAGATGCTTCACTGCTTTTCAATCCTTCTTTGGCAGCAGTATAATTGGCCTGTGCGGTAAGGTATGCCTGCTCTGCCTGTTCAAATTCTGAACGGGAGATTACTTTATCATTCAATAATTTTTTCTGGCGGTCGTAACTGTTTTTCAGATTGTCAACAGTAGCTTTTAAACCCACCAAACTGGCGGTTGAGTTTGATAACTGTGCTTTGCTCTGGTTTACACCTGCTACCACCTGATCGCGCTGGGTAAGGTAAATATCTGCGTAAATTCTGGCGAGTATTTGCCCACGTTTTACGCTGTCGCCTTCATTCACATTCAGTTCTACAATTTCACCGCTGATATCAGGACTAACTTTCACTTCTATTTCGGGGTATACTTTTCCACTTGCATTAACGGTTTCAATAAGGGTTCTCAGTACCGCTTTATCTGCTGTTACTTTAATACCTTCTTCCTTACCAATGACGCCGCTTTTCTTTAAGCCAATGAGAACAGCAATCACAACAACAAGTCCAATAATGATCCAGAGCAATTTCTTATTCATACAACAAATTTTCTTTTAAGCAGCTAATGAGTGAATGTGGTGCGCCAACTCCTGTTTACTAATTTATAATTTCAATCCCTTGCCTTTGTAAAATTCAAGCAGCTTCATTTTAAATACATAATCGTATTGATTGGTAAGCTGTGTTACTTTAGCCCTTAATAAATTATTCTGGTTGGTAATCAGATCCAGTGAACTTAACAGTCCCACTTCGTAACGCTTCATGGCAAATTCGTATGCTTTCTGCGCACTCTCTACTGATTTTTTTCCGGCATTGAATTTTTGTAAAGCTGTTACTGCATTGGTATAGGCAGTGTATATATTCTGACGCAGGGTAAGATTACTCTGGTCTCTTTGTAACTGGGCTGATTTTACATTTAATTGAGCAACCTGGTAATTCGTTTTAGCCGAGAAATTATTAAAAATGGGGACGCTGAGATTAAGTCCGATATTCTGCCCGAAGTTATTACTCAACTGGTTACTCCATCCATCCCAAATATCTCCAAATCCCCTTGATTTCTGGGTAAGTCTGTAAATAGGGCTTTGCACATAATAATTTACACTGCTCAAATTTACGATGGGTTCAGCTCCGGTAATTGGACTGTACCCCAAAAAGGTTGCCCCTGTAGTTTGTTTGAAAGAGTTGGAGAAATTGGTAGATAGGTTACCGCCCAAACTTAGGGTTGGGTATTTCTGTGCTTTGGTAACCAACAAATTTTTCTCTGCTGCCCTTACTCTTAGGCTGTCTCCTTTTTGTTGTGGCTGGTATTGCAAAGCCATATTATAAACCAGTTCAGGCTGAAGCTCTGCAAATGATTCAACAGGAATCTGGTCTACCAAAGGGGTTTCAATACCAAAAAGTACATCCACATCCAGGTTTAACAAAGCACGAAGATTAAGCAGGTTCTGCTCATAATTACCTTTGGAAGTATAGTAGTTACTGCTATCGGTTGCCAGTTGTGCTTCCACTTCTGCAAGGTTCAATTCAGGCAACACACCTGCATCTACTCTTTTTTTGGTGATATCGTATTGGTTCTGTGTTTGTGCTATCTGTACTTCGCTGATCTTAACCTGCTCTTTGGCAGCCAATACCTGCAAGTAAAAAGTAGCTACATTAAAGGATACATCATTTGATGCTTTGGCCACATCGGCCAAGGCAGCCTGTGCCGTAAACTTGGCAACTTCAATTGAGTTTTTAAGTCTGCCGTAATTATATAATTGGAACCCGGCGTTCACACCAAAGTTCTGGTACAGAAACTGTGAAGTACTGAAACTATTGGTAGTAGGATCGATAGAACGTCCAAAACGAACACCGGTTCCGGAACTTCCGTTTATGTTTGGATAAATATTGTATTTAGCCTGTTTAGCCTGTAATGCTGCAATCCTTGCCTGTATATCAGCCTGCTTGATAGATATGTTAAACTGAATGGCATGTTCGATACAGTGACGAAGATCCCAATTGTCTGAAGCCTTTTGTGCAAAAGCCTGGGAAACAACTGTGCAACATATAAGGATTAAAAACTTTCTCATATACAACAAAAATAACGGTTTCCCGTCCACTTCCCTAAATTTTAGACAGGCGGAAAGGATGAGGGTAAAACCGTTAAAAAAATGTTATGAAAGGTGCCCGATGGCTGAAAAAGCATCGGAAAGGTCTTTGATCAGGTAGGCAGGCTCTTCGAGGCCCACATACAACCTAAGTGACCGGTGCCCAAGCTCTTGCGCCAAAAAATCGGCTGGCGGCATACCTGCGCATTTGGGTAAGATCAATGATTCATGTCCACCCCAACTCACTGCCATTAAAATATGTTTAAAGGATTCGCAGAAGGTTTCGATGGTGGCACTGCTTTCTGCTTTAATGGTAAAAGTAAGCAGGCCACAGGCACCGCTCATTTGCTTTTTAGCCAGTTCATATTGTTGAAAGGAAGGATCCAGCGGAAAAAAAACCTGATCAACCCGGGGATGCTGTTTTAAAAAAGCCAACACTTCGGTTGTTGTTCTTGTAATGCGTTCCAGCCTTGCCTGCAGGGTTCGTAAACCACGGATCAGCAACCAAGCATTAAAGGGTTGAATACCGGAACCAATATTGTTGTATTCGCTTTGAAAAATTCTTTCCATCATGGTTTTGCTTCCGCATAATACGCCGGCAATGGTATCGCTGTGACCTGATATGTATTTGGTGGCAGATTGCAAAACCAGATCAATACCCATGGTAATAGGCCGTTGAAACAGGGGTGAGCAATAACTGTTATCACAAATGGTAATAATATTTTTTGCTTTGGCAATGGCTGCTACTGCCTCCAGATCCTGCAACTCATAGAACCAGCTGTTTGGCGATTCAAGGTAGATGATGGTGGTATTAGGTTGTATTGCCTGTATAAAATTTTCGGTTGCAGTTCCGTCAATATAGGTAACCTTTACCTGAAACCGTGGAAGGATTTCGTCAAACATTTTCCTGGCCCATGTATAGGGGTTGCGTACACTAACAATATGATCGCCACTTTTTACATTCGCCAATACAGCCGCAAAAATGGCTGCTGAACCGCTGTTGAATACCAGGCAGTCTTCTGCTTCATCTAATGCCGCTAACTTTTTGCGAAGTATCTCTACGGTTGGGTTCAAGCCACGGCTATATAACCAATCGGAGTATTCATTTTCAAAAGCTTTACGCAGATCCGCTACTTTTTTAAAAGCAAAATTGCTGGTTTGCATAATGGGCGGTGCAATGGCACGAAAATATTCATCACGGTCTTCACCCAGTTCATTTAAAATATAAGAAAGGTCCATATTACAAAGCTTCATTGCCTTCCTGTGGCGGAAGTGTTTTGTGATTAAATTTTTTGGCTACAAAATAAATGACCATAAAGGCAGCCAGCACTGCTACACCCACCAAAGCAGTATCCGGTGTTTGAATGGCAATACTGATTCCTACAAATAAATAAGCACACATAAAAATGATGGGTAGAAATGGATACAGTTTCATTTTATAAATACCGGTACCATCCAAATGTTTGGTTCGTTTGCGCAAAACAAAAATAGTGGCACTGGAAGCAACCATACCAAAGCAATCGAGGAAAATTGTGAAGTTGAGGATCTTCTCAAAAGTTTGCGCAAAGAAAAGGATGATGATACACATGGCGGCAAACACCGTTAAAGAAATGGTGAACACTTCATTCTTTGGATTTTGTTTTGAAAACATTTTAGGTAATACGCCTTCTTCACTCATGGCATACATCACTCTTGGGTTGCTCATGAGTAAGGCATTCACATAGGCCAGTACACCAAAGAATAAAAAGAAAGACAAAATATCTGCGCCCTGTTTACCGAATGTTTTATTAATCACCACATACGCAATTTCACGTTCGCCTTTCATGTTATCAAAACCAACAATGGTATAATAACTGAGGTTTACCAAAAGATATAAACCAATAATGATGGCAATACCAATGAATATACCCCGCGGAATATTTTTTGCCGGCTTATCTACTTCATTACCAAAATTGATGGTTTGCTGGTAACCGCCATAGGTAAATGAAACTGCTATGAGACTGATACCCAAACTTTGTATCCAGCTCATGGAGGGCACCACGGCAGGTGGCGTAACTGTTGCAACGGTTTGTGCCACTTCGTGATGGGGAAAGAACAGGGCCAGTATTAATACCAGGATCATCCCGATCTTGATCATCATTAAAATATTCTGCGCCCGTGAACTCATACGAAGCCCCATCAGATTGATCAGATAAAAAATAAAAATAGCACCGCAACTAATGAGTGCTTTATCAATATCCGTCCAGGCAACACCCGGAAAAAGTTTGGCAACATATCCACTGCCAATTAATGCCACACCACTTAAACTGGCAGCATTGCTAATTAAAATGATACAATTAATCGCAAACGCAATACTGGGATGGTACGCGTAGGAAAACACTTTATAATAACCACCCGTTACCGGATAACGGCTTCCAATTTCTGCATAGGTTAATGCACCGCACAAAGCAAAAAAACCACCTAGTAACCAGGCCGTAAAATATACCGAAGGTTCAATAGCATCCTTGGCACTGGTAGCAGCGGTTCGAAAGATGCCCATACCAATTACCAAACCAACCACAATCATGGTAAAGCTGAACAGATTTAATTTTTGTTTTCCGTGCATAAGATCAGATATGGGTTTAAATGTAGCAAACTTCGGGGAAACGTGAATCGTCAATCGTGAAACGTGAGTGGTGAGTGGCAGTTCGTCATTTCGACGAGGTACGAGGAGAAATCTCATCACCGTTCTGATATTAAGCTTACAAGCAGTTGTAAGATTTCTCACGTCGCTTCGCTTTGTTCGAAATGACGTACCCCACTTTACTCACGACTCACGACTCACGATTGACGATTCACCTTTCACCACAATAAGTTTTCAACGCCCCGTGTAAAACTTAACCATAAATAAATCTGAACCTATTCATCGCGCAGTTACATTTGCGATGTATTCGGTTCCCGCATGGTGCGGGATTAAAAGGGAAGTCCGGTGTGATTCCGGCGCTATCCCCGTAGCTGTAAGCTTTTCGTGAGACGTGAATCGTGAGTCGTGAATAACATTATCCGACGAAGCTTTTCAATGATCGCGGCAGTTGAATCTTCAAACCACTGTTCCGTTTAGGGATGGGAAGGTATTCAACAGAGAGCGAGCCAGAAGACCTGCCTGATACAAACCAATCATTCACGGCTTTCGGGTGAAAAGCATGGAATGTAAAAGGCTGCTGCAGCGGTCGTTTATATTTCTCCGTTTTTTTTATTTTCCTGAAAGCTCATTGTTCAATTCAAAACAAAAAACAATGAGCAAAAAATTAACGCTCCTTTCCCTGCTAATGGCGGGCAGTACTGTCTTTGCACAAAAAGATACCAGTCAAACAAAAATTTTAGACGAAGTAGTGGTTACAGCCAATAAGCTGGAACAAAAACAGAGCACTACCGGCAAAGTAATTACCGTAATTACCAAAGCAGAAATTGAAAAAAGCAATGGCAAAACTGTTGCGCAATTGCTGAATGAGCAGGCAGGCATCACCATCAATGGTGCATTAAACAATGCCGGTGCTGTTCAAACCGTATACATGCGCGGCGCATCGGCCGGAAGAACATTGATTTTGATGGATGGTATTCCATTAAACGATCCTTCTACCATTACTACCGATTATGACCTGAATTTATTTTCCATCAACGATGTAGAGAGAATTGAAGTTTGCAAAGGCGCACAATCTACTTTATATGGTAGCGATGCTATTGCAGGAGTAATCAATATTATCACCGTAAAAAAAGATGTGCAAACGCCTTTTAACATCAAAGCCACAGTAAGCCAGGGGAACCTCGCTACCTCGCGTAATAACATACAGGTATTCGGGAAAAAAGATAAACTCTCTTACACAGCAAGATTTGCAAAGCTAAGCACTAATGGTTTTTCTTCGGCGTATGATAGTAGCAGTAAAAAAAATTATGATAATGATAGGTATGATGGTACGGTAACCAATGCACAGCTTCTATATCAGGTATCCAATTCATTTTCTGTAAAAGCATTTGGTTTGTACAGTCAATACAAAGCAGGTATTGACGCAGGTGTTTTTTCTGATGACAAAGATTATAACATCAACAACAGTTCTTTTATGGGTGGTACCGGATTTCAATATAAAAAAGGAAACCTAACCCTGAATGGAACCTACCAATACAGTGAGCTGAAAAGAAATTATCGAAATGACAGCCTGGATAAAACCAGTACCCTTTTTGAAAACAATACGTATTTCGGAAAATCGCAGTTTGTAGAATTATATGCAGGCATTACACTGGCAAAAGGATTAACACTGTTAACCGGTTTGGATTACCGCTACAACTCTTACAACCAGCAATACTATTCGGTAAGTTCTTTTGGTCCATACAGCAGTAATTTCAGGGATACTTCTTTGAACCAGAAAGCAGTGTACACATCACTGATGTATCACAGTACCGATAAGAAACTGACGATTGAGCTTGGTGGCCGTTATAACGATCATTCACGTTATGGCAATAACAGTACGTATACGTTTAATCCATCTTACAATTTCAGCAATCAGGTTCGCGCATTTGCGAGTATATCCAGTGGTTTCAAAGCGCCTTCCTTATACCAGTTAAGTATTAATGATAAACTGGATGCAGAAAAATCAGTGAATTACGAAGCTGGTATAAGTCTGCAGAAGAAAATATTTTCAACCAGACTGGTATATTTTAACCGTCGTATCAATAATGGTATTGATTACAATTACATTACGTTCAAATATTTCAACTACATCAAACAAACGGTAAATGGTATTGAGTGGGAAGTAACGGTAAACCCGGTTGAGAAACTAAATATCAGTGCTAATTATACCTTTCTTGGCAGTGAAGAGATCACACAAAACCGCGTTACAACAAAAGATACGGTTGCGTATGATTATTTGTTGCGTCGTCCCAAACACACCATCAACCTGAATTTGGGTGTGGATGTTATAAAGGGTTTATACGTTTCATTAAATGGAAAATATGTTAGCAAGCGGTTTGATGTAGGCGGTTATAGAAAAGCAGATGTTTCGCTAGACAGTTACTTCATAGTTGGCGCTTATGCGGATTATACTTTGAATGCACATGTGAAATTTTTCGCTGATGCACAAAATATTGGAAACAAGAAATTCTTTGATGTGCGCGGGTTTAATAGCATACCGTTCCTGTATAATGCAGGCGTAACTTTTAATTGGTAATGCCATGCCACAACACGAAACCCGGAAATGCCCGCGCTGTGCAAAAGACTTTGAATGCAAAGTGGGTAATATTGCCGAATGCCAATGCAGACAGGTAAGCTTAACGTACGAAGAACGCGTATACATCGAAGAAAAATACATGGATTGTCTTTGTGCGGCTTGCTTACAAACAATGCAGTTTCAATACAGGTTGTATAGGAACCATATTTTCAGGTTTTAACTTTTTATTGCCACTGATTGCACTGATGGGCACTGATTAACTTAGTGTTAGTTATGTTGATCGGTGGCATTTTTTTTGTTTTGAATGCGAATTATTACTGTAATTCGCAATATGGAGTTATACCTGATACGGCATACTACCCCGGCCATTGCCAAAGGCATTTGTTATGGACAAAGCGATCTGGATGTTACCGATACTTTTGAAGCAGAGGTAGCCAGCATTCGGCCACACCTTCCCGACCATATTACAACTGTATATAGCAGCCCCTTACAACGCTGCCGCAAACTTGCCGAAGCCTTGTTTCCTCAGCATACAATTCAACTGCATCATGACCTGATGGAATTGAATTGTGGTCAATGGGAAATGCAGGTGTGGAACGATATTCCTAAAACAGAAATGCAACCCTGGCTGGATGATTTTGTAAATGTGGTGGTTCCGGAAGGAGAAAGTTATGCGCAAATGCACAACCGTGTGGTAAACCGTTTTGAAACCATCACACAAGAAAATCACCCCGCAGTTATTGTAGCTCATGGTGGTGTATTAAGAAGTATACTGGCACATATTACCCAAACACCTTTAAAAGAATCGTTTGATGTATTTACCTGTCATTATGGATCAGTTGTAAAACTGCAAAAAGAGAATGATCGCTTTTTGCACGAGATGCTGTACAATGTTTCTCTGGCGGGAAAGGAATGGCATAGGCCGGATCGGGAGGCGTGAGTGATGAGTGAGGGGCAGCACGTCATTTCGACGAGGCAACGAGGAGAAATCTCATTACCGCCCTGATCGTACCATTACAAGCAGTCGTAAGATTTCTCACGCCGCTTCGCTTTTTTCGAAATGACGTAACCTATTTTGAGATGTACCGCTCGTCATTTCGACGAGGTAACGAGGAGAAATCTCATTACCGCCCTGATCATACCCTTACAAGCAGTCGTAAGATTTCTCACGCAGCTTCGCTTTGTTCGAAATGACGTAACCTATTTTGAATGTGCAGCACGTCATTTCGACGAGGTAACGAGGAGAAATCTCATTACCGCACTGATAGTGCCCTTACAAGCAGTCGTAAGATTTCTCACGCAGTTTCGCTTTGTTCGAAATGACGTAACCAATATTTTACTCACGACTCACGATTGACCACTCACGATACCCCTCTCACAAAAGAAAAATATTACATTTACCAAAACCCTGCTCATGAACTTTCAGCTCGACCAACTGCTCACGGTAACATTTACCCTGTTTGCGGTTATTGATATTGTGGGTTCGGTTCCCTTACTCATTTCTTTGAAAGATAAAATGGGTGCCATACGCTCTATACAGGCCACATTGGTATCGGGTGCGTTAATGATTCTTTTTTTATATGCAGGCAAACCTTTTCTGGCCATTTTGGGATTGGATATTCGCTCTTTTGCGGTAGGTGGTTCTGTAGTCATTTTTTTGCTAGGACTTGAAATGGTGTTAGGGCACGAAATATTCAAGGGCGATAAAAATGCGCAGTCAGGAACTGTTGTTCCCATTGCCTTTCCGATTATTGCGGGTAGTGGTACTTTAACCACTATTATGTCGTTAAAAGCCAATTTTGAAGAAGGTTATATTTTAGCCGGTATTCTAATTAATTTAATCGTTGTGTACCTTGTTTTAAAATCGCTGAAACTGATAGAACGTTTATTAGGACCTGCAGGATTATTAGCCGTAAGAAAGTTTTTTGGTGTGATATTACTGGCCATAGCAGTAAAAATATTCAGCAGTAATATTGGTGCATTCGGAAAATAATAATTCCTGATAAAATTGTGTGTGTGTGTTGCGACCTGGTGGTGAACATAACTTCAAACGGAAAAATAAATAGTCCATTGAATACCTCTGTTTATAAAATCATTACATGGTTTTACCGGCACCTGGAATTAGTTTTCTGGCTGGCCGCTTTGGTGATGTTATTTTTTCTTCCGGTACAAAAAACAGAAACTTCCTTATGTCCGTTCAGTCTTTTGGGTATAGGAAACTGCCCTGGATGCGGCATTGGGCATGCCATACACTATGCATTACGGCTCAGTTTTTCTCTCTCCTTTCAACACCATCCTATGGGAATATTCGCTGTAATAGTTATATTTATCAGGATCAAGCAACTTATCATAACCAAAACAAACACTCATGAAACCCAACCTCATTAACCTGGTTCCAGCCATTGAAGGAGAAGAACTGGTGTATTTGCAAATGCTTACGCAAGAACTGCCAGAAGAAAAATTAATGAATTTTATTGCCCTCTATAACGGCAAACGCAGAAAAACAGACCAGGTACTACTGGGCTGTGTATTGGGTTTTGTTTGTGTTGGCGGTATACAACGTTTTATGGTAGGACAAAACGGTATGGGTATTCTATACCTGTTTACAGGTGGTTTGTGCTTGATAGGAACCATCGTGGATACCGTTAACCATAAAAAATTAACGTTCGAATACAACCAGAAAATGGCCAAAGAAAGTATGGCCATGATCTATTCTTATCAATAATATCTATTGCTGTAGCAGTCTTATGAAATTACTTACGGATACTTTGTTGCACGAATTACATGCCCCGTTTTCTCTTACAGAGGAGCAGGTATCTTTTTTTCAACGCAATGGACATATCAAGATCAAACAGGTATTGTCGCCCGCATTGTTGCAATACATGAATGAAGTGATTTCTGATGCAGTACATCAACTGAATACACAAAGTCTATCTATAGAAGAAAGGGACACTTATGGAAAAGCTTTTTTGCAGGTAATGAATATCTGGACCAAATCTGAAACAGTTAAAGAAATTATTTTCAGCAAACGATTAGCCAGAATGGCTACTGAATTGATGCAGGTGAAAGGTGTAAGGCTGTATCATGACCAAGCTTTGTTTAAAGAACCCGGCGGAGGTTTTACGCCATGGCATGCCGACCAGTATTACTGGCCTGTAAGCACTGAGAAAACCGTTACCGTATGGATCCCGTTACAAAAAACCGATCTCCCGTTGGGGCCGCTGGAATTTAGTGCACAAAGCCAGACGCTGGAGGAAGGGCGCACTTTGAAAATAAGCGACGATAGTGAAATGGTGATTCAGCAAAAATTAACACTGAATGATTTTACCAAAGTGGTAGAACCTTTTGATCTGGGTGAGATTAGTTTTCATATGGGCTGGACCTTTCACCGTGCCGGTGCCAATACCACACAGCAAATGCGTAAAGTAATGACCATTATTTATATGGATACAGACATGACTTTACAAGAACCTAAGAATGATAACCAGGTTGCCGACTGGCATGCCTGGTGCCCCGGAGCGATGGTGGGCGAAGTGATTGATACGCCTTTGAATCCGATACTATATTAAAAAGTGTTGTGCTATTAAAATCAAAAAATCATAGCGAACCTTGCGCATCCTCTGTGGGCTTTGGGTTACTTCTTTACCTTTTGCGTATCGCAAGGATCGCCAAGAACCGCAATGAACGCAAAAAAGTACAACACGTTACATTAAAAAAAACGCCCTCTCTGTATGTAAGAGAGGGCGTGATTGTGGCCTTGCCAGGAATCGAACCTGGATCAAGAGCTTCGGAAACTCGCATACTATCCATTGTACTACAAGGCCAATTCTTATCCTAAGGATGCAAATGTAACAGATGCGGTTTATTTCTGCTTCAATTGGGCAAATATTCGTTCAGTATCTTCTTTTTTACAAAGTTCCGTGCCCGCATTTAATGTGGCAGCGGTACCTGCCGCCACACCATACCGCAAAGCATCTTCATAGCCCAACCCAGTTGATAAAGCAAGGGTAATTCCCGCTACCATACTATCTCCCGCCCCTACGGTACTGCGTATAGTAACTGCCGGAGGCTTACATTGAAACTGCTCAGAAGCTGTTACCAACATAGCACCTTCTGCACCCATGGAAATAACCATCACTTCGCAACCACCATTGGCAATAATGCTTTTTGCGGCAGGACCAACTTCTTCTAAAGCCAATTTTTCTTTGCCATACAAACTGCTAAGCTCAGAAAGATTAGGCTTACATAAAAAAACGCCTTCCTTTACAGCAAGCTGCAAGGCCGTACCGGAAGTGTCTACTACCAACCGTGCATTTTTTTGTTTGGCTATTACTGCCAGTTGTCCGAATATCTCTGCAGGTATTCCCGGTGGTAAACTTCCACTGGCAACCATATAATTGATGTGTTTCTGTTTAGTGATATGGTCAAATATTTGTACCCATTCTTCTTCCTTGATCAGTGGACCATCCATGCCAAAACGGTATTGCAGGTTGGCTGACTCGTCAAACACAATAAAATTTTCTCTAGTATCACCGCCAATGGGTAATGCCATGGATACGATTTTTTCCATAGCCAGTAATGCTTCAAACTGTTTACCGGTATAGCCCCCCGACAAAAAAACAGCCTCACTATTACCACCCAATTTGTGAATAGCTCTCGACACATTGATACCACCGCCACCGGGATCAATCTTTGCCTGCGAGCATTTCAGCTTCTTTTCAGGAACCAATGCAGGAACGGCGATGCTCTTATCCAATGCTGGATTAAAAGTGAGGGTGAGGATGTTTGCCATACTTTTATTTTTAGTCACTCTATTTTTTCAATTAAACTATCTAACCCTGCCTTACTGCATTGGTATGAGAACCATACCTTAACAACAAAACATAAAAGTACCGTTTGTTAGCTACCTCATTCTAAGGATATATTTTTAGTAGTGTATCAATGTAAATAAATGCAGCATTCCGTAGCCGCAGATTCATGACAAATCACCTAAGCAATTCATGCAAAGCAGCCGGTAAAAAAATACCTGTTGGAACACTTTGCATAATGCGTAGATCATCCCATACAGTGCTTTCATTATCAAGAAAACATAAAACCCGTTGAGGAGGATTGTTTTTAAAAATACGGGCAAAGATCTCATCCCCATTCATTTTACGATTATGGAGTACATTCAACAGCACACTATCGTACAGATGAAATTTTTTATCGGCCCAGGTTCTTTGTAATGTAACGGTTCCTTTCGTAACAAGAGAAGCGATGATTTGTGCCGTTCTTTTTTGAATAAACTGAAAAGCATAGCCACTACTGCCTTTGGCCTGTCCTCCGGCAATACCCATATGTACTATTGTATCATCCTGTAAGGGAAACTGCTGGTTGGTCATGGGTATAATACCAAATTCTTTGTGCGTGATGGTATACTCCCGTATGTGTAAGTTGGTATCAATATACTGGCGGATTGCTTCTTCGTAAGTTTCTTTTGGCAATATTTTTTCTGTAAACAAAGTGTATTCAACCAAAGCGGTAGTGGGTGAAGTCGGCATCACATACATGAAAGTGGTACCCTCATCCTGATTCACCCTGAAATCCATGAAGGTGGCTTTTGAAGGATCGAATGCCGGCTCTTTGGTTTCTATTACCCATCCGGTAAAATGCTGCAGCAGGTAATAACCGCTTTCTGCAACAGCAGGTGTTGCTATATCCCTGAATAAAATACTATTGAAAACATAATCACTGGTATATTGATCTGCATCGGTAATTACCATTGCTTTACCTGACTTGTTTTGAATGGCCGCAATTCTCTCATACCGCCATTCGATATTGTTGTGAAGCAGTGATTCTTTTTGTACAGTTTCGTAGAGATCAATACCCCTGATCATTTTGTATTGATAGGGCGCAACAGAAAGTGTTTGAGCATACAGCTCAGAAAAAAAATCCAGTTTTTGCCAGCTATGCTGAACAATAGGTTCAAAAATGCCAGCCTCTTTTTCCCAGAAGCACCAGGTACGATCGTTAGTGGTTTTGGGAGATTGATCGATGATCAATATTTTTTTATCAAGAAAGAATGGCTCTTTCATCATCCGCATTAACAGGCTTGATCCTGCACAACCGGCACCTGTTATAATATAATGGTAGTGTTGGGGCAATGGTGAATGGTGAGTGGTGAATGGTGAATATATTTTTCCGTTTTCGTATCCCTCACTATTGTCGGTTTCCTTCGCCCTTGTTGATCGTTTTTCCGTTGTTGGTCGCCTGACCAACAACCACGCAATCTTTATCGTTTTGGGCTGACCCTGCGACAACAAATCATATTTGCCATTGTTGGTCGCCTGACCAACAATTACACAATCTTCGTCATTATGGGCTAGCTCCCCAACAATCAATTATTTAAAAATCATTTACCCACTGTCTTCGCCGTTGTTGGTCGCCTGACCAACAACCAATCAAAGCATCTAAAATTATTGATTCATTTTCTGCAATGTCTCATCCTGCCTGACCTTATCCCAATATTTCTTCGCAACAATCAGCATACCAAAACTTTCTCCTTCTTGTTTATCCAGGTGCTTATGGTGCATTTTGTGAGCCCAGCGAATGGCTTTGATATACCGGTTATTGCTGCGGGTAAATAATTTGAAACGCTGGTGAATAATGATTTCATGTACCAGAAAATAAGCAAACCCATACATGGCAATACCTGCACCAATACTAACCACCCAATATAACTGGTTCATGCTACCTAGCATAATACATAACCAACTGGGTATGGCAAAGATGATAAAGAACGCATCGTTTTTTTCAAAAAAACCGGGACCTTTCTGGTGGTGATCCTCATGCAGGTGCCATAAAAAACCATGCATCACATACCGGTGGGTGAGCCAGGTAATCCCTTCCATAATACAGAAAGTGGCCAGTGTAATCAATACGTAGATCATATAGATAAAAAAGTTCTGAGTGCCAGAAAAAACAACAACTGTATGATAAACAAATGTACAGCGAAATGGTTTGCCTTTTGAAAACGGAAGAACCGCAAAGCCAGTAATAAAGCGGCACTGATCAGAAACCAGCAAGTATAATTAAACATGGGTATCACACCACCTTCCCATTGCCAGAAACCGAGCTGTATGGCCACCGGCTCCATTACCCAATCAAAAAAAGTAGCCAGTAATGCCCCGTCTATTACAAGCAAGAGGGCTGCCACACCCAGCGGCAACACATTTTGTGAGGCTTCCATTTTCCTGCTAAACCAGCCATGTACCTCCTGCATAACCGCCGCACTGCAAAAAATAACCACAAACCAGTTAAAGCCAATCAGCCAGGGCACACCGTTTAAAGAAGATCCCAACACCTTACCGTATTGATATGAGCCAAACAAATGACCCGTATTAACGCCAATCATTTCGGTACCCATACCCACCAGAAATGCCAACGCTGCAAATAGAAAAAAAGAAAAATTCTTTCCTTCATGCGTCCAGATCAGCAGCAATGCCATCAACCCAAGATTCAATGGAGTATTTTGAATAAACCAGTCTTTATAGGGAGTAAGTAAAATACCAATCAGCCCGCTTACATGAAACAGAATAGCCAAAAAAGTAGCAATATGTTGTTTGGATAATTTCATTTTTTTCTCAGGTCTTCAGATTACACACTTGTCCGTTATAGTAAGTACCTGAGTGATTATTGTTTTCTCTTATGATCTGCCGCCACCATTTCACTCATGATTTTTGCACTCTGCAAACACAAAGGTATACCACCACCGGGATGCACACTTCCTCCTACAAAATACAGATTGCGTATCGTTTTACTAAAATTAGGATGCCTTAGAAAAGCGGCCATATTTGAATTGGAACTGGTTCCGTACAAAGACCCCATATAAGAGTCTGTTTTAGATTCAATCAGCACCGGATCGAGTATGGTTTCTGTTTCTATCAATGAAGCAATATCTGTTTGCAGTATGCGGCTAAGTTTTGCAATAATGGCTTCACGGTATTGCATACGATAAGCCTCCCAATTCTGACCAACATTGGCTGGTGCATTTACCATTACAAACCAGTTTTCACAACCTTTTGGCGCCTGCAAACCGGGCTCACACTTAGCAGTGATGTTGATGTATACGGTTGGATCTGAATACATTTTTTTCAAACGGAACAAATGATCAAACTCTGCGGCGTAATCCGTCGCAAAGAAAATATTGTGCAGATCCAATGCAGGAAATTCTTTTTTCATACCCCAATAAAAAATCAGCGCACTACTGCTTCGCTCCTGCTTCAATATTTTTTTTGCTTTGTGTTCATCTCTCAAAAGCTTCCGGTAAGTAAAATACACGTCCATATTACTCACAATCACATCGGCAAAAATATTCTGATCATTTGCTACTATACCTTTCGCTTTCCCTTCGTCATGTATAATTCGCTGAACCGGTGTATTAAAATGAAACTGCACTCCTTTCTTCAAAGCCAGTTGGTACAATGCATGGGTAATACTGATCATTCCTCCTGCAGGGTAAAAACTGCCTTCGTTATGTTCCAGATGCGGTATTAAACTTAGCATCCCGGGTGCTTTATAAGGACTACTTCCATTATAAGTAGCATACCTGTTGAACAATTGCACTGTTTTGGGATTGGTAAAATGTGATTGATGATACTGGTGCATGGAACGAAACAAATAAGCCCATCGAGTAGCTTTCAAGGCACGGAAAATTTTGGCCTTCAGGAGCGTCGCTTTTTTATGCAATGAATGATTTAGAAAAACAGTGGCAATATCCTTATATGTTTTCTCTGAGCGATTGAGATAGGTTTCCAAACTCGTTTCCTTTTCCCCCAACTGGGTTACCAGTTCGTTTGAAAATTGTTCCCGGTCTGCATAGGCTTTCACCACCGTGCCATCTTCGTAAAAATAGTGACAGGATACGGGCAATCGTTGGTAGCTAAAATGATCTGCCATCGGTTCTTCGGCCAATGCAAATAAGTCTTCAATGTGTTGGGGTTGGGTAAACAGGCTTGGACCGGCATCAAACCGGTAGCCCTTCGTTTCAAAATCGCTAAGCTTACCACCAGGGTAAGTATTTTTTTCATACACATGAACTTCCATCCCCTGCACAACCAGCCTAATAGCAGCAGCCAATCCGGCAACACCGGCTCCAATGATAATGGCTTTTTTAGGTGAGGGCATATGCATGGTAGTAAGAGATAAACGATAAGGGCTTATGCGGCTTTGTTACTGCTCCACCATTCCATCACTTTCGGAAAAGCGATATGAAACCAGGCAGTAAACATTTCCGGTTTTTTTTGTATAGCGTCTGCAATATCGGCCATGGCCATGTAAGCGTAATTATTTACTTCATCTGCATTGGGTGCTATCTCGCCATCAAAATATCCCACAAATACATGATCGAATTCATATTCTGTTAATCCATTGTCGAAAGGCGCTTTGTAAACAAAATCAAACACTTTTTGTAAGCCTGTTTCAAAACCCATTTCCTCTTGCAACCTCCGCAGTGCGGCATCTTTCGTGTTTTCTCCGGGTCTCGGGTGACTGCAGCAACTATTCGTCCATAAACCACCGCTATGGTATTTAGTCAATGCCCTTTGCTGCATCAGCATATGGCCCTGTGTATTAAAAATAAATACGCTGAAAGCCCTGTGTAATACCGCTTTTTCATGCGCCTCCATTTTCTCCATTGTACCGGTGGCTATGTCGTGCTCATTCACTAAAATCACTTGTTCCATGTAATCGGGATAAAACTGGGAGGAAAATTACAGTAAATTCAGTTGGCTTCGTATGCCGGCTTTAGCCAATATCAATACTTTACCATAATCAGGTATACGCACACGCTGTTCTAAAATGCGCTGGGGTTGTACACGTTTTATTTTTTTGAACAGGGAGAGATAATATTTATAGGCAACGTATACGCCAAATCTTGCTTTCACGGGTAACAGCAAAATACCTTCGTAAGCATGGTCAAAATCTTTTTGTATATCGGCTTCAATCGTTGATTTATCACTTGCCGTAAAATTGCTGAAATCGCAACCGGGAAAATACACTCTTTCCAAACCTTCAAAATCCGCTTTCAGATCCCGTAAAAAATTTACTTTTTGAAAAGCTGCTCCCAAACTTCTGGCGTATGGCTTCAGCATAGAATACTGTTCCTGATTGCCTTCGCAAAAAATACAGAGGCACATCAAGCCTACTACTTCTGCACTGCCATAAATATATTCTTCATATCCGGCCCTGTCGTAATTGCGTTTATCCAGATCAAGTTCCATGCTGTGTAAAAAAGCATCTATTAATTCTCTGTCAATATGAAATGCATTCACCGTTAATTGAAAACTATGTAATATGGGATTCAAGCTGATACCACGATCAATTGCTTCGTAGGTAGCTACAGAAAATTCGCGCAATAAAGCTTCTTTATCATGCTGGTGAAAAGTATCTACAATCTCATCTGCAAAACGTACAAAACCATACACATTAAAAATCGGCGTACGCAGATCTTTGTGCAATAGCTTAATGGCCGAAGAAAAACTGGTACTGTATTTCTCGGTAGTAATTCTGCTGCAATCCTGGCTCACTTCATGAAACAGGTTCATCATGGTAATTTCATTTTTTTTATAGTCAGCTTTTGTTCTTTATTCAGCTTTAGTTGCGTCGCACACTTGTACTTTGGTTCATCAATCGTCAATCGTGAGGCGTGAATCGTCAGCAAAACTCACGTCTCACGATTCACGCCTCACGAAAACGCTTTCACCACTTCCCCCGCCACTACTTCCCCACTGATCAAACTGGGTGGTACACCGGGACCGGGAACGGTTAATTGCCCCGTATAAAAGAGGTTACTCACTTTTTTACTACGACACGATGGTTTTAAAACAGCTGTTTGGGTTAAAGTGTTCGCCAAACCATAGGCATTTCCTTTAAAAGCATGGTATTCGCTGATAAAATCACTGTGTGCAAACGATTTTTTATAGATCACCGCCTCTTTAATTGACTGTCCCAAGTGTTTTTCCATTCGGGAAAGGATCCTATCAAAATAGGTATCTCTCAATTCTTCCGTATCGTTTTCCAATCCGGCAGCCACAGGTATCAATAAAAACAGGTTCTCGCAACCTTCTGGGGCTGCAGCCGGGTCTGTTACCGATGTGGCACTAACATAAAACAAGGGATCTGATGGCCATTGTTTCGTTGTATAGATCTCTTTCCCATGCACTGCAAATGAAGTATCAAAGAACAGGGAATGGTGTTGTATGCCGGTTAATTTTTTATTCAATCCTACATAATACAGTATACAACCGGGTGCCATTACTCTTTTGTCCCAGTAGGCTTCTGTATAACTACGACTTGCTTCGGGTAAAAGTTTTGATTCTATGTGGTGGTAGTCGGCGCCGCCTATCACTACGTCTGCTGTATATACCCGTTGTTCACCGTGGAGCGTTTCTGCACGCACTTTTGTAGCGATGCCATTTTCAATCACAATCTCTTTCACTTCCTGATCAAACTGAAAATTTACGTCGAGTTCAATAGCTAGGTCGTACATGGCTTTCACAATGCTAAACATTCCTTTCTCAGGATACCAGGTACCGCCTTTGATATCGGCATAATTCATCAGACTATATAAAGCCGGTGTGTTCTCGGGAAGTGCTCCTAAAAACAATACCGGAAACTCCATTAGTTCAACCAGTTTAGGATGTTTGAAATATTTAGCCACATGCGATTTCATGGAGCGGAATACATCTAATTTAAACAACCCTTTGATCAGGTCAAGGTCAATAAATTCTGCAAGTGATTGTCCGGGTTTAAATACCAGTTTATTGATACCTACCTCATATTTGTAAGCCGCTTCCTGTAAAAACTTCTCCAGTTGCTCACCGCTTCCGGGTTCGATATCCTCAAATAGTTTTTTCAGTTCCACTAAATCCGCAGGAACATCCATGGGGCCATCCGGGTAATAAATTCTGTAAGATGGGTCCAGCCTGTGAAGATGATAATAGTCAGAAACTTTTTTTCCAAATTGCTGAAAAAAACGTTCAAATACATTGGGCATCCAATACCAGCTAGGCCCCATATCAAATGTAAATCCTTCAGCTTTCATTTGGCGTGCACGTCCGCCTGGTGTAGCATGTTTTTCCAATACAGTAACTTTCCATCCGGCTTTTGCCATGAAAGAGGCAGCCGAAAGGCCCGCGAATCCGCTACCGATAATGATAACTTTCCTGCTCAAATCTGTTAGGTAAGAAAGTTAAACGAATTAAATTTAATAACGTTGGATATGTGTCTTTAATAATTTGCGCGCAAAGTGAATGCGGCTCTTGATGGTTCCCAGAGGCTCTCCCAGCATATCTGCTATTTCGTGGTATTTGTACCCATCAAAATACAACAGAAAGGGATTACGGAAAATTTCGGGGAGATTATGAATGGCTTTTTGTACTTCTTTCAGATTAATGCCTGTGATCGCTTCATTGGCTACAGCACCCTGGTTAAGATTCAACAGGTATTCGTTGGGTGTACTATCGAATATGGTAGATTGTTTTGCTTTTCTACGGTAATTATTGATGAAAATATTGCGCATGATGGTATACAACCATGCTTTAATATTGGTACCTGCATTGTATTTATCCTGATTGGCCAGGGCCCTGTATAGGGTTTCCTGAAACAGGTCTTTAGCAGCCTCATGATCGTGCGTTAGGGTTACGGCAAAGGGCTTTAAAAACTCTGCGTTTGACAACAACATCTGGTTAAACTCTTTGGTAGACATGAAGCAATGTGTTTAATTTTTGATACTGTAAAGTTAAACAAAAATAGTTGCCAAACAGATAATTAAAAAGGATAGGCTATAACCTTTGCTATTATTCAGCATGTTTTTGAAGAGGGTACTGTGCGACGAAATAAATTCTAACTAATTGAAAATCAGATAGATGAAACATATTCCATCACTTCGGAGAGTGATTTTTTGAAGCTAAAATTAGCGGGTACTTTCTTTTTGTAGGTTTGCGTCAACGTTCCGGAAACAATAATCTTTCGGTCGGGCATGCGGTTGTGCGCACCAACCAGAAATTTTTCGAAATTGAAATTATTGGCTACAGAAGTCAGGTGTGCGTACAGAAAATCGGGGTTTTTAAGGGTTGCCACATATTCTACATCTTTCAGCGGCACATTAGCACCCAGATATAATACAGTAACACCCCTTGTTTTCAGCAGATAATACACAAATAGCAAGCCCAGCTCATGGTGCTCACCTTCGGGAAGGAATAAAAGTATGGTTCTGTTGGTATGAACAATAGGTTTGGTGCTATCAATACCCACAATTAATTTCTGGCGGATAATATTGGTTACCAGGTGCTCCTGAGCGGGATTGATGTGATTGGTAAGCCATAAAATACCAATGCGCTCCAGAAAAGGAAAGAGAATCTGAGTAATGGTTTTTTCAATCCCTTTTGCTTTGATGTATCCATCAAGCACCATTTCGAATGCATCTATTTTAATATTAGCCATGCATTGAATGAGCTCATTAACAATTCTTTCCTGCTGGGCCTGGGCTTGCGAGAGGGTAAGAATTTTATCGCTCATTTCTGTGGCCGTCATACGGTCTATATGCGATATCTTATATCCGTATTTATTCAATAACGCAATGTTCAGAATCTTCTGAAGTTCATCGTTGGAATAATAACGGATATTGGTTTCCGTACGCTGCGGGCTCAGGAAAGAATAGCGTTGCTCCCATATACGTATGGTATGGGCCTTAATACCTGAGAGGTTTTCCAGATCTTTTATGGTAAAAGCATTCATGAAGAAAATAACAAGGTGTCTGCCGTTTTGTTTAATTATTGTTTAGAAAAAATTTACGAAGAGGTTGAAAACCATCTCTTATAAGACACTTGTTATATAAAATAAGCCTACAATTTTATTTTCCGGAGGTACTCGCCATACCCGCTCTTGGCGTATTTATCGGCTAGTTGCAGTAATTGTTCCTGGTTGATATAACCCATACGGTAAGCTACTTCCTCAATACAGCCTATTTTCTGGCTTTGCCTCTTTTCTATTACCCTAACAAATTCACAGGCATCCGCAAAGGAATCGAAGGTGCCGGTATCCAGCCAGGCGGTTCCACGGTTCATGATACCTACTTTCAGTGTGCCTTGCTCCAGATACACTCGGTTGATATCTGTTATTTCATACTCACCGCGTGCAGAAGGTTGCATGCTTTTGGCCATCGCTACCACCTGGTTATCATAAAAATACAATCCCGGTACTGCATAATTTGATTTTGGCTGCCGGGGTTTTTCCTCAATAGAAATCGCCTTTTGTGCAGCATCAAATTCAACTACCCCATACCGCTCAGGATCGTTTACTTCATATGCAAATACAGCTGCGCCATCAACATCACTAAAAGATTGAACCAACTTACTAAAACCGGCTCCGTAAAAAATATTATCCCCCAGTATCAATGCCACTTTATCTTTTCCAATAAATTTTTCACCTATTACAAAAGCTTGCGCCAATCCGTTGGGTACGGCTTGAACAGCGTATTCAAACCGGCAACCGAGCTCAACACCATCCCCCAGCAAGCGCTGAAACTGTGGTGAATCCTCCGGAGTAGTGATGATTAATATTTCATTGATTCCTGCCAGCATCAAAACAGATAGCGGGTAATAGATCATCGGCTTATCATACACGGGCATCAATTGCTTACTGATCCCTTTTGTAATAGGATACAATCTTGTGCCGGAACCTCCTGCCAGTATAATGCCTTTCATAACTAAAAATTTAAGGTGTTGATGACTCCTTCCAGCGTAGGAAGCACGGTATCTTTTTCTGATAAGACCAATTGATCGGCTGGTAATTTCCAGTCTATTGACAATGATGGATCGCTGTAAATAATGCCACCTTCCGTTGCTTTGTCATAATAATTATCACACTTATAAAAGAAAACAGCTTCTGCGCTTAATACCACAAACCCATGCGCAAAACCACGCGGCACAAAAAACTGGGTATGGCTTTCTTCAGATAATTCAACAGCAACATGCTTACCAAATGTTGGCGAATTTTTTCGAAGATCTACTGCTACATCCAACACTTTCCCTTGTAAAACCCTTACCAGTTTTGCTTGTGAAGCTTCGCCATGTTGAAAGTGAAGACCACGTAGAACGCCTTTTTGAGAGCGCGACTGGTTATCCTGAACAAAATTGATATCCAGCCCCGTTTGCGCAAGAAAAGTTTTCCGGTTAAAGCTTTCAAAAAAATATCCCCTATGGTCCCCAATAAAAGTATCATGTACCAGAAAACAATCTTTGAGTATGGTTTCTTCGATGCGCATATTTATCGGTTGGTATACATTGACTGGTAATAATGCTGGTAAGCACCACTGGTTACGTTATTGAGCCAAACAGTATTGTTCAAAAACCAATCTATGGTTTCGCTTAATCCCTGTTCAAAGGTAACACTGGGCTTCCAGCCAAGTTCCTTGTTGATTTTAGAAGCATCAATCGCGTATCTGCGGTCATGGCCTGGCCTGTCTTTCACATAGGTAATGAGTTTTTCACTGGTACCAGGTGAGCGTTTCAGTTTTTCATCCATTAGTGCGCAAAGTAGTTTCACCAGATCTATATTTCGCCATTCATTAAATCCGCCGATATTGTACGTCTCCCCATCAACACCCTTATGAAAAATAAGATCAATAGCTAGGGCATGATCTTTTACATATAACCAATCGCGCGTATACAAACCATCGCCATATACAGGTAATGGTTTTTCCTGTATGATATTATGAATAAAAAGAGGAATCAGTTTTTCGGGAAAATGATAGGGGCCATAATTATTAGAACAATTGGAAACCACCGTTTGCATATGATAGGTTTCTTTGTAAGCCCTTACAAAATGATCGGAAGCTGCTTTACTGGCCGAGTAAGGTGAATTGGGATCGTAAGGAGTTGTTTCGGTGAATAAGCCGGTTGCGCCAAGACTGCCATACACTTCATCGGTAGAGATATGATAGAAACGATGGTTTTCATAATCGCCTTTCCATTTGTTTCTGGCAGTATTCAAGAGGTTCACTGTTCCGATAACATTGGTGTATACAAAATCAAGTGGAGAAACAATGGATCTGTCTACATGCGATTCTGCTGCAAGGTGAATCACATCCGTCACTTCATAATCATCAAATACCTTCTCCAAATCCGTAGCATCCAGAATGTTCGTCTTTGAAAAAGCGTAGTTCGGCTGTTTTTCAATATCGACTAAGTTTTCCAGGTTTCCGGCATAAGTAAGTGCATCCAGATTAACGATTCGGTATTCAGGATACTTATTTACAAAAAGCCGTACAACATGCGAGCCAATAAAGCCTGCACCGCCCGTAATCAATATATTTTTACGCATATGCCCAATGATAAAAATGTTATGCAAAGTAACAATAATTACGGGTGGTAAAACGTGAAATAAATGTTTTAAAAAAGCCCTCATTACTGCACAAGCAAAACCCCTTGCGATAAGTGGTTATCTTTCCTATCTTCATTACCTAAATGTTTGCCATGAACCAACGTTATTATTCACTGGATGTTTTCAGAGGTGCCACAGTAGCACTGATGATATTGGTTAATAACCCGGGAAGCTGGTCACATATTTTTGCGCCTCTGGAGCATGCAACATGGCATGGTTGTACCCCAACCGATCTGGTATTCCCATTCTTTTTGTTTGCCGTTGGCAATGCCATGGCATTTGTAATGCCCCGCTTTGAGCAGGCTGGTCCGGCAGTATTCTGGAAGAAGGTGATCAAAAGAACCTTACTCATTTTTGCCATTGGTATCTTTTTAAACTGGAGCCCTTTTGTACGCTGGGATGGGGAACACATCGCTGCTAAACTGTGGGAAAACGTTCGGATTTTTGGCGTACTACAAAGAATTGCACTCTGCTATTTCTTTGCTTCGGTAATTGTATTTTATGCAAAAACACGTGGCGCTTTTGTCATCAGTGGTATCTTATTACTGGCGTATTGGTTTATTTGTATTCTACTTGGAAATACAACAGATCCCTATAGTTTATCCGGTTGGTTTGGTACAAAAATTGACCTAGACCTGTTGGGTCTTTCACATATTTACAAAGGAGAAGGCGTTCCGTTTGATCCGGAAGGATTATCGAGCACCATGGCGGCTATTGTTCAGGTAATATTTGGTTTTCTGGTTGGCCAATATATTCAGCAGAAAGGAAAAAGCTATGAGATGCTTTCCCATCTTTTTGTTGCCGGATTAATATTGTTTTTCACAGGGTATTGCTGGGATATGGTATTACCGGTAAACAAGAAAATATGGACCAGCAGCTATGTTTTGTACACAACCGGTTTGGCCATCATGACATTGGGCATGCTGATTTACCTGATTGAATTCAAAGAGAACAAAGGGGCATGGAGCCGGTTTTTTGATGTGTTTGGAAAAAACCCGTTGTTCATTTTTGTATTGAGTGGGTTTTTACCAAGAGTACTGGCCATGCTGCGCTGGACGGATCATGTAACACCAGAAGGTAAAAAAGTATATACCTCATTCTTTCCCTGGTTCTATGAACATATCTGTAAAAATATTTCTTCTGATTTGAGAGTGGGTTCTTTATGCTATGCACTTTGTATGATTGCCATGTACTGGTCGATTGTATATGTGCTGGATAAGAAAAAGATTTATGTGAAGGTGTAGTGTGAGTGATTTTGTGAATGGTGAATGGTGAATTGGCAATGAAGTATCTTCAACGATTTACTAATTTCTGGACCATTGACCATTGACCATTGACCATTGACCATTGACCATTGACCATTGACCATTGACCATTAACCATTAACCATTGACCATTGACCATTGACCATTAACCATTGACCATTGACCATTGACAACTCACAACTTACGCGCAGGATTTCCGGCATACACGCCCGGCTCTTTAATATCTTTTGTAACAACTGCTCCTGCTCCTATAACTGCGTGATCGCAAATGATTACGGGCAATATGGTAGCATTGCTTCCGATAGAAACATGGTGGCCGATAGTAGTGGGCTTCCATAATTTTTTATCGCCAGCAGGTTTGCCATTGGTAAACACATCATTTACGAACATCACGCCGTGGCCAATAAAACAATCCTCACCAACGGTAACCAGTTCACACAGAAAAGAATGGGATTGTATTTTACAGCGGTTACCCACTACCACCCCTTTTTGTATCTCTGTAAACGGACCGATAAAACAGTCATCACCTATGATACATTCATATAAATTACAGGGCTCTACCAAAGTTACATTGGCACCAAATTGCACATCACGTATTTGAGAAACGGTAGATTGAAATGACATACGAAAGTTTCATCTACAAATTACATTGATTTTTCCAGATTGGCAGCACGGTAAATTCGTTCAACAATCTCTATGGTTTGTAAACCTTCTATAGGCGAAGCATACATTGTTTTACCAGTTTGTAATACAGCAACCAGATTATCATACACTTTATCATGGTTACTCATTGAACCCCGGTAAGTACCGTAGTCATTGGCTTCACGCGAATCTGCTGAAACGGATAGCTCGCCGTTTTCAAACTGCTGGTAGTCTATCGTATTCAAATATTCACCTCCAATTTTTACAATACCCTTCTCTCCCAATATGGTAACAGAGCCTTCTCTGTTACTGGCATAACTATTTACTGAAAAATGAATAGTACCCATCATGCCATTTTCAAATTCAAGCAACACAACACCAGAGTCTTCAATGGCAATGCTTGTTGTATGTGCTGCGTTTTTTGTAATAGCCGATACTTTTTTTACCGCTCCAAAGAACCAGTATAACAGATCAATAAAATGACTGAACTGCGTAAACAATACCCCGCCATCCATTTCTTTTGTACCGCGCCATGAGTTATGATAATAGGCATCTTCACGGTTCCATAAACAAGTTAATTGTACACTAAAGAGTTTTCCAAACCATCCATTATCCAATGCTTCTTTCACAGCCATCACCGGCGGGTTAAAGCGATTCTGCATTACGGTGAATAATTGTTTACCGGATGCTTCTGCAGATACCATCATACGCTTTGCATCCATTGTAGAAATAGCCATAGGCTTTTCAACAAGTACATGGTACCCTTTTTGTAATGCAAGTATTGATTGTGATGCATGTAATCCATTAGGTGTGCAGATCACCACTACATCTGCATGAGTTACCTCAGAAAGCATGTTCTCCAAAAGAGTATAGTAAGAAACCTGGTATCTTTCTGCTAATGCATGCGCACGTTCCTCATTCAGATCACATACTGCTACCAGTTCTCCATAGGTTTGTATATGAACAGCATGACGTTGAGCAATATTTCCGCAGCCAACTAACGCGAACCTGATTTTTTTCATGTGTTTGTTTAACTAAAAATAGCGGCGGCTTTTGCAATGCTTTCCGGTTTACCAACATCTATCAGTTGTGCGCCGGTATGGTCATACCCTGAAATGATATTTGTTTTTGCCAGATGGAGATACACGTCCACCATAGAAAATTTCCCTTCCTGTTCTATCATCGCTAACAAAGCGGTATTGATAACATGAATACCACTAAATGCTTTTTGATGAAGAGAAGATTCTTTTCTCGCTATTTTCTCTTCCCTTGTTTTTACATTACGCCATCCACACAATACCTGCTGTTCATTAAATAAAAAATACCGGGATGTTTCTCTTTCTGATATGGCCAAGGTGGCTAGTGAATGTTGTTGCAGATGTTGCGCTATCATGGCCCCGAGATCCATATCAGTAAGTATATCTGCATTCATTACCACAAAATCATTTTCGCCAGTAAAATAAGATGCTGCTTTTTGTAAGCCTCCTCCGGTTTCCAGCACCTCGTCCGTTTCATCGGAAATAGTTATATGACTTCCCCAACCCTGGTTATCTTTTATGGCTTGTATAATCTGGTCTGCAAAATGATGCACATTCACAATCACATCACGAATACCAAAGCTTTGCAGGTATTCAATATTTCGTTGCAATAAGCTTTTCCCATTTACCAACGCCAATGCTTTAGGATGATAATCGGTCCAGGGTTTTAACCGCGAACCCAGTCCGGCAGCGAAGATCATGGCTTTCTTTACTGAATTCATGATGCGTATACAGTTTTAAAATATGCTTTAAGAAGCGGGTAATTCTTTCATCCAGTTAGCAGTATTGGTATGTTCCAGTTTCACTTTTACCTTAAACTTATTTCTTAAATGGCGTGCAGTTTGTTCGGCGGCATATACACTTCTGTGCTGGCCACCGGTACATCCAAAATTGATCATCAAATGACTGAATCCTCTTTTGAGATAATCTTCAACCGTAATATCAATTAAGTCCCAAACGCTATTCAGAAATTCATTCATTTTCGTTCTCTGTTCTAGAAAATCCTGAACGGGTTTGTCTTTTCCGCTTTGTAATTTGTATTCCGTAAAACGACCGGGGTTTAAAATGCCGCGCATATCAAAAACAAACCCACCACCGTTTTCACTAGAATCTGCCGGAATCCCTCTTTTATAACTAAAGCTATTTACTTCAATCACCAGTGCCGTATTCTCATCTGCCTGCACCGGTTCAAAACGTTTGATCATATCATCCGCCACTACCAGGTGCAATACCCTGTCGAATTCTGGTGTAACAATCCCTACTCTTTTATGATCGATAAAAAATTTCAGGTTGCGCAAAGCCAATGGAATACTGGCGAGAAAATGTGCTTTTCTTTCAAATAAACCACGAAACCCATAAGCGCCCATTACCTGCAACAAGCGGATCAATACATAACCATTGTATTGGCTAACGAATGTGATCCGGTCAACCGGCTTTTGTAACAAGCCATCAATCTGGTCCATATAATATTCCAACAAACGGTCTTTCCACTCTTCACTCAATTCTGCTTTTGCCTGCCATAATAGTGAAGCAACATCATACTGCAGTGCACCTTTCATACCACCCTGGTAATCGATAAAATTTACGGTATCATCTTTCACAATAATATTCCGGCTCTGAAAATCGCGGAACATAAAATATTTATTTTCAGTGCGGGTGAGGTAAGTACTCAACGCATCAAAATCATCCAGCATGGCCTGCTTATCGTAGGGGATTTGCAGTGTATCTAAAAAATAATATTTAAAATACAACAGGTCGCTCATGATGGCCTGCTTGCCAAATTCTTTGGCGGTCAGGCAATACGAATAGTCTAACCCCTTATCGCCCAGAATCTGAACACGGGCCAGTTGCGCTAAACTTTTTTGAAACAATTCATATGCATACGCTCCATGGCCATTTTCTTCCAGTTTATTTAACAATGATTCAGTACCCAGGTCTTCCTGAATATAAATGGTATCTTCTTCATTAACCGCCAGTATTTGCGGAACGGGTAATCCCACATTACTAAAATGCCGGCTGAAATAAACAAAGGTTTGTGTTTCTTTTTTGTGGAGGTTATAGGTTGCAATAAAAGTGTTGGCTCCCGAATAGATCCGGAAATAAATACGGTCGCTCCCACTCTGTGGTAATTTTTCAATACGGTCTGCTTTTGGCTTTCCCATCGATTCAAACAAATGCCCAATGGCCTCAATCACTGCCTCCATAGTAATAAACGGTTTGCAGCGAAAATAAAGCTTCGTATTGAAAGGGCATCATCCATTTGTGTATGGGAGCGAAATTGTGGGATATTTTATTTTGCCACTGATTACACTGATGTCCACTGATCTATTCAGTGCTAGTCAGTGTAATCAGTGGCAAAAAAAATTAAAACAACCTCCCCTGCTCCCCCGGTCTTCTAAACTTACTGCAATCCAATTCCCATCGCTCTGCATTCAGTTTGTATATTTTATTGTACTTCTTAAACTGTTGTCCCACCAGGTCTGAGATAGGGCCTTCGCCGCGCATGCGCACACCATAGCGGCTATCGTTTACTTTGCCACCATGGCCATTCTCTATCAGGTGCCATACTTTATCGGCCCTGTCGGGGAAATTTTTATACAGCCAGTCGTGAAAGATGAGTTTGATGGCACCGTTCAATCGAATAAATGTATAGGCACTAAACACCGCGCCGTTCTCACTGGCTGCTTCCATAATGCGTTGCATTTCATGTTCGTTCAACCCCGGTATCATCGGCCCCAGCATAACACCGGTTCGCACACCGGCATCACTCAATTCTTTTATCACCCGTAATCTTTGTTTGGCAGTTGTAGTTCGCGGCTCCATGGAGCGGCGCAGGTCTTCATTAAACGATGTAATGCTTACCAATACACTCACCAGGTTTTTTGCTGCCATCTGCTGCAACAATTTGGTATCGCGCAGTATGCCTGCATTCTTGGTAATTATACCTACCGGCTGGTTAAACTCATTACATACCTCGAGTATGCGTTTGGTGAGTTCGAATTTTTTTTCTGCGGGCTGGTAACAATCGGTATTACCACTGAGACTAATGGGCATACATTCCCAGCTCTTGTGCATCAAAAATTTTCGTAACAATTCCGGTGCATTTTTTTTGACAATGATCTTACGTTCAAAATCCAGTCCGGCACTATACCCCCAGTATTCGTGAGCATTCCGGGCATAACAATAAATACAGCCATGCTCACAGCCCTGGTAGGGGTTCATGCTGTAAAACATACCCACATCCGGACTATCCACTTTATTCACAATAGTTTTGGCATGATCTTCCAAATAAACCGTAGCCACATTGGGTTCTGTCCAGTCGTCAATACTTTCTATCTGGTCGCGAATTTTCTCGTTCTTCAAAAACCGGTTACGTGGATTAAATTGTGCGCCACGGCCTTTGAGGTATGGGTTGGTTGGGTCGTTTTCCATAAGATTCATTTTCTTCCATTTGTTTCAACTCATCCCCCGGCCCCTTCTCTGCTTCGCAAAGAAGGGGAGCTCTCCCCTCTCTACTCCGTAGAGAGGGGCCGGGGGTGAGTTGATGTATTCTTCACACAAACAATTCCCCCTGCACACTACCCACTTTCTCATTCTTCATCACAAATTTTTTCACCACTTCATATCTTTTCTCACCTGCCCTTCTGCGCAGTAATACCAATTGCTCTAATATACATTTTCCGCTGAAATGGGTATTGCTCATTTCCAGCCAGCCTTTCTCATATTGCCAGGGTAATAATTTATTCGCAAGTGTGATATAGGGTTCTGTAATAAAATGCGGTTTCCGCTCCTTATCAATTTTCAACAGATGCTGTATGGGACGTAATGATTTTACTAATTCAATAATCTGCGTTTTGGTGCTTACGTTAAACCAGATACTATGCGAAGGAAAACTTCCAAAATCAGTCAGCTCCACCATAAAAGAAGCTTGCGCTGCAGCCTGCAATTGCAACCTGTGAATTACCCTTTGCTCTATCATTTCAAATTGCTGAAAACGTACCAGTGTAATATTGGGCTTACCTATTGTTGCTGCAGCACAATCATAGGTTTCTGCAAATCTTTTTTTCACCCGCATCAATTCTTCACGCAATACTTCAGGCAACTCAATCACCAGCATATATTCAGCTGTAGCATAGGATGATACAATATCAGTCTGCATTCATTCTCATTTTTCAACTACACAAAAAAACTCCACCCCCTTTTCAACCCCCTCTCTACAAAGTAGAGAGGGGTGGCGGCGAAGCAACGCCGGGGTGAGTTGAAGAAGTTAAGGTTGCAACCCAAACACATTCACCTGCTTACAACTATCAAACTGGTGCTGCCTTCTTAACAACACCAACTCTTTCACATCAAACGAGGCATGAAAATTTTTTTCTGCATACACCGCTACCGCATCTTTGTAGGTCTCCTGCTCCAGTTTTCTGGCAATGGTAAGGTGCGGACTGGTA
Source organism: Chitinophaga pinensis (assembly GCA_943372845.1). GTDB lineage: Bacteria > Bacteroidota > Bacteroidia > Chitinophagales > Chitinophagaceae > Sediminibacterium > Sediminibacterium pinensis_K. The sequence continues at coordinate 88,750 of CALSAD010000005.1, read as the reverse complement.
ATCAGCCGCATCTCCGGACAACCATAGCCCCGTATGTATTGATCTACTACCTGCAACTCTTTGGCCAGTTGCTGAAACGGTGCATGATCCTGTACACGCAGGTAAATGGTATGCGGCCTGAATGCCCCGTACTGATCCAGTGTTACGCAAAAACTTTTTTTACTGCTGATGATGCGGTGCATCCAGCGGATAATGGTTTCTTCCATGGCCTCAACCGCCAGAAAATTGGCTACCGTAATATGTGGTTTGGTTTTAGCAGCAATGGCGGTTTTGAATGTGGCAGAGAAGTACTGCTTCTCCTGCATCACCCGCGCATACACATCCGCATCCGGATGCGCTACCAACAGGTATTCCCAATATCCGTTTACCGGTGCGGTATCAAATGTTTTATGGTTGAGGGCCTCTGTAGACATACAATATTTTTTTAGCTGGATAATTATTTTAGTATAAATTTACTAAATAATTTAGCACAACAAAATTTAATTTATATGGACGGGGAACAGTGGTATGGAGCTGCCTATAAAGGCTCTAAAAAATTTAACCAGTGGGAAGTACCCACTGCCAACGCCACCGGTTTTGGTGCCGCAGCCGATGATTATATGGAACGTGGTATTGATCTGAACGAGCAGTTGATCCGTAACAAACCGGCTACTTTTTTCTTTCGCATGAACAGCGATGCCATGATCGATGCCGGTATCTTCAGCGGCGATGTGTTGATTGTAGACCGCAGCGTGAAAGCCGTGAACGGAAAAATCATCGTAGCTATTCTCAACGGAGAGTTACTGGTGCGGCGTTTGCAAATACATATGAAAGGGGCTACACTCATAGCGGAAAATAAAAAGTATGGCAACATACCTGTAGATGAGTTCAGCAATTATGCAGCATGGGGCGTAGTAGTACATTCAATCAGAAGTATTTGATATGGGCCAAGCAGTTGCTCTTTATTCAGCTCCCGTTGCGTCGCACACTGCATCGTTCCAACCCATTGTTCACCATGTATACCCTGGCGAAACCTACCCCCCTCGCGTCTTTGCGGTAAACCTTTTAACCGCAAAGACACAAGGGTGCAAAGTAGACATCCCCAATAAACAAATAAACCAGTAAACTAATAAACCAATCACCCTCTTGAAAGCCATCATCGATTGCAATAGTTTTTACTGTTCCTGCGAACGTTTATTTAAGCCGCATCTGGCTAATAAACCCGTGGTGGTACTCAGTAACAACGATGGCTGCATCATCTCGCGCAGCGATGAGGCCAAAGCACTTGGGGTAGAAATGGCCGGCCCTTATTTTAAAGCCAAACCCCTGATTGAAAAATATGGTGTAGCTGCTTTCTCTTCCAATTACAATCTCTATGGAGATCTCAGCTGGCGCGTAATGGAAACCCTGCGGATACTGCTGCCACCGCATTGTGTAGAAGTATATTCCGTTGATGAATGTTTTATCGATCTCTCACATATCGCTAAAAAAGAACTGTACAGTTTTTCTTTACACCTGCGCGAAACCGTAGAACAATGGACCGGCATCAAAGTATCCATCGGCGTGGCGCCCACCAAAGTGTTGAGTAAAGTGGCCAATCGCTTATCTAAAAAAAATAAAGAAGCTACTAACTGTGTATTGGTTTTGGATACCCCACGCAAAACAGAACAGGCGCTGCAACGAACCCCTATTGATGATGTGTGGGGCGTAGGTCACCAATACGCAGAAAAACTGCGGCGGATGAACATCCATACCGCTTTTGAACTAAGTACAAAAGATGTGGTATGGGCCACCAAACACCTGGGCGGTGTAACCGGTGCAAGGCTGGTACGTGAACTGAAAGGCATTGAAAGTATTCAGATGATGGATGAACTGGTAAACAAAAAAATGATTGCCACTACCAGGATGTTTGGCAGTCCGGTTACTGATCTCAAAGACATTAAAGAAGCCATTGCCACCTACACATCCCGCGCTGCAGAAAAATTACGCAGGCAACATGGCGCTGCCAATACCATCAGCGTATTTGTGGTACCACGCGAGCAATCGCATAGTACCCATTTCAGGCATGGGCCTACTATTGGCAGTCATATTATTTTACCATTGGCCACTTCCTGTACCAACGAATTGATCAAGCCCGCCATGGCATTGGCAGAGCGGTTATACGAACCGGGAAAATTATACAAGAAAGCAGGTGTCATGCTAAGCGGTATTGTACCCGACAGTTCTATCCAGGGAAATTTATTTACAGAACATGCTGCCAATAAAAACCGCATGCTCATGAGTATGATAGACAATGTAAACTTTGCCATGCGCGATGATGTATTGAAGTTTGCTTCCTCCGGCACCACCCGCGACTGGAAAATGCGCCAGGAACTACGCAGCCCGCGCTATACCACACGCTGGGATGAGATGTATGAGATCAGATGATAACGTGTTGTGCTATTAAAATCAATTCCGCTACTATTCGACATTGTATATCGCTCACGGCCGCTGGGCCTCGTGCCTGTTATCTCGGCTAAGCCGAGACTGCTTTGGCCTCTGAAAAAAAGCGTTAAGAAATTTACGGAATGTAGCGTTAAGAAATGAACGATGCTTGGCTATCACACACTGTTGAAGAACACATTTGCATCATAATTGAACTATAGATTGGCTTTAGACTTCGTTCATTTTAGCGGAATGCAGTAAATTTTAGCTTTTTTTCAGCAGCCTTGACTTTTTTTGTTACTTTTTTGTGTCAAGACAAAAAAGTAAATAGCGGAACTGCTATTAATTAAACTAATTGAAATATCTAATAGCATAACACGTTAGATGATAAATAGTATTGTCCGTTTCAAAGACTTTTCTCAACACAGAGATACAGAGAACAATGAGTTACACAGAGGGGAGTAACGATGCAACACTTACGAGATATACATTTAAAACAATGTATTGGACTGCACAAAACTGGGTTTAATCAGTTGCAGATTAAGCGCTGCATTCAGTTTGTCCACCATATACACCGTAAGCTCCGGCGAAAAGGCTTCATCATGCATGTGCATGAAAAAATAAAGCTCTTCCAATCCATTGTTCAGCCAGTATTGTATGCGATTGATCCATTCGTCTACCCTGGTATAATCCGTAGGATGCAAACTGTTGCCCACATAACGAATAAACGCTTTGGGGATCGTCAGATGCATATGTGCACAGTCTCTTCTGCCACTGGTATCAGTTATAACAATACCCATATTAATGGAACGCAGAAAAGCAAACAGTTCAGTTATTACATCCTCTTTTGCAAACCAATCCGGATGCCTTACTTCCAGAAAAAACTGCATATCGGTTGGCAATGAGCCAAGGAAAGTGAACAGTTCTTCTTTACGTTTGGTGGTAAACGCATCGCTTACCTGTACAAACACAGGACCAAGGTGTTTTTCAAAAGCTACAATGCCCCGTAAAAATTCACCGGTAATAAAATCCTTATTCAGCAATCCGCCGCGGTGTGTAACGCCCTAGTACATTTTAGGGCAGAACATAAAATCTTTATCGCCTGCCTTCTCTGCCCATTTGGCTATACCTGCTGCACCATACACTTTGTAATGCGTGGCATTCAGTTCTATGCTGTTGTAATGCTTTACATAATGCTCCAGAAAATCTTTTTCTTTTGTTTTGGGTGGATAGATCTTACCCACCCATTCAGTGCGGCCCCATTTGGCGCAACCAAGGTATACTTTGGGGTTAGCTATTTTTTTACCCGATAATACCTGCCGGTTAAATGCAGGTTCATCAGGCAAACGAAAATCAATAGTATTCAATTCCGATTCAGGCACCCGGCCAAATTCCATATCCGTAACTTTATTGCAATAAAGTTACACCGTTATGGTAAATGCTGTAATTTAATTGGCACATGTTTCACAGCTCACAGCTCACAGCTCACAGCTCACAGCTCACAGCTCACAGCTCACAGCTCACAGCTCACAGCTCACAGCTTATTGATTATTATGAACTATCCTTTATGAAACAATATATATTCAGTGTTTGCCTCTTCGCTCTCTGCAGTAGTGCCATGGCGCAGCAGCGGCCGAATATTCTGTATATCATGAGCGATGATCATGATGCCAATGCCATCAGTGCTTATAACAAAACATTGATAGCAACTCCGAACATAGACAGGATTGCCAAAGAAGGGATGTTATTCAACCGCTCTTTTGTAGGCAATGCTATCTGCGGACCGGCACGCGCTACTTTGTTAACGGGACTGCATTCGCACAAAAATGGTTTTATTGATAACCGTTCCAGATTTGATGGCTCGCAGGTTACCATGCCTAAACTAATGCAGCAGGCGGGCTACCAAACCGCCGTTATTGGTAAGTGGCATTTACAATCGTATCCCACTGGTTTTGATTACTGGAAAATAGTACCGGGTCAGGGGCAGTATTATGAGCCACGCCTCATTAACATGAAAGGCGATACCAGTACCTACCATGGTTATGCCACCGAAGTAATAACAGAGGAAGCATTACAGTGGTTACAGGAAAAACGGGATAACACCAAACCCTTCATGTTATTGCTGCATCACAAAGCACCACACCGGAATTTTTTACCGGCATTAAAATACATCGAACAATACCATACCAAAACATTTCCGGAACCCTCCAGTTTATACATGGATACCGCAGGGCGGGGCGCTGCCTGGCGTTTGCAAACCATGAGCATTTTACCCGATATGAAATTATCCAGTGATCTGAAAGTAGATCCCAAATACCTGATGGATATTCCCTGGCTAAAACCGGATTCTGCAGAACAGGCTTACTATTATGCCATCATTAATCGCATACCGGCGAACGAGCGACAAAAAATTTTAAAAATATACAAAGAGCGAGGTGAGATCATTCAACAACTTCGTCCGCAGGGAAAAGAATTGCTGAAATGGAAATACCAATGGTATATGCAGGATTACCTGGCCTGTGTGGCATCGGTAGATGATGGTGTAGGAAAGGTTTTAGATTATTTGGACAAAAGCGGGCTTGCCCAAAATACATTGGTGATCTATACCTCAGACCAGGGTTTTTACCTTGGCCAGAATGGATGGTTTGATAAAAGATGGATGTATGATGTATCTATGCGCTCGCCCTTGCTGGCCCGCTGGCCCGGCCATATCAAACCCGGTACCAAAACCAACACCTTGGTACAGAACATTGATTATGCGCCAACATTTCTGAATATTGCCGGCGCAACCATTCCTGCTGCCATGCAGGGACTCAGTTTAAAAACCGTATTGGAAAATCCGGCCAAAACACTTCCAAGAAATAGCCTGTACTATCATTTCTATGAATATAAAGCCGATCATACTGTGCTGCAGCATGTGGGTGTTCGAACAGACCGCTATAAGCTGTTGTATTTTTATACTGTAAATGAATGGCAACTATTCGATCTGCAAAAAGATGTGGCAGAACTACATAACCTGGCCAACACAAATGGATATGAAAAGATTATGGCCGATATGAAAAAAGAATTGCTTCGCCTACGCAATGTGTACGACGACCGTGAAGCGGCGGGAGAACTTAGGTGAATATTGAATATCGAACAAGGAATATCGAATGTCGAAGTGAGTTCTCCGATCGACATTCGATATTCCTTGTTCGATATTCAATATTCCCTCCCTCCCTTGGGGAGGAAAAAATCTTTCTCCCCCTAAAATATTATCTTCCCTCACTCGTCTACCTGCTTTATACAATGAGTAAGGCGTTGACGATACCACACACCATGGCCGAAGCCCGACGGAATACTGTTACGGAGGTAATTAATACCTACAGCAAACGGCTGATGGGCTTTATACGCAAGCGGGTAAACAATGAAGCCGATGCGGAAGATATTCTGCAGGATGTGTTTTACCAGTTTATCGGAAATACCAAACCCATTGAACAGCTAACTGCCTGGCTGTTTACGGTCACCCGCAATAAAATTACCGACCGCCAACGCAAACACAAACCCGAACTGCTGGAGGATATCTACAGCGATGCCGATAGTGAAACTACTTTCGACTGGGCGGATATGTTTTTTGATGAATCGAACAATCCGGAAACGGAATACCTGCGCAATCTGTTCTGGGAAGCCTTGCACACAGCCCTTAACGAACTGCCCAAGGCACAGCGCGACGTATTTATTTTAAACGAGATAGAAGGCGTACCCTTTAAAACCATTGCCGAACAAAGCGGTGATACCATTAATACTTTACTCAGCCGCAAACGCTATGCAGTACTGCATTTGAGAGAACGTTTGAGCAGTCTGCGGGATGAGTTATTAAACAACTAAAAAGAAAATTATGCATAAGAAATTCTGGGCAAAAAAAATAGCAGGCTTTATTGTATGCGCCATCGCAATGGTTGCGGTACTCGGCTACACAGTAATGCTTTTATGGAACCACGTACTGGTTGCCGTAATAGGAGGCGTTTCCCTGATTACGTTTTGGCAGGCATTGGGTTTATTGGTCCTGGGCAAAATTCTCTTTGGTGGTTTTCATGGAGGATGCGGATGGGGTGGCCACAAAGGGAGCCACTGGAAAAATGAGATGAAAGAAAAATGGCAGGGCATGAGCACCGAAGAAAGAGAAAAAATTAAACAGGAGTGGCGCAACCGATGCAAGGTTTGGGGTAAATCAGATAATGGTCCGCAGGCGGGGGCTGAGTAAGCGGCAACCAGTTGGCAGTTGCAATATGCAGTAAAATTCATTTGCGCTGATGTAAGCACCTATTACATTGATACAACCCTTTTAGTTAACCAAAACCATCGGTCAGTCCTATTTCGCCGCACGACCGAAACCAAAACCAATGGATATCCTTATTTTCAAAACCAACCTCAATAACCCAGAGCTGATTAGCCGGGCCAAACCCGTGATTCAAAATATCCGCGGCATCAGCCGCTGGAATGTGGATATGCATGACTGCGACAATGTGTTACGGATAGAAGCCGTGGCCCTATCCCCCCGATCTGTAGAAATGGTGCTGCAGGATGCCGGGTATTATTGTAAGGAATTACAGGATTAAGCTGTTTGGTATACGAACCATTGTTAGCCTGCTCACCGTTCGGTAAGTCTGGCGTATCCTCAGCGCAAATCAGCGCCCTCAGTGGCAAAACAAGAACTTCCCAAACCCTTACCCACAAAGGATTTGAGGACCTTTTCAAAAAAAATCTCTCAAAATTCATTCCTACCCCTAATTTTGCGCAATTCCTCGCAGAAATGAACCCTACACTTAATTCCAACGAATCAATCCCATCGCAAAAGAAAAAGGTCATTGTTTTAGGCAGTGGCCCCAACCGAATTGGCCAGGGTATTGAGTTTGATTACTGTTGCGTACATGGACTTCTGGCCATTAAAGAATGTGGTTACGAATCCATTATGGTTAACTGTAACCCCGAAACGGTTTCCACCGATTTTGATATGGCCGATAAGCTTTATTTCGAGCCGGTGTACTGGGAACATTTGTGGGAAATCATTGAATTGGAAAAGCCCTATGGTGTTATTGTACAGTTGGGCGGACAAACCGCTTTAAAACTGGCCAAACGCCTGCACGAGAATGGTGTAAAGATCATCGGTACTTCTTTTGAAGATATGGATGTGGCAGAAGACCGCGGCCGTTTTAGCGATCTGTTGAAAGAATTGAATATCCCTTACCCAGAATATGGTACCGCTACCAATGCTGATGAAGCCATTGCCGTGGCCAACCGAGTGGGTTACCCGGTATTAGTGAGACCCAGCTATGTAATTGGCGGGCAAAGAATGCGCATCGTGATCAATGATGAAGATGTAGAAAAGGCAGTGATCAGTTTGCTGAAACATTTACCTGGTAATAAAATCCTTATCGATCATTTTCTGGATCGTTGCCAGGAAGCCGAAGTAGATGCCATTTTTGATGGAGAGAATTTTCACATCATGGGTGTAATGGAACATATTGAACCCGCAGGTATTCATAGTGGTGATAGCAATGCCGTATTACCGGCATTTAACCTTACACCGCTGGTGATTGAAACCATGCAGTATTATTCTGAAAAAATAGCCCGGGCTTTAAAGATCAAAGGGCTCATCAACATACAGTTTGCTATTAAGAATGATAAAGTATATGTGATAGAAGCCAACCCAAGGGCATCCCGCACCACACCGTTCATTGCAAAAGCTTACCAGATTCCTTACCTGAACATTGCTACCAAAGTAATGCTTGGCGCAGCTAAATTGACCGAGTTTACCATGGACAAAAAGCTGGAGGGCTATGCCATTAAAGAACCGGTTTTCAGTTTCGAAAAATTTCCCGGCGTAAACAAAGAACTCGGACCAGAAATGAAAAGTACTGGCGAAGCCATCCGCTTTATCAAAGACCTCAGAGATCCCTACTTCCGTACTTTGTATAAAGAGCGGAGTATGAATTTGAGTAAGTAAGCTGTTAGCTGCAAGCCATTAGCCACAAGCTTTTGATGGGTATTGTTTTTACTATTACTATACATAAGCCTCCTGCTACATTATTGCTTGCAGCCAAAAGCTAATAGCTAGCGGCTTTCCCCCCGTATTTATACCTGATTTACACAGCCACCTCGAAACGGGTGGCTTTTTGTATTAGGTTTAATCTATTAAACCTTTGTGCCGCTTCGGGCCTTCGTGTCTTTGTGGCGAGAAAAAAAATACGTTCATGCGCAGGTATGGAATACAGTTCTGGCGTGCTGCTCCTTTTATCCGTTTACTGCTTCCGCTAACGGCGGGTATTGTATTGGCGCAATATGTTACGATCTCATTTTTTGCCAGTCTGGTAACAGGAATAGTAGCCATTATACCAGTTATTGTTTTTCGTTTCTTATCTCCTTCACAAAAATACAAATTCAGATGGTTGCAGGGATTGTTGGTACAACTGATGGTTGCCGCTATTGGAAGCCTGCTCATCTATTGTCAAAACAAAACCCATCACCCTAACTGGATTGGCCGGTATGCCAATGCTACACTATTGGCACTAACCATACAGGAACCATTTATTGAAAAAGCCAACTCTTACAAAGCATTGGCTTCGGTAGATGCAGTTTATGTGAACGGAAAATGGATAACAGTAAAAGGAAATAGTATTGTGTATTGTAAAAAAGAGAACCATCCCTCTGTCTTATCCTATGGCTCGCAGATCATTATTCAAAAAAAATTACAGCCCATTACAAATTCGGGGAATCCCGGTGGATTTGATTACAAACAATACTGTGCTTTTCAGGATACCTATTTTCAGGTGTACCTGCAACCCAATGATTATTTAATCACGGGTGAGCAACAAAAAAATGAGCTCACTTCATTACTGTTACATACAAGAGATAAAGTATTGCGCATATTTCGCCAATGGGTACCGGGCGAAATAGAAACCGGCGTGGCAGAAGCTTTATTGATCGGCTATCGAAACGATCTTGATAAAGAACTGGTGCGCGCTTATAGTAATACAGGTGTGGTACATATTATAGCCATCAGCGGTTTACACCTGGGCATGATTTATGGGTTGATGCTTGCGCTGCTTAAACCCTTTCGCAAACAAAGATGGATACGATGGGTAAAACCGCTACTAATACTGCTGGTGTTATGGGGCTTTAGTTTATTAGCAGGTGGGGCGGCGTCTATTTTACGCTCTGCAGTAATGTTTTCGTTTATTGTGGTGGGAGAAAGTTTAGGCAGAAAAACCAATATCTATAACACATTGGCAGCTTCTGCTTTTTGCCTGCTGGTTTACAACCCCTATTTCCTGTGGGATGTTGGCTTTCAACTCTCTTACACAGCTGTAATAAGTATTGTGGTATTTATGAAACCTATTTACAGGTGCTTGTATTTGCAGAATAAATTACTCAACAGCATCTGGCAATTAAACGCCATTACCTTATCGGCACAAATACTTACGCTACCCCTTGTTCTGTTTTATTTTCACCAGTTTCCCAATTTGTTTTTGTTTACCAATTTTGTAGCGGTGCCTTTATCGGGCTTTATTTTATATGCAGAATTAATTCTCTTACTTGTTCATAAAATTACATTCATCAACCTATACTTAGGTAAAGTCATTGCATGGCTGATTCATCAAATGAATTCGTTTATTGAAAGAACCAATCGCATTTCATTTGCGGTAACCGATTCTATTTCTATAAGCCTGTTGCAGACTGTTTTACTATATGCTGCCATCGCATGTATGGCATGGTGGTTACTGCAAAAAAAACGACATGGGTTATTGGCTGGTACTATTTTTTTAGTAGCCTTCACCGCCATCCGGTCTTTTACCATCCTTCGCCAAAGACAACAACAGAAACTGATTGTATATCATATCCCCAAACACAAAGCCATCGATATTATACAGGCTCAATCCTTTGTTTTTTGGGGAGATGAGGCACTGCGTAATGATCTATCTCTACAAAATTTTCACCTGCAACCTGCCAGGGTACTCAATGGTATAAAAAAGGCAGATTCACTCAGCTGCATAAATACGCTTTATCCCCTGATAGCTGGGCAGCGAAAATCAGTATTGGTGATCGACTCTTCTTTTCGCTTACCGGTTTCCAACCAAAAAATACCGGTAGATATCATTATCCTCACCGGCAATCCGCGCATTTACCTTACCCGGCTTGCTGCCATATTCGATTGTTCACAATATGTGTTCGATAGCAGCAACCCATTGTGGAAAATACGGTACTGGAAAAAAGACGCCGAGAGCCTACATTTGCGGCACCATACCATTTCAGAGCAGGGTGCTTTTGAAGTGGAACTGTAGGAATTTTGGGATTTTGGGATTGGGAAATTTTGGAATTGCTTTTTTTAGCAAGCACCTAGCATAATTCCAAAATTTCCCAATTTCCCAATTCCAAAATATCCAATCAATACCCTCAATTCAACCAACACAACTATGCAAAAGAAAATACAATCAGCCCTGATCTCCGTTTTTTATAAGGACGGACTTGAACCCATTGCCAAAAAGTTACAGGAACTGGGAATTACCATTTACTCAACCGGTGGTACACAGAAATTTTTGGAAGACCTCGGCGTTAACTGCGTTCCGGTGGAGAGTTTAACTACGTATCCATCTATCCTGGGTGGACGAGTAAAAACTTTACACCCCGCCGTATTTGGCGGCATATTGGGCAGAAGGTATGAAGCGCAGGACTTGGCAGAAATGAAAGAATACAAGATACCTGAGATAGATCTGGTGATTGTTGATCTCTACCCATTTGAAGAAACCTTGCGCACCACTACTGAAGAAAAACTGATCATTGAAAAAATAGATATCGGCGGACCATCCATGATTCGTGCAGCTGCAAAAAATTTCAGAGATATTACCGTGATCGCTGCCAAAGACGATTACGCTTCCCTGGAAAAATTACTGACAGATCAAAAAGGAGAAACCTCTATTGAACAAAGAAAAGCCTATGCTGCCAAAGCTTTTGAAGTAGTGATGCATTATGATATTGCTATTAGCAATTATTTTAATCCCGGCATGCAACAGGTATTGCGCTATGGCGAAAACCCACACCAGTCTGCCGTGTTTTATGGTGATCTTACTAAACTGTTTACACAACTGAACGGTAAAGAACTTTCGTACAACAATTTAGTGGATGTAGACGCTGCTGTTCAATTGATACAGGAATTTACAGAAAGCAAACAGACTGTATTTGGCATTATCAAACATACCAATGTATGTGGTATATCTGAACGCCCAACAGTTAAGGAAAGCTGGGATGCAGCACTGGCAGGTGATCCGGAAAGTGCGTTTGGTGGCGTACTGGTTTGCAACAACACCATTGATAAGGCAACTGCCGATGCCATCAACGAAATATTTTTTGAAGTATTGATTGCTCCTGCGTTTGATGCAGATGCACTGGAAGTGTTGAAAAGTAAAAAGAACCGAATTCTTCTTCAACTCACAGCTCACAACTCACAGCTTAAAGCTCCCAGTAAGTCTCTGCTAAATGGTGTACTGGAACAGGGAACCGATGAAGGCAACTACAGTAAATGGGAAGAAGTAGGTGGCAGACAAACCACAGAAACAGAAAAAGAAAACCTGGCATTTGCCAACCTGGTTTGCAAACATTTAAAAAGCAATGCCATTGCCCTGGTAAAAAATAAACAATTGGTTGGTAAGGGTTGCGGACAAACCAGTCGCATTGATTCTTTACGACAAGCCATTGAAAAAGCCAATCAATTCAAATTCGATCTGCATGGCGCGGTATTGGCATCCGATGCTTTTTTCCCATTCAACGATTGTGTACAGATAGCCCATACAGCAGGTATAGAAGTGTTTATCCAACCCGGCGGTTCTGTGAGAGATAAAGACAGTGTGGAATATTGTGTTGCCAATAATTTGGCAATGGTAATGACGGGCATGCGCCACTTTAAACATTAAAATATTTTCTTCCTTACAGGGAGATATTTTTATAAGCCGGAAGCAAGGGGTTATGACAACAAAACAAAAAGCCTATATCGGGTTAACCCTTACCAGTGTAGTCTGGGGCACCAGCTGGATAGCCAGTAAAATGGGTGTGCAGCAGGTGCCCGGACTGGAGGTTGCTTCTATCCGTCAATTTATTGCGGGTGTTTTGTTGTTGTCCTTTTTTCTGATTAAAGGAGAAAAAATACCCACCTGGAAACAACTTCGCTGGCTAACCATGATGGCTGCACTATTGTTTGTATCTGCGAATGGTATCGCTACGGTTGCTTTAAAATATGTACCCAGTGGTATGGGTGCATTAATATCTGCTTTGTATCCCTTGTGTGTAGTAATTATGGAACGGATTTTTTTTAAGAATACCAAAATCACTATTGGTACTTTCCTCGGTTTATTTTTGGGTATATGTGGTATCGCCGTTGTGTTTTATGACAACGCGTTTCATAGTCATACAGAAGGCTATGGCTGGGGTGTTTTCTTATCTGCACTTGCCATGCTGAGCTGGAGTGTGGGAACGATTGTTCTCTCCAGAACAAAAGTAAAAATCAATCCATACTATGGTACCGGCTGGCAAATGCTGATCAGTTCTTTTTTATTAATGATCATGATGGCTCTGTCTGGCAACAGTATCCCACTTTCAGAAATTCCGATACAGGCATGGGGCGCTATCTTATATCTGGTAATTGCCAGTAACCTCATTACATTCGCTGCTTTTATTTATACCATGAAACACTTAGAACCGGCAGTGGCCTCTTTATATGCATATATCAATCCCATCGTAGCCATTTTTGTGGGATCATTGGTGATGAGTGAAAAAATAACGGCAAGCATTATCATAGGTTCGCTTATCACATTGGTGGGTGTATACCTGGTAAACCAGAGCCTGCGTAAACAAAAAGAAATACTTACACAAGCAACAGATGCCGATGCCATGTGATGTTCGGTAACGATAGTAATCACAACTTTACCAATTCACTATCCGAAATTTTTCTCTAAAAAATCTGCATACATTTTTCGCCATTCCACCCATTGAGTTTGTTCGGTAAGAAAATGGTTATGAAATAAGGTGATAAATTCTCCTTCCACACTTTTTACCAGATCATAATAATATTGCAACTCCTCTCCCGCTTCTGTTGCCGTATATCCCTGGCTAAAAAAAGAAGTGGCTTCCATAAAACAGAATGGATGAATTGTCAGATCAGTCATTACTTCTCTTTCAACATCATACCACTTAAACGGTTTTGCATACGATGCCCTGAAACCATTTACCGCACCATAGGCTATGGAATATTCATCCGTTACACCGGCAGCTATTATTTTTCTGTAAGTATTGGGAATGGAAAACCGGAGGTAATGGTTTCTGGATAAAGTAATTTTCCGCTGCACAATATTTTCCATTTTTGCTTTCTCCTTCACTATCAACTCCTCTATTGTTCCGCTTTGCCAGGATGGGTGTAAGCCAACGGTATATTTTTCTGAGAGATCCTTATACAGTTTTTGTAAAGCGTGGCTATTAGCCGATAGATTTTTATCATAAACACCTCTTTGTACAATCGTGAGAAAGAAATAAACAGGGGTTAACTGATAACGGGTATGCAAACTATCCAACCATGCAAATGTATTATAAGGATCGGGTTGTTTACCACTGTATACATTACCTCTTTCCAACACCTGCTCAAACTTACCTTGTAAAAAATCCTTAAAGAACCCGAAAACATTTTTCCATAAAGGTTTGTGCAGGTAGCTGAAGGCTTCGTCTATATCGTAGGTGGGGATGAAGGTGAATCGTGAATCGTGAATCGTGAATGGTGAATGAGGGAAATGGGTGTTGATTTTTTTTGCCAGATTTTGTATCCAGAGATTTACCAGGGGTTGTTTTAAAAAGCTTTTCTGGTAGGCAAGGCTGTTCGTGTGCGCATACCTTCCGTATTGATCTAACGTATGTGGCAGGTATTCTTCGTAGCGTGATAGTAAATAAAAAGAGGCAGAAAATAAATCAAATGGAATATCACCTTCCGTTTGAAAAAAAATACAAAAATCCTCCCACTCACTGCACACTAATTGTTGTGCATGAATGCCTTTCTCCGTCAATAATCCCGAAGGAATTATCTGAAAAGCACCCTCGATTTTTTCACTGGAATAATTGATACGAACCGCATCAGTTTCTATAAAAGAATTTTTTGCATCAGTAATAACCGCACCGGGCAAAAGTGTTTCAACAATATAACGTAGCCTATTAGTAATATTTGGTGTATACACCAGAAACCTATCTACGCTCCGGCTTTCCAATTTTTAATTTTTAATTTTTAATTACTAATTGTACTTATCCTTCCACATCTCATTAAACGTTTTCCCGCTAAAATCCAGTTCACTCCTATGTGCTGTCCACCCTTTGAATACTTTATTCACTACCCAGTTCTTTATTTTACCATTACCCAAATTCATCATGCCCCTGTTCAGACTGGCGGTCTTCCACATTTTCCAGGCAATGCGTTCGGCCAAAGAACTCGACCCCTGCACCACAGCTTCATGCCGGTTATCGAGCAATAATTCGTGAAGGTTAATTCTTACCGGACAAACCTCCGTACAATTACCACATAGCGATGATGCATAACTTAAATGCTTATACTCTTCCAATCCACTCAGGTACGGCGTGATTACTTTACCGATCGGGCCACTGTAGGTAGTTTCATAAGAGTGACCCCCAATATTTTTATATACCGGGCAGGCATTCAAACAAGCGCCACAACGAATACAATACAGTGCTTCGCGTGCAGTAGGATTGGCGAGCAAATTGGTTCTGCCGTTATCCAGCAAAATCACATACATCTCTTCGGGACCATCAGTTTCATTCTCCTGGCGCGGGCCGGAAATTAATGTATTGTATACCGTAATTTTTTGTCCGGTTCCATAGGTAGACAGTAAGGGCCAGAACAAAGACAGGTCATCGATAGAAGGGATTACTTTTTCAATACCCACCACAACAATATGTGTTTTGGGCCAGGCACAACTTAAACGCGCGTTGCCTTCGTTTTCTGTAACGGCAATACCGCCTACATCTGCTACAATAAAATTGGCTCCGGTTACACCCACTTCAGCCTGTACATATTTATCACGCAAAATTTTTCGAGCCACCAGTGTAAGTTCTTCAGGAGATAAACCGGCAGGTGTTCCCAGTTTTTCTGCAAATAATTTAGCTACATCTTCCTTGCTTTTGTGCATGGCAGGTGTTACAATATGGTAAGGTGCTTCCCCATCCAATTGCTGAATATATTCTCCCAGATCCGTTTCCACACTTTCAATACCGATTGATTCGAGGTAATGGTTCAGGTGAATTTCTTCCGTAACCATACTCTTGCTCTTCACCAGAGTTTTGCAATTCTTCTCTTTACAAATGGCGCCAATGGCTTCCTGTGCTTCGGCGGTATTTTCTGCCCAGATCACTTTGGCACCGCGTGCAGTAATTTTCTTTTCAAACTCCAGCAGGTAACGATCCAGGTGTTCAATTGCATCCCATTTACGGTTCTTGGCTTTTTCGCGCGCCAGCATTACATTATTACCAAACTGTCGTTTACCAATGGGCACTACGGCATTGTACTTGCCTATATTAAAATTGATTTTACGCCTATGTTCAAGGTCGGCTGCCTTTATGGTGCTTTTGGCAATGAAGGATGCTGCGGTATCGTTCATATCTGAGAATTATTTTTTATCAACCGGGTTCTTTCATATGTGCCGCAGTAGCGGCCAGTGTATCATAAAATTCCTGTCCATACTTTCGGATAATCGAATCTTTCAGAAAAATATAAACAGGCATTTTTAATTTTTTACCCAAACTGCAGGCTGCCTGGCAAAGATCTTCCCTTGGTTCATAATTCACATATTCAATATCCGGATCACGTTTGCTTTTTTGTATGCGGATTGGGAAGAGATGACAACTCACCGGTTTCTTCCAGTCTAATTTACCATCATTATATGCATCTTCAATGCCACATTTAATAATACCCCATTTATCTCTATAGCCATAGGCACAAATAGCCCCATCAATAGTAGGCGTAACCCATCCAAATTCCTGATCGTATACATACTTTCCCTGACGTTCTACCTCTTTAATGCCTTCTGCAGTCATGTAGGGTTTTATGACTTCGTAATTTTCATTCAGTTTTTCCAGTTCCCATTTTTCCATGGGGGCACCGGCATCACCATCTTCACAGCAGCCGCCTTTACATTTATTCAGGTCGCATACAAATTGCTCCTCAATAATATGTTCACTTACCAGTACATTATCTATTGCTATCATCCGTTTATTTTCTTTGGTTTTGTTCAAAGGTATTCTCAACATCACAACTTTCACAACTTACCATCATTTACGCCATTTAAACGTATTGATCAGGTGCTTCATATCTGCCAACAAAAAACGATTCACAATACCCAGAGAATCTGCATTGGGTGTGGCATCAAAATACATGGCACCCCTCAAAAAATGTCTGGTGGTATCGGTTAAAAAAAACTGGTTGGCAGTTGCCACATCGCCCCCTACCGTAAAAAACACACCATGCACGCCATTAGAAGTAGCTATTAATGTATCATCTATTGAGTAGGCTTTTGATGTGTGTTTGCCAGTTAACTGAAAAGAATGTTTAACCAGTGTATCAAATTTGTTCTTCCCTATCTCTTTATAACTCACATAAATTCTTCCATGAAATTGTGGAAAATCTACATTAATCCACCAGGGGTTCTCTGTTGCATCTCCAAAAAAAGTACTGTCTTTTACCACCTCTGCATACTCGGGATATTCAAATGAATACGGATATCCGGGCTGCTCAAATAACCGGTATTTCTTCTCAGGAAAATTAATTTTAAAATAGCCTGCAGGCTTTGGGGTGTAACTGCTATTGCAGGAGGAGATGATAGTCCATAGTCCATAGACCATGGCAATAAGTATCATGACTGTAAACCTCCCAGGTTTGTATTTATTTCTTCCATGGACAATGGACCATGCACCATCAACTAATCTACTCATGCGTCTGTCTGTGGCTTAATGCTAAGCTTTACTTTCTGAATACGGTTTTTTTCAACTTCGAGTACGGTAAATTCAAAATCGCCGGAGTTAAGTACTTTGGCGGGCTGGGGTATTTCTCCGGCTAGTTCCAATACCAATCCGGCCAGTGAATCGCTTTCTCCTTTAACGGCATCAAAGGTATCGGTGGGCAAATCCATGATTTTACATACATCATTGATCATGGTTCTGCCTTCAAAAATATAGTTGTTATCGTCTATTTTTTTATACCCTGTTTCTTCTTCATCAAATTCATCTTTGATCTCACCAATCACTTCTTCCAGAATATCTTCTAGTGTAACAATACCACTGGTGCCACCAAACTCATCTACCACCACGGCAAAATGAATACGCTTGGCCTGAAACTCCTTCAACAGATCCTCAATAAATTTCTGCTCATGTACAAAGTAAGGCTGGCGCATAATAAAATGCCAATCAAAATTATCAGGTTCATTCAGGTATACAATCAGGTCTTTGGTATGTATCATGCCCACCATATTATCCAGATCATCTTTATATATCGGAATACGGCTATAATGCAGATCGCGTGCTGTGGCAATCAATTCACCAAAAGAAATGGAATGATCAACCCCATGCACATCCACCCTTGTTTTCATGATCTGCTTAACCGTAATATTGCCAAACTTTACAATCCCTTTTAAAATATTCTTTTCATTTTCTGAAGCAGTGTTTTGTGTAGTCAGATCAATGGCATGATCCAGTTCTTCTAAACTGTAAGAACCATTGGGGCGGTTGGCTAATTTTCTTTCAATAATATCTGAATATTTTACCAGCCATTTACTCAATCCCGCAAACGCATAAGACACGGCCTGTACAATACCGCCAAAATCTTTTGCGAAGCGAATATTGTTTTGTGTGGCCAGCACCTTAGGCATTACTTCGCCAAACAATACCAGTAAAAAAGAAACGGCAATTACTTTAATTACAAACTCAACCCAGGCTGCATCAAACTGTTCAAAATTGAACATGTTATCTATCAAAAGATTTGAGATGATAATGATAGAAATATTGATAAAACTATTGGCAATTAATAAAGAAGCGAGTAATACTTTAGGCTCTTCCAGCAAATCAACAATTCGCTTATAGGGTGGTTGTTGTTTTGATTTGAGGTTATTGATGTCTTTATACGTGAGCGAAAAAAAAGCAACTTCAGAACCGGATAAAACAAAAGATAAGAACAGTAACAGAAACAACACCATTACCAAAACAGTAGTTCCCTGCGCAGCGATGGCTGATAATAAAGTGGGGTGAAAGAAAGACTGCAAAACCGGGTGATGATCCAAAGCAAGTATTTTAAATGAACGATCAGAAACTTATAGGGGTTTGCCTATCCTGTTGTTTCCGTTTACCAAAAGTATTGTTTTTGTAGCGGTGTTCGGGTATGATCAGAACGGCAGTGTTTCTCCCGAATCGGTAATGGGTGGAATATCATCCCCGGGATAACCTTCCGGCGAATCGCCGGTACCATGTGCACCGTGCCCATCCCCCCGCTTGTCAAGCATAATCAGGTTATCGCCTACCACTTCTGTGGCAAATTTTTTATTGTTATCCTTATCTTCCCAACTACGGGTGCGCAGGCGACCTTCTACATAGATCAGACTTCCTTTGTGGAGATATTTCTGTGCCAGTTCTGCCAATCCCCGCCATAACACCACCGTATGCCATTCTGTTTGTGAGATCAGTTTACCCGATCTGTCTTTGTACGTTTCTGTAGTAGCCAGTGGAAATTTAGCTACTGCAATATTGCCTTCCAGATGCTGTACATCCGGGTCTTTTCCCAGATTGCCAATGAGCATTACTCGGTTAACTCCTCTCATACGATAGGTTTTAAGTGCATAGCTGGTAAAATCTCTCTTAAAAATAACTTTTTTTGAGCAACAAAACGAGCAGCTTTTAAAAATTCACGTATCGTTTTACCAAGGTGTTTTTTAAAAAAGCGCCTTTTGCAGATAAGGTGTTTCCATATAAGCCGTTATGAATTTGGGAAAGGCCAGTTTTGATGCTGCCTTCGCCGTTACCCAACGGTATTGCGCTAAAAAAGGAGGTATTGCGCTTAACTGAACCCTGATAAATTGCCCTTTGATCTGTTGGTGCGTTAATTGTTGTTTGGCGGTAGCAGAAATCGATACAACCGATGCCTTCCGTATCCCCATCTGTTGACGCAACCAGTTTTGTACCGCAGGCTCGTCCCATTTCAGTTGCTCTTCGGTTTCCAGTAGGTAAAATTCAAACAGGTCTTGCCAGATATCTTTTGCCATCCGCTGGTGTACCAGCATCTTTCCATCGTGTTCAAACAGGAAATAATAGAACCAGCGATTTTTTCGCTGCAGGGTTTTTTCTTTTACGGGCAGCTGGTTTACTTTCCCTTCACGAAAGGCTGCGCAATATTTTTGCATCACACAAGTACTACAGTTGGGCGCAAAGGGTTTGCAAACCGTAGCCCCAAAATCCATGATGGCCTGGTTAAAAAGACCTGCCTGTTTTTTAGACAGTACCTGAGCGGCTAATTCGGTAAAAATGGTTTTGCCTTTAGCAGAATCGATCGCTTCTGCTATCCCAAAAAAACGGGAAAGTACCCTGAACACATTGCCATCCACCACCGCATAGGGTAAATTATAGGCAAAAGATGCAATGGCTGCAGCCGTATAGGGGCCAACGCCTTTTAAGGCCAGTAAATCATCATATTGATTTGGAAATACTCCTTGTTTACTTTCAACAATTTCTCTTGCGGTAAATAAAAGGTTCCTGCAACGGTTATAATAACCCAGTCCCTCCCATAATTTAAAAACTTCCTGGTCTTTGGCCTTAGCCAGTTGTTGAACTGTGGGATATTTTTCTATAAAACGGGTATAATACTGCCAGCCCTGGGCCACACGCGTTTGCTGCAGAATTACCTCGCTCAGCCATATTTTATAGGGATCTTTCTCTCCTTTCCATGGCATTTCGCGGGTATTGTGCTTTTTGTGCCACTGCAATAAGGTATCTGTAAATCTCGCTTTCATCCGGTTAAACAAATATTCAATAAAAGAACAGTATTCCTCGTTTTTAGTTGTTCATCTATGTGTTTTTTGTAAATATGTTTTCTGCACAACAAAAAATAGGATAAGATTGAACCATTTATCTATCAATAAGTAACGTCTATAATATTTACGCTATCTTTCTTGCATTATTCAATTTTTTTAGCTTATTTTAATATCTTAACCAACTACAAAAAATCATTTAAAATGAGAAAATCAGATCTCATCAACCAGATTTCAGACAAAACCGGTATCCCTAAAGTGGATGTTTTGGTTACGCTTGAAACGATGTTTAAAGAAGTGAAAGAAAGCCTTTCCAATGGCCAGAATATCTATATCCGTGGCTTTGGAAGCTTTATTACTAAGAAAAGAGCGGCTAAAATAGGGCGCAACATCAAAAAAAATATTGCTGTTGAAATTCCTGAACATTTTATTCCTGCTTTTAAACCCGCGAAAGAATTTGTGAGTGAAGTGAAAAGCAAGCGCAAGCCTGACTAACTTTGCGGAAAGTATTTCGAGTGAAAAAACAGCAATTTGCATTAGTCAGTATAGCCCTGGTTCTATTTGTTTTACTATATGCCTTTGGTAAAACCATCCCCCCTAAAAAAGCTGAAACGGCCACTGCCAGCACACAATCTACTGAGCGTCAGTTGATTAAATTTGAAGAACTCCTTGTAAAGGCTAAGGAAAAGATTAGCCCCGCACAAACACAGTACCTGATGCAACTGGAGAACTCTGTAAAAAGAGGTGATGTAAAGGAGCAGCAATTACATGTATACCACGAGTTGGCCCGGTTCTGGGCAGACTCAGCGCATATCTTCGAACCTTACGCTTATTACTCCGGCGAAGCCGCGAAGTTGGAAAATTCTGAAAAAAGCCTCACCTTTGCCGCCCATCTGTTTTTAGATAACCTAATGACAGAGGGGGAACCAGCCATGCAATACTGGCTGGCCAGCAATGCAAAAGTTCTTTTTGAGAAGGCCATCGCCATTAATCCGGCCAATGATTCCAGCAAAATAGGCCTCGGCGCCTGTTACCTGTTTGGAAACATTTCTGACAATCCGATGCAGGGTATTTTACCTGTAAGAGAGATTGCACAGAAAGATCCGGGTAATGTATATGCGCAAATGATTTTGGGATTGGGAGGAAAGAGAAGTGGACAATTTGATAAAGCGATTGAACGCTTTACGCTTGTTGTGCAGAAACAACCCGATAACGTAGAAGCCTTGTTTAACCTGGCAGAATGTTATGAAGAGAAAGGAGACAAAGCCAATGCGGTTAAATGGTATGAAGCCGTAAAAAAACTGGTGAAAGTACCGGAAGCGCAAAAAGAACTGGACAAACGTATCACTGAATTGAAAAAATAAATTTATTCATTAACAAACAAAACTACTAAGTGTATGCCTTGTGGTAAGAAGAGAAAGCGTCATAAAATTGCGACTCACAAAAGAAAAAAACGTTTAAGAAAGAACCGTCATAAGAAAAAGAATAAGTAATTCATTCTTTAACTGACCTTATATAAATGGAGTGGTGCAAATGTGCCACTCCATTTTACACTTTCCTGAATTTCACCACTGCCTTTCTTCGCTGCAACTTTCCCTTTTCCTTCCTGATCTGGTGGTGATTGTTCCGGATATGAGTGTGTTTTGACCTGCCGCATACCGGCTGTGATTTTGTATTTAAAAGTTGCCATTTTGTGAACAAAGAACTAATTATTAATGCAGGCCCTACCGGTGTAGAGATAGCTTTCCTGGAGGATAAGAAACTGGTAGAACTGCACAACGAAACAACAGATGCCAGCTTTGCTGTGGGCGATCTGTACTTGGGTAAGGTAAAAAAACTAATTCCCGGACTGAATGCTGCATTTGTAGATGTGGGTTTTGAGAAAGACGCATTTCTGCACTATACAGATTTGAGCCCTTATGTTCGTTCCATACTCAAGTTTACCCAGCTTGCCATGAATGATAAGGAGGCCAATGGTTTTGATTTTGCTAAATTTCAATCAGAAGCTGAGATCGTAAAAACAGGAAAGATCAATGAAGTACTCAATGGCAAGCCGCATGTACTCGTTCAGATATTAAAGGAACCCATTGCTGCCAAAGGACCACGCCTTAGTTGCGAATTATCATTACCCGGAAGATTTGTGGTACTTACCCCTTTCAATGAAATTGTTGCCGTTTCAAAAAAAATCCATTCCTCAGAAGAAAGAAAACGCCTGCATAAAATTGTAGAAGCCATTCGCCCAAAGAACTTTGGTGTAATTGTAAGAACCGCTGCAGAAGGTAAAACCACTGCAGAACTGCACCAGGATTTGCTGGCACTGGAAGAAACCTGGAAAAGCATTAAAACCAATCTCAAAGGCGCTGTAGCACCTGTACGGATCTTGAGCGAAGAGAATAAAACCACCAGTATTTTACGAGACCTGCTTAGCGCAGATTTTAATAAAGTAGTGGTGAATGATAAAAACCTGTTTACCGTAACACAAACTTATATACAACGCATTGCTCCTGATAAAACTGATATTGTTAGTTTTTACCAGAGTGGCGGACTTCCCATATTTGACCAGTTTGGTGTTACCAAGCAGGTAAAATCTTCCTTTGGTAAAACGGTTAATTTGGGTAGTGGCGCTTACCTGATTATTGAACACACCGAAGCTTTGCATGTGGTAGATGTAAACAGCGGGTATAAAAGTGTAAGTAATAACCAGGAAGACAATGCCCTTGAAACCAATCTGGAAGCAGCTGAAGAGATAGCAAGACAATTACGTTTACGGGATCTGGGTGGTATTATCGTGATCGACTTTATTGATATGAAGTTGCCTGATAACAAACGCAAAGTACAGGAAGCGATGGAAGGTTTTATGAAAACCGACCGCGCCAAACATTCTGTATTACCGATTTCAAAATTTGGTTTGTTACAGGTAACGCGCCAGAGAATGCGACCTGAAGTAAACATCAATACCTCAGAAAATTGTCCGGCCTGTAATGGAACCGGAAAAATATCTTCAACCCTGTTATTGGAAGATGAAATAGAAAAACGCCTGCATTACCTGATAACGCATGGCCATAAGAACTTAACCTTAGTGGTACACCCCATTGTACATTCATACCTTACCAAAGGATTTTTCCGTTCTATTCTGAAAACATGGAAACGCAAATTCAAAACCAACCTCAAATCGCAGTCAAATACCAATTATCATTTAACGGAGTTCAAGTTCTTTAATGAGCATGAAGAAGAGATTAAATTTTAATTGACAAGTGATTATAAAAAAATGCCGGCTGAAATCAGCCGGCATTTTTTTATGCGTGGTTTTGATACTTTCTAATTTAATAACCAGGATTCACCTGCATATTCGGGTTAGCCAGTGTTTCTCCCTGAGGGATAGGCCAGTTCCATTTTACGCTGGTGCTTGCCAATGTGCAGGCAGTAGCGGGTGCGCCACAATTCTGTCGGGCAATGGTACGGCTGGTTCTTTTCAGATCAAACCATCTGTGCCCTTCCATCCACAATTCTTTTCTGCGTTCCAACTCAATGGCTGCGGTTAATGCAGCGCCGGTTTCAACACCTGCAATAAAACCATTGATACGGGCTGCACGCAAAGCATTCAGGTCTAATAAAGCATTCACACCCTGGCCAGCAGTATTGGCATACGCTTCTGCGCGGATCAAATACATTTCACCGGTTCTGAACGCTTTAAAGTTTACCAAACCATCAAAGCTGGTTCCTTTTCCAAGGTATTTAACAGGTACCAAACGGTTAGGGTGCGCGGTAATACCTGATGTATAGCTTCTGATAACATAGGTATTGTAACGAATATCATTAACCGCATCTATCTGGTTAAACAATTCTGCCGATCCTTCAAACTGTAAACGGTCAGAGGCACCGCTGTATACATCACCCGCCAATCTTCCACCTTCACCCGGAGCATTGTACACGGCAAAAGCAACTTCAGAAACAGAAGCATCTTTCCAGATAGTAGGAAATACGGCCCTGCTGGCCAATGGTAATGCATTGATCACGGTTGTTGCGTTAGAGATAGCGGTTGCATAATCTTTTGCATACAAGGCAACCCTTGCCTGTATGGCACTAACAGAAACCAAGTCTACCTTATCTCTTCTTGAAGCAGTGTTAATAGGTGCATTCACATCAGCCAGTAACGTTTT
Source organism: Chitinophaga pinensis (assembly GCA_943372845.1). Taxonomy (GTDB): domain Bacteria; phylum Bacteroidota; class Bacteroidia; order Chitinophagales; family Chitinophagaceae; genus Sediminibacterium; species Sediminibacterium pinensis_K. The sequence goes on along the minus strand of CALSAD010000005.1, from coordinate 64,101 downwards.
AGCTGCTGCCAGATCTGCATAGATCTTGTCATAACTTTCTTTAATGGTAAAACGCGAAGGTTTAAATGCTACAGGAGATGATTCCAACACAGACGCTGTGATATAAGGTATCCCTAAGCCGGTAGCATTGCGGTCGAAATTATCTGCAAACATACGCAGCAGATCAAAATGCGCCATAGCTCTGATAGCCAGTCCCTGGCCTTTGATACTATTGGCCTGTTTCAGTGTAGCCGGAGTTGCAAATTTATCTACATTATTGATGGCAATATTGGCTGCATTAATTACTAGAAAACAAGCCTGCCAGGTTTCCGCAACGGTACCGTTGTTGGAGGTATAAGCCCAGTCGGTCATTTCGCGGAAGTTGGCCAGTGAGGTTCCCACCTCAGTCAGGTTATCCGTCATCATATCGCCCATAACAGAAAGGTTTCTGCCATAGTAACCCACTGCGCGCAGGTTGATGTACATATCACTCAATGATTTTTCTACATCATCAATTGATTTGAAAGCGTTTTCAATAGTAGCCGAATGCGTAGGCTCTATCGCAATTTCTTTACCGCATGAAATAGCGGCAAAAAGAAAGAGTGTAAAAATTATTTTTGAAATATGTTTCATAGCATGATTTGTTTATGAATGATTAAAACCCAACTGTCAATCCTACGGTTACTGTTTTCAGTGCAGGATATTGTGCACCGGTTAATCCACCGCCGGAAACTTCCGGATCAAATCCAAGGAACTTAAATCCTGTCCAAAGATTCTGACCACCTGCATACACCCTTACATTGCTAAGTCCTAAACGTTTGGCAACATCGTTAGGAAGTGTATAAGACAATTGTACATTCCTCAATCTCAGGAAACTTCCGTCTTCCAGAAAATGCGTGGTAGCAGAACGGAAAGTTTGGTTGGCTCTTGGGATATTGGTGATATCACCGGCTTTTCTCCACTCAGATGCAACCAGCAATGCCATATTATCAAAATAATAGGTTGGGTTTTCTACGTTAGCCCTGTCGTTGTTGTAAATTTTGTTTCCAAACAGGAAAGAGAAGAATACACCCAGTTCAAAGTTTTTATATTTAAACGTATTGGTAAATCCACCAAAATAAGGTGCATCTCTTACACCAATAATTTGCTTGTCGTTATCGCTGTACGTTTCAGTAGTAGTTCCATCTGGTTTTTCATAAATAGAATTACCATTAGCAGGATTTACGCCAAGATATTTAACCAGAAAATTACTATTCAAAGGAAATCCTACTCGCTGAACGGTAGTAGCAGCTACAATACCAGTAGCTGGTGTAGTTGGCGTTAACGCGATGAATTTATTTCTGTTAATGGTAAAGTTGATATTGGTTGTCCATTTAAAATCCCTTGTCCTGATATTCTCAGTGATCAAGGTAAACTCCCAACCTTTGTTTCCCAGTTTACCAATGTTGGCATTCAGTGAAGCAAAACCCTGTGTACGTGATAACTGTGTGTTCAGGAACAAACTGTCGGTAACATCACTGTAATAATCTACAATAGCCTGAACACGTCCTTTTAACACACTGATATCAATACCCACATTGAATTTTCTTCTTTGCTCCCAAACCAGATCCGGATTAGGTAACTGGCTTAAGCCCGGTCCGCTAACTCCATTATAGGTTCTGTTTACAAACAATTCCCTTGAAGCAAAGCTTCCAATACCTTCCTGGTTACCAGATGTACCGTAAGATATTCTCAGTTTCATGTTATCAATAAATCCTAAGAATTTAGTTTTCTGAAAGAAGTCTTCATCACTGATGGCATAAGCTGCACCAATGGTATAGAAATTGGCATAACGGTTATTGGCACCAAAACGGGAAGATCCATCTCTACGGAAAGTACCGTTCAGGAAATACCTGTTTTTAAAACTATAGGCTGCTGTTGCAAAATAAGAAGTAAGTGCACTTTTACTTTTGTTCTCATTCACTGCAGGAATAAATCCGTTGGTAGGCGAGCCCGGTGTAATACCTGCACCATTCTGGAAATTACCGGTTAAACCATAACCGGTATAGCCAAAGCTGGAGAGATTGTTTTGTATGAACTCATTATACACACCTACATTCAATCCATGCTCTTTAAAAGAAGTAACATAGTTGATAGAGTTGGTTCCGGTAAAGCGTGTATTGATACGCGTATTCTTGTTATACGAACCATTTAAACCCTGTGCAGACTGGCCGGATACACCAAACCTGGTGAACAAAGTGGTTTGATCCCAGTTCTCATAATCCACACCCCAGTTGGTGCGTACAGACAACCCTTTCAGAAAAGGAAGTCTCACTTCAGCGTATGCATTGGTAACAATTTTTACTTCTTTGGTACCGCGATCCTGCTCGTTCAATTCCTGAATAGGATTGGGCTGACCGGAAACAAACTGTTGGTATTTACCATCTCTTGTATACGGTGTTTCGTATGGATTACCCCAACGGATGGCATTTAACGGAGTGGCAATACCTGTATTGGATTCTGAGGTATTTGCATAATCGCTCCAACCACCTGATGTGTTGATACCCAATTTTAAAATACCATTGGTATGCTCCACGTTAACGCGGCCGGTATATCTTTTCAAACCGGTTTTTTGTACTGTACCACTTTGGTTAAATATAGAACCTGAAATAAAGAACACCGTTTTATCATTACCACCTCTGGCACTGATCTGGTGGCTGTTGGTGATACCGGTGCGGGTAAGCAGATCCTGCCAAACGGTGTTTACTTTACGTAAACTATCTGCCTGTGTGGTTGTCCAGCCATAAGGATTACCCCTGGCCAGCTCGTAATCAATTTTTTGCGCACTGTTCATCAATACCAGTTTGTTCTCAGGAAATGTGGATTGACCATATTGTCCGTTATACTCAAACATGGTTTTGCCTGCTCTACCTTTTTTACTGGTAATTACAATAACACCATTGGCACCACGTGAACCGTAGATGGCAGTAGTAGATGCGTCTTTTAAAACAGTAACACTTTCAAAATCGGCAGGGTTAAGGGAAGAGAAGTTAGATGCAGAGATTTGAATACCATCCAATACATATAACGGATCTGTTGTACCGTTTACAGAACCTTTACCACGAATAACCACGGATGCAGAAGCACCGGGTTGACCGGAATTACTCTGAACCAGCAAGCCGCTGGACTGGCCCTGCAGAATCTGGTCGAAAGAACCGATAGGTACATTTTTAATGGTTTCGTTTTTAACAACCGTTAATGCTCCAACGGTTTGTTTTTTCTGTATGGTTTGGTAACCGGTTACCACCACATCAGATAGTTGCTTTTCGGCAGGGGCCATCTGAATGGTGAAAGTAGAGGCCGTACCCAGTTTTACATCCTGAATATCATACCCTAAATATGAAAAACTAAGGGTTTTTGTGTTGGCAGGAACCGTAACGGTAAACGTACCATTACTTCCGGTGGAACCTATGGTTTTTCCATCCGCAGAAACATTGGCACCAATCAGGGGCGTGCCGGTTTGAACATCGGTAATTTTTCCGGTAAGCTGCCTTGTTTGTGCCCAGGCATTGCTCACCACGAAAAACATTACCAAAGAGAGCGTAATCATCTTTCTCATGCAGTCGAGTTTTGGTTTAAGATATATATAAAAACTTAATTCGTTAAAACAGTGCCAAATATCAACAAAAATGAAGTCTAAATAATTTTATTAATTATATTTAAATTAATTAAATGTAATAATTTGTATATCTATTTCGTCCTGTTTAATCAATCGTTGAAATGTCAATTATTCATTCAACATTTTGTTCAGGATCTTTGAAAAAAAAGAATTTTCCTCCCTAAAAGAAAGATAATTCACTAGTAAACAATCAATTATACTTTTATAAGAAATAATCACAAAAATAATTCAATCAATCTTTGGTAACCTGGCATACCCTGCCAGCATGCTAAAAAATGGCCAATTCTTCTGTTGTAAAGTAAAAAAGCACATTTTAGCGCCAGCTGACTTTTCTATAAAAAATCGATTTTCATTTATTCTGACCACCTAAGTAAATGAAAAGCTGCGCAGAGATAATTTTTTGATTTTTATTTTAATCTTTTTTTAAGCTTTGCCAGCTATCATTCATAATTCAGGTTAGAGTGGATGAATGCATAGAATAAATCGGTGAATGGCTCAAATCATTACCTCACAAGGACTTGAATGAGGTATTATTCTACAATAAGAGTTGATTAATACAGGTCTGACTTTTTTTGCTTCAATGTTGCAAAAAAACCTGGTTTTTGGGGCTATTTTCCTATTTCGGAGATGGAAGCCTACCTAATGAAAACATAAACCGATGATTTTACCAATGGCTGCTTTCTAAAATTCCATCAACTTTCGATATTGCCAAAGGGGGTTTAGTACCTGTAAAACAGGGGCAAAAAAACCTTCGGTCTGAAATTAAGATAGAACAGTATGGTCTGATACTTAAACCACTCAAAACCATTGAATTGGCCTAAAAGAATGGGTATACTCCTGATGCTACAAAAGTGTGTATTAGAATATAATTAATTGATAATCAAATAGTTAATTATGCCTCAAGGGATTAAAAAAGATAGGTAACCGAAACTTTCGCAGACCGGAAATTTATAGCCTCTTCCAAAAAATAATTTTGGAATCTGCCCCATTATTGTAATTTAGTGGAAGAATTTAATGGGTTAGTAAGTAACGGGGTCAACAGCAATGTTGGCCCTTTTACGTTGTAACAATTGATGGCAACACAATTCTCTTTTACAGAAGAACGTTGTTTTTTTCAGTTTAGTATATCCTTATTAAGAACACTACGCTTCTTTCGATTTCTATTCAACGCAGATTCTTTTCTCCCTTTATCTTTATCCTATGAGTAAAGTTAAGACAGCTTTTTTTTGCAGCAACTGTGGTTACGAAAGTGCTAAATGGATTGGAAAATGTCCGGGCTGTGCGCAGTGGAATACGTTTACAGAAGAAGTGCTTGATAAAGGAAATGCGAAAGAAGAAAACTGGGATAATTATACACCCGACAAAAGAAATACAAAAACAGTTGCCATTGGTGATGTAGTAAGTACTACAGAAAAAAGAATCATTACCAAAGACACAGAATTGAACCGCGTGCTTGGTGGAGGAATTGTTCCGGGTAGTATGATATTGGTTGCGGGTGAACCTGGTATTGGTAAAAGTACTTTGTTTTTACAGAACGGTTTATTGATTGATCAGTTGCGCATCTTATATATCAGCGGAGAAGAAAGCGAACAACAGATTAAGATGCGGGCCGACAGATTAAAGATTACCAATGATAATTTTTACCTGCTTACCGAAACCGGTACACAAACTATTTTTCAGGAGATCAAAAAATTAAAACCACAACTGGTTATTGTTGATTCTATACAAACCCTGCAATCAAATGTTATTGATTCTTCTGCAGGAAGTGTTTCGCAGATACGCGAATGTGCAGCAGAATTTCAACGCTTTGCCAAAGAAACCAATACCCCTGTTTTTTTAATTGGCCATATTACCAAAGACGGCGCCATTGCAGGGCCCAAGATTTTAGAACATATGGTGGATACCGTTTTACAGTTTGAAGGCGACAGACATTATGCATACAGAATACTTCGCACATTAAAAAACCGTTTTGGCAGCACTGCAGAACTGGGTATTTATGAAATGACCGGAGAAGGCATGCGCATTGTTTCCAATCCCTCTGAAATATTGATTGCACAAAGAGAAGAACAATTAAGCGGAAGTGCCATTGCTGCTACCTTAGAAGGCATGCGGCCTTTACTGATAGAGGTGCAGGCATTGGTAACACAAAGTGTATACGGCACACCCCAACGTACCGTTACCGGTTTTGATTTAAGACGTTTACAATTGTTACTGGCTGTGTTGGAAAAACGTGGCGGCTTTCAATTTGGGATGAAGGATGTGTTTGTAAATATTGCAGGCGGTATTAAAGTAGAAGATCCTTCCATTGATCTGGCAGTGATCTGTGCATTGCTTTCTTCGTATGAAGATGTACCACTGCCGGCGCATATTTGCTTTGCCGGTGAAGTAGGATTGAACGGAGAGATCAGGGCCGTTAACCGGATTGAACAACGGATAGCAGAAGCAGAAAAACTGGGCTTTGAAAAAATCATCGTATCACGCTACAATAAAAAAAGCTTTGACCCAAAAGCCTATAAAATTAATGTTACTGCGCTGAGCCGTGTGGATGAAGTTTACCAACAATTGTTTTAAGTACGAAGTACGAGGTTAGAAGTACGAAGTAAAAAACGTTCGTGCTTCGTACTTCTCACCTCGTACTTACTCCTGCGGTAAATACCTAATCGCGCAATTGTAAGCATGACGAACTTTGTATCATGCTTTCTGTTTCGCAAAAACACCTTGCATCTTTTTTACATCTTTTCTATCCGCACAACTGCGAAGGTTGCGGGTCTGATATTTTGTATGAGTCGCAGTTTCTCTGTGCCCGCTGTATGCAGCGATTACCGGCAACCGGATTTTTTTTACAGCCTCACAATCCCGTAGAAAAATTATTTTATGGGAGAGTAAATATCTCACATGCAGGGGCCATGTATTATTTTACCAAGCACTCATTACTGCAACATATACTGGTGCAGTTAAAATATAAAAACAACAAAGAGGCCGGTTATTTTTTAGGCAGAATGATGGCACTTGCCTTGAAAGAATCCGATAGATTTTCTGATGTAGCTGCGTTGGTTCCACTTCCACTCAATACAAAAAAAGAACAGATCCGCGGGTATAACCAGGCAACCGTGATTTGTGAAGGAATCAGGAATAACTGGCAAAAACCGGTTTTAGAAAATGCAGTAAGCCGGATTCGTTTTACCGAAACGCAAACCAAGCAAAACCGCATCAGCCGTTGGCAGAATATGGAAGGTGTGTTTGAAGTAACGGACCCCGATTCGCTAAAAAACAAACATATTTTATTAGTAGATGATGTGATTACCACCGGCGCCACATTAGAAGCCTGCGGCGCTGCCTTATTGAAAATTGAAGGGGTCAGGCTGAGTATTGCCACAGCGGCCTATACTTTTTAGTTAAGAATATAAATCTAGGGTTGAAATAGAGCCAGCGGCTCGAAATATATTATAGCAACGGATTTAAATCCGTTGTATGTACCCAGATTAGAAGCAAGAGTGCTGTAGGCACGATACATATCTGACTTTATATGAGCCGAACCTACGGTTCTTCTGACAGATGGTTCATTCTTTTCAACGGATTAAAATCCGTTATTACAATATTTGTCGAGGCTACGCCTCTACAATTTGCTCATCATGTACATCAACCCACAATTCGCACTAAGAGTCAACAGTTGTTAGGTTTTCATAAAATAAGTCTATCCCTATCTCAATTTTTACTTTTTACTTTTGACTTTTTACTTTAAACTTCTCCCCCCATTCATCAAATATTACCCAACCTTTTCTATATTTAGGTGTTCTTTACCTAAACAATAAAACATGAAATACTTTTTAACCTTAGTTGTTGTTGCCATGCTCAGCGCATTTACCCTACCGGGTGACCCCACCATTCATAGCTTTAAAGTAAAATCCATTGAAGGCGGAACCATTGATTTCTCCAAATTCAAGGGCAAAAAAATCCTGGTTGTCAATACCGCTTCCAAATGTGGTTATACTCCGCAATACGAAGCTTTGGAAAAAGTTTACGAACAGTATAAAGACAAATTGGTAATTGTAGGTTTTCCTGCCAACAATTTTGGCGGACAAGAGCCTGGTTCTGATGGAGAAATTCAGGAATTCTGTAAAGCCCGTTTTGGCGTTAAGTTTCCTTTAGCCAGTAAAGTAAGTGTGAAAGGTGATGATACCGCTCCCATTTACAAATGGTTAACCAGCAAAACAGAAAATGGTGTACTGGATGCTACCATTGGCTGGAACTTTAATAAATTTTTATTGGATGAAAATGGTAAAATGATTGCCTACTTCCCTAGTAAAGTAACACCGGATAGCGAAGAGATTACTAAATACCTCAAATAGATCGCAGATTTCACGGATTTTGAATATGATTTTTGGGAAGGGATGTTCTTGCGAACATCCTTTTTTGTTTTTTACCTTAGAGTAATCACTAATTATTTTTTATAAATCATATTTAAAATCCGCGAAATCCGTGCTCTGCCATTACTTTTGATGCCCGCAGTTATCCCTTACAAATCATACAAAAATCTGCGAAATCCGCGATGCTTTTTAGAGACGTCATAGGCCAACACGCCATCAAACAGCACCTCGCCGAAATGGTGGAGCAGAACCGTTTGAGCCATGCCTTGCTGTTTCTGGGTAAAGAAGGGAGTGGTGTATTGCCGTTAGCGCTTGCCTTTGCACAATACATTGTTTCCATTCCGCAACCGGCCCCTGTGGTGGAAGATCTGTTTGGCGGTATGACGGCATTGGAACCGACTCCCGCTTATATTCACCCCAACGATATTGCATCGCAACCGGCTTTTCAAAGGGCAGAACAGTTGATTCATCCGGACCTGCATTTTACCTATCCCGTAATATCCAAAAAACCGGGCGAAAAGCCGGTGAGCTCCGATTATATCGCAGAATGGCGTGAGTTTGTAAAAAATTACCCGTACGGAAATGTGTACGATTGGCTGCAGTTTATTGGCGCCGAAAACAAACAGGGTAATATTACCGCAGAAGAATGCAACGATATTAACCGGCAACTGAGTTTAAAAAGTTTTGAAAGTGAATACAAAGTATTGCTTTTGTGGATGCCCGAATATTTGGGTAAAGAAGGCAATAAATTATTAAAGCTGATAGAGGAGCCGCCACCCAATACCTTATTTATCTTGGTTGCCGAGAACGATGAACAGATCTTACCTACTATTTTAAGCAGGTGCCAACTGGTTAAAATACCCATGCCCGAAAACAGTGAGATAGAACAGGCATTGATAGAAAGAGCCAAAGTGAGTGCGGAAACAGCCCGTCAGGTTGCCGGCATTTGCGAGGGCAACTACCGGGAAGCCTTACAATTATTACAGCATGCCGATGAAGACTGGCAAAGCCTGCTGCGCGAATGGTTGAATGCTACGTTAAAAGGGGGACCCATAGCCCAGGTAAAATTTACTGAAGAGGTAAGCAAGCTTGGCCGCGAGAAGCAAAAACAGTTTCTGCGCTATTTTAACCACTTACTGGAACAAAGCATCCGCATTAAGGTTTTGGGGGTAGATGGGGTGATATTAGGTGATAATGAGAAGGATTTTGCCCAAAGACTGAATAAAATAGCCTCGGTAAGCCAGCAGCAGGCCATTATTGAGGAGCTGGATAAGGCTGCCTACTATGTTGAACGCAATGCCAACGCCAAAATGTTGTTTCAGGCACTGACCATTAAACTGTACCACATCATTCAGAACAAAACCCTAATTTTGATGAACTAGGCCATCGGTTGACAGTTTTTAGTCATACGGGGCAGTGAGCAGGATTTTGTGGGGTTAGTGTGATTATTGGTTAGCTATATGAAAAGACCAATAGGTACACGTTGCACTGTGATACGCTTATCAATATATTTTGAAGGCAGGATGCTGAATCAATTTTCAACGGAATGGCCCAATAGCGCTCCGAACGTTGAAGTGAGTGACACAACCGAAGCATCATAGCAGTACTATAGCCCGCCCAAACATTCCTACTCTATTTATTAACGAACACTTATCAGTTAAGATATGGGATGTGGATCATGTAGTTCCTCTAAAGACGGGGGTAAACCGGGGGGGTGTAAAAGCAACGGCGGATGCAGCACAGGTGGCTGTAACCGATTGAACGTGCACGATTGGTTGTTGAATCTTCCTTTCAGCGATCCGGAAAGTACCTGTAAAGTGATTGAAGTGAGTTTTAAACAGGGAAGCCGGAAAGAATTTTTTCGCAACACCACCCTTCAATATTTTGACAAAGGTGATTATGTAACGGTAGAAGGCGTGAGTGGTTTTGATGTGGGTGAAGTAAGCCTTACCGGCGAACTGGTGCGCCTGCAGATGAAGAAAAAAGGCGTGGATGAATTTGGCGTTGAGATGAAAAAAATCCTTCGCCGCAGTTCTGACCGTGATATTGAAACTTTCCAGATCAGCAAAAGCCGGGAGAAAGAAATACTGGCCCGTAGCCGCGCGATAGCCCGTCAGTTGAATGTGCAGATGAAACTGAGCGAAGTGGAAATTCAGGCGGATGGTAAAAAAGGTACTTTCTTTTATACCGCTGATGACCGGGTAGATTTTCGTGAGCTGATTAAAATATATGCCGGCGATTTTAAAGTAAAAGTAGAAATGCGTCAGATAGGCATTCGCCAGGAAGCCGCTAAAGTGGGTGGTATAGGCAGTTGCGGCCGCGAGTTGTGCTGCAGTACCTGGCTGAATGATTTTAAAAGCGTGAATACCACCGCAGCACGTTACCAGAATTTATCCATCAATCAAACCAAACTGAGCGGACAATGCGGCCGTTTGAAATGTTGTTTGAATTATGAACTGGATACTTACCTGGATGCCCTGCAACAATTTCCGGATTACGCGGAAACATTGGATACCGCTATGGGTACGGCACACCTGATTAAAAAAGATATTTTTAAAAATCTGATGTGGTATGTGTTACCGAATAACACCAAGCATTACCCATTAACCATACAGCGCGTAAAAGATATTAAACGCTTGAACCGCGAGGGACAGAAAGTAGACGAACTGCAGCCGGTTGAAATTGTAAGCAGCAAACAAAGAGAAGAAAATGAGCCGGCAGCATTTGTGGATCTGGTGGGACAGATCAGCTTGAAAACATTGGAGAAGAACGATAGAAAAAGAAGGGACCAAGAAAGAAGTAACCGAGGCGGACAGCAAGGTGGAAGAAATCAGGGACCAAGAGAACAAGGTGGGCAAGGACCCAGACCACAAGGTGGTGGACAACAGGGTTCGAGAAATCAGGGGCCAAGAGAACAAGGCGCCAGACCACAAGGACCAAGACCTCCGCAACAAGGTGGCGGACAACAAGGGCCGAGAAACCAGGGACAAAGACCACAGGGCCCCAGACCTCCGCAACAAGGCGGACAGGGACAAAGACCACAAGGACCCAGACCACCTCAGGGGCCACCGAGGCAAGAGCCACCGAAAGAAAGTTAATATTTGAAAACGCTACCAAGTTTGGTAGCGTTTTTTTATGCGGTGATTTTATACCTATTATACTTTGAAAGTGCGTGAGTTATAAAAAAATATCAAGGTGATATTATTTATAGCGAAATGTGCATCGGAACGTCATTGCGAGGCACGAAGCAATCTATGTTACAACATTCGAAGTGTCTGTAATTCGAAGCACGGATTGCTTCGTTCCTCGCAATGACGGTGCAGACATGTTTACCAAAGCGGAAATCAAGTGAAGGTATTTTTAAAGTCTATTTGTTATAAGAGAAAAGCTCCTTCCTTCTACTTTTCTCTTAACCCCTCTTAGCGAAACCTTACAGTTTATCCATTTCGGTTGCCACAAATTCCATCAGTGTTTTAATATGCGCGGGAGACAGATCAAACTTCAACCCTGCAGCTGCATATAATTCAGGCAATGTTTTGGTACCGCCAAGGCTTAGTGCGCTGATGTAATTCTGCAAAGCCTGCTGCGGGTTTTGTTGGTATTGCATCCATAAACCAATAGCACCTAATTGGGCAATACCGTATTCAATATAATAAAAAGGCACTTCAAACAAATGCAGCTGGCGCTGCCAACCAATTTCGCGGTAAGCATCTAATCCTGTATAATCAATACTATTGGTAGAAAATTCTGCGAGAATAGTCATCCATTGTTTGGTGCGTTCTTCAATGGTATGTGATGGATTTTCGTATACCCAATGTTGAAATTGATCAATAATGGCAATCCATGGGAAGATGGTAATGGTTCTTTCTAACTGGTGTTCTTTGGCTCGGTTCAGATCTTCTTCGTTATCAAAGAATGCTTCCCAATGATTCATGCTAAATAACTCCATAGCCATACTGGCCACTTCTGCAATTTCCATCGGGTATTCTTTGAAGGCACTCAACTCCAGTTTGTGTGCGAGGAATGAGTGAATGGCGTGGCCACCTTCGTGTACCATAGTGGTAACATCGCTCATTTGTCCGGCAGCATTCATAAAAATAAAGGGTGCCCCACTTTCTGTTAACGGGCAATTGTAACCACCCGGTGCTTTGCCTTTGCGACTTTCGAGATCAAAATGTTTGAGCTCATTCATTTTACGCAAACAATCGGCAAAGAATGGATTAAGCTGTTCAAAACATTGCACCGATTTTTCGTACAGGTCTTTTCCATCGCTAAAAGGCTTTAATGGCTGAATGCCTTCTGGCTCGGCTTCCGTATCCCATGGGCGTAAGGTATCGAGGCCCAGTTTTTCTTTTTTCTTCTGATAGATTTTTTCAATCAATGGAAGCACATGCAGTTTTACGGCTTCGTGAAACTGGTAGCAATCTTCCTTGGTATAATCAAAGCGGCCCAGCTCTACAAATTTGTAATCGCGGTAATTGGCAAAGCCTGCATTCTTGGCTACTTCATTTCTTTTCTGAATCAATTGGGTATACAGATCGTGCATGGGTTGTTGATCCTGCAATCTTCTGTCTTGTATTTTACGGTATACTTCTTCGCGTAAACTTCTATCATGGCTTTCTAAAAATTTAGCTGCCTGTTGCAAAGTATATTCCTGTCCGTTCACTTCCACCGTCATTTTACCGGCAATGGCACCATACTGCTGCTGCATCACACTCAGTTCAGCCTGTAATGGAATATTGGCTTCGCGAAAAAGATCAATGCTTTTTTTAACGCTGCGGAGATAAGTAAAATATTTTTGTTGATCCAGTTCTTTGGTCAGTGGATTATCAATCAGTTTCCGGTTCAACAGATCGGCATAGGGTTGCAGTTTAGGCTGTATTTCCATACAGAAATAGGTGAACGCATCTTCCAGTGCTTTATCGGTGGTATCGCAGGTCATTTTTATCTGGCGCCAGCAGGCATCTTCACTCACTACGGCTTCTATTTCGCTCATGTCTTTTAACCACTGTTCCAGATCTGTGGCAGTATTCAGTTCTCTTTCAGAAAGATTGGTAAAAAAAGGCTCCAGAGAGGCCCAATCGGTAACCACAAAATCGTTCGCAACAAAATGCCTGGCTAGTTTTTTAATATCTGCGCTTAACTCCATTATCTATTATTTTGAGGTGCAAAAATAATGCTTTTACAAGTCTTGTTTCAGGTTAGATAAATGGTTTTCTACTGCACCGGTCTTTTACAATGTCCTAACAACCAACCGGCTATCATTATGAGCGGCAACTCTATTGAATATCTAGCGTATTTGTTTTACATTAACGTGCTAATTCCAACTGCTTAAATGCTAAAACTGTTATATAGAGCAATCCTTATCATCATTCTAATGGTATCCGCCCATATCAACAGGGTTGCGGCCCAGCATGAATTTGTTGTTACCATTGATCCTGCTAATGGGGCCATCAACCGCCTAGATAGTATTCCCGGGGTAATGTGGATAGAACCGCATGCTGTTCTTGATGATCGGAACAGGCGCTGTCTTTTTGTGGGTGCGCCACCCGATCGATTATCACGGAGTCTTTTCTCCATAGATGCTATCACAGGCAGGGTAATCTCAAAAGCACCGCTTCCCAAATCTCCTACACTGATCACTTTGCGGAACAATGATGTATCACAAACCCTATATGGCATTACCGTTGCATCGGGCGTTTACAATTTGATATCCATCGATCCAGTAACAGGTGCATACACTACGATCAGGCAAATAAAAGCGATAAAGTCGCTGGCAGAAGAGATGATCATAGACCAGACCAATCAACGTATTTTTTTAAACTGCTTAGACAGTACATCTCGTTTATCATTGATAAGTATTGACTTTTCCGGTAACCTTCTCTCGCAGGTATCAATGTCAAATACCACCGGGCTGCAATATGATCACACTACCAATATGCTATATGGACTGCGCTTAAACTACCCCACATCACAACATTTGATAAAAGTAGATCCCTCCTCTGGTGCCATCACTAACATTGCCAGCTTGCCGCAAGAAGTAGTCGGTGTGCTACAGTTCAGCACCACTTTTAATGAAGCGCACCAACAATATATTTTTGCCAGTAGCGGTAAGAACGGCGATGCCCGCCTGTTTTCGGTGGATGTGAAAAGCGGGGCCATTGTGCATAGTACGCCTGCTCCTGTCTCTTCCAATGCAGTAGATAAAGACAATCTTATACAGTTCCGTTACAGCAACTCATTGAAACGGTTGTATTCACTGCACTGGAAAGCATTTGACAATGTTTCTACATCTCCCTTGCCTTGCGCGCAAAATGTCAACACAAAAATGGTTTTCAACCGGTCGGGTAATTTTCTCGCAGTTGATAAAGCAATAACCACCTGCGATGTAAGAATGACATTATATACCGGAACAGGCCAGGCAGTTTTCAGCGGCAAACTGTTGCAGAATGGATATAACAAGATCCAGCTACCTTACCTGGTTGCCGGTGTTTATTATTACACACTGTTCTCCGGAACCAGTTTTGTACAGGGCGGAAAACTCCTCATCAACCGTTAAAAGGCAAACTTTTCAAAGCTGCGGTTATGTAGTATTTCTCTTTCAGAAAGGTCTTTAAAAAAATGGCTCCAGAGAGGCCCAATCGGTAACCACAAAATTATTCGGAACAAAATGACGTTCCAGTTTTTTAATATCCGCACTCAATGTCATGTTTTGTATTTTGAAGGGCGAATTTAGTATAAAGTCTGGAGTTAGAAGTCTGGAGACTGAAGTTAAACATCTGCGCATACCACTCTCTGTGTACTTTGTGTCTCTGTGGTGAAGTCTTCGCTTCAATCTTTTTTCACCACAGAAGCACGGAAAACGCTGAGTTGTACAGAGTGGGAACATGTACTTCTTTGCGATTACCAGATTTTGAGTCTGGTTTGTGTATTGATAACCAATGCGCCGAGCGTCTGTTTTTTGCCGAGGGGAAGGGCATTCATCAATGCTTTAGTGCAACTTTCAGTCCAATTATTTAGCTTGAATTGAAGACCATCTTGGCCTCGCCCAAACAATAAACCAAACTAAAAATGCTAAAGAAAAAAAACCGCAAAGGAATATCATTTTTTGAATCGTCTTTTGATAGTGCTTGTAATCAATAATTTCTATATTCCCTTTTGTTAGTTGGCTCATTTCATTGTTCTTCTTCAGCCCAAAAATTCCTAATTTTTTATATTTAGTATAGATTGTTACGTTGTCACCCACATCAATCTGTGACGTAATACTTGCAAAATTTGAGGTTGTGATGGAAGTAAAATAAGAACTTTCAGTATCAAGCGTTAGTCGAAGTTGCTTTGTTATTTCTTTAAACAATGGTTTGTTTTTGACTTTTGTGATTACACTATCAATTCCAACTAGTTTTCCGACATGAGGAATCAACTCATCTTTCGTTGTATTCAAATCGACATACAAACTAATCGTGACCCAAACGAAAATTAAGCTCCCTATAAGTGGCCCTGATTTTCTATGAAATAGAAATTTGAGAAATTGTCTGATGGTCATTGTTTGATTAGTTCATTATAAATATAGAAATTATATGAGTAGGACAATAGTCAGAATAGTGCAACTTTCAGTGTGATTCAATTCCTATGAGGACAAAAAAAGGAATCACAACATGTATAATTCCTTTATAAACATTGTGCTCAGAACAGGAACCTGCCTACCGGCAGGCAGATCGAACCTGCACTACCTTGCGATAACCAGATTTTGAGTCTGGGGGCCCAGTAACTTCCAACTTCAGTCTCCAGACTCCTAACTCCAGACTTATCCGTATTTTTGCAGACTTACCAAACAGGAAGTTAGTGACGGATATCATACAATTATTACCGGATAATATAGCGAACCAGATAGCAGCGGGAGAAGTAATCCAGCGGCCGGCCAGTGCCGTGAAGGAATTGTTGGAAAATGCTGCCGATGCAGGTGCCACCGAAATCAAACTATTTATTACCGATGCCGGAAAAGCCCTGATACAGGTAATAGACAATGGCAAGGGTATGAGCGAAACCGATGCACGTATGGCATTTGAACGCCATGCCACCAGTAAGATCCGCAATATCGAAGATCTGTTTCGTATTAAAACCATGGGCTTTCGCGGGGAAGCATTGGCTTCTATTGCCGCTGTGGCGCAGGTGGAATTGAAAACCAAACGGGCTGAAGATGAATTGGGCACTTATATAGAAATTGAGAACAGCCAGGTGATAAAACAAGAGCCGTGCGCCTGTTCGGCGGGTACCAGCATCAGCATGAAGAACCTATTTTTTAACGTGCCTGCCAGAAGAAATTTTTTGAAAAGCAATGCTGCGGAAATGCGGCATATTGTTGATGAGTTTACGCGGGTGGCCATGGCATTTCCTGCCATATTTTTTTCCATGACGAGTAATGGACAGGAAGTATTTCACCTGGAGGCAGGTAGTTTAAAACAACGCATTGTACAGATACTCGGTTCTTCTTATAACGCCAAGCTGGTAAGCGTGAACGAAGAAACGGATTACATGAATATTTATGGTTTTGTAGGCAAGCCTGAAACAGCACGCAAAACAAGGGGCGATCAGTATTTTTTTGTGAACAGCCGTTTTATTAAAAGTGCCTATTTGAACCATGCAGTGAACCATGCATTTGATGAGATGATTGCCAGAGATAGTTTTCCCAGTTATGTGTTGTACATAGATTTAGATCCTTCGCAGATTGATATCAATGTACACCCCACCAAACAGGAAATTAAATTTGAAGACGAAAAAATCATCTATGCATTTGTACAGGCAGCCGTAAAACATGCACTGGCACAATTCAGCATTGCCCCTTCTCTTGATTTTACATTGAATGCAGAGATCCAGGGTTTGGATGCAGTAAGCAAACCATTTACTACTGATAAAAAAGATGCTGCTTCCTCTTCTAACCTGTTCAAAACCTTTACACAAAAAAATCAGGCGCATTTTATTGAAAAGAGTACTCCAGCAGAAAGAAATGAGTTGAAGCATTGGAAAACTTTTTTTACAGACGAAGAAGCAGAACGCGGAACGCAGAACGCGGAACGCGGTTTGGCGCAACAACTCCAGACTGCTCCCGGCTTAGCCGGGACAAGACTCCAGACTGGCTTACAGGTTTTACCTGATACGCCTTTACTACAATTACACAATACCTATATCATCGCATCAACCAATAGCGGTTTTTTACTGGTGCATCAGCAACTGGCACATGAGCGTATTTTGTATGAACGATATGGTATGGCAGCACATGGGCAACAGATGGCTACACAGCAAAGCCTGTTTCCGGTTACACTGGAACTGGCGGGTGCCGATGCCGCTTTGTTATCAGATCTCTTACCCGATTTATTAGCCATTGGCTACCAGGTAGAACCTTTTGGCAATAACAGTTTTGTGATACAGGGTATACCGGCAGATGTATTACCGGGCAATGAAAAAAACTCGATTGAATTATTGATCGAACAGTTCAAACATTTCAGCAGCGATATCAAATTCAGCAAACGCGAAAAACTGGTTCGTTGTATGGCCAGGCAACAAGCCATTAAAGCCGGACAATCGCTCACCCAAAAAGAGATGCTGGTATTGGTAGAAGAATTGTTTACCTGCAGCAGCCCTAATGTAACACCTACCGGAAGCCCAACGTATTTGGAGTTTAAGGAAGATTATCTGGATAAGATGTTCGGACGATAGATAGGCCATCGTCTTTTGTTCAACAAGGTGCCACTTTCTCGATTATTTAATGTTAAAACAAAAGCCACCTATTAACGGATGGCTTTTATTTTAATATCATAAAAATCAGTTCACTATAAACCTTCAAAATCTTTACTACTGTTATTTGTTTTCATGGCTTTTATGTTTTAAGGTGATTTAAAAGTACGCTAAATCGTAATACTATGTCAAGTTTCGTTCCACATTTTACAAAGCGAGACGAAATTTATGAATATTTTAGAATTACCGCCGTTGTTTTCCCTTTGTTCATCTTCTATATATTCTTTAAGGTTATCGTAATATTGAGTAAAGAGAGTTCTAAAGCATTTTTTTAGTATTGATTCATCAATTACATCATCAGCTAATAATAAAGATAAATTTTCAAAATAGTTCAGTATAGCTGTAAGTGATTTACGAATATGAATCGAATCATCTGCGGTTAATTTAGATTTAAATTCCAGTAATTGTGCTGATTGTTTTAACTTACCTTTATAAGGTAATACAAATCGTCTCGCTATTTCTGCGTTCATCGCCATATCCGCTTTAAACCACTCAGAGGTAATTTGATAGGTGAATCTCACTTTTTCATTTTTTGCATCTTCCTCTTCTTTTTCGAATTTCTTTTTATTTATAACATATGTGTACTGAAGGGAAGTAGCATTATACAATAACCCAATAGTAACGCATCCGAAAGAACACATTGATATATATTCTGCCAATGTAATACATAAATTCATTTTATAGTCAATGAATCGTATCAATGCTATAAGAACTATTAACATAGCAAATGATATACTAATAAAAGTATATGAAATAGTTATTGTACCTGATGCCGGAGGAGTATTTGTAATAGGCTTGTTTGCCATAAATCAGTATTTTTCAAGTACGATAATACAATACATATATCAATCATACAAGGGGGAAAACACCCTTTTTATTTGCTAATCAATAATTATCAATTACTGAAGTCAAAAACTTCTCTACCCCTTTTCTGATATTGGCAACGGGAGCCTGGTGTGCATTTACCATTACGGAAAAAATCAGGTGCTTTCCTTTTTTAGTGATAAGGTAACCGCTTAATGCAATATGGTTACTGAGGCTTCCGGTTTTGGCATAGATATGTCCTGCATAATTTTTATAATAATTACTGACGGTGCCCGCTCCGCCGGTTTCTAAAATAGTGGTGATGCGATTCCAGCTGAATTCATTTTTCATTTTGGCCAAAATGGCTACAAAATCCTGTGGCGAAAATAAATTGTAGCGGCTTAGTCCACTGCCATCCACCCATTTCGGTTTTTGAGGAAGATCACTGAGATCTGTTTTTAATAAAGTATCAATAATTTTAGCAGTATTCATGTAAGCCAGTCGCTCATTACTTACCATCAATAAACTTTGCTCTGCGTAAAAATTATCGCTTCTGTGCATCATGATTTTTAGCAATGAATCCGTAGGTTGTGAATACAGTTTTACCACATCGGGCCAGCGGTCAATTTTAAAATGAACGGGTTCAATCACTGTTTTCAATGTATCGGTTAATAATTGACCCAACAATTGTTTATCATTCGTATAAAAAGGAATATCAACAGAATAAAATTTGTTGTTCGATGGCCTGATGGTAAATTGATTGGTGCCAAACTCTCTTCGAACGGTAAAATTTCCTTTGGCAGTAACCGCTGTTTCAGTAAAAGATTTTTGAAAATAGGATGGCATGGCCTTGAAAGAACCTGCATTGGTAAAGTGCACCAGATTACCGTATACCGGCAACATACTTCTCTCTACCATGTAATCACTGTTAAAATCATCCCATGCCCATCCGGCACCTAAAGCATTGTCTTTCCAGTTTTCATCGGTTAATAAGATCTTCTTTTGCTTACGCAAGAAATCGTATACCGGTTGGTTTTTAAATTCCGGATGCAGAAAACTTGGATCGCCATTCCCTTCTACTTCAATGGTGCCATTTCCTTTATCAACATACCGTATACCCACCAGGCTATCGCCCAGGTATTTCATAGCCGCATAGCAAGTAAAAATTTTAGTATTACTGGCAGGTACAAAAAATTTATCTGCCTGGTAATTATAGAGGTATTGTTGTGTGGAGGGATCGTATAAGCTAATACCTATATGGGCTGGCTTGAAATCGGCGACTGATAAAATATCTTTATTCGCCTCTTTTGCTATTTTTTTCTGCATGCTGCAAGAGGAAGCAACTACTAGTAAGCCAACACCTAAAATAAATTTTGATTTTATCATACCTCTTCATTGAATTAGTTGTAAGATAATTCATTGAATGAAATCGTAACGGTTATATTCTGCTGTACTATGCACCGGGCATACAAAAGTTGGTAAGATCAACTCCGCTCCACTGCCCGTAACCATCTTTCCGGAATATCGTTTCTACTTGCAGTAAGGTAATCCTGGTAGCTACAGGCTGCAAATTTTCCGTCGTGTAATTGCATCCACCAGCGGCCGGTGCGCTTGCTTCTTAAAAAAACAGTTTCTACTTCACCAAAAGCAATGATGAACTCATCAAATTCAGAACGGTTATCTAGCGAGGCCTCTTGTTTTCCTTTATGGATGCCGTCCATTACATACCACAACATATGTGAGATCTGTTTGGCAGTAAGCGCATGTTGATCCTGTTCAGGAATATATCCATAGATCCCAATACTGGTGCATTGTTTACTCATACCTGCATACTGCATCAGCGTACAGGCTTCCTCTCCGTTAAAACCATTGGGGGTAATATGGTTGGCCGGTGCGTGGGCATATTGTATGGCGGCTATATCAAAACTAACCAACTCGCTGTTGCGGATGGGTGGTTCCATTTCTTCAATAGCTTCTTTTACCCTGCCAACCCTAAAGCAATCAAACCCAAGTTTATCAATGGTTTCCAGCATTTGCGGATGCATGAAGTAGCTCTGGAAACCCATATGTGTATAGTGCTTTAAATGATTGGGTACACCTGTAAACATCTCCACCAAAAACTGGTCGGATGCCAATACACTATCCATATCCAGATCAATCCGTGCGTCTATGCAAACCGCATCAATAATCTTGTTCATGGCACCGTATGCCTGGTATTGGGCAAAGGTATTGTCGTGCGATCCGCCAATGATGATCACTTTCTTTCCCTGCTCAATCAACTCCTGTACCACGGTGCGTAATGCAGCATAACTATCGGGCAGGCTGGCTCCGCATTTTACATTGCCGATATCAGCTACGTTTACTTCAGTATGCCAGTGAAATAGTTTGTAAAATTCCATTCGAATAGCATCCGGAGAGTCTGTATTGGTAAACTGCAGTCCGGCACCACGCATTTCACCACATCCTACCAATACCATATCGGCTTTCGCTATGTCCGGAAAAACCTCATCATACACGGCAATATGTTTACCCAATTGCGTATCCTTATATCCTTCATCATTAGAAAGCTGTGCGATATTGACGGGCTCTAGAAAATCGAGTAAAGTTTGTAGCGACATGTAATTCTGGTTTGCCTTCTTCAAACGAAAATAGTAGCCATATATTGTATAGCTACCCGGCAAATATGAGTAAAGGGAAGAGAAAGATTTTACTAAAAATAAAAAGGAATACCATAGCAAATATTACCTACTGTGTTGGCTATCATCGTATGGAAGAGAAAAGTAAAATCTACTTCCTTTATCCACTTCACTTTGCAGACCGATACTACCATTCATCGCTTCAATAAATTCTTTACAAATAGAAAGACCCAGGCCATTTCCTGCTTTTTCTGTTCCCGGCACCTGGTAAAAGCGGTCGAATATTTTAGGTAAATATGCTGATGGAATGCCCTTTCCCTCATCGCTAACGCTAAATATAACTTCGTTTAGTATTTTATTTACGTTTATCAGAACCCTGGAGCCTGCTGCTGAGAATTTAATGGCATTGGTTAGAAAATTAATCAGCACCCATGCTATTTTTTCTTTATCTACTTTAACAGTTGGTATTTTATCTTCTATGGAAACTACTAGTACAATATTTTTTTGATTAGCCGCGGCTGCTACCGCCTCAAGCGCTATCGCAACTGGTTCGTCTGGCAAAACATCCATCATCGTCAATTGCATTCGCCCACTTTCCACTTGTGCAAGATCCAGCAACTCACTCAAAATTTTTAACAGTCGCTGATTATCCTGCTTAATATGTTGTACCAGCTCTTTCTGTTCAGGGTTCAATACACCTACCCTTTCATCTTCCAATAGTTTTAAACTAAAGTCAGAAGAAGCAAGCGGTGTTTTCAATTCATGAGAAATGGTGGCCATAAAATTGGTTTTGGCCACATCCAGTTCTTTAAAGGGGGTGATGTTCTTTAAGACTATCATATTACCCAGCGTACCTCCTGCATTCGTAATAGCCATGGTTTCCTTACTAAAAAACTGCTCTTTACCATCTACCACAATTTTAAAAGGCTGGTTACTTTCTTCTCCCGTTACAAAACGGAATAAATCATTTTGTTTTGCTAAAGCCGATTGCTTATTACCCACCACATCGATTTCTGCTAAATTCAATAGCTGCAGGGCCTGGGGGTTGGCAAACAGTATGGTACCATTACTACCTATACCAATACTGGCATCTTTTAGTGAATTGATCACCGTTTCGGCTCGTTGTTTTTCAAATAATATTCTGGCCAGATTACTATGCTCATATTTATCCAGTTCTTCGGCCATATGATTGAAAGCAACTGCCATCTCACCAAACTCATCCTTTCTGTTAAGGTGGATTCTTTCCGTATATTTTTTTCCTGCAATAGCCTGGATACCTTCTGTTAGCTTGGCTATTGGGTTGGCAATATATCCGGGGAAATTAAAAACAAAAGTAAAACCAATCAGGGCACAAATTGTAAGCAGTAGGGTGATAGCAAACTTTGCTTCTTCAGAATTACTGCCTGCAGTAGTATTCTTTGTCAGTATCGCACGCAAATTAATCTGCATGATCTGATTAATATCGTTTCTGATATCGGTTAAAAGTTCAGCTGAATCACTATTAATTTTATATTGATTAAAATGCTGGCGCAACAATACAGTTGCCTCCTTCTCTCCCGGTTCTGTTATATTGTTTTCTTGCGCCAGCAGATTTTTTTCAAAACCCGTTGTTCCATTGGTGCTATCCAGTGCCTGAAGCATATTGGTGGTATACTCAATGGTTTCATAATTATCTTTTAAAATATCCCGCTGTTCAGCAATAATTTGATTAATATAAAAAAAACCGGTACCGCCTACCAGTAATAACAGCGTAAATAAAAAAACCACGCCCAGTGTTATTTTTGTTTTCAGTTTAGCGGTCATGAAAGTATGATCAAATCTATATCATTTACACTCAGACCTTTTAGTAATTTATTAAACACACCGGTACTCAGAATAACCTGAAATAAATTCAGGTGTGGTTTTCCAATACAAACAGTGGTAATTTCTTTTTCAATACATACCTGCATAATGGCTTCTGCAATATGGGTATGCTTTACCTGAACTACTTCTGCACCTGCTTCAGTGGCATTTTTAAAGGTATTAATCAAATGTCTTTGTGCTGCCAGAGGTATTTTGTCTACACTTTCTTTAGGTGTTTGCACATACAACACATACCAGGTACTGTTATAATAAGAGGCTAACCTTGCCGTTTTGCGTATGATATGTTGTGCTGTTTCGTGATTGGAAGATACACAAGCCAGAAACTTTTCATGCCGCAATTGTTTATCCCTGGTTACTTCATAATCTACTTTTCGCTCTACCTGCCCGGCCACTTCTTTCAAAGCCAGTTCACGCAGTTGTAATATTTTTTCGGGTTGAAAAAAATTCTGGAGTGCCTGTTGTACTTTGCTATTGTCGTAAATTTTTCCTTCTTTTAAGCGGGTAATCAGTTCGTCGGCAGTAAGGTCGATATTCACAACTTCATCTGCCGTTTGTAAAATTTTATCGGGTATGCGTTCCTGAACTGCAACACCGGTGATCTGTTTTACTTCCTGGTTAATGCTTTCTATGTGCTGTATGTTAACAGCTGTAATCACATCAATACCGGCATCAAGTATATCCAGAACATCCTGCCAGCGTTTTTCATTCTTACTGCCGGGTACATTGGTATGTGCCAATTCATCAACAATAACAACCTTTGGCTGTAACAATAAAATGGATTGCACATCCAGCTCTTCCAGTTTTTTCCCTTTGTAAAAAACTTCTCTGCGGGGTATGATAGGCAAGCCCTCAATCAAAGCATGTGTTTCTTTCCGGTTATGGGTTTCTATATAGCCTACTTTAATATTAACGCCTGCTGCCAGCAATGCATGCGACTCCTGCAGCATGCGATAGGTTTTACCTACACCGGCACTCATACCTACATAGATCTTTAGTTTGCCACGCTTTTCGCGGTTAATTTTTTCTAACCATTCATTTGCGGTATTGGTTCCCATTCTTAAAAATTAATAGCAATGGCAGTAGCCAGATTGGTACTTACACTGGAAAAGCCGCTGTTTCTTTTCTCAAAGATCGCATCCTTACTACTCCATGTTTTTGCTTCTATACGCCAGATGATATTGTGTGCTATTGAATAATCCATATTGCCACTTAACCCCCATGTTTGAAAACCATTGGTTGTTGCAGTGCTAATAATGACGCCGTTTTTATCATAGTAATATTCGCCCCTTACTGCAAGATTAATTTTATTACCTGCTGCATATTTAATAATCAGTACAGGGCTGTACCAGCTATTCATGGCATTAGAGGCTTTGTTTTTTTGCTCTGTTCCGATATCAAATCCCAGTATGGCGGCCCATTGCTTATCCAGTTGAAATACGCCATAAAAATTATGGAAATAGCGCATTTTACGGATACTATCCGGTTTATCATTACCGATAAAACTGCTTGAATTCAGTGTGATATTATTATTGGGTTTAAACGTAACCTGTGTACCAAAAGCAGGTATGCTGTTACCATCCGGTCTTTGTATCCGTTGCCATCCATTCAGCAGTAAGGCACTCAGGAACCATTTTTCATTAGCAGATGTGTAACCCAGTTTTATACCAGTTTCAAAATAAGGCGAGTTATCTGCCAGCATACTTCTGGTAAGATTCCAGCAATCTTTACCAATGGCACTTTCAAATCCGATATGCGACGGAAAAATTCCTGCATCAAGCCATAGATTTTTTTGTTTCGATAATTTTATACCAATGTTTGCCTCAAAAACATTCTTGAATGTTCCTGTTTCTGCTGCATAGTTGGCATTCATATAAGAGCCTGCCGCCAGCGCAATATTTGCCCGTAGGTTTTCTTTTTGATAAGCCGCTTTCACTACACCAATATTTAGTGCTACTTCGTTATTCCTGTTAAAGCTGTATACAGAAGAAGGTTTCGTATTATGGATGGGATTATTAAAATCGTATTGATAATACAATTCCGCATACCCGGAAAACTGCAAAGCATTTTGCCTGGCAGAATCCTGTGCTACTACCGATGTGGTTAGCAGTAAAAAAATGCAGAGATATAAAAAAGGTTTCATTTGTTGTTTCATTTAAGTTGATCTAAAGCGATATTCAGTTTTAACACATTGATTTTTTCAATTCCATTCATAGGAGATTTCTCTATAACCGATTGTACCAAACTAGTAATTTTTTCATTCGGCAGATTTCTTACACGTGCAATCCGGTTTACCTGAACCAAGGCTGCCTGTAAAGAAATATCCGGATCAAGCCCACTGCCACTGGCCGTAACCAGATCAGCAGGAATGTTGTTTTTTGCTATTCCCGGATTATGTACCATAAAACTATCAATTCTGTCGCTTACCATTTTCAGATAATCCGGATTTGAGGGGCCTTTGTTACTGCCAGCAGAACCGGCTGCATTATAACCTGCGGCAGAAGGGCGTCCATGAAAGTAATGCTCTGCCGTAAACAATTGACCCTCCAATGCATAGCCAACTTTGCGTCCATTCACGATAATGGTTTGGCCTTCTCCCTGATCAGGTGCTGCCTGTGCAATTCCGAGCACCAGCAGGGTATATACACCGCAGAAAAAAACCAGGCAAAGCAATGTGAGTTTAACAGCTGAAAAAATATGTTGTTTCATATAATAATTTTTTAGAACCAGATAGACACAATCAGGTCAATTAATTTAATTCCGATAAAGGGTACGATGACTCCCCCCAATCCGTAGATCAATAAATTTCGTCGCAGCAAAGCACTGGCACCAATGGGTTTGTATGCAACACCTTTTAAAGCCAGCGGAATTAATAAAGGGATGATGATGGCATTGAATATAACAGCCGATAAAATAGCACTTTCCGGGGTATGCAGGTGCATGATGTTCAGACTTTGTAAAGCAGGAATAGAAGCAATGAACAAGGCAGGAACAATGGCAAAATATTTAGCCACATCGTTAGCGATAGAAAACGTGGTAAGTGTTCCTCTTGTCATTAATAATTGTTTCCCTATTTCAACTATTTCAATCAGCTTAGTAGGATCGTTATCAAGATCAACCATATTGCCCGCTTCTTTAGCGGCTGCAGTACCACTGTTCATAGCTACGCCTACATCTGCCTGTGCAAGGGCTGGTGCATCATTGGTTCCATCACCCATCATAGCCACCAGTTTACCACCCTGTTGTTCGCGTTTGATGTAATTCATTTTATCCTCCGGCTTCGCTTCGGCAATAAAATCATCTACGCCTGCTTTTTCTGCAATGAATCTCGCCGTAAGTGGATTATCGCCTGTTACCATTACTGTTTTCACACCCATTTTACGCAGTCGTTCAAATCTTTCTGAAATGCCGGGTTTAATAATATCCTGCAATTCAATTACACCCAATACTTTTTCGTTTTCAGAAACTACCAGTGGTGTTCCACCGTTAGAAGAGATTTTTTTAACCTGCTCTTCCGTTTCAACCGGGAACTGGATACCGGCTTTGATAACTATATTTTTAATGGAATCAAAGGCTCCTTTCCTGATGCGTGTATGGTCAAAATCAATTCCCGAACTTCTGGTTTCTGCCGTGAATTTGATGAATACGGGGTTTGTAACCTGATACGTATTTGTGTTCACTCCTGCCAGTTCAATAATTGATTTTCCCTCAGGTGTATCATCGGCCATAGAACTTAACACTGCTGCGCGGATAAAATGGGTATTGTCTATCCCATTGGCCGGATAAAAACAAGTGGCTTTACGGTTACCAATGGTGATAGTTCCGGTTTTATCCAGTAATAAAGTGTCCAGATCGCCCGCTGTTTCTACTGCCTTACCGCTTTTGGTAATTACATTGGCGCGAAGTGCTCTATCCATACCGGCAATACCAATGGCACTTAATAAACCACCGATGGTAGTTGGTATTAAACAAACAAACAAAGAAATAAACGCAGCAATAGTAATGGGTGTGTTAGCATAATCGGCAAAGGGTTGTAAGGTTACGCATACAATTACAAATATTAATGTAAACCCTGCGAGTAAAATAGTAAGTGCGATTTCGTTAGGTGTTTTTTGTCGGGAAGCTCCCTCTACCAAAGCAATCATTTTATCTAAAAAACTTTCGCCCGGTTCTGTGGTTACCCTCACTTTAATACTATCTGATAATACCTTGGTACCACCCGTTACAGAACTTTTATCACCACCGGATTCTCTGATCACCGGTGCAGATTCGCCTGTAATGGCACTTTCATCAATGGTGGCAATACCTTGTATGATCTCTCCATCCATAGGAATGGTGTCTCCGGCCTCACACAGAAATACATCTCCTTTCTTCAATTGTGAGGAAGGCACCATGGTAACTTCATTTACAAACACTTCGCCAACAGCCCGTATCCATTTTGCAGGCGTTTCTTCGCGTGTTTTGCGAAGGCTGTCTGCCTGCGCTTTGCCCCGCGCTTCTGCAATGGCTTCTGCAAAATTGGCAAACAGCAAAGTGAGTAATAATACGGCTGATACAATCAGGTTATACATAAGGCTTCCCTGATTTTTTTCGCCCGTCATGACCCAGATAGACACACCTATCATTACTGCTGTTCCAATTTCCACCGTAAACATCACGGGGTTGCGGAACATGATACGGGGATTGAGTTTTACGAAAGACTGTATAAGCGCCTCTTTGACAAGTGATGCTTCAAAGAGTTTGGTTGATTTAGTTGACATAACAATGTATTTTAAGACACTAATGAGTTAAGGTTTCATTCCAAAATATTCTGCAATAGGTCCAAGTGTTAAAGCAGGAAAAAAAGAGAGTCCCGCCACAATAAAAATCACCGCAAAAATCATGATACCAAATGTGCCTGTATCTGTTTTCAAAGTACCTGCACTTTCCGGTACATATTTCTTTTTAGCAAGGATACCTGCAATAGCAACGGGACCAATAATGGGCAGGAATCTTGCGAGTAACATCACAATACCACAGGAAATATTCCACCACGGTGTATTATCTCCCAAGCCTTCAAAGCCGCTGCCATTATTGGCGGAGGAGGATGTATACTCGTATAGCATTTCACTAAAGCCATGGTTACCGGGATTATTCAGCCAGCCTGCATACGTAACGGGATCATGTGCGTAGAGATAGCTTGATAAAGCTGTGCCTACCAAAATAAGGAATGGATGCAACAGTGCGATAATTGCTGCGACCTTCATTTCTTTGGCTTCTATTTTCTTACCGAGAAATTCGGGCGTACGGCCCACCATTAATCCACTGATGAATACAGTAATGATGATGAAAATATAAAAATTCAGAAAGCCTACACCCACACCACCATAGAATGAATTGATCATCATTCCAAGCATGGCAAACATGCCTGTTAATGGTGTAAAGCTATCATGCATGGCATTCACAGAACCGTTAGAGGTACAGGTTGTAGTAATACCCCAAAAAGCCGAAGCAGCAGAACCAAAGCGTACTTCTTTTCCCTCCATACTGCCCAGTTGCTGTGTGATACCCATTTGATGAATGGCAGGATTGCCTTTCATTTCCTGGTAAACAGAAGGTACTAGTAACAACAGAAATCCGGCAGTCATGACAGCAAAAATCATCCACGCCAGTTTTTTTCGTTTCAACATGTACCCAAAGGCAAATACCATGGCAATGGGTATGAGTACGATACAGATATTCTCTACCATGTTGGTAAAATAATTAGGATTTTCCAGCGGGTGTGCTGAATTCACACCAAAGAATCCGCCACCATTGGTTCCTACCTGTTTGATGGCTACCATAGCTGCCGAAGGGCCGCGGGAAACATGCACGGTATCACCCTGTAAAGAAACAAACTGGTCTTTCCCTTTAAAGGTCATAGGTGTACCGTTAAACAACAGTATCACCGCTACCACAAGAGAAATAGGTAATAAAATTCGGGTACAGCTTCTTACAAAAAAATAATAAAAATTACCAAGCAAATCAGCTTGTTTTTCTTTCATGGCTTTGAATACCACAGCACAAACAGCCATACCAGCACCGGCACTGATAAATTGAAACAGCATCAATAGTAACTGGCCCAGATACGAAACACCGCTTTCGCCTGAATAATGCTGCAGGTTGGTATTGGATATGAAACTGATGGCAGTATTGAATGCAAGATCGGCACTCATGGAAGGGTTGGCATCCGGGTTTAACGGCAGCCATGCCATATTCATCAAAACAAACATAGCAAGCAGAAACCAAACCAGGTTAATGGTTAGTAATGCAACAAGGTGTTGCTTCCAGTTCATACCGGTTTGTGCATGAACACCACTTATTTTATAAAACAAACGGTCAATAGGCTTGAAGAATGTATCGGGCCATGTTTTATCGCCGTTATATACTTTACCAATATACCGGCCAAGCGGAATGGCTAACAATACCATTACAAAAAACATGACCACCACACCTAAGATTTCTGTGTTCATAAACATATTTTAAAATTTTTCAGGTTTTACCAGTACATAACAGATGTAACAGAATACCAATAGTGAGATGACAAATAAGACAATCATGGTTTTGTTTTTTATATTTTTTCAAAAAAATCGATGGCTTTAAAAAATAGGGCAAACCCTAACAGGCCTGTGAGAATTAAAAGAAGCGGCATCATCTTGTTTATTTTTTGATGCTATGCCAAATCATGTGCCTATTAAAAATATTTTCTATCAAATGGCCTAAAACCCTTTACAGCATTGAATGGAAGGAAAAACGAGTGCATTATTCTGTATTGGGGACATAAAAAAACCCTTCCATTTTGGAAGGGTTTTTATCATTTTGATAGGATCAGCCCAATTGATACTCATCTATCTTCCGGTATAATGTGGCAATGCCAATATTCAGCAGTTTGGCGGTTTCTGTTTTATTTCCATTGGTATGGCGTAATACTTTTTGAATATGCTTTTTTTCTGCAAGAGCTAATTCAAAACCATCTGCACCAGAAAATTCCATCTGTAAATCCAATGGAAGATCTTTGATGGTTAGCTCTGTTTCTTCGGCTAGTATTACGGCACGTTCCATAATATTTTTAAGCTCCCGTATATTTCCTTTCCAGTCGTGTTGTAACAGTTGATCTGTAAAGTCTTTACGCATACCGCAAACACCCATATTGGTTTTATGTGCAAACTGTTTCAGAAAAAAATCAGCTAACACAGGAATATCTTTTTTGCGCTCGCGCAATGGGGGCAGTGAAATAATAAAGGTATTCAACCGATAAAAAAGATCTTCCCTGAACCGACCTTCTTTTACATCACTGGCAAGATCACGATTGGTGGCCGCAATAATGCGCACGTTCACAGTTAAGGATTGTGTATCACCCACTTTAATAAAACTGTGGTTCTCCAGTACCCGCAATAATTTTGTTTGCAGGTCTACAGGCATGTCCCCAATCTCGTCCAGAAACAAAGTTCCGCCATCCGCTTCTTCAATCAAACCGCGTTTATCTTTTTGTGCTCCTGTAAAGGCGCCCGCTTTGTATCCAAATAATTCACTTTCCAGTATATCACGGCTTAGGGCACTGCAATTCAGGGCCTGAAAAGAATGAGATGACCGGTTGCTGTTATTATGAATGGCCTGTGCAAAAACTTCTTTACCGGTACCTGTTTCTCCCAGTAATAATACAGTAGCATCTGTAACGGCTACTTTTTTTGCTACCGCGATGGCATCCAGTAATGGTTGCGATTGTCCAATGATGGTATCAAATCCGTATTTTTTCTGTACCTGTTCTTCTAATTGACGAACCCGTTTTTGAAGAACTGATTTTTCAATGGCACGATGCAACAGCGGAATGATGCGATCATTATCATCGCCTTTTGTGATGTAATCAAAAGCACCGTTTTTGATAGCCTGAACACCATCTGCTATATTTCCGTAGGCAGTCAATAAAATCGTTTCCAAAAAGGGGTATTGCTGTTTTACCTCTTTTACAAATGCAACTCCATTGCCATCCGGCAGTTTAACATCACAAAGCAAAACATCTACCGTTTCCTTTTGCAGTATTTTACTGCCGGCTTTTATTGTACCCGCTTGCAAAACTGTAAAGCCTTCTAATGAAATAATGCGGCCCAGCAATGCCCGTAACTTTTCTTCATCGTCAATAATCAGAATGGTAGCCATCAGATTGTGTTGTGAGAGTAAAGGTAGGAACTGAATACCTATCTAATGGAAAATTAGCAGTAGCCTAATCTGTATATTTATACCCCACCCCTCTTACAGAATGAAAATACTTAGGATTGCGACTGTCTTCTTCAAAATATTTTCGAAAACTGAGAATAAAATTATCAATCGTTCTTGTAGTTGGATACACGTTATATCCCCAAACCACCTGCAATATTTTTTCGCGGGTTACCACATCCCCTTTGTTCTCGATCAGTAGCTTAAGCAGTTGCGATTCTTTTTTACTTAGCTCTATCTGTTGCCCATTACATGCAAGCGCATTTTGTGCTTTAAAATCGATGGTGTTGTTTCCAAAACTGTAGGTATCGCCAATACTTTCTTTAACCTGCATTTTCTTGCTTTTATCAAGCAGCTTATCTACACGTAATAGTAATTCTTCCAGATTAAAGGGTTTGGTTAGGTAATCATCCGCACCTTTCTTCAAACCCAGTACCCTGTCGGCCCCGCTATTCTTGGCACTCAACATTAGAATAGGAACTTCATTATTATTTACGCGAACCGTTTCTGTGATACTGATACCATCTACTTCGGGCAACATAACATCTAATACAATCAGATCAAAATATTCATGGCTGATCTTTGCCAATGCTTCATTTCCGGTAAAGGCAGATACTACCTCATAACCCTCCATCTCAAGGTTTAGCTTCAGTGCTTCATGCAGGTTCTCTTCATCTTCTACCAGCAATATGGTTGCCTTAGATTCTTTCATGCCGTACGTAATGTAACTACAAAACTACTGCCAGTGGGCAAATTATCTGTCACAGAAATGTTTCCTTTATGGCTTTTGGCTATCTTACTGCACAAGTACAATCCCAGTCCGGTGCCTTTTGTATTACGTGTTCGTTCGTCGCCACTACGATAAAATTTTTCGAAAATACGTTTCTTTTCAGGCTCCGGAATTCCCTGTCCCATATCGGTAATGGTCAATGTGGCTATATGGTTTTCTTCGCGCAGGGAAACCATAATAGGCAATTCCTTTGGAGAATATTTACGTGCATTATCAACCAGATTGTTTACAAGCATTTGCAGTAAAAGCGGTTCGCCGTTCAGGTAAACACTTTCCTGAATCTGTTCTGTAATGGTGCGTTGCGGGAACCGGCTTTTAAACTCATCAACACAACCTTCTACCAGATCGGTAAAATTAATTTCTTCTGTATTGGCCCGATAACCACCGGCATCCAATTGAGAGGCAAGTAGTATGTTATTGCAAAGTGTATTTAACCGGTTGGCTTCCTGCAAAGTATTGCTGATGAGTTTTTGCTGTGTATCCTCCTCCAGTTTTCGCTTCTGTAACGTTTCTAGGTTGAGCTGTGCAACAGCGATAGGGGTTTTCAATTCATGAGTAATGGCCATCATAAAATTCTGCTGCTGCTGCGCCAGTTTTATTTGTCGCCGCGTAGCCCGGTATACAAACACGGCTCCCAATAAAATCAGGGCCAGAAAAGTTGTGCCTTCGCCAATGTATTGTGCTGTTTTTCTTTTGCGGGCATCTTCAATTTGTAAGCTGCGTGTGAAATAGGCAGGATCATCTTTTTTAATTTCGCTGAGCCTGATATTACTGATGGTTTGGTTTTGATTTTCCAGTGCAATAAACCACCAAACCAATGCAGCAACCATATAAGTTAGTAACACCCAGTATACAAGGGATACGATGACCAGCTTTTGCTGTATTACCCCTTTTTTCATGGTGTTATTTTTTCAACACGGATACCGGCATTCAGTACAAACTGTAAAGGCTCTTCCCGCATATTTTGCTGCAGGATAAATGTATAGTTGCCTTTTTTAAGCCTGATAGGCAAACGGGTAATGCGTGCCCGATGATCAAATACATCATCCATACCGGTGCCCAGCCAGCCTTTTTTGTTATTGGCCAGTGGTACATTAATGAGCTGTGTTTTGGCGGCTTCGCCAGGTGCCTGTGTACTGATATTAAGCCAGACATTATTGAAGTGATAAGCATCTTCGTGCCGGAAGATGACGGAAATATGGTAGGTAGCTGTCGTATCTTCTATAGTAAAGTTAAAAACGGGTTTATTGGTAGTGGCCCATTGGTGATCAGGGAAAAAAACTGTTTTTTCATATACATCCAGCGTTGTACAGGAATGAAAAAGGGCTGCTATGCAAACAAATCCGATAAGTTTTTTCACTGAAACGATTTTGTACAAAGATAGTACATGCAGTATTTCTTGCCACTGATTGCACAGATTAACACTGATTTAGGAGTGCAAATTTCACTTACAATACGTTCAATATCTGCTCTTTGGCCTTTTCCAGTTCATCTTTCATCAATATCACACATTTCTGTATGGTTGAGTCGTAGGCTTTGGAGCCGGTAGTATTAATTTCCCGGCCAAATTCCTGCAGAATAAAGGATAATTTTTTCCCTTTGCTGGTTTCCTTTTCCGCCAGTATGGAACGGAAATAATCGCAATGGTTTTTTAAACGAACCTGCTCTTCGCTGATATCGATCTTTTCAATGTAATAGATCAGCTCCTGCTCCATACGGTTGGCATCATAATTTTCTTTGCCCACATTTTCTTCCAGCACTTTTACCAATCCTTCTTTTATCTTGGTTCGGCGCAAAGGCTCCAGGACAGCTATTTCTTTCTGATAGGCTTCAATATTGGTTATGCGTAACAAGAGGTCTGTTTCAATGGATTTTCCTTCGTCCATCCGGTGTGCATTCAAGTGACCAATGGCTTCTTTCAGAATTTTTTCAAAAAATTTCCACTCTTCATCACTCAGCATTTCTGTTGAGGGTGTGATTACATCAGGCAACTTTAAAATGGTACTTAGGATATCGCCTGTTTGTAGTTTTAATTCATCGGCCAATTGTGCCACCGGTTCAAAATAGGCTTTTGCCAGATCGGTATTAATAGAAACGGGTTTACTGGCACCATTTTGTTTGATATTGATATTACATTCCACACTTCCGCGCTGCAGTCCTTCATTTAACGAACTTCGGATCTCGAACTCAAATGGTTTTAGCAGGGCCGGGATATTTAGCCTCAGATCAAACTGTTTGCCATTCAGCGAACGCACTTCTACCAGATAGGTTTTATCTGCCAATGTTTGTTCTGCCCTTCCGTAACCTGTCATTGAGTGTAGCATAACTTTTATAATGTGGGAATTTGAAAATTTGAAAATTTGAAAATGACTATTCAGTAGTATCTGGGTGGTTTGTAAATGTAGCGGAATCCCGAGGATAATGGTAATAATTCACGAATAAAAGTGGTTAACCATCAATGAGTACCTAATTTTCAAATTACCGTAATTTCAAATTTTCAAATTTGAATTAAAAGTCAATCCCAACCCATTTCCGCTTACTCTTCTCGTATTTTTCAAAATTAAACTTGTATAATTTTCCCGGCCGGTGTGGTACATCCTGTTCCATTTCTTCAATATCAATGAGCAGATCCATAGAAGCAAATTTCTTACGAAAATTTCGCCTGTCTAGTGTTACACCCAATATGGCCTCATATAAATTCTGCAATTCACGTAAAGAAAATTTATCAGGCAATAAATTAAAACCCAGTGGATGTTCCTGAATTCTTTTCTGCAGCCAGGTATAACAAGCATCTACAATTTCTTTGTGATCAAAAGCCATGTCTTTTAAAGTAGCCACAGAATGCCAGTGCAGGTCATTATCATGAATTTTTAGTTCATGGTGATTGATGTTGAGTAAGGAACAATAGGCAATGGTAATTACCCGGCCACCGGGATGCCTTGCCGGGTGACCAAATGCACGCACCTGATCAAGAAACACATCGTTCATCCCTGTACGTTCCTTTAACACACGGTATGCGGCATCATCCAGTTCTTCGTTATCCTTCACCATATCGCCTAGTAACGATAAACGTCCATCGAACACATCAAGGTCACTCTTGATCAAGAGTACTTTCAGTTTATTTTCTTCAAATCCAAAAATCACACAATCCACCGTTAGCGGTACTTTAGGATACGATTGCACCAGGGCTATGGCATCTTTCACCAAATGCTCCTCATGCGTGGTATGTTGGGTGTTCTTTTTCGTCATGGCTGTTCGTTAATCATCTGGCAGGACTATTTTACCTGCTTGTATCGGGGGCAACAAGATACAAAGTTTACAAATTGATTACACAAATTTCGATACAGTTTCTCTTTCAAACGGCATGGGGCTTACCTTTATACACCAATAGTGGTTTATGTATACAACAGAACAGATACAGCAATTACAAAAACAATCGATCAGCCTTCTTAGCGAAAAAAAAGAAAGCGTTGATGAGGCTGAAATAGCACTGTTAAGAGATCTTCTACGTTTTCATGAGTACCGGTATTACGTAATGAGTGAACCATTGCTGTCTGATTTTGAATACGACCAGTTATACCAGCTATTACTAAGAACAGAAAAAAAATATCCAGAGCAGGTTACGCCTGATTCTCCAACACAAAGGGTAGGTAGCAGCCTTAATCAAGGTTTTGTTACTGTACAACACCTGGTTCCTATGCTGAGCCTTGATAATAGTTACAATGCCGAGGACCTGACCGATTTTGACCGGAAAGCCAGAGAGCTCAGCGGATTACAAACACTGGAATATTGTATAGAACCCAAATTTGATGGCGCCAGTATTTCGTTGATCTATGAAAACGATAAGTTGGTTAGGGCCATAACCCGTGGCGATGGTGTGGAAGGAGAAGATATCACTACTAATATAAAACAGATCCGTTCCATTCCATTATCCGCAGCATTTTCAAAATATGGAATCAGGCAGATTGAAATACGTGGTGAGATCATTATGAGCAAACAGTCATTTGACAATTACAACAATAAGCTCATTGCCCAAAACCTGGCACCATTGGCCAATCCACGCAATGCCGCATCGGGTAGTTTGCGTATGAAAGATCCGAAGGAAGTAGCTGAGAGAAACCTGGATGCGTTTTTATACCATGTCAGTTATACGATGATGGACGACAGACGACAGACGACAGATGATCAGTTACTGAATACACATAGTGGCTCATTAGAATTGTTATGGAACCTTGGTTTCAGATCGCCGCAAAAAGAAAAAAGAGTGGTGCAAGGCATTCAGCCGGTGATTGAGTATTGTCAGGATTTTGAAGCAGGACGAGACAATCTTCCTTATGAGATTGATGGCATGGTGGTAAAAGTGAATGATGTTTTTTTACAGGAACAACTGGGTATGACTTCTCATCATCCGCGCTGGGCCATCGCCTTTAAATTCAAAGCACGGCAGGCAACTACTAAACTGAGGGCTGTTGAATTTCAGGTAGGAAGAACCGGTGCAGTAACGCCGGTAGCCAAGCTGGATCCGGTGTATTTGGGAGGGGTAACGGTCTCCAGCATCTCTGTGCATAATGAAGAATATATCAAAGAAAAAGACCTCAAAATTGGTGATGCCGTTTTGATAGAAAGAGCAGGTGATGTAATACCACAAATTGTAAAATCATTACCGGAATTAAGAGACGGTACTGAAGAGGAGATCGTATTTCCCAAACAATGCCCTGTTTGTAAAAGTGAATTGTTTAAAGAAGATACCGAAGCCGTTTGGCGATGTATTAATATAGAATGTGAAGCACAGGTAGTAGAAAAGATGATCCATTTTGTAAGCAAAGATGCCATGGATATCAAAAGTTTTGGCGAAGCCAATGTGCGCAAATTTTATGAGTTGGGCTTGCTGAAAGATATTCCCGGCATCTATGGATTGGACTATGCACAAATAGGTGTACTGGAAGGTTTTGGTAAAAAAAGCCTCGATAATTTACAGGCAGCTATTGAGGCATCCAAACAGCAACCGTTGTATCGTTTGATCTATGCACTGGGTATCCGTTTTGTGGGAGAAACAACTGCCAAAACATTGGCGAATGCTGTAGAAAATATAGTTGATTTTACAACCAAAACAGAAGAAGACCTGTTATTACTGGAGGATGTGGGGGTGAAAGTTGCCAAAAGCATTCACCAGTTTTTTCAGAACGAACAGAATATAGAGATGCTGCACCAGCTGGAAACATTGGGACTACAGTTGAAGAATGAAAAGAAAGCTGTGATGGCTGATGGTGCTTTAACGGGACAAACATTTTTATTCACCGGCACATTGGCAAAACTAAAAAGAAGCGAAGCCGAGGCACTGGCCGAAGCAGAAGGCGGTGTAATTGTGAGTGGGGTTAGTGCCAAACTGAATTATTTAGTGGTAGGTGAAGATGCGGGAAGTAAATTGGAAAAAGCAAAAAAAATCAACACCATTAAGATCATTTCAGAAGATGAATTTTTAAACCTTATTAAAAAATAAACCGTGCCTTTGTGCCTTAGTGTGAAATAAAAGACACACCAAGGCACAAAGGCACGGTTGAAGACAATAGTTTGTATGTTACAACCAACCACACTCAAATTCTTAAAAGACCTTGCTAAAAACAATACCCGCGAATGGTTTGAGAAGAACCGTAAAGTATATGAATCTGCTAAAGAAGATATGGCTTCATTGGTTAATGCTGTGATTGCGCAATTAGGAAAAAAGGATCCTACGATTGCAAGTCTTATTGCCAAAGATTGCATATACCGCATTAACCGTGATGTTCGTTTCAGCAAGAATAAGGCTCCTTATAAAAACAATATGGCAGCCAGCCTTATTAATGGTGGTAAGAAATCAGACAATGCCGGTTATTACATTCATATACAGCCTGGTGGTGAGAGTTTTATTGGTGGGGGACGTTATATGGTAGAGGCAGATCAACTTAAAAAAATAAGGCAGGAGATAGATTATAACTGGGATGAATTTAAAGCCATCATTCACAACAAAAAATTCAAAACTACTTACGGTGAACTGGAAAGAGGTGAGGGCATGGCCCTGAGCCGTGAACCAAAAGGATACGAAAAAGATAATCCCGCCATTGAATACCTCAAATTAAAAAGCTGGGTAGCTACTACTCCATTAACAGATACAGATTTAACCAGTAAAGATTTGGTAAAAAAAATCACTACTGCATTAGAGGCTTTGCAACCCATGCTTGTTTTTCTTAACCGGGCGATAAGCGAATGATATTCGTGAATCGTCAATCGTGAATCGTGAGTAAAAATCACACTCACGTTTCACGTTTCACGTCTCACGATTCACGAAAAAAGAGTGCCAACGTAATCAAACGCCGGCACTCAGGTACTACTCACTCACAAATTTTTATAAAAGTCCTTTCCCCATCAGGTACTCAGCTATCTGAACAGCGTTAGTAGCGGCACCTTTGCGCAGGTTATCGCTTACAATCCACATGTTTAAGGTATTGGATTGTGTTTCATCTCTTCTTAATCTTCCAACAAACACTTCATCTTTTTCGTGGGCCCATAATGGCATTGGATATAAAGCTTCTGCCGGATTATCCTGTACAATCACACCCGGTGCTTTGCTAAGCAGTTCTTTTACTTCGGCCAGATCAAAATCGTTTTCAAACTCTACGTTCACACTTTCGCTATGCCCGCCTACTACCGGTATACGAACAGTAGTAGCCGTTACACGGATGGAATCATCGCCCATGATCTTATTGGTTTCTTTCACCATTTTCATTTCTTCTTTGGTGTAACCGTTGTCGAGAAACACATCGATCTGTGGTATCACGTTCAGGTCTATCTGGTATTTATACGCCATCTCACCCTCCACTCCTTTTCTTTCATTGAATAGCTGGTCAACGGCCTTTTTACCAGTACCGGTTACACTCTGGTAGGTACTTACTACCACCCTTTTAATTTTATACTTTACATGCAAAGGTTGCAGTGCCACTACCATCTGAATGGTGGAGCAATTGGGGTTGGCAATGATCAGGTCATCTTTGGTTAATACATCTGCATTTACTTCGGGTACCACCAGTTTTTTGGTGGGGTCCATACGCCAGGCAGAAGAGTTATCAATTACGGTAATTCCGGCTTCTGCAAATTTGGGTGCCCACTCCAATGAAGTTCCGCCACCGGCAGAGAAAATAGCCACGGCAGGTTTAGCAGCAATACCATCGCTCATGCTAACCACTTTGTATTTTACTCCCTTAAATTCCACTTCCTTACCTACTGATCTTTCAGAAGCAACGGGAATGAGTTCCGTTACCGGAAAATTACGCTCTGCTAATACCTGCAACATTTTGGTACCTACCAGTCCTGTGGCACCTACTACGGCTACTTTCATTATTTTGGGTTTTGGGTTTATGGGTTTACTTGTTTATTGGTTTATTCGTTTATTCGTTTCTGTTAATTTATATGTCCCAATCATTCAGTCCATTTTATTGGGGGATATAAAAAAACCTTCCCGTTTATGGGAAGGCTTCAAGTATATTTTGAGTATACACAAACGTAAGCACTTCCCGTTAGAGAGGTTTCTTAATACGTTTTGTATGTTTCATTGTCATCATTGCTTTGCGAAAATAAGGATTTTTTGTATTGGTTTATTAGTTTACTGGTTTATTCGTTTATTGGTAAAACTTCGCTAGGTCAAATGACCAATAAACCAGTAAACTAATAAACCATTTAACTATCCCACTAAATCAATATCAAAATTTACCAGCTGAACAAATTCGGATAGTCTTGCATCGATATCGGCTTTGGTGATCTCGCGTAAACGTTCGGTACCAAAACGCTCTACGCAGAAAGAAGCCATGGCACTTCCTACGATAATAGCGGTTTTCATATTTTCAAAAGAGATATCGCCTGTTCTGGCCAAATGGCCCATAAAGCCTCCCGCAAAGGTATCGCCGGCACCAGTTGGGTCAAACACTTCTTCCAAAGGCAATGCCGGTGCAAAGAACACCTGGTTCTTATGAAACAGTAAGGCACCATGCTCCCCTTTCTTAATGATCAGGTATTTAGGCCCCATAGCCATAATGGTAGCAGCTGCTCTTACCAATGAATAATCACCGCTTAACTGGCGGGCCTCACTATCATTCACCATCAATACATCCACCATCGAAATGGTTTTCTTCAGATCATCCATAGCAATCTCCATCCAGAAATTCATGGTGTCCATTACAATCAGTTTCGGACGTTTTTTCAGCTGTGTTATTACACTGGCCTGTACGGCAGGAACCAGGTTACCCAACATTAAAAATTCACAATCCTGGTAACTATCAGGAACCACCGGTTGAAAATTAGCGAGTACATTCAGCTGGGTATCCAGTGTGTCGCGGGTATTCATGTCCATATGGTAACGGCCACTCCAGAAAAAAGTCTTTTCATCCTTTTTAATCTGAACCCCTTCTAAATTCACGTTACGGTTGGTTAGTGCATCCAGCTCCGACTGCGGAAAATCACCACCAACTACAGAGATCTGTTTAACTGGTGTAAAATTGGAAGCGCACCAGGCAATATAGGTACCGGCACCACCAACAATCTTATCACTTTTCCCAAACGGGGTTTCAATGGCATCAAAAGCCATGGAGCCTACAACAACTAAAGACATAAATTAGGTTTTGTTATCGGGGGGCGAAATTAGGGTATCGAAGGCTAAATGTGGGTATTGTAGCTATTTATTTTGATACAAGCTAATACCTCTCAAAGATCTTCATAAGAACAGGGGCTCTCAGCGTCAATCTCCCGTTTCTCTTGTTCTCTGCGGTTGGTAGTTGTTCCAACCGCAGAGAACAAGAGATGCAAAGGTGGTCGCAGAGAAAGCTAACGGTTACACATTTAATAGTCAAAAGTGTTGCTAACGTGTGTTAGTTGTTTTATCTTCGTTCCATGGCCAGAATTAAAACCGAGAAAAACATCTCGCGCAAAGATGTGATCGTAACCAAAGCTGCTGCTTTATTTCGCGAAAAAGGATTCAAAGCCGCCAGCATGCGCGACCTGGCAGAAGCCGTAGGTGTAGAAGCCGCCAGTTTGTACAACCACATCAAATCTAAAACAGAACTCTTACACGAATTGTGTTTTAGCGTAGCCAACCGTTTCCTTCATAAAATTGATGAGATAGAAACTGAACAGATCAGTTCTATCCAGAAAGTAGAAAAACTACTTCGTTTCCATATCAACGAAATGATCAACCATTACGAAGAAGTGTATGTAAGTGATCGTGAATGGAAGCATCTGGCAGATCCTTATCTGTCCAATTTTCAAAACCAACGCCGTATTTACCGTAAACGTTTTGCCGCCATTATAGAAACAGGCATCCGCAACAAAGAGATCAAAAAAATTGATGCCCCTACGGCAGTCCTCATTATGCTTCACGCCATCAGCGGCATCGAAAGCTGGCACCGCTCTACCCAAAAAATAAGTGCCGAAGAACTGGAAGAAAATATGATCACGATTTTGGTAGGCGGATTGATTCACCGTTGATTTTTGTGAATGGTGAATGGTGAATGGTCAATGGTCAATGGTCAATTGGC
Source organism: Chitinophaga pinensis (assembly GCA_943372845.1). GTDB lineage: Bacteria > Bacteroidota > Bacteroidia > Chitinophagales > Chitinophagaceae > Sediminibacterium > Sediminibacterium pinensis_K. The sequence continues at coordinate 22,423 of CALSAD010000005.1, read as the reverse complement.
AAGGAGGATAAAGCAAGAAAAATGCACAATTATGGCTATCATTTTTCACAATTCACCATTGACCATTCACCATTCACAAAATTAATTTTCAGGAAGTATACACTTATGTCAGTACATTTTCATTCCCTAACGGTTGCAGATATCAGAAGAGAAACCAGTGATTGCGTATCCATTGCATTGGCTATTCCCGAAGAACTGAAAGAAATTTTTCAATACAAACAAGGGCAATACATCACCCTTCGCACACATATCAATGGCGAAGAAGTACGGCGTTCGTATTCTGTTTGCAGCAGCCCCTTAGATAATGAACTTCGCGTTGCTGTTAAGAAAGTAGCCCATGGCATTTTCTCAACCTATGCCAATGAGCATTTGCAGAAAGGAGCGATACTGGATGTAATGCCGCCTATGGGTAAATTCTTTACAGAACTAAATCCCTTACAACAAAAAAATTATGCAGGCTTTGCTTCGGGCAGTGGTATTACACCTTTGTTATCCATTATCAAAACCACTTTACGCACTGAGCCAAAAAGCAGTTTTACCCTGGTGTATGGCAACCGCAACCGCCATTCCATCATCTTTAAAGAAGAACTGGAAGCATTGAAGAACCTGTATATGGATCGTTTTCGCGTGATCTATATTTTATCCAGAGAAAAAACAGATGCTGCTATTCATTTTGGCAGAATTGATGGAGAAAAGTGTAAAGCGCTTTGCGATAAAAATATTGATGTAACCAATACTGATGCTTATTTTTTGTGCGGACCGGAAAACATGATCTTTTCTGTGAAAGAGACTTTGGAAAATTTGGGTGTTGAGAACAAGAAAATTCATTTTGAATTATTTACAACACCGGGTGGTAAAAAGCAGGCAATTGACAGCACACAAGCTTCAGGTAAAACAGAAGTAAAAAGTAAGATCACCATCAAGCTGGATGGGGTTGCTTTTGATTTTGATCTGGGTTTTGAAGGCGAGGCCATACTGGATGCCGCTTTAAAAAATGGTGCTGATTTACCTTATGCCTGCAAAGGCGGTGTTTGCTGCACCTGCCGCGCCAAACTGGTAGAAGGCGAAGTGGATATGGATGTGAACTACGGGCTTGAACCGGAAGAAATAGAACAGGGTTTTATTTTAACCTGCCAATCGCACCCACGTACAGAAAAAGTGGTGGTGGATTTTGATAGTAAATGATGTGAATGGTCAATTGTGAATGGTGAATAGTCAATGAGTTACCCTTTTAATCAACCTTCACAATTGACCATTCACCATTCACACATAGCATATACTAACAAGGCCATCATTTTTATTGATAAAGTAGGCTAACATACGTTAGTATTCCATTTCTTTTCCTATTTTTGACTCCCAAACAGTACTATCATGGAAAGAGCTTTTGAAGAAATATTTCAGGATAAGATCGATAAAGAGATCAAGATCGAGCCGAAAGACTGGATGCCGGAAAAATACCGGCAAACTTTGATCCGCCAGATCAGTCAGCATGCACACAGCGAAATTGTAGGTATGCTTCCCGAAGGAAACTGGATTACCCGTGCCCCAAACCTACGCCGTAAAGCCATTTTATTGGCAAAAGTGCAGGATGAGGCAGGTCATGGCTTGTATTTATATTCTGCCGCAGAAACACTCGGCATTACCCGCGATGAAATGTATGAACAACTGCACAGCGGTAAGGCAAAATATTCTTCCATTTTTAATTACCCAACGTTAACATGGGCCGATATGGGTGCTATTGGCTGGTTGGTTGATGGTGCTGCTATTATGAACCAGGTGCCATTGTGCAGAAGCAGTTTTGGCCCTTACGCAAGAGCAATGGTGCGCGTTTGTAAAGAAGAAAGTTTTCACCAGCGCCAGGGTTTTGAAATTTTATTAACGCTGAGCAAAGGAACAGAAGCACAAAAAAGAATGGCACAAAATGCCATTGACAGATGGTGGTGGCCCAGTGTAATGATGTTTGGTCCTACAGACGATGAAAGTCCAAATACCATTCAAAGCATGAAATGGAAGATCAAACGCTTTACCAACGACGAGTTACGCCAGAAATTTATTGATGTATGTGCAGAGCAGATAAAAATACTCGGACTCACCATTCCTGATAAAGACCTTAAATGGAATGAAGCCACCGGCCACTACGATTTTGGAAAGATCAACTGGGACGAGTTCTGGCAAGTAGTACAAGGTAATGGCCCCTGCAATAAGCAAAGACTGGAAACCAGAAAAAAAGCATGGGATGACGGCGCCTGGGTAAGAGAAGCAGCAACTGCTTATGCAGAAAAACGGAAACAGAAACAATCTTTAAGCGCGGCCTAGTACTGGTTTATTAGTTTATTGGTTTATTAGTAAAAACAACACCACCAATAAACTAATAAACCAATAAACTAATAAACCAGTAAAAAATGAGTACTGATATAAAAAACGAATGGCCTCTTTGGGAAATCTTCATCCGCAGTAAGCAGGGTCTTGATCATAAACATGTGGGAAGCCTGCATGCATCAGATGCACAAATGGCTATTGAAAATGCAAGGGATGTGTATACCCGAAGAATGGAAGGCGTGAGCATTTGGGTAGTTGAAAGCAAACACTTACATGCGAGTAACCCCGCTGATGCAGATGCCTTATACGATCCTGCAAATGATAAACCCTACCGACATCCTACTTTTTACAATTTACCGGATGAGGTTAAGCATATGTAACTGGTGTATTAGGTAATTGGGTAATTATGGTAAATGGGTAAATGAAATTAACATGGGAGATCAGGAATATTCAGGAGGCTTTCAGGATTTGAATGTTTGGAAAGAGGCTAGACTTTTTAGAGATGCGATTTCCACGATTTGCAAAACGCTTCCAAAAGAAGAGCAGTTCCGTTTAACTGATCAGTTAAAAAGAGCCTCTCGAAGTATTACCGCCAATATCGCAGAAGGTTATGGAAGATATCATTATCAGGAAAATATCCAATTTTGCAGACAAGCCAGAGGAAGCCTGATGGAATGTCTGGATCACCTGATTTGTGCTACTGATGAATTCTATATTTCAAAAGAACAGTTCATGGCATTGGAAAAAGATTATCAAAAAATTATAAAACTGTTAAATGGTTACATATCCTTTCTCCAGGAAAAGAAATCAAAATCATAATCCCAAATTATCCATTTACCTAATTACCTATTTACCATAATTACCCAATTACCTAATCCCCATATGAATACCTCGCTACTAAACTACACACTCCATCTTGCCGACAACGCACTCATCATCGGCCATCGAAATAGCGAGTGGTGCGGGCATGGGCCTATCCTGGAGCAAGACATTGCCATTTCAAATATTGCGCTTGATTGTATTGGGCAGGCGAGAAATTTTTATCAGTATGCCGCAACGATCTCTGGTAATGGTGCCACAGAAGATTCACTGGCTTACCTGCGGGATGTGATCGACTATAAAAATTGTTTGCTCACCGAATTACCAAATGGCGATTGGGCTCAAACCGTTTTGCGCCAGTTCTTTTTTAGTACCTACCAATATTTTTTATACCAGCAATTACAAAGCAGCAGCGATACACAACTGGCAGCCATAGCAGAAAAATCACTGAAAGAAGTTACCTACCATCTTCGCTGGAGCAGTGAATGGGTAATCCGACTTGGCGATGGCACCGAAGAAAGTAAACAACGTATGCTGCATGCTATTGAGGAATTGTGGAGCTATACAGGGGATATGTTTATACCGGTAAACTACGAAATACAAGCAGTGGAAGAGGGCTATGGTATTGATGTAAAAAACATCCAAGAGAATTGGTTACAAAAAGTAACCGATGTTTTTGAAGAAGCAACACTACCCCTTCCTGCAGAAAATACATGGATGCAAACCGGAGGTAAAGAAGGAAAGCATACCGAACACCTTGGTTTTATATTGGCAGAAATGCAGTTTTTACAAAGAGCTTATCCCGATGCGGAATGGTAACAGGCTATAATCAAAGTTGAATGGATATGGAGTTAATAAACACAAATAGCAGAACTGAGAAGACTACCGAACAGGTGGAGGCAGAAGTGTGGGCCTTATTGGCATCGATACCCGACCCCGAAGTACCTGTTCTTTCTATTGTTGATCTGGGTGTGGTAAGAAAAATAAAAGCAACCCATCTCTCAGCGGGTTGGAGCTTGTTCATTTACTATACACCAACTTATACGGGATGTCCTGCCATTGATGTAATGAAGATGACGATGAAAATGGTGTTGCTGGAAAACGGATTCGCAGATATACAATTTGAACAACAACTTTCTCCCGCATGGACCACCGACTGGATGAGTGAGGCAGGAAAACAAAAACTAAAAGCCTACGGCATTGCACCGCCACAATACAAACAGGCTGTGTGCACACCGGATTCTTTTCAGGAAGAAGAAGCCATTCAATGCCCGCTATGCAATTCCTATCACACCCGATTGGTTTCGCAATTTGGAAGTACCGCCTGTAAAGCCCTGTATCAATGCAATGATTGTAAAGAGCCTTTTGATTATTTCAAGTGCCATTAATTGTATCAATACTTAATGGTTAAAGAAGTTACATTGGTTTAAAATTAGCAAGTGTATCAGTTTAAATAAATTCAAAATTCTCTGGCCGCAGATTCGCAGATTATTAGCCGAAATATCTGCGAATCTGCGGCTAAAATTCCACGCTACGCTTTGATATATTTCAAACAAATACACTACTCAAAATTAGAACCATAAAATAAACGCTTACTGAATAGTTATACTGGCTATCGAAAAACAAAAACTATCTTATAAAACACACATACCCAATTCGCCAATTTCAACTAATTTAACCCTTCTAACTTCTTTAACCCTTTTAACTTCCGCATATGTCATCTATCCTATTCCACATAGAAAACGGTATCGCCAACATAACCCTTAATCGCCCTGACAAACTCAATTCCTTCAACCGCGAAATGGCATTACTGTTACAGGATACTCTGGATGAATGCGCTTCTTTACAAGAAGTTCGTTGTGTATACATCACCGGTGCAGGCAAAGGCTTCTGTGCAGGACAAGACCTTGCAGAAGTGGTAGACCCGAACGGTCCAGGCATGCAGAAAATATTGAGTGAACATTATAATCCCATCATAACCCGATTAAGAAATATTCCCAAACCTGTAGTTGCTGCTGTTAATGGTGTGGCAGCTGGAGCCGGTGCTAACCTGGCATTTGCGTGCGATATTGTTGTGGCCACACAATCAGCTTCTTTCATTCAGGCATTTTCAAAAATTGGATTGATACCGGATAGCGGCGGAACCTTTCATCTGCCAAGATTAATTGGTTTTCAAAGAGCCAGCGCCTTAATGATGCTGGGCGATAAGGTAAGCAGTACCGATGCGTTACAAATGGGCATGTTATACAAAGTTTTCAGTGATGAAAGTTTTGCAGAGGAGAGTAAAAAAATAGCAACTACTCTTTCTCAAATGCCTACCAAAGCATTGGCTTATATCAAACATGCCTTGAATCAATCTGTAACCAATACCCTCGAAGAACAATTGTTACTCGAAGATCAATACCAGCAGAGAGCAGCGGCTACCGCAGATTTTAAAGAAGGCGTGCAGGCTTTTCTGGAAAAACGTGTACCTAATTTTAAAGGAGAATAATATGAGCGATAAAGATTTATCCGCAAAAAAAGTAGTGAACCATATGATGGAACACGACCTTTTTTCGCAGTGGCTGGGAATTGAATTAGTAGAAATAAAGGAGGGCTACAGCAAAATACAAATGCTGGTAAGAGCTGAAATGATCAATGGCTTTGGCATTGTGCATGGAGGCATCGCCTTTTCTTTGGCGGATAGTGCTTTTGCGTTTGCCTGTAATAACAGAAACCAGGTATCGGTAGCGTTAGATACGTCTATCAATTTTATCAAAGCCGTTCAGGTAGGCGATACGCTTATTGCGGAGGCAACAGAAATACACAATGGGCGAAGCACCGGCCTGTATCATATCAGTATTACCAACCAGCGTAGTGAGCAGGTGGCATTTTTTAAGGGTACTTGTTTTAGAACGGGTAGGGAGTTGATAAAGTAAAATAGGTATATACCGTAAATAAGTTCGCATGTAGCATTTGAACTTGAAGAATATATAAAGAGTTGATAAAGTAAATAAGTATATATAGTAACTATGTTTACCTATGATATTTGATAACATTTTTGGATTTGAAGAATTGGAAATCTGGAAGAAATCCAGGATTTTTAAAAACGAGATTGCCGTTTTGACGAAACAATTTCCTTCAGAAGAAAAGTACAAACTCTCAGATCAATTGATCAGAAGTTCGCGATCAATAAATAGCTTAATAGCCGAAGGGCATGGAAGATATACTTATGCAGATCAATTACACTTCTGCATTCAAGCCAGAGGGTCTTTAACCGAATCATTTAATCACCTGATAGACGCATATGACAATAACTACATTACAGACGAAAGACTTACACAATTTAGATTACAGTTAAAAGAAATTGAACGAATGCTAAACGGTTATATCCAACATCTACGCAAACAAAAAGAATCCAAATAACCCCACAACAACCCTATTTACTTTATTTACCCTATTTACCTTATTTACTTTATTCACCTTACTCACTCCAAAATGATCTACCAATTCAAAGAATACATCCCCGTCATCCATACATCCGCTTTCATCCATCCGCAGGCAGCGGTTACGGGTAATGTGATTATTGGTAAAGATGTATACATCGGGCCCGGTGCGGCTATCCGTGGCGATTGGGGTGGTATTGTGATTGAAGATGGCTGTAATGTGCAGGAAAACTGTACCATTCATATGTTTCCGGGCGTTACGGTTTTATTGAAAGAAGGATCGCATATTGGTCATGGTGCTGTAATTCATGGTGCCACTATTGGAAAAAATTGTCTGGTAGGGATGAACAGTGTACTAATGGATAATGTGGTATTGGGCGATGAATGTATTGTAGGCGCGTTAAGTTTTATCAAAGCAGATGAGGTATTTGAACGAAGAAGCCTGATTGTTGGTAATCCTGCCAAAAAGATCAAAGAAGTTAGTGATGACATGATCCAATGGAAAACAGAAGGTACAAAGCTGTATCAGACACTCCCTAAAGAAATGCAGGAATATTGGCAAGCCGTTGAGCCCTTACGCGAAATTCCGGCCAACCGGGCATCGCAGCAAAATCACTATACAACATGGAACGAATCAAGAGAATCGTCCAACAAATAACATTGGCGTACATTTGCCATTAATATCAGAACACGTGTCAGAAAGAAACAACTTCATAGATTATATCCGCATTTTTGCCCGTAGTGGTCATGGTGGCCAGGGTGTTACCCATTTTATGCGTAACAAATTAACGGCCATGGGCGGACCTGATGGCGGTGATGGTGGCCGTGGCGGTCATATTATTTTACGTGGCAACAGCAACCTGTGGACATTACTGCACTTACGCTATTTTAAAAATGTACTGGCAGAGAATGGAGAAAACGGCAGCAAAAACAATTGTACCGGCCGGGATGGAAAAGATATTTATATAGATGTTCCCTTAGGTACGGTAGCCCGCGATGAAGAAACCGGTGCCATTGAAGTTGAGATTTTAGAAGAGGGGCAGGAAGTAATCTGGCTCAAAGGTGGCCGTGGTGGTTTGGGTAATAGCAATTTTGCTACACCTACCAACCAGGTACCGGAACATTCACAACCCGGCGAACCCGGTGCGGAAGCCTGGAAAAATTTAGAACTAAAAGTATTAGCCGATGTGGGATTGGTTGGTTTTCCCAATGCCGGAAAATCTACTTTATTGTCTGTGATCACCGCTGCCAAACCCAAGATTGCCAATTATGCATTTACTACCATCATTCCGCAACTGGGTATGGTGGAGTATCGCGATAACAAATCATTCTGCATAGCCGATCTGCCGGGTATTATTGAAGGTGCTGCAGAAGGTAAAGGATTGGGGCATCGTTTTCTGCGGCATATAGAACGCAATTCTATTTTACTTTTTTTAATTCCTGCCGATAGTGCCGATCATAAAAAAGAATTTGAAATTCTTCGTCACGAACTGGAAGAATACAATCCTGAAATGTTGCAAAAAGATTTCATCATTGCCGTGAGTAAAAGCGATATGCTGGATGATGAATTAAAAGAAGCCATCAGCAAAGAATTACCAGTAGGTATTCCGCATGTATTTATTTCATCTATGATCAATAAAGGATTAACAGAATTAAAAGACCTTCTCTGGCAAACTTTGAATAAGCCTGTAGCGTAAATTTTTCTTGTGAATCTTTATCTTTTTTTAGTAGCTGTTTGAGTTAATTATGTTTTGCTTCCGACATAAAAAAACGAACGTTAGTTTTATAAACACGTAACATTCTGTTAACATAACACACCGGGTTACCTTTCTCACATTCAGGTATTAACCTGTATACAATCGCGTTTTTGATGTACATCATTTGTTGAATTTACCCATTCACTTCACCGTTTCGGTAGCCCTTGTATTCTTCTGATTGCCCAACCCCATGTAAATTTCTTTTGTGAGCCAATAGGCCGTGTTATGCCCGTTCAGTTATTTAATTCATTCATTTAAACTAAAAATGATTACCATGAAAAAACAATCTATGTCAACCATCGCTAAAAGATTTTTCTTAGGCAACCTGTTAGCCGCTGCCCTGTTTCTTTCTGCCAACGCAGCCACTGTTTCTACCGCAACAGTTGGTACTGATAAAGTAGAAGTGAAATACACCGGTCTCGACAAATACAACCAGTTATCGTTCAACGTTAAATTCAGCAATCCAACAGGTGCTTCTTTCTACCTGAATGTGTTGGATGAGAACGGTGAATCGCTGTACAAAGCTGTATATGCCGATAAAAATTTCGACAAGACTTTCAAATTACCAAAATCTGAAGTAAGCAAACTGACCTTCGTAATTGAAGATGGTAAAGATTCCTTCAAACAAAAGTTTGATGTAAATATCAAAACTTCGGTAATTGAAGATGTTGTTGTAAGCAAAGGATAATTTTTTACAACCACACAAATTTCAGCCACAGCTATTGAGTGATCAATGGCTGTGGTTTTTTTATGGGTAATTTTTCTCAATAGTTGCATCGCGCCGCTATCCGGTTAGGCTGGTGGTTTCGCTAAGAGCTATAAGAGAAAAAGAGCTAAAGAGAGATCACTCTTGCTACACTCTTTTTTTCCTGTACTCCTCTTATTGAAATATTTTTTTCTTACCCCCTAACGAATAGCATCACGCCGATAGTCGGTTACGCTAATGGTTTCGCTAAGAGCTATAGGAGAAAAAGAGTTAAAGAGTCTTCTCTTGCTACACTCTTTTTCTCCTGTCCTTCTCTTATCAAAATAATTCTCCTTACTTTCATCGTATGCAACCCCTGCAATGTTTGTTCTGTGGGCACCTGGTACAATTGGTGCATGTACACGGGCACTACCAATGCCCTGTGTGTTACATCAATGCATTGCCCTGTTGTGATGGAGACAATTGTAACACCAACTATCTATTAAAGGAAGATACAGACCCGCAACAAAAAAGCCATCCCGCTATTACACAGGATGGCTCTAGTATTTGTTAGAAGCATTCGTTATCCTACTGCTTCACTTTGCATACTCTTACTGCTCTTCTTTCTATCATCTTCATTCAAAATCACTTTACGCATACGAATGCTTTTAGGTGTTACCTCAATGCACTCATCCTGCTGAATGTATTCCATACATTCTTCCAGTGTGAATTGTAATTTAGGTGTGATACGAACCGCATCATCGCTTCCGCTGGCACGGTGGTTGGTTAGTTTTTTCATTTCCACTGCATTCACCATCAAATCACCCGGCTTAATATGCTCGGCAATAATCTGGCCTACATACACTTCTTCTGTTGGATCTACAAAGAAGCTACCCCTATCTTGTAATTTATCAATAGAATACGCAGTAGTAACCCCACCAAATTTAGCGATCAATACACCATTGCTTCTTCCGGGTATTGGGCCTTTCCATGGTTTATAGTCTATAAAACGGTGCGCCATTACAGCTTCACCGGCTGTGTTAGTTAACATTTGCGAACGCAAACCGATCAATCCTCTTGAAGGAATTTCAAATTCAAGGTGCTGCATTTCGCCCTTGCTTTCCATTACCAGCATTTCACCTTTACGCTGGGTAACCAGGTCGATCACTTTACCGCTAAAATCAGCAGGCACATCAACAACCAGGTTCTCGTAAGGCTCATGTTTTTTACCGTCGATGGTTTTGACAAGTACCTGCGGATTTCCAACAGTTAACTCGTAACCCTCACGACGCATGGTTTCTACTAATATACCCAGGTGCAAAATACCACGACCAAAAACGAGGAAGCTATCTGCACTGTCTGTATCTTCTACACGTAAAGCAAGGTTCTTTTCAGTTTCTTTCATCAAACGGTCACGCAGATGACGTGAAGTAACAAACTTACCATCCTTACCAAAGAAAGGTGAGTTGTTAATACTGAAAGTCATACTCATAGTTGGCTCATCCACACTAATAATAGGTAAACCTTCCGGTGTATCAATATCACAAATGGTATCTCCAATATTAAAATCATCCAATCCAACCACTGCACAAAGATCTCCGGCAATTACTTCGGTTACTTTACGTTTACCCATTCCTTCAAACACATATAGTTCTTTCACTTTACTTCTTTTGAAAGTACCATCTCCCTGCACCAATGCGATGGTTTGACCTTCTTTTAATACACCGCGGTGTACTTTACCAATGGCTATACGGCCAAGGAAAGAAGAGTAATCTAGGGAAGTGATCTGCATTTGAACCGGGCCTTCATTAATTTTTGGAGGCGGAACATGTTTAATGATACCATCCATCAAAGGAAGGATATCTTCTGTTTGTGTTAAGCTATCATTGAACCAGCCATTTTTTCCACTACCATAATAAGTAGGGAAGTTCAGCTGCTCTTCGGTTGCATCAAGGTTAAAAAAGAGTTCAAAAACTGCATCGTGTACTTCATCAGGACGGCAGTTGGCTTTGTCTACTTTATTGATCACCACAATCGGGTGCAGGTTCAGGTGCAACGCTTTCTGCAATACAAAACGGGTTTGTGGCATAGGGCCTTCAAAAGCATCTACCAGCAAAATAACCCCATCGGCCATTTTCAGTACTCGCTCAACTTCACCACCAAAATCACTGTGACCCGGAGTATCGATAACATTAATTTTAACGCCATTATAGGTAACTGCAGCATTTTTACTGAAGATGGTAATACCACGTTCCCTTTCCAGGTCATTACTGTCCATTATGAGGTCACCTGTATCCTGGTTGTCTCTGAATACTTTGGTAGTTTGCAAAATCCTGTCTACCAGTGTTGTTTTGCCATGATCTACGTGCGCAATAATGGCAATGTTTCTTATTTCCATGTAAAATTTTAAGGCTGCAAAGGTACGGTTTTACAGCCGGAGGGCAAAGAGTTAACAGAAATATGACACAAGAGGCTGTTTAGCAGCGGGTTGGAGGGAGTCTGGAGTTAGAAGTCTGGAGACTGGAGTTATTATTTTTGGTACATATCTACTATCTGGCCAACAATAAGGCAAGTGGATACCTATTGCTCCCATTAATTAATTCTTCAACTACTAACTTCAGACTCCAGTCTCCTCACTTCTAACTCCCTTCTCACACTCTCCAATAAATTTTCTTTTTATCCATCCAATAACCCACACTCCAACAAAGAAGCATAAAGCTTACTGCAAATAACAACGAGCCCCAATAATCGCCGGCAAAACTGAAGAGGGTTTGATAAATGGATGTAAACAAAGAACGTTCCCCCACCTGAACGGTATACAGAATGATGGCTAAAATCTCTGATAATAAATAAATGGCCAATGGGTTCTTACCCACCACTTCAAAAAACCACGCTCCCTTGGTTTTCTGGCGCATGTCCATCAGGTAAATAATACCGCCAAGTACAAGGCAATCTAGCCCAACTGTATGAAGCACAAAAGAGCTGGTCCATAATTTTTTATTGATGGGGAAAATGAAATTCCAGAAATAGGCAAGAACAACCAATACGAAACCAGCCAATAACAATTTAGTAATGCCTTCGTAACTTTTACCACTTTTTTGAATATGTATACCAACGAGATAACCGGCTGTTACATTTACAATAGCAGGTAATGTACTTAACCATCCTTCAGGATCAAAAGCTATGCCCTCGCCATGATATAAATGGTTTTCGCCCATTAGCCAGAGATCGAATTTTAGTCCTGCATTACCCTGTAAACTCAAGGGATCCCAGGCATCGCCAAACCAAAAACACAAGCCCCAATACAACAACAGTAATACCACACTAATGATCACTACCATTCTTGTTTTTAAAAAATATACCAGTAAAGAAGCAAAACAGTAGCATAGGGCAATACGTTGCAATACCCCTAATATTCTGGTGTGAGAAATGGGAGACAATGCCCAATGCCCCTCATTATTATTCACAAAAGGAAACCAATACATAAGAAACCCCAACAAAAAAATTAAGGCGGTTCTGCGGAAAATCTTTCCCAGTACTTCTCCGGTTGTTTTTACTTCCCATTTGCGCATCACAAAACTCATGGCATTGCCTACGGCGAATAAGAAAGAAGGAAATACCAGATCGGTAGGCGTAAAGCCATGCCAGTTAGCATGCAGCAGTGGCGCAAATGTTACAGCACCATCACCGGGAGTATTTACTATGATCATTAAACAGATGGTAAGTCCGCGAAATACATCCAGTGCGGGAAAGCGTTGGTTGGTTTGTGTCATGGCAGCGTTTTGGAATTTCTAATATACAGTTTTTATATAGGCAGCGGGTATTTTTTGCCACTGATTGCACTGATTAGCACTGAACTTCAGTGTCAATCAGTGCAATCAGTGGCAAATAAAAGCTACCTTAAAGAATGAGAAAAATCCTACTCTACCTGCAAACTATCTTTTATGTTTTTGCCGGCTGTAATCATTTCCGCAACCCTGAATTTTATGCAGGTCTTATTCCACCCTACCTACCCTCGCATACAGCTCTCAATATAATAGCAGGAATTGCAGAGATACTACTAGGTATTCTTTTGTTATTCAAAACAACACGCACATGGGCTGCTTACGGAATTGTACTGTTGCTAATCGCTTTTATTCCTGCACACGTTTATTTTATACAGATAGGCAGTTGCATTCCCGATGGCCTTTGTGTACCGCAATGGGTTGGCTGGCTTAGGTTGCTAGTGATACATCCACTCTTATTGGCATGGGCATGGTGGTATCGAAAATGATTTTTAACCCAATGGTTTTGCTACAAATTGGTAACTTTAAACAAATGATTTGTTATGCGATTTCTGAAAATTTTATTAGCTATTCTCTTATTACTAACGGTTGTATACCTGCTCGGCCCTAATCCTTCTACACCAGTATACACTAATACCCTTCCTGATGTCCCGGTGGATAATGCTTCGCTTGAACAATACGTTCGTGAACAGGAATCGCAACACAAACTGAAGACTGATAACGAAGCCCGCATTGTTTGGGCCAATGATTCTACCAAACAAAAAACGGAATATGCCATCGTATACCTGCATGGTTTCAGTGCCTCGCAGGAAGAAGGCAATCCGGTTCACAGAAATATTGCGAAACAGTTTGGCTGTAACCTTTACCTGGCAAGACTTTCACAACATGGTGTAGATACTACCGACGCCTTATATAATCTGACCGCCGAAAATCTTTGGGAATCGGCCAGGCAAGCGTATGCCATAGGCAAACAATTGGGTAATAAAGTAATTTTAATGGGCACTTCTACTGGCGGCACACTGGCTTTGCAATTAGCCGCTGCTTATCCCGAAATTGCCGGCTTGGTTTTGTATTCACCCAATATTGCCATCAACGATCCCAACGCATGGTTATTAAACAACCCATGGGGTTTACAAATTGCGCGCATGGTAAAAGGCTCTAACCTCAACACGGCAAAAACCAATACACCTGAATACAATCAATACTGGAACCGGCAATACCGTTTGGAAGCTACCGTTCAACTGGAAGAATTACTGGAAACAACCATGAAAACTTCCACTTTTGAAAAAATAAAACAACCGGTTCTGGCCTTGTATTATTATAAAAACGATCAGGAACAGGACCCTGTGGTAAAAGTATCTGCCATTAAAGAAATGATGGCTTCTTTGGGTACACCGGTAGACAAAGAAAAAATGGTAGCCCTCCCCAATACAGGTAACCATGTACTGGCTTCACCCATCCAATCAAAAGATATTATCAGTGTTGAAAAAGAAACCGCTCTGTTTCTGAAGGAGATATTACACATGAGCCCCATGTTAGAACAAAAACTTGAGTTGTAGAGATGGTCCATGGTCTATTGACTATGGACCATAGACTACCAACTTTCCTTATCTTCACCCCACTCAAACAAAAACGATTGTCTATGCCACGCAGTAAAATAGCCGGTATTGGTAAATACGTACCCGAACGTGTGGTAACCAACCAAGACCTTACCCAGTACATGGAAACCACCGATGAGTGGATACAGGAACGCACCGGCATTAAAGAGCGCCGTTATGCGCATCGCACCGAAGAAACCACCACTACCATGGCTGTTGAAGCCGCCAAAATAGCTATTGAACGGGCTGGTACTACAGCACAGGATATTGATTTTATTGTATTCGCTACGCTATCGCCCGATTATTATTTTCCGGGTTGTGGCGTTATGTTACAAAGAGCTATGCAAATGAAAGAAGTAGGTGCATTGGATGTTCGTAACCAATGCAGTGGTTTTTTATATGCATTGAGTGTGGCCGATCAATTTATTAAAACCGGCATGTATAAAAACATATTGGTGGTTGGAAGTGAGAAACATTCTTTTGGTTTGGATTTCTCTACGCGTGGCAGAAATATTTCAGTGATTTTTGGAGATGGTGCAGGTGCTGTTGTATTGCAGCCAACCGAAAAAGAAGGTCAGGGTATTCTGAGTACGCATTTGCATAGTGATGGTGAATCTGCAGAAATACTGGCTATGTACAATCCCGGCACCCATGCCAATCATTGGGGAACAAAAAATTATGCAACTTTTGATGAAGCGCCCATTGCACAAATGTTCATGAGTCACCAGATGATTGATAACGCACAAAATTTTCCTTACATGGATGGTCAGGCGGTATTCAAGAAAGCTGTGGTGAAATTTCCGGAAGTCATTATGGAAGCATTACAGGCAAATGGTTATCAATCTACCGATATCAATATGCTCATCCCGCATCAGGCCAATTTACGCATTAGTCAGTTTGTTCAACAGAAGTTAAAACTGAGCGACGATCAGGTATATAACAATATTCAACAGTACGGTAACACAACGGCAGCTTCTGTTCCCATAGCTTTGTGCGAGGCCTTGGAAAAAGGAAAGATCAAAGAAAATGATCTGGTTTGTCTGGCCGCATTTGGCAGTGGTTTTACATGGGCAAGTGCTTTGTTGAAATGGTAACTTCGACAATCCAGATCAGATTAGATGGCTATGATAGAAGTATACATTGTTAGGAATAACAAACATTGGTAATGACGTAAAAAACAACCTGTAATAACAGCAGCCTATTTGTGATGAGTGATAGAAAAATTATTTACCTCGTTAACCCCATATCAGGTACCTCCAAAAAAGACGGGATCAAAAAACTGATAGAAAGAGAAACCTCTGCACAGGGTATTCCATATCAAATGGATGCAACCAATGCGGAAGGTGATTATGATTGGTTGAAAGATGCGATAGTACGGGATGGGTTTACCGATGTGGTGATGATTGGTGGCGATGGTACTGTAAATCAGGTAACCGGTGCATTACGAGAAGTTGCTGTTCGCTTTGGCATTATTCCCGTTGGCTCAGGAAATGGATTGGCCCGTGCAGCTGGCATCCCCATGAAGCCGCAACAATCACTGGCATTGATTTTTAGCGGTATGGCAAGAAAAACAGATGCGTTTCTCATCAACAATCAGTTCTCCTGTATGCTTAGCGGTATAGGTTTTGATGCACAGGTGGCCCATGATTTTGCCAACAAAGCTTCGCGTGGATTAATGATGTATACACAACAAAGTATTGTCAATTATTTTAAGGCCCACCCTTACCAGTTTGAAATTATACTGGATAATTTTTCTTTTTTCAGCGATGCCTTTTTTATCAGTATTGCCAACAGCAACCAGTTTGGTAATAATTTTACCATTGCCCCACAGGCCAGCTTAAACGATGGGCTACTGGATATTGTGGTGGTACAAAAAATGAATAAGGCAAAACTGCCTTTTGCTATTTTGCAACAGGTACGTGGTAATAATAAATTGCAGCAATTGGTAGAAGATATGACGCAGAAAAACATTCTCTATTTTCAAACGCCTTCGCTTATCATACGCAACCTGAAACATGCACCGCTGCATATAGATGGAGAGCCAAAGGAAACTGCAGAAGAATTCAGGATTACTATCCTAAAAGATTGTTTCGATTTAATTCAACCTTAATCCGGTTGCTTCTCATACATTAATGCTACCAATCTGGCAAACTCCTGCCGATTCACGGTATTATCCAATGCCAATGCAATATCTCTTTTCTCCGCAGCCGTTAAATGAAAGCTCAAACTGGCCGGTGCTTCATTTTTAGAAGGCACATATTGAAAACAGATGCGGTGTAATTGCGGACCATATGATGCAGACTGATACTGCAACTGATCGTGCTGGTAATAATCCTGTAGTTTGTACCAGTTGTTTTGCAATACCAGAAAAGGTTGTGTAAATAAACTCACCAGACTGTTTCCGGTAAAAGGTTTTTCCCAATCGCCCAGACTTCTGTCGCGTATTTGTAACAAAACCACTTTACTGGTATTTTCTTTTAACCAGTCTTTGAATACATCTATAAACCGCAGACAGGCTTCCTGCCCAAAATTATCGCGAAGCCCCGCATCCATTACATCAATAATGGGATTGGTAGGTAACCATACACTGGGTAATACATACGGAAAGGTAGCGTTCATCCGCAAGGCAGAAAGTATATTGATGTTCATAGCATCCTGCCGTTGAAAAAAAGAATTAAAATCAATGGCATCCGGATCTGTGTAAGTAAGATTGGCGGTGTCAGTTTGTGGCCGCATCATAAAACGGGCAGGATGGGAACTGATGATCATTTTTCTGCCATCGCGATTTATGACAGAATTAAAAAACATAAAAGGTATTTGTGCACCGGCTTCAGGTGCTGCATAATCCTTCAAGGTTTTAGATAACACACCCTGTGTATTTTCATCGAGTTTTTGTTCAAACGCATAGCCACGGTCTTTGGCATACTGGTATCCGTTTCTTTCAAACTTTTGTACAGGTCCTATTAAATCTCTTGATACAAAAGAAGAAAACAAGGGATTAAGCAGGTCTTTGGAAATATTATCCACATAGAGCTTATTCTGTAAATCAATAGCAGCCCCTTTTGTTTTTTCATAATATAGTTCTCTGAAATAGGCAGCTCCCAACATTCCACCTGATGCACCATTGATCAGAAAGGTCTGGTTCATTAATTCGCCGTTAAACAAACTATCCAGCCTTTGCAGGGTATTCATAGTAAACGTAGCACTGCGGGCACCACCGCCACTGGTATTGATCAGGTATAAAATGGGTTTATCTGTTTTCTGTTTGGCTTTCCATCGGTTCAGTATATTGATAAAATATTGTTTGTCCGATTCCATATTGCGATCACTGGCCAATGCATTAATGGAATCTTTACTGTAAATGGGGCGCTCATTTTTATTGAGGTAATTCAATCCATACGCTTTGTTACGCGGGTCAATGATCTCTTTCTGGTAAAGTATATTCAATATAATATACAGCAATACCAGCACAGGAATACTCCAGCTACGCAAAAATAAAGAGATGGCCCCTGCCAAGGCAATGAGCAGAGCAAATAGAATCGTAATGCTGGCTGCTGCCGGTAATTGAAATAAACGTTCATCGGAAATATATCCAACCAATAACAAAAAAACAAAGGCGATCACAATGGCGATGACTGCTGCAAAATGATGGCGCTTAAATACAGCATCCAGAAATTCATCGCTGTAATGACGAACATCTCTGGGCTTACGAATACCCAACCTGGCACTAAGAAACCAGGCTACATTTAATTCAGTTTTTTCTTTGGGTAGTTGTGATTTCTGTATCAACTCATCGTAGCGGGTGTTGGCCGTATTAATCACAGAACCCATACTGTAATAAATGGTTTTATCGGCACCAAAAAAGTAGATGAAAGAAATGATGATGGATAACACAATGCCACCGGTAAACCCTCCAATTAATAACAAAATGTCTGTAACATTAAAAAGTTCCTGGTAACGTGCATAGTCTATGGCTTTAAAAAGATAAAAAAACAAAAAGCCAAGTGGAAGTACTGCATTGTTAATGCAATATTTTAAAAAGGGTTGTGCGGTGGTAGCGAGAAATTTTACATTTTTACTATGCAGTATGAACGTGGTAATATTCCAGCTCATCACAAAAATACCAAACGCAAATCCTACAATAGCGGTACTCAAGGTATTTACCTCACCTAAATATTCCGGTGCCAGAAAAAGAGAATTGGCACCAAACGTAAACATGAAACCACCAGCAACAGTAGCAAACAGAATATACCAGAAAATTAAAAACACCTGGTACCTGCGAAAGTGCAGCAGGAACAACTGTACCGGCAATGATTGCCATATACCCACTAGGTATTCTTTCATAGTAGCAAGACTGTATTATTAAGAAGGTTGCTGCTTACCGTACTTTTATCAAATACAACATCCACACTAAAGATAGCAATAACAACATACCTGTCAACTGGTGCAATTGTGCCATCCATTCAAACGCACCCCAATGACCCGGTATAATACCCGTGCTGGTTAGCACACTGGCAATACCCAATAGCACCTGCAAGAATACAATGACCAATGGAAACCATTTGGTTTTTTGAAAGAGCGCAGACCCTTTTGTACGCGATAAGCGTACCGTCCACAACACAATCAATACCAGTAAAAGATACGCCAGGCCACGATGCACAAAATGAATCCAGACCGTATTATCAACCAGGTTCAGAAAGAAAGATTCGTTCTTTAACAAATTGTCAGGTATCCATTGCCCGTTAATGGTGGGCCAGGTTGGTGCGGCTGTTGCAGCTTTGTGCCCGGCCATTAGTGCGCCGTACAATAACTGTATGCTTAACAAACCTAATAAGGCAATCGTCCAATTACGTAACGATGGGTTGGTAATCTTTTGTTCGTTACTCACCAATAACTTGAGAGCAAACCAGAAAGTATAACATAACAACCCTAAGGCAAAACTAAAGTGTAAAGCCAAACGTGTTGGTTTTACATACACTGCATCTCCCGTTAACCCGCTGGCCACCATAATCCAGCCGATGGCACCTTGTAACGCACCCAGCAAAAAGAGAATGAGCAGCGGCGTAACCATTTCTTTTTTAAAATGTTTCCGCACCAAAAACCATACAAATCCTACAGCAAATACCAAACCAATGGTACGTGCCCATAAACGATGAAACCATTCCCAGAAAAAAATGAATTTGAAATCGGAAAGTGTAAAATCAAAATTGAGTAATTGAAACTGCGGGGTTTGCCGATACTTTTCAAACTCTAACATCCACTGCTGTTCATTCAGGGGTGGTAGTGATCCGGTGATCACCTCCCACTGGGTAATAGACAACCCACTTCCCGTTAACCGGGTAATACCGCCCAGTGCTATTTGTATTACCGTCATTCCCACTCCTATCAAAAGCCAGGTGGCTACCAGTTTCGAAGAACGTTCTGTTGTACGCATATCCCTTATTTTCTGTAACCCTGCAAAGTTACAGCTATAACAAACCAAGCCTGAATTTTACAAAATGAATTTGGAAAGTATTCACAGGAATGTTGAATTTTACCGGCATGTTAGAATTGTTTTACCAAACGCAGGTGCCCGAGGCAGGCGCAGATGAAGCAGGCAGAGGATGCTATGCCGGACCCGTATTTGCAGCTGCCGTTATTTTGCCCGCGGGGTTTTATCATCCCTTGCTGAATGACAGCAAACAGGTTTCAGAAAAACAAAGGGTTATTTTGAGAGAGGTGATTGAATCAGCTGCCCTTGCCTGGGCCGTAGCCAGTATTGATAATGAGGAGATAGACAAGATTAATATTTTGCAGGCATCTTACAAAGCTATGCATACAGCCATTGATCAACTGAAAATAAGGCCTGGTTTGTTATTGATTGATGGCAATCGCTTTAAACCCTATCCCAATACACCTCATCACTGCATCATTAAAGGTGATGGAAAATATGCCTCCATTGCAGCTGCGAGTATCCTTGCAAAAACTTACCGGGATGATTACCTCCAGCAACTACACAGCGAATTTCCAAATTATGGGTGGAACAAGAACAAAGGATATGGCACACTTACACATAGAAATGCCATTGAGAAATATGGTTTGTGCAAATATCACCGCAAGAGTTATGCGATTGGCCCGGGGAAGACGAAGACATTGTTTAGTTAAAGGGGGTTAAAGAAGTTAAAATCGTTAAAAGAAGTAGCGGAAAAATTTACCCTCTTTAACCAATCCAACCTCACTCATCCCAAACCCCGGCTCCTTCCCTGATCACTTCATATACATCCTGCGTACAATCAACCACAGTAGAGGGCACCATACCACCAATACCTCCATCAATTACTATGTCTACGAGCTTGTGAAAATTATCATACATCAATTCGGGATCCGTATACTCTTCTACCATCTCTCCAGGTAAAGAAGCAGACAACAGTGGGTGCGCCAGTTCCTGCACAATGGTTCGGGCAATATTATTATCAGGTACACGTAACCCAATCGTACTTTTTTTGCTGTGCAATATTTTAGGCACTTCTTTACTGGCAGGCAAAATAAAAGTATACGGACCGGGCAGGTAATTTTTTAACAACCGATATAATGGGGTAGAAATGCTCTTGGTATATTTACTAAGATCGCTCAGGTCATAACAAACAAAACTCAGTTGCGCTTTGGCAGGATCGATGTTTTTAATGCGTGCAATACGCTCAATGGCTTTATGCTGAAAAATATCACAGCCCAACCCATAGATGGTGTCTGTTGGATAAATGATTACCCCACCGTCTAACAAACACTCGATCACTGTTTTAATATGTCGCGGATTGGGATTATCCGGGTGGATATGTAGTAACATGGGTGCAATTTACGTATAAGCTGCGAGCAATGAGCCGTGAGCCATTACTGTTAAGGTTTATGGCTGTTGTATCAATTCACTTCGCAGACCACATAACTGATTTATCTTACCTTTACACAAACATTCTTTTGATGCAATTACAACCTGTTGATGTAGTAGATGATATTAGTGCAGAAGATTTTAAGAAAAATTATTACTACCCTATGCGTCCGCTCGTGATCAGGAACCTTGCCAAAAACTGGCCCGCCTATCATACATGGAATTGGGATTATTTTAAAGAACTGGTAGGCGATCAGAAAGTAGCACTCTATAATAATGTGAAGAGCGATGCCTACACACCTATTAATACCGCTGATGATTACAAAACTTTTGGGGAATATATTGATATGATCAAAGAAGGGCCGGCGGCATGGCGAATTTTTCTGTTCAATATTTTTGAGCATGCCCCTAAACTCATCAAAGATTTTAGCTGGCCCGAACAACTCATGAATGGTTTTGTAAAAAAATATCCGATGTTGTTTACAGGCGGACAAACCTCTATCACGCACATGCATTTTGATATTGATGTAAGCCATATCCTGCACACACAATTTGCCGGAAGAAAACGGGTATTACTTTTCCCGAATGAGGAACAGTATAAATTATACCGAAAGCCATTTGAAGTATTGAGCATGGCCGATTTCAGTAATTATTATGATCCTGAAAATAGTAAACTGGATTATGAACAGTTTCCTGCTTTAAAAAAAGCGAAGGGGTTTGATCTGATATTAAACCATGGTGATACCCTCTTCATGCCCGCCGGCTATTGGCACCATATGGAATATTTAGAGAGTGGTTTTGCCATGAGCCTTCGTGCCATGCAGCCTTCGTTATTCGGTAAATTAACAGGTGTATGGAATTTATTCGGCATGCGCAGTATTGATACACTACTAAAGAAAACCATTCCGCAACCCTGGTACCGCTGGAAGAAAAAACGCATTTTTAAGAATGCGGATAAGGCATTAAAGGAAGTATAGTATACCATATTATGCGAATAAACTAGTTTATTTTAAACCGTGCCTTGGTGTATTCTAAGACTATTAAATGGGCAATTTTATTTTTCAAGCTGCCTTTAAATAGTCGTTAACAAAGGGTGATTGTCGCTTTACAACGGCAAACATCCGGTACAGGATTTTATTTCGAACGATGTTAATGGTACTCATTTTTGATTTA
>CALSAD010000004.1:0-303963 GCA_943372845.1 Chitinophaga pinensis | reverse complement strand
CTTGGTGTGCAATTATTTTTCACACCAAGGCACAAAGGCACGGTTTTATCTCAATTTTCATACAACCACTTTATTGCCCGGCAAGGAATACGGCATTGCAAAACAGTAATTTTCCATTCTCCCAAAAATTACGGAACAAGGGATCTTCTGTAAAATAAACCACCGTGCCTGCACCCATATTTTGCGAACCAATCACTACTCCGTCTTTAATTTTCGGTTTTAATTTATTTCCGATAAACCCGGTGATGTAAGCATCTTTCTTCATCACACCTACATTCCATCCCTCTTTCAAAAATTCAAACACCGTAGCATCCTGTTTTAAAGTGAAATAATAATCAGGATAACCAAATGCCAGTGGATGGGTATTATCCAACTCAAGTTTGTAAATAGCGCCGGGTAACGAATTGGTTATGGATTGTGTTTCTCTGTCGCCATATTTTTTCACCGCAGTATACTCGCCTTTGTCTTCCGATTTGTCTTCCTTGATTTTGATGCCCCAATCCGGTCCTGCCATCATGGCTACTGCATTATCAATGGCAATCAATTTTCCACCGCCGCGAACAAAATCTTTCAATTTATCTGTCGTTACTTTATCACTCAGGTTACGGTAATTGCCATCAGGTACAATCAATACATCATAATTCTTCAGGTTAACCCTTGCCAGATCAACGGCGTTAATGAGAGTGATGGGGTAGTCGAGTTGTTTCTCAAAGAAATGCCATACCTCACCTGCTCCGCCAGAAGAGGTTTGCTCACCGGTTAACATGGCTACTTTTAACGCACGGTTAATAATTTTTACATCAGACGATCCAAAATCAGCACCCTTATCCATGAAACCCGTTTCTACTGCAACAGGGCGAAGGTTAAATGTTTTGCAGGCTTCATTCGCTACCTCATTCCAATTGGCTGGGTTACTTGTTTTCAAAATAATGAGTGTGCCGCGCTCATAATTTTTTCCATCATAGGTAAATGGTTTTTCTGCAAAGCGAACTTTGATACCATTCTTCAACATATATCCCAATGCTTTGGCCGCATTGAGCGACTGGTATGGGATCAATACACCATACGAAGATTTGGCTTCATTCACTACAGCAGGCAATGTAACAGCTGAAGTAATATCCAGTTTATCTTTTACCGCATACGCCTTTACACCATATGCATAAGGAACCGACCATGCCGTAATATCATAGGTATTAGAATCGGTTACCACTGTTTTGGGTTCGAGTAATACCCTTGCCATTACTGATCTTGGCTGATAGGCACTTACTGCGAGGTGAAATCCGTCATCTGTAAAAGCATCGTCTTTGCCCGTGTTATAATTTAACCCACGGAAACTTTTATTTGTTAGACGACCATATTCAATACCGTTTCTTTCCAGCATTTGTGCAACCGCTTTGATCTTGTTTTCATCCTTATCGGTAAGCACATAGGTTTTGTATTCGCCTGATTTTCCGTTGCGGCTATCGTCGAAATATTTTTTAAACTCATCCATGAGTTTCTGCCTGTTCTTAGAAGCTGTTTCCACTGTAGATAAACCGGTTGTATAATGGTGTGTGGCGCGGTCTAATAAAGTAAGTGTGTCCTTATCTTCATTAATCACTCCCAAACCACCACGGGGTCCACCACCCTGTTCAAAAGTCATACCTATAGCGCCATTGTAAACAGGATAAGTATCGCCATAAGAAGGATATAACAGATCAAATCTTTCTTTGGTAAAATACAGCCAGCCATTTTTATCAAAATATTTGGCATGGTTCTTTCCGATCATTACCTGGAAATCTTTTTGCCATGAGGTAATCACTTCGTGAAAAGGATCTGCTGCTGGCGCAAAATAATACGGCTCGTTAATGCCCTGCTCATGAAAATCCACATGCACCTGTGGCATCCACTGGTTGTATTTTTTTAAACGTTGTTGTGTTTCAATTTGTGTTTGCCAGGCCCAATCGCGGTTAAGGTCAAAATTATAATGATTGGTTCTTCCGCCCGGCCATGGCTCGGCATGTTCCCGGGAAGCGGGATCGGGATTATAGGTTTTTCCTACTACACCATTAAACCAGTTTACATATCGGTCGCGACCATCGGGATTGATACAGGGATCAATCACAACTACCGTATTTTTTAACCATTCTTTGGTTTGTGCATTAGAAGGATCTACCAATGCATATAAAGTAAGCAATGCCGCTTCTGAGGAAGAGGTTTCATTACCATGCACGTTATAGCTTAACCAAACAATAGACGGAGCATTGTCAGTAGATCCAGATTTGGATGTACCCAAACCTGCCAGTCCGAGATTGTTATTACGGATGCTTTCCAGTTTTTGCAGGTTCTCAGGTGAAGCAATGAATGCCAGCATCAATTCGCGGCCTTCATTGGTTTCTCCATATTTCTCCAGCTTAACCATATCCGGTTTAGCCTGTGCTACAGCACGGAAATACTCCACCACCTTATGATGCCGTGTATAACGGGTGCCTATTTTGTAACCCATGTATTGTTCCGGACTTTGCAGTGATTGTGCCTGTACTGCAGTAACGGATAACATCAATCCCAATCCAAATAGTAGTTTCTTCATATATTAAAAATGAGTTGTGAATGTATGCAAGAAAGAAAGCAACCCCTGAGAAATGCTCATTTTTTTTTACACAGACAATTAAATCAATCTCCTATGTTGCAAAAAACTGTAATTTTCTGTTATGAGAAAAATGGCCTTTTGTTTATTGGTTTGCTGCAGCCAATATAATTTACCTGCACAATCCGTTCCCTCGATAGTAGGGGCCGGAAAATCCATCGACCCTTACAAATACAGCATTGTAAAGAAGGGCGATTTTGCAAAAGCCTCGGTAAGCAGCGCGCATCCGCTGGCCAGTATGGTAGGTGCAGCCATTATGAAAAAAGGCGGCAATGCATTTGATGCAGCTATTGCCACACAACTGGTGCTTGCGGTAGTGTATCCCAACGCGGGTAATATTGGCGGTGGCGGTTTTTTATTGGGCAGACAGAAAACGGGCGAGCTCATTGGTATTGATTACCGGGAAGCGGCACCTGCAAAAGCTACCAGAGACATGTATCTTGATAAAAACGGGAACCCACAGTCGAGTCTCTCACTAAGCGGACACCTGGCTTCGGGTGTTCCGGGAACGGTGGCCGGTTTATTTGCCACTTTACCTTATGCACATTTTAGTTTTAATAAACTGATTCAACCTGCCATTGATATTGCAGAATTCGGGTTTGTAGTAACGGAACGGCAGGCCGCAAGTCTGAATGGTGTAAGGGATGCCATTGTAAAACAAAGCACAAGGCCAACCGCATTAACCAGAGAAGGTAAATGGAAGGCGGGAGATACATTGGTACAAAAAGAATTGGCCGCCACGCTGAAGCGGATACAGAAAGATGGAGCCAAAGGTTTTTATGAAGGAGAAACGGCCCGCTTACTGGAGGAAGAAATGCAGCGGGGCAATGGTATCATTACGCGTGAGGATATGAAGAATTATACCGCCAAATTCAGAACACCGTTGGAATTTGATTACCGCTCACACCATATCATCGGTTTTTCTCCGCCCAGCAGCGGCGGCATATTGCTGGCACAAATGTTGAAAATGATTGAGAAATATCCGGTGGATTCTTTTGGTTTTCAAACATCCCGGAGTGTACAGCTAATGGTTGAAGCAGCGCGCCGTGCCTATGCCGACCGTGCCGAACACCTTGGCGACCCTGATTACTGGAAAGTTCCCATTAAAGCATTAACCAGTGACAGCTACCTCGCACAAAGGATGAGTGATTATACGCCTGATAAAGCAGGTTCCAGTAAAATGGTCAAGGCAGGTATGATCAAAGAAAGTGACCAAACAACACATATCAGCATTATGGACGCAGAAGGAAATATGGTATCTGTTACCACTACCCTTAATGGCGGTTATGGTAGCAAAACTGTAGTAGGTGGTGCCGGTTTTTTACTCAATAATGAAATGGACGATTTCAGTGCCAAACCCGGCACACCCAATATGTTTGGCGCCATAGGCGGCGAGGCAAATTCCATCCAGCCCGGTAAAAGAATGTTGAGTTCTATGACACCCACACTGGTATTAAAAAATAAGAAACCCTATTTGGTGATCGGAACCCCGGGTGGCACTACCATCCCCACTTCTGTGTACCAGGGAATAGTAAATGTGATTGATTTTAGAATGAATGCTTATGATGCCATTAACAAACCCAAGTTTCACCACCAATGGCTTCCGGATGAGGTTTGGATTGAAAAAGAGTTTAGTGCCGAAGCAAAAAAACAACTAGAAGCGATGGGGTATACAGTAGTCGTAAAGAGTCCGTGGAGCGCAACTGAAGCTATCCGCATTATTAAAGGTAAAAAAGAAACGGCTGCAGATATCAGGGGGAATGATTCGGTAGCAGGGTATTAGAGAATATCGAATATCGAACAAGGAATATCGAACACCGAAGTGAAAATCAATTCTACATTCGACATTCCTTGTTCGATATTCGATATTTGAATTTTATAAATAAATTAGTTAGTATGTCATTTGAATCCGGTTTTCTAAAGGATGCAATCAAGCGTTTCAAATACTATAAAGAATTGGGCGATAAAACCTTTGAGCAATTGGATGATGCAGCCATGTTGTATCAGCCTTCTTCTGAAAGCAACAGCATTGCTATCATTGTGCAACATATGTATGGCAATATGCTGAGCCGCTGGACTAATTTTTTGACTGAAGATGGTGAAAAAGAATGGCGGAAGAGAGATGCGGAATTTGAAGTGCAGGAAATCAGTAAACAAGACCTGCTCTCTTTCTGGAATGAGGGTTGGAAATGTTTGCTGGATACTCTGGAAAATCTGCAACCGGAAGACCTTACCAAAACTGTAACCATTAGAACAGAGCCTTTACTAGTGTACGATGCCATACTGCGGCAGCTGGCGCACTACCCATACCATGTTGGGCAAATTGTATACCTGGGCCGTTTGGTTCGTAATGAGCATTGGGCATCCTTAAGTATTCCTAAGGGAAATAGTGCGCAGTATTTGGATGCAGTAAAAGCGGCACAGCAGAAATAAAATACATATTGTAGTTCCCCGACTGCTGTAGATAAAATACAAATATTTAGAAGAGCTATTTGTATAATTGAACCGCAAAGACACCAGGACACAAAGGCATGCGAAGATTTTTAGGTATGCTTGAATACTTTGATTTTCTACCCGATTGTAAAAGTGCTTAAGCAAATATTAAATGTATATTTTTAAAATAATGTACCGTGAAAATAATTTTCTTTCTATCCCTTACCTTATCCTGTCTCTTTGCAAATAGCCAGGAAACAGTAAAACCAAGTGACCGGGTTATTCTTTCTGGCAACATTAAAAAGCAATTGACATTTACACAAAAAGAGCTGGATACATTCCCTACTATACCTATCAAGGATATCATGATTACCAATCACCTTGGTATAGAAAAAGGGATGGCAAAAATTATGAAAGGCTTTCTTCTCAGAGAGCTTTTACAAAAAGCGGAATTACTTGCGGCCAGTCCAAGATTATACAGTGAGTTTTATTTTGTTCTGGTTGCTACCGATAATTACAAAGCCGTATTCTCCTGGAATGAGTTATTCAATTCGCCTGTGGGTGATCATGTGTTTGTGGTTATTGAGAAAGATGGTAAACAAGTAAAAGACACCAACGACAGTATACTGATCATCTGCACCAGTGATATAAAAACAGGAAGAAGGTATATCAAGGGATTACAGAAAATTGAAATCCTACGGGTACAGTAAACACCGATGCCGGCATCAGCACCGGCATCAGTTAAAACCACACTGCTTCGCTTAAAACAGTTTCTTTACTATCTTATTGTAAACCTGCTTTTCGTATTTTAATGATACTGAAAATGAGATAAATAATTACTGACCATACCGATAAAGCAATGATACCGGCAAGAAACAATAACCATAAAGGCGATTTACCGCCGGTTGCAAAAAGGGTTCGCTTGTTAAATGTATTTCCTGGTGCTATTGATACACCCCAGCTTACTTTTTTCTCTACTGAAATACTACCATACAACTCATTATCTTCTGTTTTTGCTACGAGTATAATGTTACCTTCTTTATCTCCCGGCATACCGGTTTTCATAAACTCTGCAGTTGCTTGTCCTATTGAATCGGTAGCATAAGTTTCCTTATCCCCTACAGAGAGATTACCCGCCATCCGCTTGATAATCATTTTTGTTTCTACTTCTTTCACCGGCTTCCATTCATTTCCCTGTTTGGCAACTACCGTAGCCACTACCGAGCGAACGCCATCTGCCCAAAGGGTATCAAGGGTAATACGGGCTTTGGTAAAGAATGCTTCGTTGCTGGCAGATGCATATTTTTTATCCGCTACACTTGTAGCCAACAGTTTGAATTGTGATGCGGTATCCCAGTAAGGTTTTACAGCAATGGGAAAGGATACCGTGGCTTGTCCAAACTTATCTGTTGTAACAGTACCCAGCAAATTGGGAGCTGCTTCTTCACCCAGGTAAATCTTTATCGCAACACCAGCTGCCGGTAAAAATTTCTTTTCAATTTTCGATTTGGCAAAAATATGTACATAGGGTACCTGATTATTTTCTGCATGATACATGATATCCATCAGCAGGGTTGGTTTTTCTTCCTGTGCAGGCAATGCACCAGCAGCAATGAGTAGTATACCCAGTAAACAATACAAATGTTTATTCAGCAGTTTCATGTTGTTCAGTTATGGTTTCATGAATAGGAATGATGGGAAATATCCTTGCAAAAAAAGTAATCACCAGTAAAGCACCTGCCAATGATCCGATGGCAATGGCCCATTCTTCCCAGCTGGGATAATAATGGTGAAAGTCTTCCGGTACATTGTACATGGGTAAAAAAGGATGCAACAATGTTGGTGTTACAATCAGGTATCTTTTAAACCAGGCTCCTACTACTACCATAATACCCGCAACAAACATGGGCAAAGGTCTTCTTCCTTTTTTAAACAAAAGAATGGCAATCGGTATCAACATCCCCACAAAAATGGCAAACCAAAAAAGTGGTGCAAACTCACCGGCAAATAATTCTGTCAGATGGGCTTCTTCCGGTTTTTTCATTTTAAAGGCAGGCACCAGGTATTCATTGATATTGAAATAGAGATAGAGTAATGCAAGCATCACCACAATTTTTCCCATCTTATCAAAATGTATTTCCGTAATGTATTTTTCTAATTGATACACTTTTCTAAAAACATACATTGCTACTACAACACCCCCAGCCCCAACCAGAAATGCGCCGGATATAAAGTAAGCACCAAAATTAGTACTATCCCAACCCGGGCGATAAGTGGTTGCAAATAACCAGGAAGTAACCGTGTGAATACTAAACGCCACAGGAATAATAGTGATACACAAAATGGTGATGCCTTTATTATTTAATTTTTCCTGCAGGGCAAGTCCTTTCCAAAACGAACCCAAAAAGCGATATGATTTTTGAAACCGCTTAGACCCTCCGGTATTTCTACCAATCATGATCTTTAAATCTGGAAGCAGGGGCATATATAATAACAACAGACTAATCACAAAATAAGTACTGATCACCACCACATCCCAGAGTATGGGCGATTGTATTCTTCCATGCATGAACAGGTTTACAAAACGTTCCGGCCTTCCCATATCCACAATAATGATCAGCGAAGCAAATACGATGGCGGATACCGCAATGATCTCTGCAATTCTTGTAAGTGGTGTACTCCAATGTACATCAGCCAAACGAAATACCGCGGTAATTAAAGAACCGACCAAACTAATGGCTACAAAAAATACAAAGTTAGAAATATAAATACCCCAAGAAACATAATCACCCATATTGGTAACTTTCAACCCGTAACGCAATTGCCTGTAATACGCAAAAGCACCAAACAAGGCTATTACCAGTAGTGCACCAGTCCAGATCATTCCTCTTTTTCCAAACGCGCGGGGCAACAGGTCATTCGTGATCTGCTCACTGGTTGAAGTTGTTGAATTTTCCACAGTCAGTTATTTTAGATTATACTTTTTATCAACCGAATCAATATTTTCCTCACCTGATTCAAAAGGAAAATTTCTATTTACCGGAGGCAGGTAATACACACTGGGCTTGGTACCCAGGTCTTCCATCAGGCGATAGCCGGCTTTTGCTTTTATCAATTCACTAAAGCGAAATGTTTCGGCACCATTGGTAACAGAATCTTCATACATATCTCCGAATGAAAAAACACCGTTAGGACAGGCAGATACACAGTGTGGAAGTTTACCTTCACGTGCCATATCAGGACAGAAATCACATTTACTCACAGTACCCACTTTTTGAGGCATACTGGTTTCGCAGTTGTACGGCTTGGCAGATGCTTCTTCTGTGAGTACGGGTTCCTGCCAGTTAAATACCCTTGTTGAATAGGGGCATGCTGCCATACAAAAACGGCAACCGATACAACGATCGCTATCAATCAGTACAATACCATCCTGTCTTTTAAATGTGGCATCAACCGGACAAACTTTCACGCAAGGCGGTTCATCGCAATGCATACAGGTGGTGGGCTGCCAATAAGGTGCGGTGTGATCCGCATCTTTCATGGGTAATATTTTTACCCAGTTCTGGCCCGGGCTTAATTCATGTGCATGGTTACAAGAAGTTCTGCAGGCACCCACATTTTTACATCGGGAAAGATCGATGACCATAACAAATTTCTTTCCGGGTATACCCAGTCTTGCTGCTTCATTAGACACAGCAGGTAATGAAGGAACAGGTTTTAAAAAAGCTTTGTCTATTTCAATTACTTCTCCATCAACAGATAAGAGTTTCACTTTTTCACCGGAAGCTTTGATATCACTTGCTGCATACCCATCAAACGGGTTCTTTTTGGAAGAACAACCGGTAGCCATACCTGCTGCAAGAATACCGGCAGTTAAGAATTCTCTTCTGGATGTATTATCGTTATTCATACGCGTATTTTATACTATCCATGGCTTAGCTTTGCCTTGGGTTAACGAATGTTTTTAATTCTTCATCAGTAATTTTTTCTTTGCTGATCTGTTTCATCAGAGAGGCATCTATTTCAACCAATGTACCATCCTGCGTAAGCATCTTTATGGTTGTGGGTTGCTCAGGAGCGCAGCTGATTACTTCTTTCCGCGGGGAGAAAAGATTGCGGAACCGAAAGCCGGTGAATAATACAGCAATAGAGCCCAATCCTCCCCACCATAATACTTTACGTCTTACCAACTGTGTTTCTGTATCCGTTATTTGATCTGGTTGATTTTGCATAATGCGGAATAAATAAATAAGTGGTGAATACATAACAGAGGCCCGGTACAGAATCCCCTCCGGGCCTTGTTACAACAAACGAAAAAAAACGTTGCTTACTTTTTCAGGGTACGCATGAAGTTGATCATGTTCCAGATATCTTCATCGCTTTCTACTTTCTTTTTAAAACCCGGCATATCACCACGCCCCTCAGAAACTTTATAAAACAGCGCTCCGTTAGTTTGCTTTTGAAAAGCAGCACTGGAAAAATCTCCGGGCTCTGTTTTTAGCTGGGCTGCTTTTGAACCATCGCCGAGGCCTGTTTTACCATGGCATGACTGGCAATGTTTACTATACATTTCTTTCCCTTCTTTAATAGAGTTTGCATCTGCCTTGGCGCCGGTGCTGCTCATTTTCTCATATTTTTCAGGAACGGGCCAGGGTTTGGCACCTTGCTTGAATGCAGTAAGCGAAAGCACAACTACTGATGCTGCCAAAAAAAGCGAAGTTTTTGCGATGTTTGTTTTCATAATCTGTGGTTTTATTTTTTAAAAGATTGTTGGATAATTACCTGTAAAAAACAGGGCATCGATTCGTATCGTTTTCCATCACCAATCCGTATACAATATTCCTACAACCTATATTGATTTTGTATGACGGTCATCAGCAGGTAATATGATTTAAATCATGTATTAGTCATTTTTATTTCATTACCGCTTATAACACCCCGCCATATAGTGTAGCATACAGTTTTCTTTGGTGCTTATAATAGAAGTGGCGAATGATTTTTCGGAAAAATATAAAGTAGACAAACCAGGTATTACTACATAAAGCAACAAAGTAGTCTAAAGACCAGTAAGAGTTTAGCTATCTGTGAATGATGCAAGAAAGAACAATACATCATACAAAACCAGAACCTTGCCTTAGGCCTTTGTAGGCTATTATTTTTCACACAAAGTAACAAAGGCACGGTTTACAATAAAATATTGTAATAGCACAATAAGCTTTCTTATTACATAGATAATAAAAATTGAATGCTGATAATTTCCACCTCCTATTGTTTTATTTCTTACACGGATAGGTATTTACATTTTCAGGAAAGCAAATACTATTTGCTAAAAAAACATAAGCGATTGATACAAGTTTATTTTTCTTCCAAATTAATTCTTACGTATAAGCGTGAATCATGCAACTTATTCATTCAACTGTGTAACAGGTTCGGCAGTGCCTTAACATAGTTTTGTGTTTCTTATTTTCCTTACAATATTGAGTAACTCAATAGCAGTCCTCCCTCATTCTGTTATCGATTTTTCACCCCCTTAAGATTACATTATGAAACAAATCCACTTCCCTTCAAAAACCGGCCCATTACAGCCACGCAAAAAGTTTGCATCCATCCTGAATAATAAATGGCTACTGGCTATATTATTATTTTTGGCAGCAGCTGCTTGTAAAAAAGTAACCGAAGTATCCGGCATTGTTAATCTCTGCCCGGTAGTTGTATCAACCGATCCTATGGATAAAGCGGTTGATGTGGCACTGAACAAAGTGATCTCGGTAACTTTTAATACCGATATGAATCCTACTACCATCAATGGTAACAGCTTCACTATTAAACAGGGTACACAAATCGTACCCGGAAAAGTAGCACCTACCAATAATGGTGCAGTGTTTACGTTTACACCCGATATTCCTTTATTACCTTTTAAAACGTATACAGGCACCATAACTATGACCGCTACCGATAAATTTCGGACGGCCATGGAGAAAGATTATGTGTGGACCTTTACCACTATTCCTCAAATTTATTTATCTACCAATGGTACAGCCGGCGGAACAGTTACCGGGGCAGGTGCTTTTGCACAAGGCGCAACGGTTACTGTTGCTGCTACACCCAGAACAGGATATACCTTTACCAACTGGACAGATAGTGGTACCACTACTGTAGCTTCGGCCAGTCCGAGTTACCAGTTTACCATGAACGGCAACCGTTCACTAGTGGCAAATTTTACCGTGATACCTCCTGCTAAATTTTCAGTAGTAACTTCTTCCAGTCCTATTGCGGGCGGATCTACGTTTGGATCAGGTTCTTATGATGTGGGTAGTACTGTAACTGTTATCGAATCTCCTAACCCAGGATATACTTTTCTTAACTGGACAGAAAATGGCAACATCATTTCTACCAGTTCCAGTTTTCAGTTTACCATTACCGGTAACCGAACGTTTGTAGCTAATTTTACATTGATACCGGCATTACAATTTGCTGTGATCTTATCTAACAACCCACCCGCTGGCGGAACCAATTCCGGATCGGGCACGTATGCATCTGGAACATCTGTTACGGTTAATGCAACACCTAACACAGGATATACGTTTGTAAACTGGACTGATAACGGAACGATTGTTTCTACCAGCAGCAGTTACACATTTGTAATCACTGCAACCAGAACACTGGTTGCCAATTATGTAATCAATAGTTATACATTGGTTACTACGGCCAGTCCTGCTCTCGGTGGTACCATTACCCGAACACCAGACCAGACAAGATATGATCATGGTTCACAGGTATTGCTAACAGCTATACCCGCAACCGGATATTCTTTTGTTAACTGGACAGAAGGCGGAACCGTGCGTTCTACCAGTGCTGCATTCCAAATAGCCATGACAGGCAACAGAACTTTGGTAGCGAATTTTTCTGCTAAAACTTACACACTAAACGTTCTCATTAATCCAACAGGTGGAGGAACGGTTGCTAAAAACCCAAATCGTGCCAGCTATGATAGTGGCACTACGGTTATCTTAACTGCTACCCCTGCTACCGGTTATACGTTTACTTCATGGAATGGAGATGCAACAGGTTCTGTTAATCCACTAACCGTTAACATGAATGCCAATAAAAATATCACTGCCAACTTTACGGTGCTGATCCCAGCTGGCGACCCTATTATTCTGGGTACAGCTGCTAATTTCGGCGCATTTGGTGGTAACGCAGGAGTTACCAACCAAGGTGTTAACACCATTATTAATAATGGTGGAATTGGTACCACGGCCGCTTCTACTTTAATTACCGGTTTTCACGATGGTATGACAGGAGATGTGTATACTGAAACAGGCGATAATATTGGTAATGCTACAGGAGGCATATTTACAGCACCTCCTCCTCCGGGAACTGCAGCTAAGTTTACCATTGCGCAAAAAGCATTGGCTGATGCCAACCTCGCTTACTTAAGTATCTCTCCTGCTTCTAAACCAGGAGGTTCAGATCCGGGTGCAGGCGAATTGGGTGGATTAACACTGGCGCCAGGTGTTTATAAATCTGCCAGCGGTGAATTTAAAATTTCAACTGCAGATTTAACGCTTGATGCAAAAGGTGACCCTAATGCGATATGGATCTTCCAGGCTCCTACTAGTTTAACGGTGGGTATTGCCGGACCATTAGGCGCACGCAGTGTTAAACTGATTAACGGTGCACTTGCTAAAAATGTATTCTGGTATGTAGGAAGTGCCGCAACCATTAATGGAGCCGGTGGCGGTGTTATGTCAGGAACCATTATTTCTACAGCAGGCGTTACTTTTTCTACAGCAGGAAATGCAGCACAAACTGTTTTGAACGGAAGAGCATTTTCGCTGGTTGCTTCTGTAACTATGGTTAATACTACTATCAATAATCAATAAGCCCATTATATAAACATCCCGCCAAAGGCGGGATGTTTACCAAACAAAACAACCGCACTCATTTAAAAAGAAATATTATGTTACAAAATCATACACCCAAACTAAAGTCAGGTTTCATCTGCCTCTTGCTGATGATAGCCGGCTTTACTGCCCATGCACAAAAAGTAGCCGATCCACAACCCGTTTGGTGGTTTGGCCAATCGGTGGGCATGAACTTCAATCAATTTCGTGGCACTACACAAATGCTGAACAGGGATATTACCGTTCCTACTGCGTTTCACCAGGGACGTGGCATTAAACCCTATATCTCCTTACTCACAGAATATCGCCCCAACAAAACATGGGGTGGTATGCTGAACATTGCCTACGATAACCGTGGCGGAAAATTCAATACCGTAATGGCACCGTGTAATTGTCCGGCTACCTTATCTACCAATGTAGCGTATATTGCTATTGAACCCAGCCTGCGCATTGCACCTTTTTCAAATGCCTTTTATATTTTTGCAGGCCCTACCTTGAATTTTAATATTTCAAGGTCATTCGTTTACACACAGGATAAGGTGGCTGACTTAAGAGGCGACTGGAGTGATATTCGCGAGACATCAATTTCTGGGCAAGCAGGTTTGGGAATTGATATTCCTTTATCAGGCCCACAAAGAGATACAAAAGTTACACTATCCCCTTTTGGATCTTTTCAAACAGATTTTGGTCATGAGCCACGCAAAGTAGAATCATGGTCGTTCTACACCATCCGTGCAGGTGTTGCTTTAAAATTTGGTACAGTTAAAAGAAAGCCCATCCCTATTAAAACCAATACCATTTACAAAACAGATACCGTTTATATTACAAAAGACGGTGTAGTTACAGATAAGGATGTTCAATTTTCTGTAAGAGCACCTAAAATGGTCCCTTCTAGCCGCAGGGTTAAAGAAACTTTCCCTTTACGCAAATCCGTTTTCTTTGACATGGGCTCTACCGAAATTCCTGCCCGCTATATATCATTGAATCAAAATGAAGCGGCTTCTTTTAAAGAAGACCAATTACAGGAAAGCCAGCCTAATAATCTGAGCAATGGCCGTGCTGCCAGACAATTGGCTGTATACCACAACATACTGAATATACTGGGCGATCGTTTACGTGCTAACCCTAATAGTAATATTACCCTTACCGGTGCCTCAGATAATGACCCTGCACAGGGAAAGTTGATGGCAGAGAATGTAAAAAAATACCTGGTTAATAATTTTGGCATTAGTCCTGCTAGAATTTTCACTGAAGGCAGAGACAAACCCGAAGTTCCATCAGAGCAACCCGGTGGTACCAAAGAATTGGCTTTGTTACGTATGGGAGATAGAAGGGTGGATATCACCAGCAGATCAACTGAATTATTGATGCAGGTAGGCGGTGCTAACTCAGATTTCCTGAGACCCGTTCAAATCAATGCTTTTCAGGAAGATCCTTTAGACAGCCATGTGATTTTTTACAACACCGGTGCCAACGAACTGCTGAGTTCATGGAGTATTGAAGCAACCGACGAACAGGGTACTGTTCAGAATTATGGTCCTTATACACTTGATCAGGCATCGGTACCCGGCAAAATGCTATTAGCCGGTAAAACCCAGGGCAATTACAAAATTGTGATGAGAGGCCAAACCAAAGCAGGCAGTGCCATCATGAAAGAAAGTTCTGTAAGCCTGATGAAAGCAGAAGACAGCCAGCAGGAAGGAATGCGTTATAGTATACTGTTTGATTTTGACAAATCAAAAACCAAAGACGTATATGAGCAATTCCTGATCAACGTAGTGGCGCCATTGATTGCAGATAATGCAACAGTGATCATTCATGGCCATACAGATATTATTGGAGAGGAAATATACAACCTGAATTTATCAAAAGACAGGGCAAATGAAACACAACGCATACTGGAACGTGCTTTATCCAATGCTGGCAAAAGAGGTGTGAAATTTGAGACCTATGGATTTGGTGAAGACGCAGGTATGTCGCCTTTTGAAAATAACCTGGTGGAAGAACGCTTTTACAACCGTACTGTAATTATTGATATCGTTCCAGTCAAGTAAGCGGTTTAACAATTAAGTAATAGGTCCCGACAGGCTAATAGCTCTGCGG
The DNA here is from genome assembly GCA_943372845.1 of Chitinophaga pinensis. Classification (GTDB taxonomy): domain Bacteria; phylum Bacteroidota; class Bacteroidia; order Chitinophagales; family Chitinophagaceae; genus Sediminibacterium; species Sediminibacterium pinensis_K. The sequence continues at coordinate 288,894 of CALSAD010000004.1, read as the reverse complement.
GACCTTTTTATTTTTATTAAACAACCTATCACGTGTATTGACATTATTTTATATATCTCTTACACAATTCACAGATAATTGGGAATTAATAGGAATAGAAATATATTTTGAGGAACTTTAACTAAATTTCGAACAACTACTTCTTATCATCTCTATTCCACCATTGCAAGGAATACCTTTCTTAAGAAACAGCTGGTGTGAGTGTTTATACACTTACATAGTAACAACGGAAAAACTGCCCTTCACGTTTTCATTAGAAATGTGAAGGTCGGAAACAGAAAGTTTATCGCATTAATACCATCGGGGAACTCTGGCAAGACTAACTACTATTTTGTTTGGTAACCATAACGGTTATCGGTTAATAGCAGTTAGCATATTTCAAGTAAGATCATAAAGAATGATCCGGGAATCAACTAACGCATATTTGCTCAAACAAAATCTGATATGAAACTGTACATCAAGTATATGGTCAGTTTGCGATGCAAAATGATGGTAAAGGAAGAGCTTGTTAAAATGGGGCTGCATTATGTGGTGGTTGATCTTGGCGTAGTGGATATTCTGGAAAATATCACTCAGGAACAACACGATGAATTGAAGAAGAATCTGTCAAAGTCGGGGCTAGAATTACTGGATGATAAAAAAAGTGTGCTGATCGAGAAAATAAAAAGTGTGATCATTGAAATGATTCATTATTCAGATGAGCTGCCACTAGTAAACTATTCTACCTATATCAGTGAGAAATTGCACTATGATTATACCTATCTCTCCAATCTATTCTCTGAGATCAAGGGTATTACCATACAACAGTACATCATCATTCATAAAATAGAAAAAGTAAAAGAATTACTACTCTACGATGAACTGAACCTGACTGAAATTTCTTACCAAATGCATTACAGCAGTGTAGCGCATTTATCCAACCAGTTTAAAAAAATAACCGGGCTATCCCCTACTTTTTTTAAGCAGCTTCAACAAAAAAGAAAGGCAAACCTGGAAAATATATAATAGCTGGCTATGGGCCATGCACAACTGTTAAACAAAATTATTTATTCTAACGCAATAACTCATTAAAATGAAAACACTGGTACAAATCGGCATCTGGATGGATCATCATACGGCCCATATATGGGATGTATCATCCAACCAAACAGAACCTGCCAAACTACAATCTACTTTTACGCAGGAAGTAAAAGAAGAAAGTGGCAATAAAACGGAACATGTGATGCACAATAAAGAGCAGAATATGCAAACTGCTTTTTACAAAGATTTAGGTGAAGTAATCAGTAATGCCACCCATGTGCTGCTATTTGGACCAACTGATGCAAAAACAGAATTAGCCAATCTGTTAAAAGCCGATTCGCACTTCGACAGTGTCCATAACAATGTGAAATCATCTGATAAAATGACGTCAAACCAGGAACACGCTTTTGTAAAAGAGCATTTCTCAAAAAAGTAAGCCTGTAATGCCAAGCAAACACTACCTTCACCATCATTCGATGATGCTAAACTGGTATCTCGTTCATAACAACACTTAACCACCCTCATTTTGGAACACACTGAACTGGAAAAGGCAAAAGCCTTTATAATTGTTGAGATACTGGAGTACATACCTAACTCTGTATTGATTAAAACCATCATACGGAAAACAACGGGTAATGTAAGTGCTGTATCCTTCGACTCAGGAGAGGCATTAACTGAAAAAATTTCCCCTTTTGATACATTTATTCAGGTAATAGACGGGCAAGCCGAAGTAGTGATCAATGATGAATCACATATTTTGCAAACTGGCCAATCCATTATTATACCGGCGCATTCAAGAAATGCCATACATGCCAATGTACGGTTTAAGATGCTCTCTACCATTATAAAAAGTGGTTACGAAGAAGTAAGCTGATGAAATAGTAGCCAATCAGTAGCCTTTTTTACTGCGCCTTTGCGCCTTTGCGAGAGAGTTTTTCACGCAAAGACGCAAAGGCGCAATTGTTTTTACAAAAGAGTGAATTATGTAAGTGATGCCTACTATTGTGTAATGCAGCTATCCGTAAACTGTTTCATCTTTACATTCTATTGAAAAACGTTTACAGGAACATAGAAATACTATTTGAAAAGCTAACTGATATTGCTACAAGTGTACTGGGTAATTCCATAACCTTTATTCTTGGTTGTATATTAGTTATCTGCTGGTTAACTACCCCGGAGTTTTTTAAACAGGATATTCATGGAAAGATCGGAGATATTATTTTCAGTACTACTTTCCTCAGCCTGTTCATTATTCAAAAAGCATTCAACCGTTTTTCCGGATCGTTGCATTTAAAAGTGAATGAACTCGTAGCCTCGCACGAAACGGCCAGCAATGCAGTGATCAATATAGAAGGTAAAACAGAATTTGAAATCGCAGAATTATCGAAAGAGTACGCTGAATTGGCCGAATTGGCGGAACAAATAAAAACGGAAGCGGAAAAAAATACACCAGAAAAATAATTCATAAACCTCATTTTGTTCCTTATCAGAACGCAAATAACTTAACCCTAAACTACCACTACTTGGTTACCTACCTCAAAAATATCTTTCACGATACAGGCAATGTATCAAAATTTACTGCCCGTTTTTTTGCCGAAGTGGTAAGTCCTCCTTTTGAATTTAAAGAATTCATCAGGCAGTGTTATTACATTGGTTATAAATCATTGCCGTTAGTTGGCATCACTGGTTTTATCATGGGCCTGGTATTAACCATACAAACACGCCCTACCCTTGCAGGTTTTGGGGCAGAGTCGTGGTTGCCGGGTATGGTAGCTCTTTCATTGGTAAGAGAAATTGCCCCAGTAATTACTGCATTGATTTGTGCAGGCAAAGTGGCATCGGGCATTGGTGCAGAACTGGGTTCTATGAAAGTAACCGAACAGATAGATGCCATGGAAGTATCGGCCATCAATCCTTATAAATACCTGGTAGTTACCAGAGTACTCGCTTGTACTTTGATGATACCCCTACTCGTATTTTTTGCAGATGCCATTGGTATGATGGGTGGTTTTATGGGAGCGAATATTCATGGGGATGTAACCTTTTACCGTTATAGCAACCAGGTACTGGAGTCGCTCGATTTTATTGATGTAGTACCCCCCACCATTAAAACATTTTTCTTCGGATTTTTTATTGGTTCCATTGGCTGTTACAAAGGCTTTACAGCCGCTAACGGAACAGAGAGTGTAGGTAAGGCAGCTAATTCAGCAGTGGTTGCCGCCTCACTTACCATATTCATCATTGATATGCTGGCAGTGCAGATAACAGATCTGTTTGTGTAATATGACAGAAGCCAATACAACCATACCAACAAAAGAAACAACAGCAGAAAAAGAAACAGTGATCCGCATTAAAGGATTGTATAAATCTTTTGGTGAGGATAATGATGTACTAAAGGGTATTGACCTGCAGGTACACAAAACGGAGAACCTGGTATTGTTAGGCAAATCGGGATCAGGCAAATCTGTAATTATTAAATGTCTGGTAGGTTTAATTGAGGCAGACCAGGGTGAGATCTTTGTGTTTGATACGGATATTACCCAGCTAAACAATAAAGAATTAAATCCGCTCCGCTTAAGAATAGGTTTTCTTTTTCAGAATTCGGCTTTGTATGATTCTATGACGGTAGGGCAAAATCTTTCCTTTCCATTGAAACGGCATTTACCTGAAAAAACATTGGAAGAAATTGACACTATGGTAAAAGAAGAACTGGAAAGTGTAGGCTTATTGGATGCCATTGATAAAATGCCTTCTGCCTTATCCGGCGGTATGCGAAAGCGCATTGGCTTGGCACGTACACTGATACTGAAGCCGGAAATTATGCTGTATGATGAGCCAACGACCGGACTTGACACCATTACTTCGAGAGAAATCAGCGAGTTGATCTTGAGTACACAACAAAAAAATAAAACAAGTTCCATCATCATTACCCATGATATGGCCTGTGCCAAAATAACCGGCGACAGGATACTGATACTTAAAGACGGGCTCATACATGCCGAGGGAACTTATCAGGAACTGGAAGAAAGTAAAGACGAATGGGTAAGATCATTTTTTAACTGACGAATTAAAAGAAATTATATGAACACAGAAAAAGGGATTACGTGGAAACTAGGCATGTTTGTAATTGCCGGTATAACCATATTTGCAGTAGCTATATTTTTTATAGGCAAACAGAAAAATCTTTTTGGATCAACTTTTCGCTTAGCCTCTGTATTTAAAACAGTAAGTGGATTAAAAATAGGAAACAATGTGCGGTTTTCAGGTATTAATGTAGGAACCGTAGATGCCATTGATCTAATAACGGATACTTCTGTAAAAGTTACCATGGTTATTCAAAAAGAAGTGAAACAATTTTTGCGTAAGGATGGCTTGGCCGGTATTTCATCTGACGGATTGATGGGAGATAAAGTAGTGATGCTGTACTCTGGTACAACTGCTGCTGCCACCGTAGTAGAGAATGATCTGCTTACAGCAAAAGATCCTATAGAAATGGATGATATTATGGTGAGTGTAAAATCGAGCGTAGATAATATCAGCATCATTACAGATCAACTGGCAGAATTTACATTTAAACTGAATAATGGAAAAGGTGCCTTATCAAAATTAATGAATGATGAAAAGTTTGGCAAGTCACTCGATGCCACCATGGACAACCTGAAAACAGGTACAAAAGGGCTGAGTGATAATATGGAAGCGGCAAAAAGTAATTTTCTGCTGAAAGGATTTTTCAATAAAAAGAAAAAAGAAGAAGCCAAAAAAGCAGCTGAGATACAAAAAGCAAAAGAAGAAGAGGAAAGAAAAAAGAAAGAAGCTGCACTTGAATTAAAGAAAAAGAAAACCGGAACCAACTAAATAATCTCCTACACAAAAAAGTATTTATGAAAATTGCTGCCGGCCTCTTAATTGCAATCGGGATTATTATGATTGCCTATACCGGATTTAATTATGTAACCACAGAAAAAGTAGTTGACCTGGGACCCATCCAGATCAATAAACAGGAGAACCACCCGGTTCAATGGTCGCCCATTGTGGGTGGCATACTGCTGGCAGGGGGTATTGTGGTATTGTTGCTCAGCAGAAAGAAAAACGACTGACCCATTGATGCATAAGCGTCTGATGTGTGAATGATACAATAGATAGTGGCACTTTTGTAAATCATCACAATTCAATAAGGCAGAACTTTAGTATTCAACAGCAGATTGAATATGAAAGCCGATACACCCATTATTCCCATCTCCATTTTAAAAATTTCCATCAGTACCAAACCGGTAGCAGATGGTTATCCGTCTTATCTGGAAACTGAAGATATCTATCAGAAAGGTATCAGAGAGGCGAATACAGATCCTGAAGAAGGATCCATCAAAAAATCAACGGGCATTCACGGAAAACAAAACGAGAAATCGTTTCAGGAAGATATGTCCGGAAGCGATTTGGATGTGCCTGGAGCTGAGCTGGATGATGCGGATGAAGCTATTGGCTCAGAAGACGAAGAAAACAACCATTACAGTCTTGGTGGTGATAACCACAACGATCTGGAAGAAGAGAAAGAATAAGACCTGTGTGAACTAATTAGTACACACTAGCTAGCTATCTCTCTGCGAAAACTCACCGTTCTCTGTGCCTCTGCGGTGAAAAAAAACTATTCACCGCAGAGGAACGAGTTGCCAGAGGTTTCGCAGAGGAATATATACAGCAGTACAACCGATTTTTTACACACATAAAATTAAATTCAATACCATGAAACATAAAATCGTTCCCGCACTTGTGGCTACACTCATCATCGCCTTTTGTCTGGGCGGATGTCGTGGACAGAAATTATTTAAACCGAATGGTAAGCCCCCACTTGGACTTAAGCAGCCTCCGAAAATAGCTCCACCGCCAAAAATAAACCTGAATATTCCTAAATAAGGATTCACGATATATCCATTCAGTATATACTGCCTGTTACTTACCGAAATGGCCGACTCAGGTATAGCTTTTCGTTATTTATTTATCAATGCCTAAAGATTGATCATGATTACGGTAACCAAGGAAGGCATTATACTACAGAAAACCGGGAACGAATTTGAAAACGAAGGGGTACTTAACCCCGCGGCCATTCGCGAAGGTGAATATGTGCATTTGTTTTACCGGGCAGTACGCATGGGTAATCATTCCAGCATTGGCTATTGCCGGCTTGCGGGCCCACTTACCATTGATCAAAGAGCCGATAGCCCTATCCTGTTTCCTGAGTTTGACTATGAATGTCAGGGATTGGAAGATCCCAGGATTGTTAAAATAGATGGCTTGTATTATGTAACCTATACTGCTTATGACGGCGTAAATGCTTTGGGTGCGCTGGCTACTTCGAAAGACCTGGTACATTTTGAAAAAAAAGGAATCATTGTACCCCAGATCACCTATAACGAGTTTCATACGTTAACAGCATCTTATGCACGCAATGAAAAGTACATGAGCTACAACGAACACAAAAGGATATTGGAAGAGGGGAGTAAAGAGGTGTTTGTTTGGGATAAAAATCTCGCCTTTTTTCCCAGAAGAATTAATGGCAAACTGCTTTTTCTTCACCGTATCAAACCGGATATACAGATCATTGTATCTATACAGGAACTGGAAGAATTAACGGAGGACTACTGGAAAGATTATTTTCTTCATTTCAAAGAGCATATTGTTCTCTCTCCCAAATACGATCATGAATCCAGTTATCTGGGGGGTGGTTGTCCACCAATAGAAACAAAATATGGCTGGCTCTTAATTTACCACGGTGTACGCTATTCTGAAAATGGATATGTGTATTCTGCCTGCGCTGCCTTACTAGACCTGGATGATCCGGGAAAAGAAATTGCCAGGCTTCCCTACCCATTATTCAAGCCCGAGTATGAATGGGAAATGGAAGGTGAGGTAAACAATGTTTGCTTCCCAACCGGCACTGCTTTGTTTAACGACACCTTGTATATATACTATGGTGCGGCTGATGAACAGATTGCCAGTGCATCGGTAAGTATGGAGGCACTATTAAACGAATTATTACTCAACCCTACTCAACATGAGCACTGATTTACTGACAGATAGCCCTGATATATGGTATGCAGAGAAACAACAGATCGCATCCGTGGGTAACCGAATTTATATTGAAAACACGCCTGATAAATTACCCGAAATTGTATTCATCACATCGCATCCGCCAAGGGAGTGTGGCATTGCCACCTACTCGCAGGATCTGATAAAAGCCCTGAACAATAAATTCAAGAACGGATTTATCTTAACCATTTGTGCCATTGAATCAGAAAGTGAGATACATAGTTATACAAAAGAGGTGAAATATATTTTGAATACGGATGACCCCAATGGTTTTACACGTATTGCCCATGCCATTAACCATAGTGCGGATATCAGCATGATACTGCTGCAACATGAGTTTGGTTTTTTTGCACATAAAAAAAATGAACTGGTTGCATTTCTTGAAAGCTTGCGCAAACCTGTAATCACCGTATTTCATACGGTATTACCCACACCGGATAAGCGGTTACAGCTGCACGTAAAAACCATTTCTACCTTGTCAGCATCTATTATTGTGATGACACACACGTCTATGAATTTGTTGATGAAGCATTACGGCATACCTTATCGTAAGATAACGGTGATTGAACATGGCACCCACCTGGTACCGCATGTCAATAAAGAAGTATTGAAAAAAAAATACCAGTTAGAAGGCAGAAAAATATTATCCACTTTTGGTTTACTCAGTTCAGGTAAAAGTATCGAAACCACACTGAATGCATTACCGGCCATTATTGCTGCCGAACTGACTGTTTTATTTCTCATCATAGGTAAAACACACCCTTCTGTAGTAAAACAGGAAGGAGAAACATACCGGTATTTTCTGCAAGAAAAAATTGAAGCACTGGCATTACAGGAACATGTTCTTTTCATTAACCAGTTTTTACCTTTACCCGTACTGTTGGATTATTTACAGCTTACAGATATATACCTGTTTACCTCTAATGATCCCAACCAGGCGGTTAGTGGTACATTTTCGTATGCCATCAGTTGTGGCTGCCCCATCATTTCTACTGCCATTCCGCATGCACGTGAAGTTTTACAGGATAATGCAGGTATCATTATCAATTTTCGCGACTCAGAAAAATTAAGCAGTTCGGTAATTACTCTCCTAACTGATGAATGGTTGTGTAAAAAAATAAGTTTACAGGGTCTGCACAGAATGGCATCTACCGCATGGGAGAATTCGGCCATAGCCCATACCCTATTATTTGAAAAGATCAGTAATAAAAAAATCATACTGCATCATTCCATACCTGCCATTAACCTCAACCACATCAAAAAAATGACGACCCATTTTGGAATGATTCAATTTTCAGAGATCAATCATCCCGATATAAAATCAGGCTATACCCTGGATGATAATGCCCGTGCCCTGATTGCCATGTGCCAGCATTTTGAATTACATGGCACCAAGGAAGACCTTACCAGCATTGCTACCTATCTGCATTTTATCAAATTCTGTCTGCAACCCGAAGGCTATTTCCTTAACTATGTTGATGAAGCATTTGTGTTTACAGAACAGAACTATACCACCAATCTGGCAGACGCTAACGGCAGGGCCATTTGGGCCTTAGGATATGTGCTTTCTATGAAAGCAATTTTGCCGGACGAGCTAACCGCAATTGCAGAACAAACCATGCGTGCCGCACTGCTCAGGGTAAATACCATTCACTCTACCCGTGCCATGGCTTTTGTGATCAAAGGCCTGTATTACAGAAACCTTGAAAAAAATACAGCGGATGATCAATCTATCATTAAACACCTGGCAGACAGGCTGGTGCAAATGTACCGGCATGAAGCAGATGAAAATTGGTGCTGGTTTGAAAGTTATATGACCTATGCCAATAGCCTGTTACCCGAAGCTATGCTATGTGCCTGGCTGGCCACAGGCGATACTGTGTATCGTGACATTGCTAAAAAAAGTTTTGACTTTTTACTGTCAAAAACATTTACAGCAAATACCATTCGTGTGATCTCTAATAAAACATGGTTACACAAAGGCAATGAACCCATAAAAATAACAGATGGCGGAGAACAGCCTATTGATGTTGCCTATACCATTCTGGCCTTAAGTAAATTTTATGAAGTATTCAGAGAGCCCGAATACCTGCATAAAACAGAAAAATCATTTAACTGGTTTCTTGGCAATAATCACCTGCAGCAAATTATGTACAACCCCTGCACAGGAGGTTGTTATGACGGATTAGAAGAACGTTCAGTTAACCTTAACCAGGGTGCAGAATCAACGGTTAGTTATCTGATGGCAAGGCTTACCATTGAAAAACTTTCGGCATTGACCTCTGTTGTTAAAAGGGGTGCAAGTACCTATACTGAAGACACCTGGCATTTTCCCAGACAATATGTGAATGATATAACGAATACAGCGTTTGCTATAACATAAACTCTGTTATAAACAACAACTTTGTAGAAATCTACTTAATCATCCTAATAAAGAATCAATCCTATCGTATGACACAGACAAATAACAACCTGAGAATCGTGAGTGCCCTTTTACTGGGAGCCGCCGTTGGTGGAATTTTAGGCATCATTTTCGCTCCTGATAAAGGAAGTGAAACCCGCAAGAAGCTCTTGGCAAAAGGTGAAGACCTGACAGAGGCCATGAAAGAAAAATTCGAAGATTTTCTGGCTGAAGTAAAAGCCGATGCAGAAATCGTAAAAGAAAAAACACATGCGTTTATGGGCGATGGTATTGCCAAAGCAGAGAAGTTTCAAATTGATTAATCGCATTATCAACTAAGATTCCAAGAGAAACCAACAGCCGGGATACCTGTATCCCGGCTGTTACTACTAAACATTTTTATATGGATGCAACAACAAGCATACTGGAACCGGTTTTAGACAGCATCCGCGACTACAGCAAAACCAGTTTAGAGCTACTTAAATTACAATCGGTTGATAAAACAGCTGATATGCTGTCTACCCTAACTTCCAGACTAATCTTTATCTCCTTTGCCTTTCTGTTTTTTGTGATTTTACAAATAGCACTTGCCTTGTGGCTGGGCGATTTGATGGGAAGACCTTTTTATGGATTTTTGGCAATGGCTGCGCTGGATGCCGCACTCTGTCTGATAGCCTTCCTGCTTCACAAAACTTTGAAAAAGAATATCAACGATCTGGTTATTACTGGCCTTCTCAATTAGACATGTTATGCACCCAATAAAAAATACAGCTGAACTGAAAGAAACCATTTATGCTTTGGAAACAAAACAGGCTGCACAATGGCAATTGGTGAAAAAAGAGCTACTGCTTACACAAAACAACCTGAACCCCATTCACCTGATTAAATCTACCATTTCAAGTGCCATGGGTTCTCCGGGTATTGAAAATAGTTTACTGGGAACCGTGATGGGAATGGCGGCGGGCTATCTGTCAAAATCCTTGATCATCGGTGGCACGCATAATCCCATTAAGCGATTATTTGGTGTATTGATGCAATGGAAAGTATCCAATGCCGTATCAGAAAAATCAGATGTAATACAAACAGCAGCAGGTAAACTTTTTCATTACTTAACAAAAGAGAAAAAGAAAATCAATACCCACAATACTTACTAACTTTTCTTTTCTGGTTTTTTTGTAAATTGTCAGTGTAACCCATTCACTAGTGTAACACGACTATTTACATGACCAAACCGCCTGTCATACCTATTGCCACCATTCATCTTCTACCCTTACTGGATGAGCACTTGCTCACGTTATTACATTCCTTATCACCGGAAGACTGGCAAAAACAAACCATAGCATCCCAGTGGAAAGTGAAAGATGTAGTTGCCCATTTATTAGATGGCAATATCCGTACACTATCTATGTTGCGCGATACCTGGTATAGCGAAACCCCGGATATTGATACCTACCCAAAATTGTTGGATTACCTGAACGGATTAAATGCAGATTGGGTAAAAGCCATGAAAAGGGTTAGTGCCGCCATGCTCATACTCTTACACGAAGTAACCGGCAAAGTGTATTGTAAGTATTATGCATCACTCGATCCATTTGACAAAGCAGGTTTTGCCGTTAACTGGGCAGGAGAAACCGAAAGCAAAAACTGGATGCACATTGCCCGCGAATACACGGAAAAATGGCTGCACCAGCAACAGATCAGGGATGCGGTTGGTAAGCCCGGATTGATGGAGCGCGAATTTTTCTATCCACTAATCCAGACTTTTATGATGGCCCTTCCTTTCCATTTTCAAAAAATAACGGCGGAAGAAAATATGCATGTACAGGTTACCGTCACTGGAGAAGCAGGTGGTATATGGCAGATCCGATATAATGCCGGTAAATGGCAATTTACAGAAGACCCCATCGCTCACCCAGCTGCCAATTTATTGATTGATCCGGATACCAGTTGGCGCTTATTCTCCAAAAGCCTGCGACCAATTGATGTGATGGATAAAGTACGTATGGAAGGCAATCGCCACCTGGCAGAACATGCCCTTCAGATGATCTCTGTTATGGCATGATGTAAGATTCCGGATATCTGTTGTACATTGAACCAAAGATTTACCCATGCGTTTCCTTTTTTCTTTTACTGCCCTGCTTTGTATTTCGTTTGTACAACTAACCGCGCAAACAAAACCCTACCAGGAAAAATACCGTCCTCAATTTCATTTCTCGCCTCCTGCCCATTGGATGAATGATCCGAACGGAATGGTGTATTACAAAGGCGAATACCATTTGTTTTATCAGTACTATCCCGATAGTACGGTTTGGGGGCCTATGCACTGGGGCCATGCTATTAGTAAAGACCTCATGCGTTGGCAACACTTGCCCACAGCTTTATACCCTGATTCATTGGGATATATTTTTTCGGGCAGTGTGGTAGTAGATAAAAACAATAGCAGTGGATTTCAGCAAGGAAAAGAGTCTGCACTAGTGGCCATTTACACCTATCATAATATGGCAGGTGAGAAAGCAGGCAAAACTGATTTTCAGACACAGGGTATTGCGTATAGTATTGATAAGGGAAGAACCTGGACCAAATACAAAAACAATCCGGTGATCAAAAACCCCGGCATTAAAGATTTTCGTGATCCCAAAGTGATCTGGCATGAACCTTCAAAACATTGGATTTTAACGCTCGCGGCGGCCACTGAAATACAATTTTATCGTTCCACCAATTTAAAGAACTGGGAATTGAGTGGCCGCTTTGGAAAAGACGAAGGCAGCCATGGTGGTGTTTGGGAATGCCCGGATCTTTTTGAAATGAAAGCAGCAGATGGCACCCGTAAATGGATATTATTGGTAAGCATCGGAAGCGGTGCAGCCAATGGAGGAAGTGGTACACAATATTTTATTGGAAATTTTGATGGAAAAAATTTCACTAACGATAATGCTCCATCAAGCATACAATGGCTGGATTATGGAACGGATAACTATGCAGGCGTTACCTGGAGTAATGCACCCAACCAGCGAAAGATATTTTTGGGATGGATGAGTAACTGGCAATATGCACAGGTGGTGCCTACCCAAAAATGGCGCAGTGCCATGACCTTACCAAGGGAATTGAATTTAATAAAAAATAAGAACGCTTACGTTTTACAAACACTGCCCGTTGCAGAAACACGCTTACTAAGAAAAGAACCAACTCCGCTGAGCGTACGCAGTAATAAAAACTATCCGCTTTCTTTAAATGAAATCATACTCAACTTCGATTTTGCCGAGCATGTAACCGGTAACATAAGCGTTGAATTATTCAATGATACAAACGAGAAAGTACAAATTGGTTTCAACTGCGACAGTAATCGGTTTTATATTAACCGTACCCATTTGTTGAACAATTCATTTTCAAAAGAATTTTCTGCCACTCATTCCGCTCCGAGATTATTGAATAGCAAGAAGCTTACCATGCATCTTTTTATAGATAAATCTTCCGTTGAATTATTGGCAGATGATGGTACGGTAGTGATGACAGACCTGTTTTTTCCTTCTGAACATTTTACAAAATTTCGGATTGTTCAAGAAAAAAATAAATCAGTTTTGAGTAATGGAAAAATGTATACGCTGCGATCTGTTTGGTAAGTAATCATCTGGACTGCACGAGTTTTCACCGCAGAGCCGCAGAGAAAAGAGAGTTTTCGCAGAGAAGTACCTAATACGTGTAATAGCTAAAAAAAAGATTTGATGAAGCGCAGTATTTTTTTCAGTATCCATTCTATAGCTGGACTATTATCCGGATTGTTTATCATTCTCATGTCGTTATCCGGTACTGCACTGGTATTTCATGAAGAACTCGATTCGCTTCAATATCCTGCCATCATACAGGCACCCGGCAAATCGATACTACCGGTAGACAGTTGTTACCGCAGTTTGCAGAAAATATTCCCACATGCACAGGTAAGTAGTTGCAGTATGCCGGAAAATACCAGTCAGCCATTTGTGTTTTCTGTGTACGATTCTTCTTTTAAGCAAGGTACCCAAGTCATGCAGGTATTTATGCATCCGCAAACCGCAGAACTTATTTGGAAACGAGGTGGAAGTAAAGATGGCAAACATAATTTCATGGCATGGCTAACCGTATTTCATAATTCATTTCACTTGAAAAAAACGGGTGAATGGTTACTGGGATTTTTTTCTGTCGTATTTATCATTAGTCTCATTACCGGTATGATTCAATATCGAAAAAAAATCATTCCAGCTTTACGCTTCAACAAACTACTTTTTAAAAAAGCCAATCTGCACCAATTAATCGGTGTATATGCCTTACTGTTTAATCTCATGATTGCCGTTACCGGTTTCTGGATGCAGCGATATGTATTTACAAAAGAATTTTATGCTGTAGAGCAACCCTATACACCGGTTATCAAACCCTCTGCTCCTTTATTTTTTAATATGGATAGTGCACTAAAAGAGGTTGCTAAAAAACATACTGCATTTACGGGATATGTTATTTACTTCGCCCCCAACAAACAGCGAAAAACTGCCGTGTATGGCAGCAGGTCAACCAATGCTTTTATTCATTCAAAGAAATTTGCCGACGCTGTTTTTCTGGATAGTGTGGGAGGCATTTCTAAAACTGCTTTTGTAACGGAAATTATTCCGGAAAACAGGCGTGATATAATCAACGCGCAACTACATTACGGCCGTTTTGGCGGGTGGCCCGTAAAAATGCTGTACGGTATATTAGGATTAACGGGAGGCTTATTAAGCATAACCGGATGTATATTATGGCGCAAACGCAACAAGGCACGTAATTAATTTGTTTAGGTCCCATCTACAGCATAAACGCTTATACGCTTTTGAAATATTATATCAAATACCTTTTTTATCGCTTAGGTGCAGCCGGGTGGCTTAACAATGCTTCATTCAGAGCAACCCTTGTTAGAAACAGGCAGAAAAACGAACTATATAAAAAACAATATCCCGGTATTGTTTTACCCGCTGATGAAGTACTACATGAAACTTACCAATTAGATTACCAGCAATTTATAGAAGATGGCGCTCTTGCCGCCAGAGAGATTATTAGCTGGACGAAACCTTACCTACTAACTACCACTCCGAATATATTAGACTGGGGTTGCGGTGCCGGAAGAATTATCCGTCACTTACCCACCATACAACCCAATGCTTTGTTATATGCTTGCGACAGCAATGAGCAATTGATTGAGTGGAATAAAACGCATTATGGAGGCATTAGCTTTACTGCCATCAACAGCTTTCCTCCTACCTTGTATGCACCCGGTTTTTTCAACTTAGTATATGGATTTTCTGTACTTACCCATATTCACAGTACACAACAACAAGATTGGATCATTGAATTACATCGAATCATTGCCGATGAGGGTGTCTTATTCATTACTACACACGGAAGTAATTACATAAACCAGCTTTTACCTTATTCTAAAAACCTACTTGCCAAAAAAGGAATATTTACAAAATCTTATCCCATACATGGGCACAAGATGATGAGTACTTATCATCACGCCGAAAAATTCAGAAATTTATTAGCACCATATTTTGTTGTTAAGGAATTCTACGCCGGAAATCAACATCCCCAAAAAGCTGGCGGACAGGATGTATGGATTCTTCAGAAAAAAAGATTTCAATAAGAGCTTACGAGAAAAAGAGCAAAGGAGGAATCCCTCTTACTACACTCTTTTTCTCCTATTCTCTTATTGAAATTGCTACGAGTTTCGGAATCCCAATACTTGTCAAGCCATCAAAAAAAATGTCGAATGATCAAGCACAACACTTCATCATTCGACATTCAAAACCTGTCGGCAGGCAGGTTCAATATTCGATATTCCCTTTCCTTACTTCTTCAGCTCTGCTTCTTTCTTCTCACGATACGCAGGATCTTTCACCAGCTTCTGAACCTCATCCAGCTTAGCAATATAAATACTGCGGCCATGCGTACCCAGTATCAGATCGTTCTCTCTGGGATGAAGTGCAATATCATGTACCGGCACACTGTATGGCAATCCTTTGTTCCACATCATTGAGCTGTTACCGCCATCAATACTTACATACAAACCACCATCTGTTCCAACATACAAAATATTTTCGTTGGTCAAATCTTCTTTGATCACGTTAACTGGTTCGTTGGGTAAATCTTTTCCAATCTGTTTCCAGGTAGCACCATAATCTTCACTCACATATACATAGGGCAGGAAGTTATCGTTACGATATCCGTTTAAGGATACATATACACGGCCTTCTTTAAAAGAAGAAGCGGTTACGCGGCTCACATACAAACCCTTGGGTAATTTTTTATTGATCAGTTCCCAGGTATAACCACCATCTTTCGTTACCTGTATATTTCCATCATCGGTTCCAACATATACCAATCCAAAACGGAGTGGGCTTTCACTCATTGTAGTAGATGTTCCAAAAGGCACATCACCCTGTTTGGGATTGGTGGTTAAATCAGCACTCATGGCAACCGTACTATCGCCCTTGTTAAATGAGCGGTGAAATTTATTACTTCCATAATAAAATACATCCTGGTTATGCCTGCTTAATAAAATGGGGGTTTGCCAGTTATAACGCAAAGCCGTTTCGCCCAGATCACGGGTAGGCCTTACAGATCTGAAATCTGCACGGTTGCCCCCTACTACCTGACGGGAATACGCACCAAACTGAGAACCACTGTACACGGTTTTGTTATCGCGCCAGTCTACCTGCACCTGCATACCATCGCCACCACCAATACCTTTGTAAGGGTTTTCACCAGAGTCGTACCAGTCGTAACTTTCTCTAGTATTACTTGAACCATACCAGGTTCCATTATCCTGTAAACCTCCATATACATTGTATGGACGGGCCATATCAAAACTTACGTTGTAAAACTGTCCAACAGGTGGCGTATTGGCTTTGAACCAATGTTCCCCATTATCATAAGTAATATTACATCCACCATCGTTACCGATGATGATGTGATTGTCTTTTTTAGGATCAAACCAGGCCACGTGATGATCGGCATGTACATTTTGTCCACCAATAGATTTAAAAGTTTTACCGCCATCGGTACTCATTTCCACATCAAATCCGGTAAGTACAATTTTATTATCATTCACCGGGCTCACCCATACTTTTCCAAAGTAATAGCCATAAGTGCTGAATAAGGTTAATGGTTTGGTATTGGTTTTTTTCCAGCTTTTACCGGCATCATCACTTCTGTATAATTCACAACCGATAATAGGTGTTTCAAATAAAGCAGTGTTGGCATCAAATAAAAAATCCCAAATTACTGATGGCTGGTATTTTCCGTTTGATACCCCTTCTTTTATTGATGCAGCAGTATATTTCTGCGGGATACCGTTTCTGCGGTTGCTCATGAAAGCTGTTAATTTTTTATCATCCAATGCTGCAAACTGCTCTTTAGTTAAGTCTTTAAAATCGCGAAGCACATAGCGGGTTGAATCAGCCGTTCTTGATGCTGCATTATCAGGCTGGTGAAAATTATTATCGATTACTGCATATACTACATTTGGGTTTTGCTGCGATACAGCCAAACCTATTCTACCTGCACCCTCTCCTGTTGGAAAGCCACTGCCTTCTTTGGTTAGCAGTTCCCAGTTTTCACCACCATTGGTACTTTTATAAATACCTGTGGTTTTACCACCTTCTTCAAAATTCCAGGCACTACGGGTTTTATACCACATGGCTGCATAGAGTTCATCAGGATTTTTTGGATTGATGTCAACATCAATCGCACCGGTATTTTCATCTACATATAAAGTTTGTTTCCATGTTTTTCCACCATCTGTGGTTTTGTAAATACCTCTGTCTTTATTAGACGAATACAAATGACCCAATGCCGCTACCCATGCCGTATTGTTATCGGTGGGATGCAACTGTATTTTACCAATATGCTGGCTTTCCGGCAACCCCAGGTATTCCCATGATTTTCCGTTATTGGATGATTTGTATATTCCGATACCTGCATACGAGGAACGGCTACTATTTACTTCACCGGTTCCTACCCAGATGGTACGTGTTTTCCAGTTTACGGCAATATCACCAAGAGTGAGGATGTCTTCTGAATCAAATACAGAGGTAAAACTTTGTCCGTTGTTTACGGTATGCCACAAGCCACCAGAGGCATAGGCCACATAAAACTCGGTAGCATCATCGGGATTTACATCCAGATCCACTACCCTTCCACTCATAACACTGGGACCAACATTTCGGAAGGAAGTGCCATTGACTAAGGATTTCTGGAGCAGCGCTTTACGCTGTTCTGTACTTTTTAAACGTTCTGACGCGGGGGTAGGTTTTACCTGGGCCATTGCCTGTACGGCAAGCATCAGGAATAACAGGATTGTTAATCTTCTCATAGCAGTTATAAATAATGAATAAATTCGAGTACCCAATTTAGCAATTATGCGCTGTCTATTGTTACCATTGCTCATTTTATTTTCAGGGCTGGCAAATGCCCAGTATAAGAGCTATCGCATCAGCGACAGGGGCGACACCTTAAATGCCATTGACATGAAAGGCCTGAAGCAGGGCCGCTGGAGTATTAAAGTGGCTGCCTTACGGGCTGAGCCTGCCTATGAAGAGGAAGGTATTTTTGTAAATGACCGGAAAGAGGGCATCTGGCGAAAATTTAACCAGATGGGCGATCCTATTGCTGTTGAAACCTATCGATGGGGCAACAAACATGGCATTTGCCGGTATTTTACCATTGCCGGACTGGAGCGTGAGGAAAGCTGGCGGGCGGTTAGTCCGGATAAAGCCTATGATACCATTGATGTAGCTGATTTAAAAGACCCGAATAAATACGAGAAAGTAGTAGTAAAGAACGATGGGGTATCCATGCGCCACGGTACCTGGAAATATTACTATCCTCTTACCGGCAAACTGGTGGATACAGAGAATTATTTCCTGAATAAGCTCAAACTACCCGGTGAAGAAGATCAGACAGAAGGCCTGACCAAGGTAAAAACCGACACCACCAAAGCCAAAACCCCCGAAATAACCAAGCCCAAAGTGGTACTTGATTTTGAGAAAAAAACCTCCGGCAAAAAAAATAAAGTCCGCGACGGCCGCACCGGCGGCGGCTAATCCCCCCTCAATACAACCACCCCCATTTACCCCATTTACTTATTTACCCTATTTACAAATTAACTATTTACCTTATTTACCTATTTACCTATCCCAAAAAGCAACCCCACCCCCATAAACAACGTATCACAGGCAATAATAGTAATTTTAAGCCCAGACTATTTTCAGAAACGTATCCTTTAGACCATTGCCCCGGGAGATACATCAAATATCGAGCTTACTATCCGGCTGTTGTAAAAACGACCGGAACAGCCAGCGTGACCTATATCACTGGCTGTATGATTATGCCATCAAGATCTGTTACCGTTATGTAAACAGAGCTGAAGAAGCAGAAGAACTGGCCAATGAATCGTTCGTGAAATTATTTAAGAACATACAGCAGTTCGACGGTACCCGTGGGGGCGAAACAGAGGCTTTGCTGAAGGGCTGGTTTAAAAGAATTGTGGTGAACACCTGTATTGATCATTTACGCCGCACTCACTTAAAACTGGTAAGCCAGGAGATTAGTGAAGAAGGTGAAACGTTTGCCGATTCGCAGGAAACTGGTATCGACAAACTGATGTACCAGGAGATCATTGATGCAATACGTAAATTAACGCCGGTATACAGAACCGTGTTTAATTTATTTGTGATAGAAGGATTTAGCCATGAAGAAATTTCGGCACAACTGAATATCAGTGTAGGCGCTTCGAAATCGAATTTGTCTAAAGCAAGACATAACCTGAGAAAAATTATTACCCAACAAACAGCGTATACCATTTATGTATAATCTTGGCGACGATAAGGAACTGGATCGTTTGAGCAGGGAAGCTGCCGGGAACTACACGCCCCCAAGCGAAGCCAACTGGCAGGCACTCAGCGATGAGCTGGATATAGTAATGCCTGTAGAGAAGAAAAAAAGACGAATACTTTTCTTCTGGTGGTTACTGCCATTACTGTTAATCGGTGGTGCACTAACCTGGTGGCTATTACCAGAAAACTCATCTTCTGCGCAACCAACCATGGCATCGCTAAAAGAACTTAGCACTGCTACTGCTAAAAATAATACAGTGTTATCCGGCGGTGATTCATCTTCACAATTGTCTTCACCAAACAATCAATCTGCTGTGACGGTAATAAAGCAACCTGCAAAGCAGGAAGAATTGCCAACAACATCAACAAAGAATAGCACTATTACATCAGATGTAATGAATAGTATGTCACAGACTAAAAAAACAGTAACCAGTTCAACAAATACTTCACTGAATCGTAAGGCTACGCGTAAATCAGGTGATACTAAAATAATTGTTACCCCAAACACTCAAATGGATATTGGTTTGAGTAAACAACAGAATCTTACCAATAATAACAACACTACCAAATTGGCTACGCCAATTACAAATACTACCTCAACAGATCCAGTGCTCGTAAAAGAGCACATAACATCGGAAAAAACAACTGTTGTTCTGGAATCTGCAAAAGAAAACAACAAGACCAGCTTAGCCAAAGAAGAAATAAAAACGGAATCTACTTCCAATACATTAACACCAGTTGCAGACGAGCAACCCATAGTTACTGTGAAAAAAATACCGAAAAGCGGATTTAGTTTTGGGATACTGGTTGGTGTTGATAAGAGTACTGTAAAATTCAAATACAGCAATGATGCCGGTTTTAATGCAGGTGTTCTGGGTGGTTATCATATCAACGATACATGGTCTTTTCATACCGGCATATCATATACCCGTAAAAATTACAAAGTAGCCGGCGAAGATTTTACAGCGCCAAAAGGAACGCCTATCAGTTATTATACACTCGAAGATGTAACCGGTTATTGCAGCATGTGGGAAATTCCGTTACTGGTGCGGTATACAGTAAGCCGTAGTGCCAAAAAAAGTGTTTTTCTGAGTACAGGATTATCGTCCTATTTTATGAATAGGGAAGACTATGATTACTTCTACTACTTTAATGGCCAGCCGGTAATCAGGCATGGATCACCAAGTACCACTAATAACCCTATCCTTTCTATTCTGCATGTATCAGCAGGATTTGAAAAGAAACTAAGCAGTAACTGGACTTTACAAATAGAACCCTATGCAAAACTGCCTTTAGGCGGTGTAGGTTTTGGGGACATTCGTTTAAGTAGTTTTGGATTGAATTTTTCTGCCCAATTTAGGCAACTATCCAAAAAGTAATTACGTATATATCAATAGGAGCCTGTTCAAAAATGCAAGATTTTTGTTCTAAGCTCCTAGCTATTAGCTGTGAGCCGTGAGCTTGACAGGTGCTTATTTAGATAAATAGTGCACCTAATATGAAATTTCAATAGACCTATGGTAGTTGAAAACTTCAATTTTAAACAAGCACTAAGAATTCCCCCAGCGATCAAATACTTTAATGCAGATGACATGTGCAATGATTTATTAACGGGGCTTCATTGCATACAAACTGTATTAAAAAAAAGCAACTCTTTTGAGTTGCTTTTCGTTTTTAGGAGTTGCCTGCTTATAAAGTATACAAGTATTAGTTGCGATGGGTTACTTACTTACAAAACGGATTTTCTGAATTCTTCCTGATGTAAGAAAGAGTTGAGAAACAGGTTTCCTCATTTCATTTTCAAACTCAATTACATAATCATTGGCTAATAATTTTGAAGGAGTTAACAGTTTTGCGGTAATATTCCTATCCGTTCCGGGAAAATTTACTGAATAGGTTTTACCTGCTATTTGTTTAATAGAAATAGACACATTGGTTTCACTATTCAGGAATACGCCTTCAATAGATTTTTCATCAAATCCGTTCCAGTCACTTTCAGTGCGAAGCAATGAATAGGGTTCATGGCTGGTATGGTATGCCGTAACCTGCATTTCACCTTTTGCATTTCTGGTAAATTCCTGTTTGAAAGAAGGATCATTCCATTGGTGAAATACATTAGCAGATTCACGCACAAGTCTTGTATCATTTCTTCCGGAACGGAGTAACACCAGACTGGTATCCATTTTTTCAAACTGAAAAGTAAAATTGTTTTCTGTTTGATAAGTACCCAAAACAGCTTCAATAGAAACAAAGCTTCCCTCCCGTTCAGGTACCAGTTGGTGATTAACTTTTTTATTTTCAATACCCAATAGCAGGTCAGCCATTTGCCGTGTTTGCATAGAAGGAATTACTTTACCACTGTTGGTGAGGGTAACAATAGAAAAGTTTTTACCCGGCAACCTGATAAAACTGGCTTTCCAGGCCCCTGTAGCTCCTTCATGAAAACGGGAATTTTGTGATTGGTATTCGCCAAATTCAAGACCATATCCATACCGGGTAATCCTGGGATTGGCTGTTACCTGTTGGCTTTTAGCAACCAGTTCTGCCGGTATACCTGCTGTTTGCGGCAACTGAATTATTTTTTCCCACTGAAGCTGATCTTCGATAGTTGAGAAGAGATTACCATCTCCCTGGGCATTCCATATCCAGTTGTAGGGCGACCATGTATTAAAATTGAAATAGGGCTTTGCTATGGGTCCTTTAATTTTTGTATAATCATCCACAAAAGAAGTATTGGGCATATTTAATTTTCTGAATAGACTGCTGGTGTAAGCAACAAAAGATTGCCCAGATACTTTACCAACAATCTCTGCGAGTAACATGTAATTTGAATTACTATACAAATGTTTGGTACCCGGTTCAAAATTCAACTCCTGCTGTTTTAGTAATAGTTCCACCACATCCCGATTGGCAAATGTATTTTTCCACCAGGTAATCCCTTGCAGCGACCATAGATCATACACATCCCGTATACCACTGCTGTGATTCAGTAGGTTTTCAATGGTAACAGGCTGGAGAATATTCGTGTACATAGAAGGAAAAAACTTTCGGATATCATCACTTAACTGCAATTTTTTTTCAGCCGCCAGACAAAGAATGGCCAGTGCCGTAAACTGCTTTCCATTGGAAGCAATGTTAAAGCGGGTTTGATCACTGATCTGAGAACTATCTTCCAGGTTTGCATATCCTGCATATTTCAAGTATACAATCTCTCCGTTCGCAACAATGCCTGTTGCAATACCCGGAGCACCTACTGGCACATCCTGCGTGGCAATGAAATCCAAACGTTTACGTATGTCTTGTGAAAAAAAAGAAGCTTTTTGAGCGAATGTGCTGAGACTTAATAAATACACTGCTACACAGAAAAGAACCCATGATTTCATATAATGTTATTTGTTTGCTGCAAAATTGTACCTCCATTCAAATGAAATCGCTTCAAATCGTGATTTGACACCTATTTGTGATGATTTTTTTCTAAAAATTCTCTGGGACTGAGTGAAGTATATTTTTTGAATGCCCGGTTAAAGGTAGACTTGGAGTTAAATCCGCAATCAAATGCCAGCCCCAGCAAGGTCTGTAAATTATGTTCGCCTGAGGCCATTTTGGCAATGCCTTCTTGTACCCGGTACTGGTTCACAAAATCATTAAAATTCATCTTATAGCCCAGGTTTACAATTTGAGATACTTTTTTAGGGTGTATTTGCAAACGCTCAGCTATATCTGCCAAAACCAAGGTAGGATTGTTGAACAACCGATCCTGATTCATTAGCAGATTCATTTTAATTTTCCATTCGTCCAGTTCTTCCTGCCCCATACTTTCTGTCATCGGCGGCATTTGATCTGTGGACTCCGCTGCACCCATTGATGTTGAAAAAGATCCCCGCTTTGCAACCCTGCTAGCAAAATCTGTTGTACGAAAAGAAATAATAGACTGGATTGAATTTACATAACCACTTATGGATATATAATAAAACAAGATAGAAAAGCAGAGGTAGTACCAGAACTTTTTTCCAAACTGTGCCCATTCGGGATTAATAATAAAAAAAAGTCCCCTCAACACCAGAATAATGATCAGTGCCAGTAAAAACCTTTTTACCCATTTAAATAATACTGCATCTGCAAAACTCACTTCTTCAAATGCTATTCGCGTATACCTTTCATATAACCGGATACTGCTAATGGAATAAACAATCCATGAAATAAATCCTGCTACCTGGTACCAGGGCGAAAAATCTTTATCCCTTCCATCGCGATAATACAATACATCCTCATACACCATATTATCCATCACGAAAACAAAAAAGCTATATATAAGATAGGCTATGGCAGGGAGAAAATGTACAAGGTCTTTTTGAGAGATCCGAAAAGATGTATCCAACAAACTTTTTACATAAAAGAAAAGAACAGGTGGCAATAACAGCACCTGCTGAAAGGGAATGTAAAAAAGTGTCTCACGGTATCCTGCTTTTGAATACCATCCCGCATATCCGAGCATAAATGGGGCAATATACAATCCACTTAAAAGTACAAATGCACTTAGCCAAAGACTTGGCTTATTATTATTTTGAATGCCCTTAACGAATAACAAAATCGAAAAAATAATACCATGACAAAAGAAAAAGAGAAGTAAGGAACTTTTTAAACTAAAGTCAAAAAACATTGGTTTTCTTTTAAACGTTTTCCTGATTTGCCTCCATCACCCACAAACTATCAACGCAGCACCTTATCAAAATGCCTTCTAAAAAACAATACCTGGTAATCAATCGCTTTTTCCCAATACGCCCAGTTATGTTCGCCGGGCCGTTCCGTATAATCGTGAGGAATTTTTAATTTGATCATCTTTTCATGCATGGCTTTGTTCATAGCCAGTACCCTGTCTTCCGTTCCGCAATCGATAATAATTGCGAGTGAATCTTTAGGATAGTTATCAATTACATTCAACGCACTCCAGTCAGTCCAGTATTTTTTATTAGTCTCTGTACTACCCAATCTTTTCTCTACCTCATATCCCATAGTAATCACAGATACATGCAAAGCGCCGCTCATACTTCCGCAGGCACTGAACTGGTCTGCATGCCGGAACGCAAGAAAAATACCGCCATGTCCACCCATACTTAACCCTGTAATGGCCCTGCCCTTTCTGTCTTCAATGGTTCTGTATTTTTCGTCCATGTATTTGGGTACTTCCATGCCCACAAAGGTTTCAAAACGATAATTCGAATCTATAGGACTATCAAAGTACCAGCTGGTGTAGCCACCATCCGGACAAACAATCATGATCTGGTGCTGATCTGCCAATTGTTGTATGTGGGGTACTTTTTTTATCCAGTTGGAATAACTGCCAAACGCACCATGTAACAGGTACAACACAGGGAAGTGTTTACTTTTCTGCGTTTCATAACTGGCTGGTTTTATAATCACCGTTTTTACAGTACGATGCATGCTGTTACTGTAAATGGCAATGGTATCTACAGAAGCAGCATTGGCCATAACAGTGATCAGCAGAAATAGTAACAGACAATTTTTTTTCATGGGTGTTGTGTTTATCGTGAGAACCTTTTTGTGAATGGGCAATGGTGAATTGTCAGTTGTGAATTGTCAATTGTGAATAGAGTTTATCAAATGATTAACCACTCACAACTGGCCATTCACCATCCACCATTGCCCCTTCACAATAAAGCCACTTGAAAATAATCAAGTGGCTTTATATTTTATGAATTAGCAGAGAGATTATTTTTTCTGCAAAGCATTCTGCATCGGATTCACGCCCTGCGACTGGCCACGCTGACGCGAAGCTGCTTTGAAAAGCGAGAATTTACTGGGCTCAGCAGCGGCAGTACCGGCTTTGGGCCAGATATTATTGCCTTCATTAATATCCGCTGTTTCTCTCAATGGATCCAATTTAATGCTTACCGCTTTTTTCTTGGTTAAGAAAAGTTTGGTAACACTGTTTTCATTCTTTCTCCATATCTGTGCAGGTATGCGCTGTGTTTCTTTGGTGCCATCTGCAAAACTAAATTCAACAATAATCGGCATTACCAATCCACCTTTATTAGAGAACGCAATTTCATACAGATTTACATCCGCATATTTGGCTTTGTCTTCTGCACTTAAAGCATCCAGTGCTGCAGGTGCCCCTGTTGGTGCAGGAATTTTGGTTACAGAATCATAAGGCTCCAGACCACGTGCATATCTCCAGTAAAAATCGCGCAGTGACGTATCTATATCGGTTAAGAACAGAATTTTTTTGTCTTCCCGGTTTCTGATTTTGGATATATCATCATACAAAGAAAGTACGGGTTTATCAATTGAGCGGGGAGCAAAACCTCCTCCGCCACCACCACCTCTTCCGCCAAAACCACCACCTGCCGCAGCCACAGCATTGGGATCGAATACACCATGCTTTACGGAGTCAATGGCAATATCGCAGGGGTCTATCCCATAAAACCATCCTCTCCAAAACCAATCCAGGTCTTCACCACTGGCATCTTCCATGGTACGGAACAGATCAGCGGGTGTTGGATGTTTGAACGCCCATCTTCTTGCATATTCTTTAAACGCATAATCAAATAACTCACGCCCCATAATGGTTTCGCGAAGTATATTTAAACCGGTAGCCGGTTTTGAATACGCATTTGGACCAAACCCTACAATGTTTTCACTATTGGTCATAATAGGTTCCAGCTGGTCTTTTGGCAAAGACATATATCTCGCCATCGTATACCCGGCACCCATACCGCGGGAAGGATATTTGTTATCGTATAATTCTTCGG
Organism: Chitinophaga pinensis; assembly: GCA_943372845.1. Classification (GTDB taxonomy): domain Bacteria; phylum Bacteroidota; class Bacteroidia; order Chitinophagales; family Chitinophagaceae; genus Sediminibacterium; species Sediminibacterium pinensis_K. The sequence goes on along the minus strand of CALSAD010000004.1, from coordinate 262,717 downwards.
TCAGGTATTCTACAAAAGAATTCAATCCTTCATCCATCCATGTCCACTGGCGTTCATCGCTGTTCACAATCATGGGGAAGAAGTTGTGACCTACTTCATGAATGATCACACCCAGCATACCCAGTTTGGTAGATTCGCTGTACGTGCCATCTTTATTGGTACGGCCATTGTTAAAACAGATCATCGGATACTCCATGCCATTGTCAGCTTCAATACTTTGTGCAACCGGGTAAGGATAGGGAATAGAGAATTTAGAATACGACTTAATGGTATGCGCCACTACTTTGGTAGAAAACTTACGATACAAACCATACGCTTCTTTCGCGTAACCACTCATACACATAATTTTCTTTCCTTCTACATAAGCTGGCATAGCATCCCAGATATATTTACGACTGGAGGTCCAGGCAAAATCTCTAACGTTCTCTGCTTTGAATATCCATGTTTTTTTAGCAGTACTTTTTTGTTTTTCTGCTTTGGTGGCTTCTTCCAGTGTAACCACTTCTATTGGCTCTTTTGCATTTTGTGCCTGGTTCCAACGGGTAAGTTGCGCAGGCGATAATACCTGTGCATAGTTCTGGCAGGTTCCGGTTCCCAATACCACATGATCGGCAGGAACCGTCATTTGTACTACATAGTTACCAAAAGCCAGTGCAAACTCGCCACGGCCGGTGAACTGGTGATTCTGCCATCCCTGAAAATCGCTGTACACACACAGACGGGGAAACCATTGTGCCATAGTGAACAGGCTGTTACCATCTTCAGGAAACAATTCATAGCCACCGCGGCCACGAAATACATTATGATCTGATATTTTATAATTCCAGTCAAGGTTAAATACGAATTTCTGGCCGGGCTTTAATGCCACTGGCAGATCAATGCGCATCATGGTTTTATTGATGGTATATTTTAAGGTTTTACCAGTTGCATCGGTTAGTTTCGTAATGATGTGGCCATAGCCATTGTCCGTATTCTGACTTGCCAGAGCATCGATAGCTGAGGTAGTAACCGATCTTCCCAATGTTGTTCTATCCTGATAATTAGCATTGTTGATGGTGCTATGCTCGTTCTCATCCAATTGCAACCATATATAGGTTAACAGATCGGGAGAATTGTTATAATACGTAACGGTTTCACTTCCTTTCAACTTCAGGTTGGCTTCATCCAGTTCACACTTGATATCATAGTCTGCACGCTGCTGCCAATACTTAGTACCGGGTGCACCACTGGCAGTTCTATACTCATTTGCCGTAGGCAGAATGGTTCCCAATTGCTCAAACTTGTTTCCGTGGTTGGAGCCGGGGTTGTTTTTAATGTCCTGTGCATGGATGGTACCAAGCGCACATAACATGAACAGACTGAATAACAGTTTTCTCATTGTAGTTTGTTTTAGAATGGGATTCTTTCTATGGCCATTTGAAGAGCAATGGCAAAAATACCGCCCGACAGATACAGCAGGTATTCCCTCCGGTTACATTTCAGAATGGACACGAATATAAAGGAAATCAGTAAAATAGCGGATACAATCAATAACTGCCCGGCTTCAAGTCCTACGTTGAATGCCAGCAGTTGCACTACCACATTTTGATCTCTTCCCAACATACTTTTCAGGTAGCTGCTGAAGCCAAGCCCATGGATTAACCCAAAGAACAAGGCAAAAAAGTAAATGAGGGGAAATTTTGTTTTGAATACAAATTTCTTAACAAACACATTACTAATGGCTGTAATAACAATGGTTACCGGTATTAGAAACTCGATCCATTTTGTGGAGTAGTTAACAATATTAAAAACACTCAGAGCCAGTGTGATGGAATGACCGATGGTAAAGGCGGTAATCAATATGAGCAGTTTACGCCAGTCAGCAAACTGAAAACGGATGCACAAGGCCATTACAAACAGGATATGATCGATACCGCGCAGGTCGGCGATATGCTTATAGCCTATCTCAAAGTATAATCCAAAATCATTCATGTACAGGATGTTAAATTAATCGTGACATTTGTAATGCTCAAAAAAACTATTTACATGGTAAATATACTGGTTCAATGGATGATGACGGGCGTGATAACCCTATTACATCCGTTTTTTGTATCGATGATTGAGGTGAATCATAACGCCAAAGAAGCCACTGTAGAAATCAGCGTGCGGGTATTTACGGAAGATCTTGAAAAAACCATTCAAAAATATACACCTACCAAGCTCGACATGCTGAAGCCTGCCGATAAAGCTTTTCTGGATAAACAGATCAGCAATTATTTATCGCAGAAAATACGTTTCAAAATAAATGGGCAGCCGGTAACCCTCCAGTATTTAGGTCATGAAATACAACAGGAAAGTGTATGGAGTTATTTTGAAGTACCCAAAATAACCGATTTGAAAAAGCTGGAAGTGGATTGTACTTTATTATACGATTTCGAAAAATCGCAAAGTAATATTCTGCATGTGAAGAGTAGGAATATGGAGAAGAGTTATAAACTGGATTATCCTAAGAATTCAACTGTGTTTGAATTTTAATATTCTGTTGTTGGTCAGGCGACCAACAACGGCGAAAGAGTTATAAATTGGATTATCCTAAAAACTCAACTGTGTTTGAATTTTTATACTCGGATGTTTGTCAGGAGACAAGCATCGGCGAGCAAAATACTTCAACATTCAATATTCCTTGTTCGATATTCGATATTGTTTCTTCCCTATTCCAATTCCCCATCCAACAAATCCTTCGCTGTCACCAATATTTTATCAATCCGGTGATTATCCATATCCACGATTTCGAACGTAAACACCTTCCATTCCATGGTATCGCCGGTTACGGGAATTTTTTCCAGCTCATGAATAATAAAGCCACCCAGTGTATCAAAATCCTGGTCGCCTTCCATCATCCACTCGGTTTTATCGAAGTAGGAAAGAAAATCATAAAACGGAATCTGTGCATCTACCAGAAAAGAACCATCCGCTCTTTTGGTAATTTCGTAGGCATTGTCTTCTTCCTGCGGAATATCGCCCACAATCGCTTCGAGTATATCATTTAAGGTCATCAATCCCTGAACGGTACCATATTCATCCACAATAAAACACTGGTGAATTTTGGTTTGTTTAAATTTCTCCAATACCTGGTAAGCCGTATTATTTTCAGGCACATACATCGCTTCTCCCATAATGGAAAACACAGTGGCATTTACATCGGCAGCAAACAGATCTTTAATGGTAACCACCCCTTTGATATGATCAATATCCTCTTCACAAACAGGATACACAGAGTGAATTACTTCTTCCATACGTAGCTTTACTTCACCAACTGTTTTACTTCCATCAATCCAGGTAATATCACTGCGGTGTGTCATTAAAGAGGTAATATTTCTATCGCTCAAATGAAATACGCGTTCAATAATATCCTGCTCTGCTTCTTCAATGGCGCCATGCTCTGTTCCTTCACTGATAATGGCCTTGATCTCTTCTTCGGTTACCTGGTTATCATTGGTTTTGATATTTAATAACCGGATGATGAGGTTAGCAGAAATGCTGAGCGACCAGATAAAAGGATACATGATGGTGGTAACCACACGCATGGGACCAGCCACAGATTTGGCAATTTTTTCGGGATTACTTAAACCCAGTCGTTTGGGTACCAGTTCTCCCAATACCAGAGATAAATAAGTAAGTATTAGTACAATCAAAATGGTAGCGATGGAACCGCTATAAGGCTTCAGCCATTCAAATTGTGAGAGCCATTCCTGTAAAGGAATTTTAAAACTATCACCCGAATAAATACCGGTTAATACACCGATCAGCGTAATACCGATCTGAACGGTTGATAAAAAAGTCTCGGGATGGTTGGCCAATTTTAGTGCACGCTTTGCATCCAAATCGCCTTTCTGCGCCTGCGCTTCCAGTCTTGCCTTACGGGCAGATACGAGCGCGATTTCGGCCATGGAGAACAGGCCGTTAATCAGGATCAATATCAATAAAATGAATACTTCTGTCATTGTCAGGCTTCAAATCTAATCAATCCCCGCCAAATGGGGTATTAAGGCTGTTTACCAATACGAATAAGCACATATTTGGGCACTTCTTTATCCCTTGTTTCCGGATTCAAAAATGGGAGCGATAAAGCCGTAACCCCAAAGCGGGGACCCTCATGTAACAGGGTAAGCGCAGGAAAAGATTGTTGAAAAACAGGCAAACTATCCTTAGTAGTAAGCACAAGATCATCCTGTGTAAAGCCATGTATACTGGTTTTTGTGGGGAAAATATGGCGACTGTAAAAATGCAGGGCCCTTCCTTCGTGAATGCCGTAAAGACTGATCTTTTCTTTGGGAAGCTGATTTTTTTCAATGAAAGCAGCGGCTTCATTACCCAGTTGGTATTGTAAAACGCCGGGATAGAAAGCTGATGAAAGCAATACATTCACACCAATCACCGTGAACAAGGCAATAGCCAATATACGCGGCAATTCGGTTTGCTTTTTGAACAGCAGAATCAGGTAGCGGGCAAACCCGGCACCCGCCAGCATAATGGCAATAGATGATACATCAAAAGGCCATACCATCAGCCCTGCTGCCACCATCCACAATAGGCTGAAAACAATTCCATGAAAAACAAGCAATGGTTTTTTCCAGGCACGCAGGGTTTCTGTAAACAATAAGCGATATAAAAAGTTGGCAGTAACAATAGCCGCTAATGGAAATACCACAAAAATATAATGGGGTAATTGTGCCTGGCTTCGGGCCAGTATACAATAAGTGATGATAAAGCCGCCGGTGCTGATGAACTCCGCATTACCAAACAGCCGGAATTTATGTGCCATCAACTCCTTAACCGAGAAAAACAATCCTAACAAAAAGAAAACGATCCATGGCAAAAAACTCCAAAGCATATTTTCCAGCAGAAAACTGAAGTGGTTCATTTCATTGAACACATTCTCTCCCGTATAACGGCCAAAACTTTGTGTCCAGTAATAAAAACGAAGCCCGGATTGTATGGGTACCCCATTGATCATTTTTCCGGGATGCAGATCAAACTGTTGGTATAAACCAATACTCATGGGTATCAGCATCACTCCAATGATAACCACACCCACCAGGTACTCCCATCTAAACAATTGCTTCCACTCTCTGCGTAATATAAAATGCGGTACAAAAGCAAATGCAGGAACCAGTAAAGCAATCGGGCCTTTGGTCATCATACCACAAGCAATGGCGATGAAAGCGATGATAAAAAATTTCCATCTTCCCGTTTGGTACCAGGCCGCCATTTGCCAGAGGCTTAGTGCCACCCAACCCATCAACATGGTATCGCATCGAACATCATGGGTAATCAAAAATAAGGCCTGAGAACTGGCCAATACCATGGCACTGAGTTGTGCAATTTCTTTCCGGTAAAATAATTGGGCAAGCCGGTAGGTGCTATATATGGCCAACAATATAAAAAAGAAAGAAGGCAGGCGATAAGCCCAATCGTGTACCCCAAATATTTTCATACTCAGGGCCGATAACCAAAATAACATAGGCGGTTTATCCAGGTAATCGTACCCAAGATCAAATACCTGCAGGTAGCTTTTATTCTCCAGCATCTCGCGGCTGATGGAAGCATACTGCGAAGCGTCAATATCCATCAGGGGAATCAGGAACATACCGAGCAGGTAAGTAAGGATACATGCACCTATAACGATCGTGAAATGGCGGTTGGAGATCATACAAACAAAAATAGCTTTTTTCGACTCACCCCTGCCCTCTCTGCTTCGCAAAGAGGGGGATTTTCTTTCGTTGCGCGAAAGAGATATTGTTACGTGTAAAAGATGCTTATCTTTTCCTAAAGATTTCCATGGAAGTAATTTTCGATATATACATGCTGCACAATCCGGATTCCCCACATGGATATCCGTACGTGGGTATTAGTGCACAGAGTAACCGCATCATCAATATCTGTGAAGAACATATTCATATACTCGACACTACAGACACCCTATTTTTCGAGAGCGATTACCTTCCCACTTATCGTTCTTTTACAATGGATCTGGAAAAATTAGATACGCTGGTAAACGCATATACCGGTCAAGATTCCTATCGAATCATTACACGTTTCAACGAAGAAAAACACATCACCCTAACCTACCATTCACCAACAAATGAATCACCCAAAGATTATGATATTTTCATCGGCTATCCTGAGAAAAGGGCCATTCAATTAATTGCAGATATATACCCGTTAATGGAGTCAGTAGTAAATACCGTGTACCATTAATTTTACAAGCCAGGATCTTCCTCCAATCTCTTTGCGAAGCAAAGAGAACCACTTCTTCCACCCTCTATGCGAAGCAGAGAGGGTCGACCAGCGAAGCGTCGTCGGGGTGAGTTAAACCGGCGAAGTAAACAACCGCCCATACACCCTCCCCACCCCATATCCAATCAACCCTCCCAACACCCCACCGCACAAAACATCCACCGGATAATGCACCCCTACATACACCTGCCCATAACAAATGGTAGCAGCCCAAACCAATAACACATACCCCCATTTTTTCAGCACCGGTTTCAACGTCATAAAAACAAACACAGCAAACCCAAAATGATTGGTAGCATGTGAGGAAGGGAAACTATAGCCACCCGAACAGGTATTCAAAATCAGCCGAACCTGGTCTGCCAGAAAAGGATCTCGGCAAGGCCTTGGCCTGCCTACCCAGTTTTTTATCAGGGTGCTGCTGATCTGATCTGTAAGAACAAGCGTAACCACTACAAATAAAATCCACGGAATAGCTTTCTGCTTAAAATTCAACAATGCAAATACCACAAAGAAAAGATACAGCGGTACCCATGCATTGGCTTCACGCCACCAGGGATATACACTATCCAGAAAGGAGTTGGTCCATTGGGTATTGATCTTCAGGAAAAGCCAGGTATCCCACTGATCAATCAGTTGCCATATTTTCTGAAAAAAAGAAACCAATAGTATCTGTGCAGTCATAGGTTAAAGATACTCTTTGTAGTATTTCGAAAAGCAATATCAGCAGTTGGTTTTTAACAAAAAAACAATAAGCTATTCCTTTGAAAAAGATACAAGTTTACCTATTTTAGAAACGAAAATGCATTAAACCATTCATTCTACATTATGAGAAAGTTAATCATCACCCTCACAATACTGATGCTGACTACGAATTCATTTTCGCAACAATTACATCCTGCTAAAATAATTCCCCTGTCAAAAAAAACACCTTCCGGCCGTATGTATGTTGATACAACCATCAGGCAATACGATGACAAAAAGAACACCCCAAAAAATAGTATGCCAAATGTTTTAACACCCTCCCTTGTATTACCCTACAAATCTCCTAAATACCTCGGTAATAATGGGAAAGGATTTAATATATATGAATCTCAGGTTGACAATATGCCCATACTGGTACCCGACAGCACTAACAGAAATATTATGCCGGGGCAAAAAAATAAATTACAGCATTACCTGATCCCCAAAAATCCGGTGAATCCATTAATAGATAGTTTACCAAAGCCTAATGCGAATTAACAAGTTACCTGTTAACGTGTTGTGCTATTAGATATTTTAATTAGTTTTATTAATAGCAGTTCCGCTATTTACTTTTTTGTCTTGACACAAAAAAGTAACAAAAAAAGTCAAGGCTGCTGAAAAAAAGCTAAAATTTACTGCATTCCGCTAAAATGAACGAAGTCTAAAGCCCAACTTTAGTTCAATAATGATGCAAATTTGTTCTTCAAGAGCGTATGATAGCCAAGCATCGTTCATTTCTTAACGCTACATTCCGTAAATTTCTTAACGCTTTTTTTCAGAGGCCATTTCAAAAATTGTATTGACAAAAAATTGTCAATTCAGAGTGCTTGATAAATAAATCCTAATCAGTGCCTGTGGACGGGCCTCTTTGGGTTCGGTGTCCAGCGAAGCGTAGACAGATCAGATCATGCGAAGCAGATCTGATCAGAGGCCAAAGCAGTCTCGGCTAAGCCGAGATAACAGGCACGAGGCCCAGCGGCCGTGAGCGATACACAATGTCGAATAGTAGCGGAATTGATTTTAATAGCACAACACGTTACATGTTAATCATTGTTTTTCACTATACCATTGGAAAAAAAATCCTTTATAAGAGCAGATACGCAGATTAATTTTTCTTGGCAATAATAATCATACGGGGAGATTTTCTGATATCATATCGTCCTAATTGGTAATCACCAAACACTTCCTGCACCTGCATTCCCTGAAAAGCAAACATTTCGGTAAAATCACCCAACGAAAATTTGGCCACCCGTTCTGTATATAAATGTTTTGGAGATTTGTTCGTAGCATCACTCACCTGTATCTGCTTAAAAAAATGATCCTCATCCTGCCATTTGGTGATATGAAATGTAATACCTTCTAAAGTAGTAGTAAATGATTTTTCCAGTCTTTCCTCAGAATAATGCACATTCAAATAATCAATTACAAAAATTCCACCCGGCCGAAGGCTTTGCGCAATGGTTCGGATGGCATTATCATGCTCACGCCTGGTTTTGAAATAACCGAAACTGGTGAAAAAATTAAATGCGTACTGAAAATAATTGATCCAGAAAGGAAGCCGCATATCATGCTGAAAAAAATGGAGACTTTCATCTTCATCCTTCTTTGCTTCCTCTATTGAGGCAGCAGAAAGATCGATACCCGTTACATCAAAGCCCATATCGGCCAATGCCTTACTATGCCTTCCTTTTCCGCAGGCCACATCAACCATGGAACTACCGGAAGGTGGTTTCAGGTATTGAATTAGTGTTTGTATAAATTGTAGCGCCTCCTGCTCATCCCTGTGCTGGTACAGCAAATGATAGTAATCTGAATTGAACCAATCTTTGTACCACGCTTTATCCGGCATAATTGCTCATTATCCTGCAAAATTACGCCCACAGGGCAAACAAAAAATTTCTATTATGTTTGCATCCCTTAAAACCCTGTTTCATGGCACTGATCAAAAGCATTTCCGGCATCCGCGGCACCATTGGTGGTAGACCCGGCGATACCCTTAGTCCGATAGATGTGGTTCGTTTTACAGCCGCTTTTGGCACCTGGCTGGCTACCCAGTCGGCCAATAAAAAAATCATCATTGGCCGTGATGGCAGAATCAGTGGCGAAATGGTGCAACGTCTTGTGGTGAGTACGCTGAATGCACTCGGACTGGATGTGGTTGATCTGGGATTAAGCACCACCCCAACCGTAGAAATGGCTGTTGTATTTGAGAAAGCAGCAGGTGGTATTATTTTAACTGCCAGCCATAACCCCAAAGAATGGAATGCGTTAAAACTACTGAACCATAAAGGTGAGTTTATCAGTGGCGAAGTAGGTGCCATGGTACTGGATATTGCGGCTAAAGAAGATTTTATTTTTGCCGGGGTAGATCAACTGGGAACGTATACCACCAATGAAGCATCCCTACAACAACATATTGATGCAGTGGTAAATTATCCATTGGTGGATGTAGCTGCTATTAAAAAAGCAAAATTCAATATTGTACTGGATGCCATTAACAGCACCGGTGCCATTGCAGTGCCACTACTATTAAAAGCATTGGGTGTAAAAGATATCACCGTATTGAATGGAGAAGTGAATGGAAAATTTGCCCATAATCCTGAACCCTTACCGGAAAACCTGCTGGGACTTTGCAATGAAGTAAAAAAACAAAATGCCAGCATGGGTATTGCTGTTGATCCGGATGTAGATAGGCTTTGTTTTGTTTGTGAAGATGGTAGCCTGTTTGGAGAAGAATATACATTGGTAGCAGTAGCAGATTATGTGCTTAGTCAGCGTAAAGGAAATACAGTTAGCAATATGTCATCCACCCGTGCCTTGAAAGATGTTACGGTTAAGCACGGTGGCGAATACAGCCCCAGTGCAGTGGGTGAAGTAAATGTGGTAAACAAAATGAAAGCCGTAAATGCGGTGATTGGCGGAGAGGGTAATGGCGGCATTATTGTTCCCGATCTGCATTATGGAAGAGATGCCTTAATTGGTATTGCCCTGTTCCTCACACATCTTGCCAAACAAAAAAAATCGGTTCGGCAGTTGCGCAACACCTACCCGGATTATTTTATGAGCAAGAATAAAATTGAGCTCACACCGGGTTTTGATCTGAAGAAAATTTTTGACCACATCAAAAAGAAATACAAGAAGAACCCCATTAATACGGAAGACGGTTTAAAGATTGAATTTGAAACAGACTGGGTACACCTCCGCACCAGTAACACAGAACCCATCATCCGTATTTATGCGGAAAGTAATTTTGAAACAACGGCTTCCAATATTGCACAGAAACTGATGCAGGATATCAGGGAAGCTATGTAGTCTGGAGTTTGGAGTCTGAAGTTTGGGGTTTGGAGTTGATAGTACGGACTGAATAAGCTACTCACGACTCACGACTGACCATTGCAACTGCCCATTCACCGCAATGACTTAATTTTGCTTTATGGAAAGAATCTACCTCGATAACGCAGCAACCACGTCACTTGATCCACAAGTGCTGGAAGCCATGATGCCTTATCTCACCACTAATTTCGGTAACCCATCTTCTATTTACAGTTATGGAAGGGAGTCGAGAATGGCTATTGAAAATGCACGTAAATCGGTAGCTAAAACCCTGAATGCACATCCTGCCGAAATATTTTTTACCAGTGGCGGAACAGAGAGCAGTAACACAGCCATTACAGCAGCCGTTCGCGATTTAGGTTGCAAGCATATTATTTCTTCCGTAATAGAACACCACGCTACCACTCATACGGTTGAATACCTCTATCATAACGGAGAAGCTTCTTTAAGCTATGTAAAGCTGTTGCCTAACGGACATATAGACCTGGAAGACCTGGAAAAATTACTGGCTGAAACTGAAGAAAAATGTCTGGTTACGTTAATGCATGCCAATAATGAAATCGGTAACATATTAGATATTCATGCCGTAGGGGAACTATGTAAATTATATAATGCCATTTTTCACAGCGATACCGTTCAAACGGTTGGGCACTTCCCATTTGATCTGCGAAATACACCGGTGCATTTTGTTACCGGAGCCGGTCATAAATTTCACGGACCCAAAGGAGTTGGTTTGTTATACATAAACGAGAATGTGAAGATCAAACCCTTTGTACATGGAGGCAGTCAGGAAAGAAATATGCGTGCCGGCACTGAAAATCTATATGGCATTGTAGGATTTTCTAAAGCATTACAACTGTCTACAGAACACTATGAAGCAGATAGTAGCTACATCAAAGGGTTGAAGCTCTATATGATGGAGCGATTGAAAAAAAATATCAAAAGCATTGCCTTTAATGGCGATCCGCTTGGACGAAGTCTATATGCCGTTTTAAGTGTGAGTTTCCCAAAAACAGAAAAGAGTGAGATGATTCTTTTCAATCTCGATATCAACCATATCTGTGCCAGCGGCGGCAGTGCCTGCACCAGCGGTGCCGATCAGGGCTCGCATGTCATCCGGGCCATCAATAACAACCCCAATCAGGTTACCGTTCGATTCTCCTTCAGCAAACACAACACCAAAGAAGAGATTGATGTGGTGGTAGAGAAATTGAAAGAACTTATTTAATTTGAAAATTTGAAAATGTGGTAATTTGAAAATGGAATCCAGTGGCTGTTAATGCCTTCGCATTTTCAAATTTTCAAATTACCACATTTTCAAATTAATTATAATCTTCCTCACCAGTTCCGTCTTCCTCATCAAAGTTCATCGAACCTAAATTCATCATACTTCCCATCAGGTCTTTAAATTCAATTTTCCCATCGATCACTTTTTTACTGATCATGGAATAAGAAGACAACCCATGCAATACAAACTCCATCAATAATGCATTCTCGCTCGCATTGGCATGCGGAAAATATTTTTTAACAATGCCATACAAACCATCCACCTTGTATAAGGAAGCAATTTTATCTGCATCTTTCATATCAAGCAACAGATCCAAATGGTTACCGGCATCAAACCAACGGGTGATTACTTTGTAAGGATTCTCTGGTTCTTTTTCTTCTACTGATTTTTTTCCGGTACCTCTTTTTTTCTTGAGCTGATCAGGATTGAGGAAGTACTGAACAAATTGCGTGCGAATGGATTTATCCAAGAGGTTAACGGCAACCTGGTAAGGACCTTCCTGCTCTCCCTCATACACCAATTCAATTTTACCGGTAATAGCGGGTATGATACCTGAGAGATCGCTGATCCATACCTGCGTGTTATCTTCATTGTGCATAATGGCCCTTCTTTCTGCACTACTTACTGCATTTTCATATGCGGCAATGGTTAATCGGGCACTCACGCCGCTTTTTTTATCTACATATTCATTGGCCCTTGCTTCAAATGCCACTTGCTCTACCAATCTTTTAACGAGATCACTAACCAACACTTTTTCTTTCTGGCTTTCCAGTATATCTGCTTCTTGCTCTGTAATAGCCAGTGATGTTTCAATATCTTTTGGATAATGCGTTAAGATCTGGCTTTCTATCCTGTCTTTCAACGGTGTAACAATACTACCACGGTTGGTATAATCTTCAGGGTTAGCCGTAAATACAAAAAGAATATCCAGTGGCATACGTAATTTAAAACCGCGGATCTGTATATCGCCTTCCTGTAAAATATTGAATAACGCCACCTGTATCCTCGCCTGCAGATCGGGCAATTCGTTGATCACAAAAATACCCCGGTTACTGCGCGGTATAATTCCGTAATGAATTACTTTTTCATCGGCAAAACTTAGTTTCAGATTCGCCGCTTTAATGGGATCAATATCGCCAATCAGATCTGCCACACTTACATCGGGTGTTGCCAGTTTCTCACCATATCGCTCTGTTCTATGTATCCATTGAACAGGCGTTGCATCTCCATGCTCTGCAATCAGGTCTTTCGCAAACTTACTCAATGGGTTCAGCGGATCATCATTCACTTCACTTCCGGCTATCACAGGAATGTATTCATCCAACAGGTCAACCATCTGCCTGGCCATACGGGTTTTGGCCTGTCCGCGTAAACCCAGGAACAGAATATTATGGCGACTTAACAAAGCCCTTTCTGTGTCAGGAATAACTGTGTCCTCATACCCCAATATACCTTCAAACGGATTTTCTTTATTGCGGATACTTGCAATCAGGTTATCCCTGATCTCCTCTTTTACCGACTTCGATTTGTAACCGCTTTTTTGTAACTGACCGATTGTTTTTATTTTTTGTATGTTCATTTTTTCGTTAACTCTTTTTGTGAATGGGCAATGGTGAATGACCTTTTATGTAAATAATATTTACCGTCATTTCGATTCCGCTTCAGCGGGAGAGAAATCTTTTGCTATGGATGAGATTTCTCCTCGTTCCTCGTCGAAATGACGATTTGATCAGTATACTGTTTTCCTTTTGCCGCTTTCAAAATCTTTAAATATAAAAGCGCCTAATTTATCCAATGATGCGAAGAAAGCTTTTCCATTATTCATTTCTGTAAACTCCTGCACAAAATTTTGCAGGTATGGATCAGAAGCGATCATAAAAGTAGTGATGGGTATCTTTAATTTTTTACACTGTGCTGCCAGGTTGATACAGCGGTTCACCACTTTTCTGTCGAGACCAAAACTATTCTTGTAATATTTCTTGCCGATTTTTAAACAGGTTGGTTTCCCGTCGGTGATCATGAAGATCTGTTTATTGGGATTTTTTCTTCTCCGCAATAAATCCATGGCCAGTTCCAATCCTGCTACGGTATTGGTATGGTAAGGACCTACCTGCAAATACGGAAGGTCTTTGATCTCAATACTCCACGCATCGTTTCCAAACACTACTATGTCTAAAGTATCTTTAGGGTATTTGGTAGTGATCAGTTCGCTTAATGCCATAGCTACTTTTTTGGCCGGCGTAATCCTGTCCTCTCCATACAAAATCATGGAGTGAGAAATATCGATCATCAATACGGTGGATGTTTGCGTTTTAAAATCGCTCTCCCGTATCTGCAGATCATCTTCCTGCATCGAAAAATTGTCAATACCACGGTTGATCTGGGCATTGCGTATGCTCTCTGTAAAATCAATCTGCTCCAGCATATCCCCAAACTGAAAAGGGCGGGTATCGGGGTTCACTTCATCTCCCTGTCCGGGCTTGAATGTCTGATGATTACCCTGTTTGGTTTTTTTAAGCTTACCGAAAATTTCTTCCAGACTCTTCTTACGAATGGTTTGTTCTGATTTGCCGGTGATCTTGAAGCTGCCATCCTGCGGGTTCTCCTGCATGTAGCCGTTCTCTTTCAGGTCATCTATAAAATCACCCATTCCATATTCATCATTGGTCAGCTGGTATTTTCTGTCGAGTTGGTTCAGCCATTCCAACGCTTCGCCCGCATCCCCATTGGTATAGGTAAGTAACTGCATAAACAGATCAAGCAATTGTTCAAACTTGCTCCTGCCATCTGCATTGGGATCGAAGTGAATAAAACGGTGTCCGAGCATATCTGTACGCTACTTATTAATTAGTTCTACAATATTAACGAAGAAGAAGGGCTTTGGTTTTCGGAATGAGAAATAAAGGGTATCCCGATTCGTTTTCCTCGGCGAAAACTCCTTGTTCTCTGCGACTCAGCGGTTGAAGCAAGCTCAATCCAACCGCAGAGCCGCAGAGAACAGGGAGTTTTCGCAGAGAAAAACAATAAGAAGGGAAAAAATTATTACTACACCTCGTTTCTTAACAATAACTGAGCTTTCCAGACATCTCTATAAAAGCAACTGCCCGGAATTCCGGGCAGTTGCTTTTTATATTATCTCTCAGGTAAGTTACTACTTCTTGGCACCACTCTTCCCCGCTGAATCAGCCGGTGCCATTAATTTGCCCGGAATCGTGATACGCGGATTGTACACCGCTTCCATCTGTTCCATGGTTTTCAGGTAACTATCGGCAGCACGTTTTTCTTCCGACATATTATCTGCCATTGTACCACTCAGTGAATTGTAATAACGAATCTGTTGTTGCAGATCGGTTTTTACAGAAGCAGCTACCTTGGTAGCCAATACCGTATCACCCGCCATATAACAGGCTTCTAGGAATAATAAAGAATTACGGTTATGCTGGTTGGCACGACTTGTCATTCCGTAATCGAAGTTGCCCTGGTTCAGCATTTTATCTGCCTTTTGCAATACTTTAACCGCATCTTCTTTACGGTTCTTGGTTGCCAGATCCATAGCCAGTTCTGCATAAGCACTGCGTAATGTATTTAAGTGTCTGCGGTTCTCTTCATCAAAATACACACCTTTTACATTGGCATTACCAAAAGCAAATTTGTTCATGGCTTTGTCTAACATCCAGTCTGTATTTACCCGCTGGTTTTCAACTGGTACCAAACGGAAACTCAAACCATCCCTGCGCAGGTATTGATCAAAACCTAAATCGCCGCTTGGGTTGGTAAAGTAAATAGGACGGTTCCACTTATTGGCGGCAATGATATTCAGCAATGCCATATCATTTTTCACCATCGCTCCTTTGGGAATTTCAAAACGCACTTCGCTTACCACACTGTCCGTGGCATTTACGGTGCCGTTTTTCAATACCATGGCTTTATCAACCGGAACAGATACTTTTTTAACAGGGAAAGTATTCAACGCCTCGCCACCACCTCTGTCTTCCATTTTGGCAGGATCATCGCTTCCCACATAATTCTTCATCAGATCATAGAGATCGTAATACGTGTTTTCAGGAATATTTTCTTTGGGGCGATACAGCACATAATCACGTTTACCGCCTTCAATCTGTTCTGCTGACCAGATCACATCTATCGGATCGCTCTGGTTTACTTTGTAACGCAGCTCATTAATGTACCAGTCAATTCCCAATAAACTAAAATTGATCACGCGAATATCGGGGCGTATGCCTTCCACCTCCTGCGCATACCACAAAGGATAGGTATCATTATCACCGTATGAGAACAAAATAGCATTGGGTGCACAACTTTCGAGGTAATCCTTTGCGAGATCTCTTGGCAATTCTTTTTTACTGCGGTCATGGTCATCCCACTCCTGCTGTGCCATCAATACGGGTACTGCTAATAAACATAACACAGTAGCTAATGATGCAGCAGTTGTTTGCGACAATGCTTTGCCTAACCAGTCTCTCACCTTCAAAACGCCCAAACCGATCCAAACGGCAAATGCATAAAAACTTCCCACATAGGCATAGTCACGTTCACGTGGCTGATAACCTGCCTGGTTCAAATACAATACAATGGCAAAGCCAGTGAAGAAGAACAACAACATATTAATCACACCATCATCGCCTCTTTTCTTAAACTGATAAAATAATCCAACCAGTCCTAATATCAGTGGCAATAAAAAGAGTTTGTTATTGGCTTTGTTATTTTTCAAACTATCGGGCATCATGCTCTGATCGCCATACATGGCATTATCAATCGGTGGTATACCGGTGATCCAGTTACCATCTCTTTTGTTTCCGCCAAATAAGCCCTGGTTATCATTTTGTTTTCCGGAAAAATTCCAGAGGAAGTAACGCATGTACATCCAATAACTCTGGTAGCCTATGAAAAAATTAATATTATCTGCCTGTGTTGGTGCACGCTCGTATTTACCATCACGGGTTTTATTAATTCCTAAGTAGTACGCGTAATAATCGGCATGGTTCTGATCGTTACTGGGATCCCAAACCCTTGGCAACACCATTTTGTCTTCTGCCGCGTATACATATTTTCTATCCTGGCCCAACTCTATGTATTTGTCTTTCGACTTCTGGTAACGCATGCCGGTATTCTTCAGGTCAACCGGATCTGCGGTAAATTTTTGTCCGTATATCAATGGAAAATCACCATACTGATCACGACCTAAATAACCAACCAAACTGTTGGGATTATCCACATTATACATATCTACCGAAGGATTGGCATTACTGCGGATCATGGTAGTTACATAGGTACTGTAACCTACCAGCATAAATGCAAAACACCAAACACCTAAACGCAGGTAAGCCCATGATTTTTTAGCGGCAAATTTGAGAGCCCACCACATAATACCGGCCAGTAACACAAAGAAGAAAACAAAACCAGAGAAGAAAGGCAAACCAAAACTGTTCACGAAATAGCGGTCAAACGTACCGGCCAGCTTTACGGAATATTGAATTACCCCTACCTGTACAATACCAGTTATGATACAACCGATCACAAAAAAGATGAAGGTACCGCCATAGTAGGCTTTCTTTTCTTTCCCGGATCTTTCTACCAAAAACAATAATCCTATGGCACCAAGTATACCTACAATCACCAAACCGGCCATCGTTCCATCCATGGGAACATTGTCCGTTGATTCTGATGAGGCACTGATCAGCGCAACAATCACCGCCAGAATACCGCCAATACCTACCAGGCGCAAATACCATTTGCGAAGGATGGTATAATTAAATGTTTCTCTCCTACGGAAATAATACACCATTACAATGGCGGGGATGGTTAAGAGGTTCAATAAGTGAACGCCAATAGACAATCCCATCAGGAAGAATATAAAAACAATCCATTTATCAGCACCTGTTTCATCTGCATGGTTCTCCCATTTCAGAATGGCCCAGAATACAATGGCTGTGAAGAAAGAAGACATGGCATACACCTCACCTTCAACAGCACTATACCAGAATGAATCACTAAAAGTATACGCAAGCGCACCTACGGCACCGGCCCCCATGATAGACCAGATTTGAGAGGCCGTTAATGCATCACTGGTGTTAACGTTCACAATGCGTCTGGCAAAGTGCGTAATGGTCCAGAACAGGAATAAAATGGTAAATCCACTGGCCAATGCGCTCATGATGTTCACGGCCTTGGCGGCAGTTAACGGGTTATCGCCAAAAAGAACGATGAAAATACGGCCCAGCATTACAAACAACGGAGCCCCCGGCGGGTGAGGTATCTGTAATTTAAAACAGCTACTCACAAATTCACCGCAATCCCAGAAACTACCTCCGGCTTCTGCGGTTACAATGTATACGGTACAGGCAATCAGGCATACTACCCACCCAACCAGGTTGTTGATCTTCTTAAACTGCATTTGTTTTGGTTTTTTAAGACTGGCAAACATAACTTTTATATCCTAAATCCGAAAATGGAGATAAGGGATTTAGGTATTTTAAGAAAACGTTATAATAGGAGTCTGGAGACTGGAGTCTGGAGACTGAAGACTGGAGACTGGAGTCAGAAGTCTTCTAACTCCAGTCTCCTAACTTCTAACTCCAGACTCTTATCTTTGCCCCTGATGCAGAAAAACAAAACAGTAGCCTTTCACACCCTGGGTTGTAAACTCAATTTTTCAGAAACCTCCACCCTTTCCCGTATGTTGGAAAATGAAGGTTTTGAGAAACGGGGTTTTGACGATATGGCGGATGTGTATGTGATCAATACCTGCTCGGTTACAGATAATGCGGATAAGGAATGCAGGCAACTGGTTCGCCGTATTCAGCGAAAAGCGCCGGAAAGTTTTGTGGTGATCACCGGTTGCTATGCACAGCTAAAACCTAAGGAAATTGCGTCTATTCCGGGGGTGGATCTTGTGTTGGGCGCCGCTGAAAAATTCAATATTGCCCAGCATATTGGCGAACTGGCCAAAGGCGATGCTGCAAAAATCTGTAGTTGTGATATAGAAGAAGTGAGTGGCTTTAATGCCTCGTTCTCGCAAAACGACCGTACCCGTACGTTTTTAAAAGTACAGGATGGCTGTGATTATAACTGTTCGTTCTGCACCATTCCCATGGCAAGGGGCAAAAGCCGAAGCGACAATGTGACCAATGTGGTAAAGCATGCTACCCAACTGGCGGCAGATGGTGTAAAAGAGATTGTGCTCACCGGTGTTAACCTGGGCGATTTTGGTAAAGGCCCCGATGGTGAACACAAATACGATGAAAACTTTTTTGACCTCGTAAAAGCATTGGATAAGGTTACAGGAATAGAGCGCTACCGCATTTCTTCTATCGAACCCAACCTCTTAACCAATGAGATCATTGAATTTGTGGCCAACAGCGACAAGTTCATGCCCCATTTTCATATTCCGTTACAAAGTGGAAGCAATGACATACTGGGGTTGATGAGACGCCGCTACAAAAGAGAACTCTATGCCGAAAGAGTGCAACTGATCAAAACCCTGATGCCACATTGTGCCATTGGGGTGGATGTGATCGTTGGTTTTCCCGGAGAAACCGATGCGCATTTTACAGAAACCTTCGACTTTTTACATTCACTGGATGTTTCTTACCTGCATGTATTCACCTATTCTGAAAGAGACAATACAAAAGCCCTCGAACTAAAACCGGTGGTGCCCGTTTCCGTTCGTAATGAAAGAAACAAAACCCTGCGCAACCTTTCTTACATGAAGATGCAATACTTCACCAACCTGCACGCAGGGCAAACACGTAAAGTATTGTTTGAAGCTTTTGAAAAGAATGGTATGATGGAAGGTTATACAGACAACTATATCCGCATCAGCACACCTTATAGAAAAGAGTGGGCGAATGAATTGGTTGAATGGAAACTGTGAATCGTGAGCCGTCAGACGTGAGACGTGAGTGGTTAGCATTTTCCCTCACGACTCACGTCTGACGACTCACGATGTCACCACTGCCTACATCGGCGATAGGAATTCTGCTGGAAACTCCACAACCATTATCTGTCCCAGACTTTCTAATTTCACGTACACTTTTTTCTTACCTCCACGTAATACCGTTCCTTCATTACCCATGAACACGCCGTGGTTTACCCGTATTTTGGTTTCTTCCTTAAACCCTTCTGATGAAATGATGGAAATACTCGCGTCTTTTTCGGAGAGGTATTTTTTGATGGTATCCACTTCCTCGTTCTTAATAACAGCTGGCTTGCCCAGATAATGCACAAAATTCAATACCCCATCCGTCATCAACACTTTGGTTTTTTCGGTGGTGTCTATTCTTACAAACACATAGGATTTGAACAGGGGGTCTTCAATAATTTTTTTCCGGTCGCTCCATTGCCTCTCCACTTTTTGCAAGGGGCACCAGCTATCGATTCCTTTTCTAAGTAATACACTATCGATCTTTTTTTCCCACCGGGGTTTTGTATATAAGGCATACCATTTTTTCTCAAGTTCCATTGCAAGCTGTCATTTTTCTCTTTACAAAAATAGTCAATATCCCGTTTTGAAAAATTTGTTTGATACAACCATTTATCAGGTGAATGCCCCATAAAAAACCGTGCCTTTGTGCCCTGGTGTGCTTTTTTCACACTAAGACACAAAGGCACGGTTGAATACCTTTAAAAGCTTTATTTAGCTACCGTTTGCACGGGCACTATGCCAGCCATTTCGCTCACCATTTTCACGGTTTCATCAATATGCATATCGCCTTTCAAGAAGGTGAGCCATGCTTTGTAACGGTCTCCTTTGGCAGGATCGGGATTGTTGTAAAATTTATCCTTATCCGCAAGCAAGGCTGCTACATTCATTTCATCTTTAATTTTTAACAGGCTGTTATTCTGGTTAATAGTGGATACGATCTGTTTCTGGCGTTCGCGGTATTTTACGATGTTCAAACTAACCGGCAACTCCGCGTTTTTAGCCAGCCATTGCAAATTGCTGTTCAACAGATTCAGATTGGCATTGGCCTTGATTTTTTCATTCTCTTTTTTGATCACATTATCCAAACCAAAATTTCCCTGCCATGTCTGTATAGCTACTTTAGGAATTTCATCATACGGCAATGCTTCGGGATTGTCTTTTTCACGTCCTTTATAATACTCGTAAGGATCTGGCAGTACCACATCCGGTACAATTCCTTTCAACTGTGTTGAACCACCGTTAACGCGATAGAACTTTTGGAAAGTGAGTGTCATGGCTCCCATATCTGTTCTGCCACTAAACGCATCATTACGGTTACCAAAAGGAATCTGGCGCTGCACGGTTCCTTTTCCATAAGTAGAGGTACTTCCGATAATAATACCACGCTTATAATCCTGAATAGCCCCGGCAAAAATTTCACTGGCAGAAGCACTGAACTCGTTCACCATTACCGCCAGCGGACCATCATACAAAACAGATTCATCGTTATCGCGCCAGGTACTCTGGTCTACTTTACCACTTCTTTCTTTTACCTGAACTACGGGGCCGCTTTTGATAAATAGTCCCACCATTTTCACTACTTCGTATAAAGAGCCGCCGCCATTGTTACGGATATCGATGACGATACCTTTTACATTTTCAGCTTTTAGTTTTACCACTTCTCTGGCAACATCCTGTGAGCAGCGGTGACCATTTTCATTTTCAAAATCGGCATAAAAATCAGGTAAATAAATGTAGCCAATTTTATCATTACCATTTTGTATAACGGCACTACGTACATCCAGTTCATCCTGTACCACTTCTTCGCGAAGCATGGTGATGATTTTGATGGAACCATCCTGCTTTTTCACTGTAAGTCTTACCTCGGTTCCTTTGTTACCACGAATTAATTTCACGGCATCCTGTGTATCAAAGCCGGTTACATCTACCGGTTCTTCTTTGCCTTGTGCTACTTTGGTGATCACATCGTTTACAACAATCTCTCCAGACTTCCAGGCGGCACCACCCGTTACAATACTGGCTATCTTAATACCAAAATCATCTTTCTGTAAAGTGGCACCGATACCATAAAATTTACCACTCATTCTTTCATCAAAACTTCTTTTTTCTACCGGAGGAAAATAATCGCTGTGCGGATCCATCAGATTAGTGATCACATTAATGAAAGAATTAAAGCGCTCATCTTCCTTAAATGTTTTCTGTATGCGATCATAGGTTTCATTCATGATCTTCAACACTTTTTCTCTCGCCTCTTTTTCCAGTTCTGCATCCGTCTTTACCTTAAAATCTTTTACCTCTTTGTTACGCTCGCGCTGATCCTGCAAATCAATGTAACGCTCCAAAGTGTAGTATTTCATTTTCTTTCTCCACCTTTCTATTCTTTCTGCCTCATTAGCCACATACGGTAATTTATCACCATCCAGTACTGCAGTTTCTTCTTTGCCGAAATCAAATGGCTTGGAAAGAATATCTCTATAAATGGTGATGGCTTCTTTAATACGCTGGTCATACACAGCACTAACAGCCGGCACAAATTCTATGGGTGCATTACCATGGATCTCTTCATCAATCACTGTTTCAAATTTTTTGAAAGCATTGATATCCGATTGAAGGAAATGGGATTTATCGCCATCCAGATCATCAAGGAATTTCTTATACACCTGTTTGGAAAAAACATCGTTGATATTTTTAGGGCTGTAATGCTGTTCTTCCAGAATGGCGCCAACTGCCGACAATAACCGCTGGCGCTGGGTAACCAATATATCAGAAGAAGCAATGCCCGATGTTTTGAAAGCAAAGAACAGGCCACCAAATAATATGATGGCAACCAGTAGTAACCCTTTTCTACTCTTCATAAATTGCGTAAATTTTTGCATGACTGTACCAAAAATAGCCTAAAAACAGGTTTAGCCATCATCGTTTGTACCAATTAACAAAGGTTTTGATGAGCGGTTCAGAAAAAGACCTGAAAATTGCGTTCTATGTATTCCGTAATTTTCCTATTTTTGCATTCCTAAAAAATGGAGGGCGTAGCTCAGTTGGTTAGAGCGTTAGTTTGTGGCACTAAAGGTCGGGGGTTCGAGACCCCTCGTTCTCCCACTATAAAACCTATCCCGCTTACAGCAGGATAGGTTTTTTAAATTATATACAATGGGCTATGGTTTTTGGTTACTTCCGTTTATTTCAGCTTTTATTGGCTGGTTTACCAACTGGATAGCCATTAAAATGCTATTTCATCCCAGAGAGCCTAAAAAAATACTGGGGATTACCTTACATGGCATTTTTCCTAAGAGACAGAAACAATTTGCTGAGAAATTAGGTAAACTGGTTAGCGAGCAACTGCTTTCTTTTGGCGATATCGAAGAAAAAATCGTAAACCCCGAGAACCTGAAGAAGATCATGCCGCATATTGAGGGCCATATCGATCATTTTCTACGGGTAAAACTGGCCGCCCAAATGCCTGTTATCAGCATGTTTATCGGCGATAAAACCATTACAGAGCTGAAAACTGTATTTACCGCTGAACTGGAAACACTTTTTCCTGTTATTATGAAAAACTATATGGGCAGTTTACAAGAACAGCTCGATCTGGAGAAAATAGTGGTAGAAAAAGTGTCGGGGTTCTCTTCAGACAAGCTGGAGCAGATATTGAATGATATTATGTCTAAGGAATTCCGTTTTGTGGAGATTATTGGCGGAGTGCTTGGATTTTTGATTGGTTTACTACAGATTTTGATCACTTCCTGGTAGGCATCACCGATAAATTGGGGTGGTCACCGACAAAACAGAAGAATCTACCCCTCATTTTCCAACTTTGTCCATTCAAATTTGTCATATTACCGCTGGTGTAATGAAAATGGCGGTTCATCAGCCCGCATCGCAACTTTGCAACATATATAACACAAATAACATGAGAAAAATTTTAGTCTTTTTGGTTTTGAACACGGTAATGCTTTCTGCATTCGCCCAAATGCCCGGTGGAAGACCTGGCGCTGGTGGCGGAAGCCAGAATTTTAACGTTGGCCATTTTTATGGTAAACTGGTAGACAGTAAAACCAATAAGGGAATAGAAGCCGTAACCGTGCAGCTGTTAGGTAATAAATTCGATACGGCTACCAAAAAAATGAAGGAATCAGTTCTCAGCACCTTAATTACTAAACCTAATGGGGATTTTAGTTTTGAGAACCTGTCTGTAATGGGCACCTATAAACTGAAAGTCAGTGCATTGGGTTACAAAGCTGCTGAAAAACCTATCAGCTTCGGTATTAAAATGCCTACTGGCGGTAATGCCAATGCCGGCGGCGGTAACATGCAGCAAATGCTTACCATGGCCGATAAGGACCTGGGAAATATTAAAATGGAAGAAGATGCTACTAACCTCGGTAATGTAACCGTTACTGCGTCTTCTAAACCTCAGTTTGAATTGGGCATTGACAGAAAAATCTTCAACGTAGATAAGAATCTGGTGAGTACCGGTCAAACCGCTACCGAGATCATGAAGAACATCCCTTCCCTCAACGTGGATATTGATGGAAATGTAACCCTCCGTAATGCAAGCCCTACTATTTTTATTGATAACAGGCCAACAACGCTGACACTTGACCAGATTCCTGCCGATATTATCGACAGAGTAGAACTGATTACCAACCCCGGTGCCAAATTTGATGCGTCTGGCGGTAATGCTGGTATATTGAATATTGTTTTGAAAAAGAACAAGAAAACAGGTTACAACGGCGGTATCAGAACAGGAATCGATTCCCGTGGTAAAGTGAATTTGGGTGGTGATATTAACCTGCGTCAGGATAAAGTGAACTTCACATTAAGTGCCAACTACAACCAGCGTAAATCTATTTCTGATGGTATTACCAACAGAAGCAATATTCTGAGCACACCAAGCAATGTATACCTTGCAACCCATGGTGAGAACGATGGCTACTTTGGATTCCTGCGTGGTGGACTTGACTTTTTTGTAGACAACAGAAATACTTTCTCTATTACAGGAAGCTACAGTAAAGGTCAGTTTGACAATGAGCAGACCCAGAAAGTAGATTCTACGATCAAATCGATTTTTACTTCTTACAATAATATTACCACTACCAGCAATTCAATGTTTGAGAATGTGGGATCGCAGTTCAGCTACAAACACAATTTTGCTAAAAATGGCCATAATATTTCTGCCG
Organism: Chitinophaga pinensis; assembly: GCA_943372845.1. GTDB lineage: Bacteria > Bacteroidota > Bacteroidia > Chitinophagales > Chitinophagaceae > Sediminibacterium > Sediminibacterium pinensis_K. The sequence goes on along the minus strand of CALSAD010000004.1, from coordinate 237,954 downwards.
ATTTTAACTACAACTCCAGCAAGAACGATAACAATACTTTCATAGGAACACAAACCTATAACACCAACGGAACTACCAAAGGGACTGCTTTTTTACAAAAGACTTTAGGAAACGGAAGTTCCAAGAACTATACTTTCCAGGCTGATTACGAAAATCCATTAAGTGATGACAGTAAATTTGAAGCGGGTGTTAGAACAGCCATCAGGGATTTTAATAACCTGAGTGATCAGTTCCGATACGATTACACTACCAGCACGTATGTATTGGTTCCTTTCATCAGCAACAAATACAAGTTCAATGACCAGGTGTCTGCTGCTTATGCATCATATAGTTTCAAAGTAAATAAATGGAGCTACCAGGTTGGTTTACGTGCAGAAAGTTCTAACTACACAGGTACTTTATTGAACTCAAAAGGATTGGATTCTGCCTCTTTTAAAGTAACCTATCCTTTGAGCCTTTTCCCAAGTGCTTTTATCACCTATAAAATGGATGATAAGCAGGATGTACAGTTTAACTATTCGCGCCGTGTAAACCGTCCCAACTTTTTTCAGCTGATGCCTTTCCCTGATTATTCTGATCCGCAGAACATCAATATCGGAAATGCAGGATTGAAACCTGAGTTTACCAACTCGTTTGAAGTATCGTATAACAATGCGTATACACGTGGTTCCAATTTTCTGGCAACTGTATTCTTTAAACATTCAACAGACCTGATTACCCGTTATGTATACAGGGATAAGAACGGTTTAACTGCAGGTGATAGTGCCTACTTCAATACCTATATCAATGCGGATTACAGTTACTCGTATGGCTTGGAACTGACCAATAAAATGGCCGTTACCAAGTGGTGGGATCTTACTTTGAGTTTGAACCTATTCAACTCAAAAATCAATGCAACCATCCCCGGCCAGAACCTGAGCAATTCATTGGTAAGCTGGTTTGGAAAAATGAACAGCACCTTTAAAGTAGCCAAAGGATTATCTATTCAGTTCAGCGGCGATTACCAGGCAAAGTCAGTATTACCTCCTAACTCAGGTGGTGGTGGAATGCGCGGCGGTGGCGGCGGTGGTGGTGGAATGATGTTTGGTGGCGGACCACAATCTACCTCACAGGGTTACAACCTGCCCCGTTATGGATTTGATCTTGGCATACGCAAAGACTGGACCTGGAAAAACGGACAGAGTGGCTCTTTAAACCTGAGTGTGAATGATGTATTCCGTACGCAGGTATTTCAATCTTATTCAGAAAGTACTTTCTTTACTCAAACCAATGAAAGAAGAAGAGACCAACAGGTATTTCGCTTAAACTTCAGCTACCGTTTTGGTAAATTTGATGCAACCCTATTCAAACGCAAAAACACCAAAGCCGATCAAGGTGGTGGAAATGATATGATGGGACAGCAGTAGATTTAATTAATAATTAGAAATTAACAATTAACAATTGATACATAACAAAGAAGCTGTTCAAAATTTGAACAGCTTCTTTGTTATGTGTATCCAATAAAACGATAGTTCTGCCCGAGTTGAAAATTTTTAATTTCTAATTTTTAATTTTTAATTACTCTCTATTCTTCCCCGTTAGCATGGGTACGAAAGAAAATTGTTCAAAGGCTTCTTCTTTTACGGTGCCATCTTCCTGCTTGGTCAGGCGTAACATGCGTTGGGTGCCGGCTTCATCTACGGGTATTACCATTAATCCACCGGGCTTCAATTGTTGTATTAATTTGGGTGGGATAAAAGGAGCCGCCGCAGTGATGATCACTTTATCAAAGGGACCGAAAGTAGGGAGTCCTTCAAACCCATCGCCAAAGAAAAATTTGATATTGGGATATTTTTTTTTGAAGTAATATTCTTTCTGCAGATCAAATAATTTTTTTTGCCTTTCAATGGTAAATACACGGGCCCCCATTTCTGCCAGTATGGTAGCCTGGTAAACACTACCGGTTCCTATCTCCAATACCTTATCTGATTTTTTGATCTGCAGTAATTGTGTTTGGTACGCCACCGTGTAAGGTTGCGAAATGGTTTGTCCGGCGGCTATTTCAAATGCCCGGTCTTCATAGGCAATTTTATCAAAGGCAGAATCGAGAAAAAAATGGCGCGGGATAGTATTGATAGCATCCAATACAGATTCATCGGTAATACCTTTATTGCGCAGCAAACTGATCAGTTGTTTACGTAACCCCTTGTGTTGGTAGGTATCATCAAAAATTCTCATAGCGCTACGAATATACAGCTAAGAACGAAGCGCGTAATCTACAAAACGGTGGGTGCAAAAAGAAAAACAGAAAAATAAGTTATGCAGATAGGGCGGGTAAGGGACTGCCTTTACTAGTATCAATATTGCCAGTGATTCACTGATTGATACACAAACAATCAGTGAATCACTGGCAAGAACGCTATTTCAATTGCATATCAGCAATGATACTGCTGATTCTGCCTTCCAGTAATGCATAAGTGGTATCAAAGTCTTCTTTTCGTGCGATCTTGGTATTTACACTGAAATAAAATTTGATCTTGGGTTCCGTTCCGGATGGGCGGGCAGATATTTTGGTTCCATCGGCAGTGATAAATTGCAACACATTGCTTTTAGGAAGATCGATTGTCCAGGTTTCTCCGGTAACCAGGTTGGTTCCTTTCTGCAATTCATAATCCAGTAAAGTAGTTACCTGAGCACCCGAAATGGTTTTAGGCGGGTTACTGCGGTATCCTTCCATCATCTCTGCAATTTCTTTCTGTCCGTTCATGCCTTTTTTGGTAATGCTGATCAGGTTCTCATAATAGAAGCCATATTGAATATAGAGTTCTATCATTTTATCAAACAGGGTTTTGCCCTGGTTCTTTTCGTAGGCAGCCATTTCGCACATCAGGGCAACCGCGCTCACGGCATCCTTATCGCGGATCTGGTTACCAATCATCAGTCCAAAACTTTCTTCTCCCCCAATCACATAATTTTTCTTGCCATCCAGTTCTTTGATCTTTTCTGCAATCCATTTAAAACCGGTTAATACATTATAGCAGGCCACCTCATTTTGTTTGGCTACCTGGTTAATCATTTCAGTGGTAACAATGGTAGTAATCACCATATCGTTTGGCTGGGCGATACCTTTTGCTTTGCGCGCCTCCATCATATAACTAAAAGCAAGAACGGCTGTCTGGTTCCCATTCATCAACACCCATTCGCCTTTGTGATTCTTAACACCAATACCTACACGGTCTGCATCGGGATCGGTTCCCAATAAAATATCAGCATCCAATGCTTTGGCTTTTGCCAAACCAATACTCATGGTTTCACTTTCTTCCGGGTTAGGATAATTCACTGTAGGAAAATTTCCATCAGGTACTGCCTGCTCCTCTACAATGGTTACGTTAGTAAAACCAAAACGTGATAACACTTCCGGTACCAGCGTAATGCCGGTTCCATGTATGGGCGTGTATACAATTTTCAGATCATGTTGTTTCGAGATCACATCGGGGTAAACACTCAATTCTTTTACCATATTCATGTAATCGTTATCCATCTCTTTACCAATGAGTGTAATGTTGGCACTGCCTCCATCCCATTTCACATCATTCACATTAGTGATGGCTTCTACTTCTTTGATCACATTGGCATCATGCGGTGGTACCAGCTGGCCACCATCGTTCCAATACGCTTTGTATCCGTTGTACTCCCGCGGATTGTGCGAAGCAGTACAAACCACCCCTCCTTTACAGCCCAATGTGCGAATGGCAAAACTTAATTCGGGTGTTGGCCGCAATGCTTCAAACAAAAATACTTTGATGCCATTGGCAGCAAATACATTAGCTGTTGTTTCTGCAAAAAAGCGGCTATTGTTTCGGCTATCGTGCGCAATCGCTACGCGCACTTCTTCACTACCATAGGTCTTCTTCAGGTAATTGGCAAAGCCCTGTGTGGCCATACCAATGGTGTATTTATTAATCCGGTTGGTGCCAACGCCCATAATACCGCGCAAGCCTCCTGTACCAAATTCAAGGTTACGGTAAAATGAATCCGCCAGTTCATCGGGATTGTCTTTTTGTAGTTGCGCTAGTGTGTCTTTGGTAGCCTGGTCGTAATTTCCGTTGATCCAAACATTGATTCTTTCCTGAATGGCAGCATCCATAATGATAATTTTTAGTTGTTCCGCATCGATTGAACAACAAGTTTATGAATATTTTTTACATTTTCAACCCTAATCCGCAGAACTCTGCCGAATTACTGGTGTATGTTTGAAACATTGAAAAAGCTATTGTTCATACCTGCCCTGCTTTTCTACGGAATACTGTTGGCACAGGATAGTAGTATATCTATAAATCAACCAACCCCTACTTTTTTTAAAAGCCGCATCTATCTTGCTGCTGCTGCCAGTGCTGCAGGATACGGAGGCGGTTTATTAGCCTTGTCTAATGCCTGGTACCAGCATTATCCACAATCTTCCTTTCATTTTTTTGATGATTATAGCGACTGGCTGCAGGTGGATAAAGCAGGACATATTTTTGGCGCCTACACCGCAGCTAAATTCAGTGCAGAAGCATGGAGATGGGCCGGCTTATCGCGCAAGCAAAGAATTTGGTTGGGCGGATTAAGCGGAACCGCGTTTATGACAGTTATTGAGGTACTGGACGGATTTTCTTCAGGCTGGGGTTTTAGTATGGCCGATCTTGGTGCAGATATAGCCGGGGGCGGTGTATACATTGCACAGGAACTGGCCTGGAATGAACAGAGAGTTCAGCTAAAATTTTCTTTTCACCGTAACCATTATGAAGAGCCTGCACTTACACAAAGGGCCAATGAATTATTCGGTAATAACACTTTGGAAAGGATGTTGAAAGATTATAACGGACAAACCTACTGGGCCAGTGCCAACCTGAAATCTTTTTTAAAAAACAGTCGCGTACCAAATTGGCTGAACATAGCCGTGGGGTATGGTGCTGAAGGAATGTTTGGCGGAACAGAAAATATTGCGAGAGATAAAAACGGCATCCCCATTTTTAACAGAAGCGATATACCCCGCTACCGCCAATGGTACCTTGCCCCTGATATTGATCTTACACGCATCAAAACCAAAAGTAAATTTTTAAAAACAACCTTCTTCCTCTTAAGCTCCTTCAAATTTCCAACCCCCTCAATTGGGTTTTCAAAAAAAGGTATTGAATGGCACTGGATATGTTTTTAATTAAGAATTAATAATTAATAATTAGGCCCCAAAATAATCTTCTCCTCCCATTTTTAATTTTTAATTTTTAATTTTTAATTACTCTACATACGCCCCTACCACATCCCCATCCACAACCTCCACCTGTATATGTTCCTGTAATGTGGTGGCAACGGAGAGGCCTGCGTAATCGGGGGTTACGGGAAATAATTTGTGCATGCGTTCAACCAGTACCAGTGTTTGAATCGTTTTGGGATGAAATGCAAGCAGGGGTTTCAAGGCATACAATAAGGTTCTGCCACTATTGGTTACATCATCCGCAATAATAACGTGAAGGTTAGTAAGGTCTATTTTTTCACTTAGTTCCACAGAAACAGGATGCGCCTTGTCCATACTCACAGAAATTACCCGGATGGTATTGGGAATATATTTCTGAAGCAAGGCTGCCGTTTTTTCTGCAATTACCGTTCCACTGTTGCGAATGCCGATCAGTACTACCGGTTCCGTATTACCACTAAGGTTCTCGGCCAGTTGCAGTGCCATACGTTGTAATTTCTGTTCAGCACCTTCTTTATTGAGGATATAATTTTTAGTTGCCATGGTATTTGTTTGGTCATCAAAAGTAACAACAATAAAACCATCTTACAATCCTGTTTACAACTCTGCAAAACTGCTATCTTAGCATAATAACCGAATGCTATGCAGTATCTACCCCAAATTTTGTTCTTTGCCCTTACGGCAATAGCTGTATGGCTGTTTGCCAAAAAAGCAGGTGCCATCAGGCAGAATATTTTGTTAGGTAAAGACGAGAACCTGAACGACCAGCCCGCCAAACGCTGGAAGAATCTGGTTTTGCTGGCATTAGGACAAAAAAAAATGTTCAAGAACCCGTTTGTGGCAATCATGCACCTGATAATTTATGCAGGGTTTATTATTATTAACCTGGAAGTACTGGAGATTGTACTGGATGGCTTATTGGGCACACACCGTTTATTTGCGCCTTATCTGGGTGGTTTGTATAATTGGCTGATCAATATATTTGAATTTCTTGCTGCGGGAGTACTATTGGTTTGTGTTGTGTTTCTGGCCAGAAGAAATATGTTGAAACTGAAACGCTTTATCAGCAAAGACCTGAACGGATGGCCACGAAGTGATGCGAATTATATTTTGGTAACAGAGATCATATTAATGTCTTTGTTCTTAACCATGAATGCTGTAGATCTGGCATTACAGGCAAAAGGAAGCGAGCATTATTTTCAAACAGGTAGTTTTGCTATATCACAACTGCTGATGCCTCTGTTTTCCGGAATGGATGAAAGCAGTTTGGTGCTAATAGAACGTATCTGCTGGTGGCTGCATATTGCAGGCATATTTGCCTTTTTGAATTATCTGCCTTACTCTAAACACCTGCATATTTTACTCGCATTTCCCAATGCCTATTATGCAAAACTGGAAGCCGCTGGTAAGATGCACAATATGCCTGCAGTGCAGAATGAAGTATTGTATGCCATGCAACCGGAAACTGCTCCAACAGATGCTGCGCCACCCGCACATTTTGGTGCCAAAGATATTTTTGAATTAAGCTGGAAAAATTTACTGGATGCCTATAGCTGTACAGAATGTGGACGTTGCACTTCTGCTTGCCCCGCTAATATTACCGGCAAATTACTCAGCCCCAGAAAAATCATGATGGCCACGCGCGATCGGATGGAAGAAGTGGGGAAGAATATTGATCAAAACAAATCGTTCATCGCAGATAATAAATCGTTACTCCATGATTATATCAGCGTAGAAGAATTGCGTGCCTGCACTACCTGCAATGCCTGTGTAGAAGCCTGCCCGGTAAGCATCTCTCCCCTTGATATCATTACAGAACTACGCCGCTCACTCATTATGGAAGAAAGCAATGCACCTCAGGAATGGAATGGCACCTTCAGCAATATTGAAAACAATTTTGCTCCCTGGAAATTTTCTCCTGACGACAGAAATAAATGGGCTGTGGAAATGAGCTAGGGAATATCGAACAAGGAATGCCGAATGTTGAATGATGAAGTAATAAAAAGCCTTCGACATTCGATATTCCTTGTTCATTATTCGATATTAATTTTCTTTCATTATGATTAAATGAGAAGCCTATATGCATTTCACCCCTTTCCCTTTTTCTCTAACCGATTTCTCAACCATTGTACCAGATATCAAACAGGGTATAACCGGGTATGCTGAATGGAGAACACTTTTCAGGGATGAGGTTCGCATACGCCTGGTAACTTACTCACCCGATTACCTTGCCGATCATTGGTGCAGCAAAGGACATATTATTTTTTGTGTAGAAGGCGAAATGGAAACCGAACTGGCCAGTGGAAGTAAGCACCTGCTTACCAAAGGACTGATGTATACCGTAGGCGATAATAGTGATGCACACAAAACCTATTCAAAAGAAGGCTGTGTTATTTTTATTGTGGATTGAGGTTGATTGTATAGAGATACTATGTTTACTTCTGTAGTATTGATGTGTGTTGCACTTCTTAAAGCTTTTCTGGCGTATGGTTCATGGTTCATAGTTCATAGAAGATGTATAAGAAACCATGAACTATCACCCATGAACTATACGCTAAATAAAAGGCTTCCATATCATTCTATATAACTGTATCAATGCAGTGATGATGAAAATGATTCCCATTATTTTATTTAGTGTGCGATTACTGGTTTTCATTTTAGATATAAGCCAGTTGCCCCCATGTATGTACACCGCTAAACCCGATAAAGTACCCACTCCTGCACCTACCGTAAATATATTAAACGCAAACGTTTCTACCGGTAATACATTGGTTTGAATAAAAGTTGATGTCCACAAAAACCAGAAAGGGATTTGTAAGGGATTCAAGGCACTCATCATTAATCCCAGTAAAAAACGATTCATTTTATTATCTAAGATCAATGGCTTTTTTTCGCCACCTTCTTTCTGAGCGGTTCGAAAAGCCAGTATACCTAAGAAAAGGAACATTACTACGGTTAGCCACCCTAACGCTAAAAACCAAATACGGTGTTTTACTACCCAGTCCATACCCGTTAATGCAAAACGGAGATACATCATTTCAACTATAGCAACCCCTATGGCAAACTGCCAGGCTTTTTTAAAGCCTTCCTGAATGCAGATTTGTGTAGAAGTAAAACTCATATTACCCAGGGGCAATTGCCCAAGAAAGCTAACCAGAAAACCAATGAACAGCACCTGAATCATAGAAAGGAAAAGTACAAAGAACCTTTGAATATTGAACAGGTAGCGGGGAGACTGTTTTTTAGGAATCGATATTTTCGGAAATCGTGAGTGGTGAGAATGAGTGGGTAGTGTTTAGCAAGGAGGTTTAGGTGTATGGTGTAACGTTAGACATAACACGTTAAAAAAACAATTACATTCGTAAAAATCTTGCATATGAAAGTGAATACGATGGCCGAAATGTTGGCGGCAGGAGAAACACCGGATATTTTATTTTGGGTGGGCTGTGCGGGTAGCTTTGATCAGCGGGCACAAAAAATCACCAAAGCTTTTGCTACTATTCTTGATAAAGTGGGTTTTAAATATGCCATATTGGGTAAAGAAGAAGCCTGTACCGGCGATCCTGCAAGACGGGCCGGTAACGAATTTTTATTTCAGATGATGGCTTACCAGAACATACAGGTATTGAATGGCTATGGCATCAAGAAAATTGTTACTACGTGCCCACACTGTTTCAATACACTTAAAAACGAATACCCTGAATTGGGTGGCAATTACGAGGTTATTCATCACACCACTTTATTGCAGCAACTGATTGATGAAGGGAGGATAAAAATGAAAGAAGAAGGCAGCTTTAAAGGCAAAAAAATCTCGTACCACGATAGCTGTTACCTCGGCCGCGCCAATGATATTTATGAAGCGCCCCGTAAAGTACTGGAAGCCCTGGATGCTGAACTGGTTGAAATGAAACGTTGCCGCACAAACGGGCTTTGCTGCGGTGCCGGTGGTGCCCAGATGTTTAAAGAAGATGAACCGGGCGATAAGCGCATCAATATAGAACGAACCGATGAAGCATTAGCCACCGGCGCTTCTTTTATTGCGGCCGCCTGCCCCTTCTGCAATACCATGATGACCGATGGTGTTAAGAATCGTGAAAAAGAAAATGAAGTTGCGGTGCTTGATGTGGCTGAAATGATTGCAGTAAGTATGCAATAAGCGATGCCATGTATGGTTATTACTTAATCCAAATATAGTAAGCTGCTGGTCAGGCGAACAACAGGTGTTCGGAAGGTTTTTTATCTATAATCTTTACTCGGGACTAAAGTCCCCAATAAAGATTTTTTAGGATGCTGCTCCACCCGCTTTAAAGAGCGGGGCAAAAGAGGGAAAGACAATTTGCCACGCTCTTCAGAGCGTGGATACAAAGAATAAAGAGAGTTCATGTTGGGGCTTTAGCCCCCAGTAACAAAATGTAGTGTTCCGAACACTAGTAGTCATGCGACCAACTGCAGCTGAAGCGGCTGTAATTGCAGTAAATACAGGTGTATTATTTTCAAGTAAAGTATTAATCAGGCATATGTTTTCGAAAAAATATTTTTCCCTTAAAAAATGGCTGTTATTAACCATAGGTTTGTTTCTATTTACTTTCGCCATCGCTTATGCATTACAGCTAACAGGTGAAACAAGGGAAGAATTGGTAAGTAGCCCTTCCCTTTTGAAAAGATTGCTCACCTCCTCCTTAACCGGATTTGTCATCAGTTTTATGCGGGCAACTGGTAGAAAATTATAATGGAGTCCCAACTTCGTTAACACATACAAATGCACCATCTTTTTGCAATCAGCAGAAAGCCTTAATTTTGTCTTATGAACTTTGAATTTCAACAGCATATTCCTGAAGATTTCCATCCTTCCTCACGGGTATGGATTTATCAAAGCAGCCGTCTGTTCATGATCAGCGAAGCATTACAGATTGAGGATATGCTGGACCAGTTTCTGGCCGGATGGAATACACATGGCACCCCTGTTAAGGGATATGCCAATCTGTTGTTTGGTCAATTCGTGGTAATTATGGCCGATGAAACCGCTGCAGGCGTAAGTGGCTGCAGTACGGATAGTTCTGTAAGACTGATCAAACAAATTGAAGAAGCCTTTAAAGTAGATATGTTTAACCGCCAGAACCTGGCCTTTGTTGTAAAAGATAAAATCCAAACCATTCCACTGGCTCAACTCAACTATGCGTTGGAAAATGGATTCATTACACCGGATACCATTTACTTCAACAATCTGGTACTTGATAAAGCTTCTCTTTTAGCTACATGGATGGTGCCTGTGAAAGATAGCTGGCTATCGGCAAGAATTACCAAACAAAATGCCTGAGTGGTATAGAAGTCAGAGACTATTTCTGAATCAATTTATCCAGTGCCTCTTTTCGTTGCTTATCATTCAGGTTACTACGCAGCATTACTTTACTAAGCTGGTAACTTACTGATAAACGAAAATTCTGCGTGTTGCTTACACTATAGCTTTCAATAGTGAAATTAGAGCCTGATGTAAATCCATTATTTTTTTGTAATCCTAAAGGATCAATGGCAGAGATTCCGATGATCACTCTTTTATTAAAAAATTTCCGCTGTACACTAAAGCTCATAGTAAGGTTGCTGCGCGAACGCCCCTGCGGACTGGCATAACTGGAGTATCGGTTATTTGCCTCAATATTGGTGAGGTTATCAGGCGCATAACTGTAATTGAAAGTAGCATATAGAGAACCCCCATCTACATAACGGTATAATTGCTTTTCTCTTGCGCTGTATTTATTGAAATTATATCCACCACTGATACTGATACGGAATTTTTTGGCAATGGTAATACCACTCCATACACTGGCCTGATACTCTTGCTGATCTGAAATATTCTGATAAGTAGTTTGTGTTTTACCACTATCTACCAATGTACGGATAGAATTGAATACGTTCTTGATGCGGTTGTATCCAACATTAACATTGATATTGAATTTCTTTACAGCATAGCTAATATTCAGATCAAAATTGTCTGTAAGTGAAGGCTGAATAAAAGGATTTCCAAAACGGATATTAAACGGATCGCCATAATCAACACTTGGATTCAGTTCTGTGATACCCGGCCTGCGTATGGTTTCGCGAAACACAAATGATGCGTTGAAGGTTTTATCAAATTCTTTTCGCAAAGTAAGATTGGGTAACAAACGCCAGTATGCATTATTGGCATCAGGCGCATTGCCTTTGATAAAACGAAAATCAGTCTGCGTATATTCTGCCTGGGCTCCAAGAATCAGTTGCACATGATGCGGCATACCAATAACCAATGCGGCCCTTGCTGTAAAAACCGATTGGTTAAAATAAAAATTATTACTCAGTAATTCATTGGTAATAAATACCCGATCTGTTTTACGAAGGAAACTCGTATTTAAAACATTATGGTATGTATTGGATGTAAAAGTGGTACCTGTAGTGAGATAAATAGTTCCCGTATCATTCAAAGGTTTATTATAATTGGCATTTACATAAAAAGAGGTAACAAAATTATCGGTGATCTGCAGTTGTGTAGAATCCAATCCGGTGGGTAAAAAATCTGCCTGCAAAAACTGCTGGTAAAAATCGCGGTTGTTTTCATTCTTACTAAAACTCAGGCCACTGAATACCTGTAATTTTTCAACGGGATTTTTTCCCTTCCATTGGTAAGAGCCTGAAAATCCATGGCTATAACCGGTGCCATCAAACGAATTGGTACGCGAACTCGCTTTGTACACATTCAGTAGACTATCGCGGTTGGTGTATAATACATGGCTATTATTACTGAAGAAATTAAGATTACCCTGGTACACAAAACTCATGGTACTCCTTTTTGTAAAATCATAATCTGCCTGAAAGCGTGCATTGGGATGCCGGTTATGATTAAGGAAGTTTGACTCAGTGTAAAAATAATTAACCGAATCACGATAGATATTTTTCCGGTGTGAATAAGAGTTACCCCTCGACTCACTAAAGCCATATCCCATGCTGGAACTGATATTTAGTTTACTGCTTCTGTAATTAAAATTACCTGAGATAGCAGCCTCTCCTCTGCTTCCACCACTCACACTAATTTTTTGATAGATCCCTACCCTACCCTTCCGGGTAATGATATTGATGACACCGCCGGGATAAGTGGCATACTCCGGTGGCGGATTCTGCATAACCTCTACTTTCTCTATCACATTGGCCGGCAAACTTTCTAACAGATCGGTTAATTGTTGCCCACTTAAATTAACCGGCTTTTCATCCATCAATATCAAGGGTTCTTTTCCACGCAACAAAAGTGTTCCATCAGGATTGGCATTCATCAAAGGAAGGTTGCGCAGCATTTCAGACGCATTGGTTCCGTTGCTAAGCGGACTTTCCGCTACATTATAAATCACTTTTCCATCTTTGTTTTCTATGAGTGGTTTTTCAGAATACACAATCACTTCATTCAGAGCTGCTGCAGAAGAGTTGAGTTTAATATCACCCAGATTGATATCCATTCTTTCTGCATAAATATGAATGCTATCCATACTTGTTTTAGAAAAGCCCACAACATCAATGGTAAGTTTATAATAACCGAAAGAAAGTTTTTCAAAATCAAAGCCCCCGTTTTTATCTGAGACTATTGAGAGAGGGATTGCTGTAATATCCTGACGCGATAGTACAATACTGGCAAAAGGCAGCGGCTTTCCCGATGCATTATCCAAAATATTGCCCAGTAAACTTCCATACACAGGCAGTTTGGTTTTGGCCACAGTTTCCTGTGCCCGGGCCGAAGTGAAGAAGCCTGTTAAAAAAAGAAATACCCAAAATTTATACATGTAACGATTGCTTGTTACAAAATAAGTTCATCCCAACTTATTATTAGGTATTTATCTGCATGTATGGCTAATTTTGCGTGAATAATCGGTAGAATATGTACACCATTTACGGAATACCTAACTGTGATACAGTAAAAAAAGCACTTACCTGGTTAAATGCCCATAAAATACCATACGTGTTTCATGACTATAAAAAAGAAGGGATTACTGCTGCTAAACTAAAAAACTGGTCGGCACAACTGGGTTGGGAAACCGTATTAAATAAAAAAAGTACCACGTGGCGTTCTTTAGACCCCACAGTTCAGGCATCTATTACCAACGAAAAAATGGCCATTGCCTTATTAACAAAAAATACAAGTGGTATTAAAAGGCCTTTAATAGAAAAAGGAGATACGGTTGTAGCGTTGGGGTTTGATGAAACATTGTACAGCAAAACTTTCAGGAAATAAAAATCTCCGCATCACCCTGTTTTTCAACAAAATGATGCGGAGATACAGAGATTGTTTCTTTATTTAAGAAGCTCTTTCAGTTTCTTTTGCAATTCTTCACCACGTATATCACGGGCAATAATTTTTCCGTTAGGGTCTACCAGTAAATTGGCGGGAATACTTTGTATATGATACATCTGTGCTACTGCGTTATTCCAATATTGCAGATCGCTTACATGTGTCCAGGTTAATTTGTCTGCTTTAATGGCTTCCAACCAATTGTTCTTTGTCTGATCCAACGAAACACCTAACACGGTGAAATTTTTATCTTTAAAAGATTGATAAGCATTTACCACATTTGGATTTTCTGCACGGCAGGGTCTGCACCAACTGGCCCAGAAATCAACCAATACATATTTACCTCTGAAAGAAGACAGTGAAATGGCTTTCCCATCGGCATCTTTTTGTGTGAACTCAAGTGCCTGAGAGCCCACCATTCCTATCAATTTGTTTTCAACTTCTCTTGCAAAAACTACTTTTTTAGCAGCGGGTTGCAACACAGCATAGGCACCCGCCAATTCTTCCTGACTGTCAAATATGGGCATTACAGCAAACAATGCCAGTGAACTTACCACCGAAGAAGGTTTGCTTTTGGCAAACCCAATGGCTTCTCCGATAATGGTGCTTTTTAGCACCATGTATTGCTTTATCAACGAATCCCTGCGCTTAGGTTCTTTTTCCGGATTAATCAGCGCCACCAGACTACTCAGGTTTCCGAACTGTGGTGTAAACTGCTGTTTAAACAAATCATAATCGGTATGAATAGGAGAACCTTTGATGGTTGCATTTTTCAAATTGGCCCATTCACCGGTGAGGGCAACCGTTTCATTTTGAATAAATGCTTCTATAACTTCAGACGAGTTACTGAAACTAATCTGCAGTATTTCGGGTTCATTCAGTTTTCCCTTTAAAGTAAAACTACCCTTGCGGGCTTTATCTGTAGCCAGGGTTCGCTGGTCGCCACCGGCAGATTTTAAGAACACAACGGTACTATCACTCATACCATCTACGGTTCCTTTGATCACAAAACCAGGTGCCACCTGTGGTTGGTTCATTGTGAATTGTTGTCCGCCCTGAGCAAGGCCGAAAACAGGAAACAAAAGAAGAAAGAAATATTTTTTCATTTTATTTAGAATGACGTTTTTGAAGCACATTCATTACACTTTGCAAATTATGGCCTTTCGCGTTAAGTAAAAGCAAATAATGGAACAACAGGTCAGCGGCTTCGTCCAAAAACAGTTCATCATTGTTGTCTTTGGCTTCAATTACCAGTTCTACCGCCTCCTCGCCTACTTTCTGGGCTATTTTATTGATTCCCTTTGCAAAAAGGCTGGCCACATACGACTCTCCAGGCGATACCTGTTTGCGCAGGCGGATGATGTCTTCGAGGTACAATAAAAAATTATCATTTTGATTAGGTTCACTCCAACAGGTATCGGCACCGGTATGGCAAACGGGTCCCAAAGGATGCGCTTTGATCAAGAGTGTGTCATGATCACAATCCGCTGCAATGCTTTTCAATTCCAGAAAATTACCACTCTCCTCTCCTTTGGTCCAAAGGCGCTGTTTACTGCGGCTAAAAAAAGTCACTTTACCGGTCTGCTCTGTTTTTTCCAAAGCGGTCTGATTCATAAAGCCCAGCATCAATACTTTATGGGTGGTAAAGTCCTGCACAATGGCTGGCACCAGTCCGTCGGCATATTTTGCAAAATCTATTGTCATGTTACCAGCTTTTATTCTTTGTTACTTTTTTTACTTAAGGGCTTTATTTTATTGCCACAAAAGCACCAATTCACAAAGGTACACAAAGTTCTTAGTGCTACTTGGAGACTTAGTGTCTTTGTGGCAAATGAATTAAATTCTTACTATGATTCCCTCTTTATTCAAATAACGCTTCAACTCCGGAATAGCGATCTCTTTAAAATGAAAAATACTCGCAGCCAAAGCAGCATCGGCTTTACCTTTTGTGAATACATCCACAAAATGTTCCATGGTACCACCTCCACCCGATGCTATCACGGGAACCGGTAAGGCTGCGGCGAGTACGGAAGTAATCTCCAGTGCAAAGCCCTGTTTGGTGCCATCATGGTTCATGGACGTGAGTAATATTTCACCTGCGCCAAGGTCTACTGCCTGCCTGGCCCAATCAGTACAAAGAGTGTCTGTTTTTACGCGGCCTCCGTTCAGGTATACATACCATTGCCCATCTGCTTCCTGTTTGGTATCAATGGCCAATACCACACATTGGCTACCAAATTGTTTGGCAAGATCAGCAATCAGTTGCGGGTTTTTATAGGCAGCCGTATTTACCGAAATTTTATCTGCTCCATTTTGTAAGAGAACACTAACATCTTCTACACTGCTAATACCACCACCAACTGTAAATGGAATATTGATATGATGTGAAATTTTATTCACCAGTTCACTCAATGTTTTTCTTTTTTCTACAGTTGCGGTGATGTCTAAAAACACGAGCTCATCCGCACCCTGCTGCGCATAAAAAGCACCCAGTTCAACCGGATCACCGGCATCACGGATGTTTTCAAAGTTCACTCCTTTAACGGTGCGGCCATCTTTAATATCCAGACAGGGTATGATTCTTTTGGTTAACATATGTTTTCATTGCGTCCCTGCGTCTTTGCGTGCAAATTTTCTCGCAAAGGCGTAAAGGCGCGGTTTAGAATTTTTGTAATTCAGTTATGGTAATCCGGTTTTCGTAGATAGCCTTTCCAACGATGGCGCCACTGCAACCAATCGATTTTAAGTCGTCCAGATCTGCTACCGTTGCTACGCCACCACTGGCAATAAAAAATAATTCAGGAAACCGGTTAATGATGTTTGTATATAAGTCAATGGATGGTCCTTCCAGTTTTCCGTCCTTACTTACGTCTGTACAAAAAATATGCTTCACTCCATATGCAACATATTTTGCAATGAAATCATAGATATCAATATCCGTTGTTTCCAGCCATCCGGCTACAGCTATCTTTTCTTCCTTTACATCGGCACCCAATAAAAATTTATCTGCACCATATTTTTGTAACCACTCCACAAATAACAATTCATTCTTTACGGCTAAACTACCAATAGTTGCCAATGCAGCGCCTGAATTAAAAACCACCGTAAGGTCTTCTTCTTTTTTAATCCCTCCACCAAAATCAATTACCAGATTTGTATTGGCAGCGATGGATTCCAGCACTTTCCAGTTTTTTACTGCACCTGCTTTGGCACCATCCAAGTCAACCAAATGCAAACGTTGCAAACCGGCGGCTTCAAACTGTTTAGCCACTTCCAATGGATTTTCGTTGTAAATGGTTTTCTGTTCGTAATCACCCTGGGTAAGGCGAACACATTTTCCATCTATGATGTCAATGGCTGGAATGATTGTCATTTTGTTTCTGTATCGTCATCCCGACGAAGTAGGGATCTTTTGAGGTGTTTGCTGATTTGAAAAGATTTCTCCTTCGTCGAAATGACGTCTTTATAAGTTAATGAAATTTTTTAGTATCTGTTCTCCTATTTGTGCGCTTTTCTCTGGATGAAACTGTACGCCATAAAAATTATTTTTCTGCAGCGCACTGCTGAAACGGATACCGTATTCTGTTGTGGCTGCTGTTTCATTGCATAACGATGCATAATAACTATGTACAAAATAACAATACGGATTGGGTGGAATGTTTGCGAACAATGGATCAATTGCATGCTCAACTGTGTTCCATCCGATCTGAGGAATTTTGAGATTGCCGGTAAATTTTTTTACCTGTGTATCAAAAATACCCAGACAATCCGTATCATTTTCTTCACTATGGGTACACATCAGTTGCATGCCCAAACAAATACCCAGCACAGGCTGTTGCAGTTGTTTAATGAGTGTATCCAACCCTCTTTCTTTTAGATATTCCATCGCACTACTTGCTTCGCCCACACCGGGGAAGATTACTTTGTCTGCTGACTGTATCAATGCATGGTCATCTGTTACAATCGCTTCCATACCTATCCGTTCCAGCGCATACAGTACTGATTGTATGTTGCCTGCATTGTATTTGATGATGACCAGTTTCATTTGTTGATTGCTTGATCGTTTATTGTATGATGCTATTTATAAACCGATGTGTACCGTTACTGATATCAGTTGTCTGCTCAAGCATTTGAATATATGCCGAACCAATAATCGCTCCATTCGCATACTTACACGCAGACTGAAAAGTTTCCCTATCCTTAATGCCAAAACCCACCAATACCGGATTCTGCAATTGCATGGATTGCAATTTTTGCAAATAGATCTCTACCGCATTAAAATCTTTATCTGTACCCGTAGTGGCGGATGAACTTACTGCATACAAAAAGCCACTGCTTAATGCATCCAGTGTACGAATGCGTTCTTCAGATGTTTCGGGTGTTACGAGAAAAATAAAATCTAGTCCATATTTTTTGATCACTACTCCATACTCCGATTCGTATTCAAACTCAGGAAGGTCTGGCAATATCAGTCCATCCACACCTGCCGCTGCTGCATCGGCACAAAATTTTTCAAATCCGTATTGTAACACCGGATTCATATATCCCATAAGAATAACGGGTACCTCTATCTCTTTTCTGAAATCTTTCAGCTGTTCAAACAAAACAGCAATACTCATTCCATTCTCCAGCGCCTGGTTACCGCTGGCCTGTATTACCGGACCATCTGCCAAAGGATCGCTGTACGGCATTCCCAGTTCTATCAGATCTGCACCGCTTTCCTGCAAGGCTTTCATAACAGTTAGTGTACTGTTCAGTTGCGGGTAACCGGCTGTGCAGTATACGTTGAGTACCTGTTTGTTTTTTTTCTCAAAAAGTTTTTTAATCCTGCTCATAATGTATGGGTTGGTTGTTGGTCAGGCGACCAACAACGGCATTGCTCGCTAATTATCATTTTTTGAGCCACTAAGGCGCGAAGGCACAAAGGAGCACGAAGTGTTGTAAGGTATATATTAGATGTCCATGGCACTCATATAAGTGGCGAGGTCTTTATCACCACGTCCGCTTAAACAGATCACTACGGTATCCGTTGTTTTCAAATTCAATTTACTCAACACCGCAAAAGCATGTGCCGTTTCTAATGCTGGAATGATGCCTTCTGTTTTACTTACATGAAACGCAGCTTTCATTGCCTCTTCATCTGTTGCACTTTCAAACCTGCCACGGCCGCTGGTAAATAAATGCGCGTGCAAAGGCCCAATGCCGGGGTAATCCAATCCTGCTGAAATGCTGTGTGGCTCTACTACCTGCCCATCTGCTGTTTGCATCAGCAAACTTTTACTTCCATGCAAAATACCGGGCTTACCCAATTGTGAAGTAGCAGCACTCATGCCACTGTATACTCCATGACCTGCTGCTTCTACTGCCACCAGCTGAACGGTAGCTTCATCCAGAAAATGATAAAAAGCTCCTGCTGCATTACTGCCACCACCTACACAAGCCACTACATGTGTGGGTAATTCTGTTCCTGTTTTTTCTTTTAACTGCCACCTGGTTTCTTCACTGATCACACTTTGAAAACGCGCCACCATATCAGGATACGGATGCGGGCCTACCACACTGCCGATAATATAATGTGTATCAACTGGGTTATTGATCCAGTCGCGTATGGCTTCATTGGTTGCGTCTTTTAATGTTTTGCTCCCACTAATAGCAGGTATTACTTTGGCACCCAGCATTTTCATTCTGGCTACATTGGGTGCCTGACGTTGAATGTCTTTTTCGCCCATGTAAACAATACACTCCATTCCCTTTAATGCACAAACTGTTGCAGTGGCCACACCATGCTGACCGGCCCCTGTTTCAGCAATGATGCGGGTTTTGCCGAGTTTGCGTGCCAGTAATATTTGCCCGATGGTATTGTTGATCTTATGTGCACCGGTATGGCAAAGGTCTTCACGCTTTAAGTAAATGGTGGTATTAAATTCTTTGCTTAATCGCTCTGCTAAAAACAAAGGCGTTGGCCGTCCCACATAATCTTTCAATAACTGCTGAAACTCTTTTTGAAAAGAAGGTTCATACATGATATCGAGATACCTGGCTTTTAATTCCTCCACATTCCTGTGCAGCATTTCCGGAATATATGCCCCGCCAAATTCGCCATAATAGCCTTGTGCATTGGGTTGCTGGTATGTTTGCGTAGCTGTCATAATACTTTTTTATATCTGCTTAACCGATTGTATAAAGGAACTGAGTGCCTCCATGTCTTTGATACCAGGTGATATTTCAAACTTGCTGTTCACATCAATCGAAAAAAGGTCTTTGGCAACCGGTTCTTTTGAAAAGTCTTTTAGCTTGTCTGTATCATTGGCCTCTATTCCTCCACTAAGAAAAAATGGTTTACCAATATTCAATCCTTTCAAAACGTTCCAGTCAAATTTTCTTCCGGTTCCACCGTATCCTGCACCTTCGGTATCAAACAAAAACATATCGGCGATATCGTTATAATCTTTCACTTTCCAGAGTACATTATCCTCTTCACGCAGGCGGAATGCTTTTACTACGGTTACATAATCTGCTATCTTCTCGCAATACTTAGGTGTTTCATCACCATGTAACTGTACCAGGTATAATCCACAATCATCTACTGTTTGTAACACTTCTTCAATGGGTGCATTTACAAAAACACCTACTTTATTAATGCCTTTTCCTTTTATTTTTTTGATCTCAGGCCTTGGCATAAACCGGTATACATAGCGTGGCGATTTGGGATAGAAGATAAATCCCGCAAACTCCACGCCCATCTCATCGAGCTGTAATACCTGTTCGGTACTGGTCATACCACAAACCTTGATTCGCATATTATCTTGCTTTTAGTTGATTGACAAAATCAGCAAAAGCAATCGAAGGACTGGCCTGTTTCATAAAGTTCTCTCCAATCAGAAATCCCTTGAAGCCGGCCTGTCGTAAAGTTACAATAGTATCCACATCACTGATACCGCTTTCTGCAATGGCAGGCTTTTCTTTGGGTATTTTGTTAATAAGACCCAGAGAAGTATCAATACTAACCTCAAATGTTTTCAGGTTACGGTTGTTTACGCCTACCAGGTCTACGGCATCGCAGATATGATCCAGCTCTTCGTCGTTATGTATTTCCAGCAAAACTTCCAATCCCAGATTTTTAGCAACTGTAGCCATCTGCTTTACTTGAGCGGGCGTTAAGCAGGCAGCGATCAGCAGGATCACTTCTGCCCCGAATGCCTTGGCTTCAATTAGCTGGTATTCATCAATCATAAAATCTTTACGCAGCAATGGCACTTCGTTAATGGTGGCCGCAATAAGATCATCCAGTGTTCCTCCAAAAAAATCGGTATCGGTTAATACTGAAATACCGGATGCCCCATGTTTTGCATACGCAGCCGTTACTTCCTCAACAGTTACACGATCGTTAATTATACCCTTACTGGGCGATTTCCGTTTGAACTCAGCTATGATGCCTGTTTTATCAGGATTGAGCAGGAATGATTTCAGCGATAAGGTTTTATTGGCAAAGAATTTCCCTTTCTCCAGTTCAGCAATAGAAGTTTGCTTTTTTCGCTCCGCTACTTCCAGCTTTTTTCTCGCTACTATCGTATCTAAAATATTCATGTTACTGCAGGCTGATTAATATTTGTAATGCACTATTTGCTTTTCCGCTTTCAAGACTATCCACTGCTGCATGGTAGGCATCATCATAGGTTGCATAAGCACCTGTGCATTGCAATGCCATAGCTGCATTGGCCAGCACTACTGCATTCTGTGCCCAGCTTCCTTCGCCTTTAATAATTTTGGTAAAGATCTTAGCGGCTTCTTCTACCGAGTTACCACCATAAATATCTTCAGCTGCAACAATGCGTTTGCCCAATTGTTCGGGTGTCATTATTTTTTCCCCTTTATTGGTGATCACTTTGGTATCGCCAGTGAGCGAGATCTCGTCGTACCCATCCAAACTATGAATAATGGTAAATGCATTATCTGTTTGCTGCAACAGGTAATTATAGATACGAGCCATCTCCAGGTTATACACCCCTACCAATTGAAAAGCAGGATCAGCGGGGTTTACCATTGGTCCGAGCATGTTAAAAAAAGTTCTCACGCCAAGGTTTCTCCGAATTGGCCCAACAATTTTTAATGCAGGGTGAAACAAAGGTGCATGCAGAAAACAAATATTGGCAGCATCGAGCTCTTGTAATAATTGGTCATTATTGTTTTTAAAAGTATAGCCCAGCTGTTCCATCACATTCGATGAACCACTGATAGATGATGCCCCGTAGTTACCGTGCTTGGCTACTTTTTGTCCGGCACCTGCTACAATAAAACAAGAGAGCGTAGATATATTGAACGTATTTTTTCCATCACCACCGGTACCTACAATATCCATCACTTTATTTCCCTGCAGATCAATCTTCACACACAATTCCAGTAGTGCATCTCTAAAACCCTGCAATTCCTCAATGGTGATACTGCGCATAAGAAATACTGTAATGAAAGCCGACATCTCGCTTTCATTGTATTGCCCGCGTGACATATTCAGCAAAACCTCCTTAGCCTTCTCTCTCGACAATGTTTTGTGTTCAAATAAATATTGTAATATTTTTTTCATTGCTATTTTTTTAACCAGTTACGCATGATTGTTTCTCCATCGGGTGTTAATACACTCTCGGGGTGAAACTGTACACCCTGAATATCAAATTTGGTATGTTGCAATGCCATAATATAATTGTTGGCATCACGTGCCGTTATTTCTAATTCATCCGGAAAATTATTTTCGTTGATTACCCAGCTGTGGTATCGGCCTACTTCTATTTCATCGGGCATGCCGGCAAAAAGAGAGGTTCGTGAATCGTGAGATGTGAGTTGTGAGTTATCTTTTTCACTCACGACTGACGATTCACGATTCACGAGTTGAATTTTAGTGGCCACACCATGATACACCGTAGACAAATTGGTTAAGGTGCCGCCAAATGCTTCTCCAATGGCCTGGTGGCCCAAACACACACCCAGTATGGATTTAGAAGCTGCATACTCTTTGATCAAAGGCAATAGCATACCTGCCTCTGAAGGAATACCGGGACCGGGAGAAAGGATGATTTTATCATACTCCTTTGCTTTTTCCATAGGCAACTCATCATTACGATACACATCTACTTTACCATGCGTGATCTTCTCCACCAAGTGAACCAGGTTGTAGGTAAATGAATCGTAATTATCGAATACTAAAATTTTCATGCTCATTTTTTAAATTACAGACCATAATCCATGGTCTATCGACTAAATCTCCTCTGCTATCGAAATCGCTTTTTTCAACGCATTCAGTTTATTATTCACTTCCTGTAATTCATTTTCGGGAACACTGGCAGCTACTACGCCTGCGCCTGCCTGATATACCAATGTATTATTCTTACTTAAAAAAGTACGGATCATAATGGCGTGGTTACAACTGCCATCAAACCCAATAAAACCAATGCCTCCGCCGTAGTAGCTTCTGGCGGTGGGTTCATAGCTGTCAATAATTTCCATGGCCTTAAATTTTGGCGCACCACTTAATGTACCCGCCGGAAATGTTTTTGCCAACAATTCAAAAGGGTTCTGGTCTTTGCGAACTTTTCCGGTTACTTCGCTTACGAGGTGAATTACATGACTGTAATATTGCACCTGTCTGTAGTGGCTTACCACCACATCATCGCAGGCACGGCTAAGGTCGTTGCGTGCCAAATCAACCAGCATTACATGTTCTGCATTTTCTTTGGCATCTGCCAATAATTTAGCAGCCATTTCCTGATCAATCACATCATCACCACTCCTTTTAAAAGTGCCGGCAATGGGGTGAACCACGGCTTTGCCATTTTGAATAATGAGTTGCGCCTCCGGCGAAGAGCCCATCAGTTTATAATCGCCATAATCAAAGAAGAATAAATAAGGAGAAGGATTCACACTTCGCAAAGCACGGTACACATTGAATTCATCACCTGTAAAACTTTGTTGAAACCGCCTGCTGAGTACAATTTGAAATACATCTCCACGCAGGCAACGTTGAATTCCTTTCTGCACCATTTCCCTATAGGCAGTATCTGTCATATTAGAAGACTCCTCACCTTTTGCTTTAAAAGGAAATACCGGAACATCCTTGCTTTTAATCAATGACTCTACTACTGCCATTTCAGATTCAATACCCGGCAGTATATTTTCGCAAATGAATAATTCATCTTTGAAATGATTAAATGCAATCACATACTGGTACAACCGGTAACGAATTAAAGGAATGGCAGGTTCAGTGCTTTGAGCCGTTTGCAAAGTGATGGTATCAAAAAACTGAACTGCATCAAATGCAGTGTATCCGAACAATCCCTGTGCAAATTTACCTTCTTTGGCGGAGGGTTCCTGCACATTAAATCGTTGCATGAACGACCATAACTGATCAGGCACTTCGGCTGTATCTGTAATAGCCACCCGCTCAGGTTTTTGTGCCGGCAATTTGAACTCGATACTTTTGGTAGACGTAATTTCAATACCTGCAATAGCATTGATGCAGATAAAAGAATAACTGTTTTCCGCTACATGATGATCGGTGCTTTCGAGCAACACGGTATCTCTGAAACGGTCGCGGATACGCAGGTAAATACCCACCGGTGTAAACACATCGGCCAGCATTTTTTTGCATTGTGTTTGTAAGTCTATTTTTTTCATAATAACCCATTTCCCCGAAGGGAATTTATTTGCTGTTTGCACATAACAGCATCGTGATTCAATAGATCCCATAAACCCATTTGCCAACTTAAGAGGCCCGGGGGATAATAAAAAACCCCAACATCTCTGTCGGGGTTTTGAATAATATTCAAATAGTACTGGCTATGCCATTACAATCCCCGAACGGAGTTTGTATGCCACCACCAATATTTGTTTGTTATCTGATTCATTTCAGAGCAAATTTGGGGGAGAATCTTTGTATAAACAAATTTTTTTTGGGCTCCGCTTTCCTTTACTAACTTCACAACAATAGCTTTATATGAGAAAATATCCTTTATCCATCCTGTTCCTGTTACCTGTATGCATGGCACTGGCGCAAAAAACAGATACGGCTATACTGCTACAACCAGACAGGGTTTTTGATGGAGAAACCATGCATACCAACTGGTCTGTACTGGTACTAAAGAACCGGATAGTAGCCGCCGGAGAATCGGCTGCCATTAAACCGGAAGGCATTTACAAAACCATTCTATTAAAAGGGAAAACATTATTGCCGGGATTGATAGAAGGCCACTCGCACTTGTTACTGCATCCTTATAATGAAACCAAATGGGATGAACAGGTAATGAATGAATCAAGGGCCGAACGCATAGCAAGGGCTGTTGAGCATGCCAGGAAAACTTTACTTGCCGGCTTTACCACCGTTCGGGATCTGGGAACCGAAGGAGCAGACTACGATGATGTGGGTTTGAAAACAGCTATTGAAAAAGGGATTATCCCCGGCCCGCGCATGATTATTGCCACCAAAGCTATTGTAGCAACCGGTAGTTATGGACCAAAAACAAAAAATCTCGATAACCACCTGATCAAAGGTGCAGCTGAAGCAGATGGTGTGGATGCTTTGATCAAAGAAACCAGGACACAGATTGGCAATGGCGCCGATTTGATTAAAGTATATGCAGACTACCGTTGGGGATTGGACAAAACCAGTTCACAACCCACATTTACATTAGATGAATTAAAAACCGTTGTAGCGGTGGCTTCCAGCAGTGGCCGTAAAGTGGTGGCACATGCCAGTACGGAAGAAGGTATGCGCAGGGCCATATTAGCCGGCATATCTACCATTGAACATGGTGATTATGCAACAGCCGAAATATTTGATCTGATGCTGCAATACAAAGTTGGCTATTGCGCCACCTTAAGTGCCGCAGAAGCTACTGCCGGATACGATGGCTGGAAAAAAGGAAGCTTACCCGAACCACAAAGAATTACTGCGAAGAAAAAAAGTTTTGCCCTTGCTGTTCAGAAAGGGGTTACCATTTGTTTCGGCGGAGATGTAGGTGTTTACACTCATGGAGATAATGCCCGCGAAATGGAAGCGATGGTTGCCTATGGCATGAAGCCGGTTGATGTTTTGAAAAGTGCTACTTCTGTAAATGCAGATATGTTTGGATACGTTAAAAATATTGGCAGAATCAGCAAAGGATTATTTGCAGATTTAGTAGCTGTTGACGGTGATCCAACTGTAAATATTTCTGATATTCGTAAAACGGCTTTGGTAATGAAAGATGGTATCATCTATCTAAACAATATAAAATAAACTCTGCGAAACCTCTCTTTTCTCTGTGCCTCTGCGGTGAATATTTTTTTTCACCGCAGAGGCGCAGAGAACGCTGAGAAAGGCGCAGAGAAAAATTTTAACCATGAAAAAAATACTTACACTCTTTTGTCTTCTTACCTGCACAACTGCATTCGCGGTAACTGGCCCAGATGATATTGTTGGCATTTGGTTAAACGCCAATGGCAAGGGACAAATACAGATTTACAAAGAAGGGAACCAGTATTTTGGAAAACTGTACTGGATGAAAGAGCCCAATGGCCCCAAAGGCAACCCTAAGCTGGATGAAAATAACCCAGATGCTTCTCTCAGAACTAAACCTTTGCTGGGAACAATGCTACTACGCAATTTCAAGTACGACGATGGCGAATGGAACAGCGGCCGCATCTACGATCCGCAGAATGGCAAAGATTATAAATGCTACATCAAATTAAAAGATGCCAACACGCTCAGTTTGCGTGGATACATTGGCATTTCTTTGTTGGGCAGGACTGAAGTTTGGACAAGGGTGAGATAAATTAGAAATTAACAATTAAAAATTAATAATTATAGGTGATGCGTTTACTATCACTCTTCCATTCTTCAATTTTTAATTGCTAATTTTTAATTGTTAATTACCTCAGAGTATCCCCTTAGTAGAAGGCAAATAATTACTTAGGGGGTCGCGCTTTACGGCCATTTTGATGGCTTTGGCGAAAGCTTTGAAGATGGCTTCAATTTTATGGTGTTCGTTCTCTCCTTTACATTCAATATTGAGGTTGCATTTGGCTGCATCGCTGAATGATTTGAAAAAATGAAAGAACATTTCAGTAGGCATCTCTCCTATTTTTTCTCTCTTGAATTCAGCATCCCAAACGATCCAGTTACGGCCGCCAAAATCAATCAGTACTTTGGCTTCTGCTTCATCCATGGGTAAGGCAAACCCATAGCGCTCCATACCCCGTTTATCTATCAGTGCCTGCGCAAAAGCTTCACCCAATGCAATGCCTGTATCTTCAATGGTATGGTGTTCATCTATATGCAGGTCACCTTTGGTAATTACGGTGAGATCCATTTTACCGTGGCGGGCAATCTGATCCAGCATATGGTCAAAAAAACCAAGACCCGTTGAGATATTCGCTTTGCCACTTCCATCCAGATTCAACTCAACATGAATTTTGGTTTCATTGGTATTTCTTTCGTGAGTTACTTTACGTAGTCCCAGTTTCAGAAAAGTATAGATTTCGCTCCAGCTATCCGTTTCAAAAACAATAGTATCGCGAAGTGTTATTTCCTGCTCTTCCGTTAAAGAATGCAATGGTGATTTCAGGTAAATGGCTTTACAGCCCAGATTCTTTGCCAGTTCTATATCGCTCCATCTGTCGCCAATAACCAATGAATGGGCAAGATCAAAATCGGCATTTTTGATCAAGTGCTGTAATAAAGCTGTTCCGGGTTTGCGGGTAGGCTTTTTTTCGCTGGCAAATGTGGTATCAATGATCATTTCATCAAACACAAAACCTTCGCCCTGCAATACACGCAGCATCAGATTATGGTAAGGATGAAAATCTTCTTCCGGATAAGATGCTGTTCCCAACCCATCCTGGTTGGTTACCATTACTTTGTAATAATCCAGCTCTGCTGCAATTCTTGCCAATGCCGTAATGGCACCGGACACAAAAGAAGTTTTATCGGTACTGTCTACCTGAAAATCAGTTGGTGGCTCCTGCAATACCACGCCATCTCTATCGATAAAAAGGATTCGCTTAGACATACTATTTTATTTTTGCCCTAACCGCTTTTACTTCTGCTACCGTAACAGCAGTCGCTTTATTTGTCCAGTTGTTTCTTACATAGGTTAATACATCCGCAATTTCCTGATTACTCAAATCGGCCAATGCCAGCATATTATTGCTATAATACTCTCCATCAATCTCAACACGATCCGACATACCTTTTAAAACAATTTTAATCAGTTTGGCTTTGTCTTTACCCACCACCGCACTGGCCCCATCCAATGGTGCATTCAGGTGAGGTACTCCGCCACCATCTGCCTGGTGGCAAGCAAGGCAACGAAGCAGGTAAATATTTTTACCTCTGTTAAGAGAGGCACTCATAGAATTATTAGCAGAAGCAGCAACCGGTTTGGTTACTGCTTTTTTTGAAGGCGTTGTTTGAAAAGCCATCAAGGCCATTACCACGATGAGTGGCAGGATTATTTTTTTCATCAATATTTTTTATTTGCCGTTATATACAATCCGGTAAATGGTTCCTTTCTGGTCATCCGATACATACAATGAACCATCTGCACCCTGTGCCAATCCGGTTGGGCGGTGTGCTGCATTGCGGGGGGTAAGGCCTGTTTCCATTCCTGAAAAACCATTGGCAAACACTTCCCATTTACCACTGGGCTTACCATTTTCAAACGGTACAAATGCTACATAATACCCTTCCTGTGGTAAGGGTGCCCGGTTCCATGACCCATGAAATGCAATGAATGCACCATTCTTATATTTTGCGGGAAACATATTACCTGTATAGAACAATAATGCATTAGGTGCCATGTGCGCGGGAAACGTTGCAACAGGATCTATGTATTCCTTGCCGCCTTCTGTTTTTCCATCGCCGCCATATTCGGGCGCAACCATTTTTTTATTCAGCTCCGGATCAAAATAGATGTAGGGGAAACCCGCATTATCGCCTTTCTTTAATGCATACATACATTCTGCAGGTTTTTCTGCGTTATCGCGTTCCGTAAATAGTTCGGGCCATAAATTGTGCAGATCATCACGTCCATGCTGCATTACAAATAACTGGTTAGCCTGGTTATTCCAATCCAATCCTACTACATTGCGCAAACCGGTTGCATACCGTACACCATCGCCATAAGTCTGGTTTAGTTTATCTGCTTTGAACTGCCAGATGCCCCCTGCGGAATCTAATATATTACAAGGCATTCTTCCTTTGCTGTGTAAGCCTGGTTTTTCCTGACAAGAGTTGGTATATGCCCCAATATTTACATAGATATTTCCGGAATTATCCAATGCAATGGATTTCGATTCGTGATGACGCTTATTCAGTAATCCCGTAATAATTTTTTCTCCGATAGTATCAGCAATATTTCCTTTTGCATCCAGTTTATAGCGATATACTTCCTCATCCGAAGAAGCGTACAGATAACCGTTCTTGATTACAATACCCGTTCCATTGTAATTAGCGATACCGGTTATTTCATCTGCTTTCCCATCTGCATTGTTATCACGTAATTTCAGGATACCTTTTCCACCTGCGATTCTGCCATTCATTTTTGCATACACATCTCCCTGTGCAGTAACGGCAATATGGCGCGAGCGGCCAATACCTTCTGCTACTTTTAATGCACCAAACCCGGCAGGGAGTTTTAAACCGGCATTGTCTGCATCGGCCACAATACCGGGAGGAGTATTTATTTTAAGAGAATCAGAGGCGCTGGCTGTATAACTGCCCAAAGCCGCAACCAATAAAAGAGAGAAAATGGAAAAGTTCTTTTTCATATTCGTTTAGATTAGGGGTTGAATTTACAACGGAAAAAAGATAATTACACAGTTTGTTTATTGCGCATACCAATCCTGCATGGCATCTACCAGCAGGGTGTTCTCCTGTTCCGTGCCTATGGTAATGCGCAAACAGTCTTCACACAGGGTCACATTGCTTCTGTCGCGAAGCACAATGCCTTTGCCCAACAGAAATGTATAGATCTTTCGGGCATCTTTAATTTTCACCAGCAAAAAGTTGGCATCTGAAGGATACACTTTTTCTACAGTAGGCATAGAAAGGAACACTTCGGCCATGGCTTCCCGCATATCCACCAGTAAACGGATCATATCATTTACCTGTCCTACTTCGTCTAATGCTTTCAGCACCAGTTCCTGTGTTGCCTGGTTTATATTATAGGGCGGCTTTACTTTATCCAGCACTTCAATAATGGCCTGCGAGGCAAATGCCATACCCAATCGCAATCCGGCCAGCCCCCAGGCTTTGCTCAATGTTTGCAATACCACCAGATTGGCGTAGTCTGCCAACTCCTGTATAAATGTTTTTTGTTTGGCAAAATTGATATACGCCTCATCAATAACCACAATGCCATTGAAATTATTCAGCACCATTTCAATATCTGCCCGGTTTAATGCATTTCCGGTTGGGTTATTGGGCGAGCAAAGCCAAATCAGTTTGGTATGTTCATCCGCCAATGTTTCAATATGTGCAAGGTTCAGTTGGAAATCTTCCAGCAAGGGTGCTTTTTTAACGGCGATGTTGTTGATATTGGCACTTACTTCGTACATACCATAGGTGGGTGGACAAATAATCACATTATCAATACCCGGTTCACAAAAACTCCGGAACAGCAGATCAATGCATTCATCGCTGCCATTACCCAGAAAAATATGTTCTGCACCAATACCTTTGATGGTACTTAATTTTTGTTTGATAGCATGCTGGTGCGGATCGGGGTAACGATTATACCATTTGGTTAAAGGGGAGCCCAGGCTGTTTTCATTGGCATCCAGAAATACTTTTGCCTCTCCGCTAAATTCATCGCGCGCTGAAGAATAAGGAACCAGTTGTTTGATATTGGGTCTTGTTAATTTGTCAAGATCAAATGACATAACCTATTTGTTTATTGATTCAATATGATTTATAAAGGCCGCTGGTAGTGAAACCCAAGAATTTTATATCCTTCGTTGGCCCAGAATTTTTGTCCGCCACTATTGGTTGTATAACAATTCAGTTCTGATGCTACACAACCTTTGGATCTGCCATATGCATATACCCATTCCATCATTTCTTCGCCAATGCCTTTATTTCGGTACTCGGGAAGGATCATTACATTGTCGGGTTCAATATGCCTGCCTACATAGTACTTTACCAGTATCCATAAACCACAGATACCGATCAGTTGTTCATTATCAAAAACACCGAGGCATTCATAGCCCTTCTCTACCATTTCTGCAAGACGTTCTTTTAGTACATCATCTGTTAACTCATTGTGCAGCAAACGCAGAATGGGTATGATGCTGTTGATGTCTTCTTTGGGTATGAGTTGGTAGGTATACATAGTTATTATATTGTAACATGAATTATGCTTTTGTCAAACGAATGCGTGCTGCATTGGCATGGGCTTCCAATCCCTCTGCTTCTGCCATCAGCATTACGGTATCCGCTATCTGTTCCAACCCCTGTTTGGTTAGTTTCTGATAGGTAACTTTCTTTACAAAACTATCTACACTCACACCGCTGTAGGCTTTGGCAAATCCATTGGTAGGCAAGGTATGGTTGGTGCCACTTGCATAATCACCCACACTTTCCGGTGAATAATTACCGAGAAATACAGAACCTGCATTCACAATTTTTTCTGCAATGGTATCTTCATTTTTGCAGGAAATGATAAGGTGTTCGGCAGCATATTCATTAACAAGAGCAATGCCTTCTTCTATAGAACTTACCAATACACCGGTGCTGTTCTCCAGGGCTTTTACAGCCAGCTCTTTTCTGGGTAGCAAAGACAGCTGCTGATGGATTTGCTGTTGTACATCAGTGATTAATCTTTCTGAAGTGGTTACCAGTAATACCTGGCTATCTGCGCCATGTTCTGCCTGGCTTAACAGGTCTGCGGCAACAAAAGCAGCATTGGCTGTTTCATCGGCCAGTACACATACTTCACTGGGGCCTGCAGGCATATCAATAGCAATCCCTTCCTGTTGTATCAGTTGTTTGGCACAGGTTACGTATTGGTTACCCGGACCAAATATTTTATACACCTGCTCCACCGTGGCCGTTCCATAAGCCATAGCAGCAATGGCCTGCACACCTCCTATTTTGTATACGTCAGTAATACCGGTAAGTTGCGCTGCATATAAAATGCCTGGATGAAGTTTTCCATCTTTACCGGGAGGGGAACATAGAATCACTTGTTTACAACCTGCAATTTTTGCCGGAATGCCTAACATAAGAATGGTAGAAAACAAGGGTGCCGTTCCTCCGGGAATATATAACCCTACTTTTTCGATACCAATGCTTTTACGCCAGCATTGCACACCGGGCATGGTTTCTATCACTTCTACTTCCTGCAATTGTTTACTGTGAAATAAAGTAATGTTGGCTGCTGCCTGCTGAATGGCTTTTTTCAGTTCCGCAGAAAGCAATGCTTCTGCTTCACTGATCTCTTTTTCAGAAACAACAAAATTCTCTAATACCACACCATCAAATTGTTGAGTAAACGCACTCACCGCTGCATCGCCATGCTGCTTCACTTCACTCATAACCGCTTTTACTTTTTCAAGTAAAGCAGTGTTATCAATAGCAGGTCGTTGCAATAAGGCTTTCCATTTTTCTCTTACAGGATATGTTTCAATACGCATACAAATTCATTCAGTTTACATTAATTTTATATCTACCTATTAACTGACGACTGACGACTGACGACTGACGACTGACGACTGACAACTCACACAATCATCTTCTCAATCGGCACCACCAGTATTCCCTGGGCACCGGCTGCTTTTAACTGCTCAATAATATCCCAGAAATCATTTTCATTCAATACACTGTGTACACTGCTCCAGCCTTCTTCGGCCAAAGGCAATACCGTGGGACTTTTCATGCCGGGTAAGAGGCTTATAATTTCTTTCAGTTTATTATTGGGTGCATTAAGCAGGATGTATTTATTGTTTTTAGCTTTTTTAACCGACTGGATACGGAACAACAAACGGTTAATCAATTGCTCTTTTTCTTCTGACAGGCCTGTATTTTTAATAATCACGGCCTGCGACTCCAGAATGGTTTCCGTTTCTTTCAACCCATTCATGAACAAGGTTGATCCACTGCTTACCAGATCGCAAATAGAATCTGCCAGTCCGATACCGGGTGCTATTTCCACACTGCCACTGATTTCGTGAATTTCTGCTGTAATGCCTTTTGCCTGTAAAAAATCTCCCAATATCACCGGGTAACTGGTAGCGATTTTTTTACCCGATAAAAATTGTACATCGGTATAATGCTCATTCTTTCTTACAGCAATACTTAATCGGCATTTACCAAAACCCAGTTTTTCGGCCACCGTTACTTTTTTCTTTTTTTCATACACCACATTCTCGCCAACAAAACCAATATCCGCTACTCCATCTTCCACGTACTGTGGAATATCATCATCACGGAGGAAATACACTTCGATAGGAAAATTACTGGCTTCTGCTTTTAGTTTGTTTACACCATTGCTGATATCTATGCCACATTCCTTCAACAAACGAATGGAATCATCGTGCAACCGACCACTTTTCTGGATGGCTAATTTGAGTTTGTCAACATTACCTGCTAAATTGATCTGTGTATTTTCTTTCATATGAATAAATTGCTTTTGCAATATTTTTCCTGAAACAGAAAACCCCTTCAGGGATAGGGATGATAAATAAGAAAGGGCTTACCAATCCGGTAAGCCCTTTAATGTTTTATTGTGAACCAACACAAAACACCAATAGCCTACCCTTGGGGTAAGTAATGATGGTGATGTATGTGGATAAAATTGATCATATAAGACCACAAAAGTAAAGGCATTGGTATTGATAGGCAAATTTTTTTCAGAGAAGCTGTTAATGACTGTAAAAAAGAAGGTTTTGTCAGTATCTTGTTAGCCCAAAAGACCAATATGAAAAAACAGTTACTTGTTTTAGCGGGTTGTATGCTATTCTTACTGTCTGCTGCATCTGTTACCGCGCAGGTAACCAGAAAATTGGTTTGGAGTGATGAATTTGATTACCAGGGTTTGCCCGATTCTTCCAAATGGAATTATGATGTGGGCGGTAGTGGGTGGGGCAACCATGAACTGCAATATTATACCTATA
Organism: Chitinophaga pinensis; assembly: GCA_943372845.1. Classification (GTDB taxonomy): domain Bacteria; phylum Bacteroidota; class Bacteroidia; order Chitinophagales; family Chitinophagaceae; genus Sediminibacterium; species Sediminibacterium pinensis_K. The sequence goes on along the minus strand of CALSAD010000004.1, from coordinate 204,295 downwards.
AAAAAACAAGCAATGCCCGCGTAGAAAATGGCTACCTGATTATAGAAGCTAAAAAAGAAACTATTGATCAGAATGCATATTCTTCTGCAAGACTGGTAACCAAGGGTAAGGGCGACTGGACCTATGGCCATATAGATGTGCGTGCCCGCATACCCAAAGGTGTTGGCACCTGGCCTGCCATTTGGATGCTGGGATCTGCCACACCACTCAAATGGCCAGATGATGGAGAGATAGATATTATGGAGCATGTGGGTTATAACCAGGGAGTAATACATGCATCGGCACATACCCGTAAATACTTTCACAGCATTGGCACACAGAAAACCGCCACCACCGCCGTACCGGATTGCAGCGAAACATTTCATGTATACTCGCTGGACTGGGATACTGAAAATATTACCATGCTGGTAGATGGCAAGCCTTATTTTACTTTTAAAAATGAACATTCCGGTAAAGAAGCCTGGCCTTTTGATAAACCTTTTCATCTGTTATTAAATGTGGCTGTTGGCGGCGATTGGGGTGCACAGAAAGGTGTGGATGAAAAAGTATACCCTGTAAGAATGGAGGTTGATTATGTACGCGTTTACCAATAAGTTTTATATACAAACCAAACTATCATGAGAAAAACACACATTACACCATTATTATTGTTACTTCTGCTATGCAATTTTGTGGTTGCACAGGATGCGGTGGGTTACCAAACACCACCCAAAGCCGTTGCCGATCTGTTGTTGGCAAAACCAACGCCTGCTGTTCGGATAGACAGTAAAGCAGAATGGATGTTATTAAGCGAGCGCAATTCTTACCCAACAGTAGAAGAACTGGGGCAACCTGAAAACCGTATTGCCGGTTTGCGTTTAAACCCTAATAATTTTTCGCCCAGCAGGCAAAATTTTATCAATAATTTCCGGTTGAAAAATATTAAATCCAACCAGGAATTTGCCGTAGCAGGATTGCCGGCAGATCTGCTGGCAGGCAATGCCAGTTGGAGCCCCTCTGAAACAAAAATTGCTTTTACAAATACAACAAGTACAAGGGTTGATTTATACGTAATTGATATCGCTTCTAAAAAAGCAACCAAAATAAATAAGCAGGCGGTAAATACCGTGCTGGGTGTAGCCTACACATGGGTGGATGATAATACCATTCTATATAAAGCCACTACGCAGTCAGCAGCCAATGCACCTAAAAGACCCATCACACCCAAAGGGCCTACGGTACAGCAAAGTCTTGGCAAAGCCGCACCCAGTCCTACTTTCCAGGATCTGATCAAATCACCTTATGATGAACAGCTGTTTGAATTTTATGCAAACTGTCAGCTCATTCAAAATAAAAATGGGGTAGAAACCAATATCGGTAAGGCCGGATTGATCAGTACGTTTTCTTTATCGCCCGATAAAAAATATATGATGGTGCGCACCATCAGAAAACCGTTCTCATATCTGGTTACCGCTAACGGATTTCCTTCTACGATCACCATCACCGATCTTACTGGCAAAGTAGTAAAAGTATTGGCGGAGTTACCTTCTTCTGAAGGAACGCCCAGCGGGTACGATAATACACAAAATGTTCCCCGTGGATTTGACTGGCGCGATGATGAAGCCGCCACCATTACATGGGCTATGCCATTGGATAGCGGCCTGATCAAAAAGCAGGTAGACTACCATGATGCTGTCTATGCGCTTAGCGCCCCTTTTACAGGAGATGCCAAAGAACTTTTTAAAACCAAAATGCGCTATGCAGGTACTACCTGGGGTGATGCTTCTCTCGCATTGGTAACAGAGATCTCACGTACCAGACAAATGAGCCGTGTTAGCCGCTACAACTCCACAAACAACAGTTTAGAAACCTTATACGAGCGTAATCAGACAGATGCTTATAGTAATCCGGGGTCACCTGTAAGCAACAAAAACAAGTTTGGCCGACCCGGTATTCAAACCACAGATAATGGCACTAAAATATTGATGAACAATACAACAGGTGCTTCCTCCAAAGGAGATCTTCCTTTTTTGGCCAAATTTGATCTGACCACCAAGAAGAATGAAATCATCTGGCGTTGCAGTGAGGGTGTTTTTGAAGCAGTGGAAGAAGTGATTGACGCTGATAAACTAGTGCTGTTAACACGCAAAGAATCACAAAAAGAAGTACCCAATTATTTTATTAAAAATCTGGTGCAGCGCATGGCAGACCAGCCCATTACCAGTTTCAGCAATCCTTACCCGCAACTGGAAGGCGTAACCAAAGAAAAGATCAAATACAAAAGAGCCGATGGAGTTGACTTAACGGGAGACCTGTATCTGCCCAAAGGGTATAACAAGGAAAAAGATGGTCCGTTACCCGTTATTATGTGGGCTTACCCCAGAGAATTTAATTCAGCTGCAGATGCCGCACAGGTAAGAGGCAGTAAAGACCGTTTTACCACATTGAGTTGGGGTACCCCTATTTTTTATGTTACACAGGGATTTGCTGTATTAGAAAATGCAGAAATGCCCATCGTAGCATCCGGTCCAAATAAAAAACCCAACGATGATTTTATTCCACAGTTGAAATTGAATGCTGAAGCTGCCATTAATAAACTGGTAGAAATGGGTGTTGGCGACAGAAACCGCATGGCCGTTGGCGGACATAGTTATGGAGCATTTATGACCGCTAATTTACTGGCACATACCAATTTATTTAAAGCAGGTATTGCCCGCAGTGGCGCTTATAACCGAACACTTACACCGTTTGGTTTTCAGAACGAAGACCGTACTTACTGGCAGGCACCTGAACTGTATCACGATATGAGTCCGTTCAGCTATGCAGATAAAATTAAAACCCCTATCCTGCTGATACATGGAGAGGCCGATGATAATACCGGAACCTATCCCATCAACAGCGAACGTTTATTTGCAGCCATTAAGGGTAACGGCGGAACGGTACGTTTTGTGTTTCTTCCTTATGAAGCACATGGCTATCGCGGCAAAGAAAACTTATTGCATCTGTTATGGGAACAATATCAATGGTTGGATAAATATGTAAAAGGAAGTAAATAACGCTCCAAATCGTCCTTATATAAGTTTAGGGATTAAATAATAGTCCCGGCTGCCTTAAGCAGCCGGGATTTTTTATGCATAACAATCCATCAAAAACAATACGCTTCATTCAATAGATTAACAGAGCACCTAAGAGTAACCTTTGGTAACTTTAGCATATACGGGGAGATTAGAAACAGATTAGAATGCTAAATACACGTGCATCCTAGTCCGATATTGTGTAATATCGAAGGCGTTTAAATGAAAAGAGGATTATGGAAGAAAGAAAAATATTGATTGTAGAAGACGAAAAAAAAATTGCCAATACTTTGAAAAAAGGATTGACAGAAAATGGGTATTATACCGATGTGGCTTTTGATGGAATGATCGGAAAAAAAATGTTCTTTGCCAATGCCTATGACCTGGTTATTATAGATATTAACCTGCCACTGCTGAATGGATATGAATTATGTAAAGCCATTCGCAGCCATAACCAGCAGGTACCCATTATCATGTTAACCGCCATGAATACAACGGATGATAAGATAGAGGGTTTTAATTCCGGAACAGATGATTACATGGTAAAGCCTTTTGAATTCAAAGAGTTACAGGTTCGCATTCGGGCTTTACTAAAAAGAACACTGAACCAGCAATTACCCACAGGAAATATCCTGAAAGTAGGTGATCTTGAAATGAATCTGGACAGCAAAGAGGTAACCCGTGAAAACACAAAAATTTCACTCACTGCCAAAGAGTTTCAATTACTGGAATACTTTATGCGCAACAGGAACAGGGTAGTATCCAGAGCAGATATTGCCGTAAGTGTATGGGATATTGATTTTGACACCACTACCAATGTAATAGATGTTTATGTAAATTACCTGCGCAATAAAATAGACAAACAATTCAGCAGTAAAATGATTCATACCCAGGTAGGAATGGGGTATATTTTAAAAGAACAGTAACACATGAAAATTAGGTACCGCATAACGCTTCTGTTTACGGTTGTGGTAACATTGATCCTGTTCATTGTTTGCCTGTCTATTTATTACCTCTCCTATATAAACGCCGATAGGGATTTCAAAAAAAGACTTAAAAGCAGGGCACTTACCTCTGTCAATATCCTGCTTAAATTAGAAGGCATCACCAACGATATGGTGAAAAAAATTGATGAAACAAGTGCTTCCATTATGCAGGATAAAAGCATTGTGGTATATGATAATCAATACAAAGAAATTTATTTCTACACGCAGGATAATGCAAGTGTTATCAGAGCAGACAGTTCTTTATTAAAAAAAGCCAGTTTAACAAGTGATTATGTATATACACCTGATTACAGGAAAGCCATTGTATTCTTATATGTGCATGAAGGGAAAACCTATACTACGCTTGCAGCAGCGGCCGACATTAACATAACCGAAAAACTAACACAACTTCGATTTGTGCTTTTGGTTACGTTCTTCTCGGGCGCATTCATCACTTTTGTTTCAGGGCTCTTTTTTTCAACCAATTTTCTCGCCCCAATAAAAAAACTGACCAACGAAGTAAAAGAGATCTCCTCCCAAAATTTATCACGGCGTATTGATGTAGCAAGACCAAAAGATGAACTGAATGAGCTGGCAACCACTTTTAATGATTTGCTTACCCGACTCGAAGAATCATTCGCTATACAACGACGTTTTATTACCAATGCGTCTCACGAACTGTCAACTCCGTTAACATCCATATCAAGCCAACTGGAAATTACCCTGCAAAAAGAAAGGAATGTCCCCGAATACCAATCAGTATTATTTTCAGTATATGAAGATGTAAAAAATCTGACCCAATTAACCCGTAGCCTTCTAGAAATTGCAAAAGCAAGTGGCACTTCGGATGGAATGGAATTGAGTTTGGTTAGGATAGATGAACTATTAATGAAACTGAAACCCGAATTAAAAAAAATTGATTCCCGCTTTCATGTAGATCTGCATTTTGAAACATTTCCCGAGAATGAAAACGACCTGCTTGTTTTCGGAAATACGGATTTGCTGTATATCGCTATTAAAAACATTGTTGTAAATGCATGCAAGTTTGCTCCGGATCATACGGCTTCTGTTTCCTTGCAATTCACAGAAAACCAATTACATGTTCTCGTAAAAGACAATGGCCCGGGTGTTTCTGAAGAAGAAAAAAATCTTGTTTTTCAACCTTTTTACCGTAGTGCCTCCACTAACGACATTCATGGTTTTGGGTTAGGATTATCACTCGCATCCCGAATCATTAAACTACATAAAGGAACCATTGAGTTATTATCAGAAGCATCAAAGGAAACAGTTTTCACCATTCATCTTCCTATTGCTGGCATGTTTCATAAAATAGTATGAAACGCCAATACTTTCTATCTGCCTATTCTAATCGCATTATAATGCCCTGCTAATCTGCTACTAAGAACCTAGTGAGATATTTGAAAAAAAATCATAGCCATCAAATCTATATTAATACCTGTAACCGATTTTCGTAACGCCTGTGTGTCAGTTGAAAAAACTATGGAGTTATTTGATCCCGGCAACACAACAGTGTATCTTATTAAAATAGTGAAAAACTGCTACCGTCTGAACGCATTTCTGCCTAAGTGGGCGGGAGGTACGCGGCAATCAATCAGTCAGGAGCGGGCCGAAGGCTTACACGAATTGGAAAGGCTGCAAGAAAAGTTGTTTTCAATTAACGACTCTAGAAAAATTGTTCTCAAGCTTGTAGCTGAAGAAAAAACAGTCAGAAATATTAATAAATACTTTATAGGAGAAGAGATACATCTCCTAGTATCCTTACAAGACAGCAATGTATCTGCAAACGAACACTGGGAAGACCAAACATATCATCAATTTATCTCACAAATACAATCACCAGTTCTTTCCATTATTAACTACACGCCGGCATCGCACAATAGATCAATTTTAATTCCTGTAACCAGTTTTGTACCGGTAAAAAAAATCAGGATAGCACAGGATATTGCAAAAAGATTTCATGCCCGAATTCATATCGTTACCATACTGGATAGTACAAAAACGAATATAAAACAAAGTACTGAAGCCTTTTATCGTACTTATAAATTACTCTCTGAATCAGGGCATACGCCTGAGTACAAAATACTAACAGGCACACAAAATTCAGAAACACTTATGAGGCATGCCGCTCAAATCAAGGCGGGCATACTTCTCTGGGACAATAGAAAAGAAACCTTTTCAATACAAAATTTGAACCAAAAAATTAAAAACTGGTTGTACCCTTTAAAAGGCATACAAATATTTACTATGAAACCAATGTTCACAACACCTGCTTAAACAGATATACTATGAAACAGAAAATTATTATTCTTGTGCTTACCTGTTTTCTACTATCAGGGGTATTTTCCCAATCCTTGGAGCAAGCTATTAAACAATACCGATATGAAAGATACCATACGGCAGCAGAACTATTTCAAAAGATAGTCAGCACAAATCCGGCAGAAACGCAAGCTTGGTATTGGCTTATAAAAACCCATCTAGCAGTGAATGATCAAGCGGCTGTATTGACCTCATTTCGTACAATACCCCCAGATGTGCATTTACAACCCCTGTATAAGGTAATTGAAGGAAGTATTTCTCTTTTTTCCGGAGATAGTGCAAAAGCGCAAACCGAATTCAAAGTTGCACTGGGTACTGGTAGAAAAAAGAATCCATTGATTCAAATGGCAATTGCAGAAATGAATATCCTTTTTGACAAAGGAAATCTATATTCCGCGATAGACTTGCTAATGGAAGCTTCCAAAAAAGAAAAGAAAAATCCAAACTTATATGAAGCTTTGGGAGATGCATACAGAAAATTGTATAACGGCTCTGAATCCTTTAGAAATTACCAGCAGGCACTTGAACTTACTGCAAATGATCCTGTAGTGAATTATAAGATTGGCAAAATATATCAAACACAAAATAATGAGTCGGTATACATGCAGTATTATACTAATGCCATCAATGCAGACCCTGAGTTTGGTCCGGTATATTACCAACTCTATTATGCTAACTATTTTAAAGATGTAAATAAGGCTTTGACGTATTTACAAAACTTTATTAGGTATTCCGAACCGGACATTAAACATGAATACCTGTTAACAGATCTGTATTTCGTTTCAAAAAAATATACCGAAGCCATACAAGAATCCAATACGATTATTGCTGTTGAAAAGGAGAAGACAAAACCCAGAATATATAAGCTACTGGCTTATAGCTATGAAGCATTGGATGACAATAAGAAAGCCGAAGCGTATTTGAAAGAATATTTCGTGAAAGAAAATGATACCAATTATGCTGCAAAAGATTTTGAGTTGATGGCCAAAATTTCCGAAAAAAACAAACAACATACCGATGCAGCAATCTGGTATGAGAAGGCGCTGCAGATTGAAAAAGACAATGTTCAAAAAATACAGCTCATCAAAAGAATTTCTATGTTATACAAGGTGCAGAAACAATATGACAAACAAGCTTACTGGTCTGCACAGTTATACGCACTATCGCCCGAAAAATTTTCTAATGTAGATCTTTTTAACTGGGGCGTTGCCAATTACAATGCACAGGATTATCAGATGGCAGATAGTGTATTTGCGATTTATGTAACCAAGTATCCTGAGCAAAGTTTTGGCTATTATTGGCGCGCAAGAAGCAATGCTGCCATAGATACAGCTATGACAGAAGGGTTAGCCATCCCTCATTATGAGAGCCTTATTGAAGTTGGGTTAAAAGATAGTACCAATGCAACCACTAAAAAATGGCTGATACAGGCATACGGATATATTGCAGCATATAAAGTAAATACAGAAAAACAATATCCTGAAGCATTGGCGTGTTACGACAGAATATTGGCTCTTGACCCCGGAAATGATGATGCAGAAAAGTATAAAGGTATTCTTACAAAAATGATTGAAACAACAAAACCCATTGAGGTTCCGAACAACAAATAGTGTTTAGCAGGTTTTTTTGGGTATAGGCCGGGAGATTCTTCTCTCGGCTTTTTATGGCTCTTACCGCTTCAATAATTCAGAAATAGTTGCTTCAAATTCCTTTTTCATTTCTTCATAATGAATACCTGTACCCGGCCCTTCAAAACCTGTTTTAATTTTAACTACTTTACCGGTACGGTCAATGAAAATAGTTGAGGGAAAGGATTTGATAGGTGTTAACTGTGGTAATGTTTTTTCGGTTCGTAAACTATCACTTACTGTAACACCGGTATTCAACAGCGTATACTGAACCCCGAACCTGTCTTTGAATTTCTGGATACTTTTTCTGGATCTTTCAAAATCGGTACTGTATTCATAAGCCAACCCGATAATTTCAATACCACGCTGTTTATTCTTGGTATAATACTCACTCAAGAAAGCCGTTTCATCCATACAATTCGGGCACCAGGAACCCATGATCTGAACTACTACTACTTTGTTTTTGAATTTTGCATCGTTGATAGAAACCGGTTTTTTGTTCAGATCCAGGAAACGAAAATTCAATTTTTCTTCTCCATCTTTCAAATACATGGCAGCAATATCCGGCAGGGTTGCATTCTCGTCTTTTACCGCTTCCCATGGTTCTGCACTGGTAGCACCTGAATAAAACATCCCATCACGAACAGTGTTTTGATTCGTAATTTTTGCGGTGAACAAAAATGCATGTGCACCATCAAAAGTTCCTAATTGCATACTATCCCCGCTTATAAAACCTGACAGGTAACGGTAATCGCCGGTAGGTGTTAAAAATGTGCCACGCAATGTATTGCCCTTTTGCTGCCATTCGCCAATGGCCGGCTTATACAATTCTTTATTCTTAGCAAAAGTTACTGCCCATTTACCAGTAATATTTGTGGCTGCGGGTTGCAAAACAAGCGGCGCAACACTTACCTGGGTTTCGGCCATAAAAGGCATTACCTGTGTTTTGAGGGAACCACTTTTTATCCATACACCCTCCCATCTTTTATCCGAAATCCTTTTGGCACGAAAGGCAGACTCAAATACCGGCATTTCTATGAAAACAGAATCTTTGGTAAATCTGATCTTATCCACACGCAGTTTCTCATTAGCATTGATGATGTACAATACCGTTTTGCTGTTCTCCATCCTGATATCAAAATGAAACCGGATATCTTTCCCATCTTCGCGTAACAGATGACCAAACCACGGGCCAGGTTGTACTGTTTTTTGTGAAAAAACGGTTATCTGCATCAATAACATACATAAGCCGATCAATACTCGCTGGTAATACATACTTAATTTTTGAGAACGCGAAAATAACAATAGTCTACCAATTAAGTATGTTACTGAAGAAAAATTGTGTCTCAGTTTGCAATGTATCCGCAGGTGATGATAAATTTAGGCCGCAGATTCGCAGATTATTAGCCGAAAATCTGCGAATCTGCGGCCTTAGCATTCTGAATTTCTTTAACCTGATACACTACTTAGAAAAATAGGTAGACCCGCTAAACTATTTGTTTTGTTTTCTGATTTCAGTAACCTTTAGTTCATTCCAGGGTGTTGAGCCGTCTTTTTCACGTGAGAAAATATGTTCTCCCGATTCTCCAATCACAATCTCAGCTGTTGTATAAATTTTGCATCCTTCCAATAAATGTCCACCCATGGTTTTACCGGTGCTATCCGAAATAGATAGGTGAATATGAGATCCATTAACAGACAGGATTCCTACCAGACTTACAATTTCAAAATGACCTTTATCACCATAGCCTTTTTCCTGATTGGCAAAACGGATGTTATACTCAGTAAGGCTGCCCACACATGTAGCAATCCATCCTGCCTGAATGTGTTTACTGGTTACAAAACTGTCAATCGATTTTTTTAAATCTTGTCCGGGTAGTAAACGAAAAGCATGAGCAGTAGTATAGGTATGCATACTATTTGTATTGGTACAGTTAGTAAATGATAATATACAACAAAAAAAATAAATCATCTTTTTTGTATTACAGAAACTGATAGAGAAAAATTTTGGTGATTGCATAGAAAATAGGAGCATTAGAGTACAAGTTAATTAAATATCAAATCACTCTCGTTAGGTGAAATTACCAAAATAATTAAGTAAATTGTTGTATACCATTTAACCCTGCCGAACACAGCAAGTAGCTGTATCCCATTTGCATTCCCTAATAATGAAACATATAGGGCAATACCAAAATTAAAAATTATAAACAGATGCACAAAAGCTTACTGGATAAACTTTCATTGCAATATGAAAAGGAAGAGTATACAACCATTATAAACAGTATTGATACTGGTGTTGAATTCAGAGGTACAAATCTCTGGATTTTAATTTTTGCCATTTTTGTTGCCTCACTAGGACTTAATGTTAATTCCACCGCCGTAATTATTGGTGCAATGCTTATTTCACCTCTGATGGGTCCTATTATGGGTATAGGACTAAGTATGGGAATTAATGATCTTACGCTCTTAAGAAAATCAAGTATTAATTTTCTTATCGCAACAGTGGTAGCCTTAATAACTTCTACCATTTACTTTTCCATATCGCCACTTGATGAAGCACACTCCGAAATTTTAGCGAGAACCTCTCCAACCATTTACGATGTTTTAATTGCCCTATTCGGTGGTTTTGCAGGAATTGTGGCAACCTCAAGTAAACTAAAAGGGAACGTCATCCCGGGTGTAGCCATCGCAACAGCATTAATGCCACCTCTTTGCACTGCAGGCTATGGCTTAGCCACTTTTCAATTTACCTATTTCTTTGGCGCATTTTATTTGTTTCTAATTAATACTGTTTTTATTGCTTTAGCAACTTTCATAGTAGTAAGCATACTTCATTTTCCCCACAAACATCTTCAAAATAAGCGAGCAGAATTGATAGCTAAGAGAATAATTGGAATAGTAGTTTTAGTAACCTTGTTACCCAGTATATATTTTGGATACGCTATGATTCAGCAAAATAGATTTATAAAAAATGCCAATGCATTTATCAATCAGGAAGTTCATTTCCCGAATGATTATTTACTGAATAAAAAAATTGATGCAAAAACAAAAACAATTGCGCTGGTGTTTGGTGGAACTAAAATAGCATCAGAAAGCATAGAAGACCTAAAATCAAAAATGCCAAAGTATCAGCTGACGAATACTAAATTATCTATTAATCAAGGCTTTTCTTATCTATCAAACAATAAAGCACCTGATCTGGAAGATCCGCTTTCTGAAAGAATAGATAATAAAGAAAAAATGATATCAGCATTAAGCCTTCAAATAGATAGTATAAACAATTTACAAAAAATAAATACACAGATTTATGCTGAATTAAAAATACAAATCCCTTTCATATATAAAGCTATTCTACAACCTGTTTATACAATATCTGATGATACTACTACACGTTCCTTTCTCGTAATGCTGTCCACAACAAAGAGAATACCGAATGAAGAAAAAAACAAAATCGAGCAATGGTTGCAGCTAAGATTACATGAACCTATTATTAATCTAATAATACAATATGATAACGGTAATTATTCCAGCATTAAATGAAGAAAAAACGATTGGAGAAGTAGTAACATTAGCTATCCAATCTGAAAATGTTACAGAAGTACTTGTGGTAGATGATAAATCTATGGACAATACGATTGAAGAAGCCAAAAATAGGGGTGCGAAAATAATTACAAGCACTAAGCTGGGTAAAGGCCCCTCTATGAAAGATGGCGTTTTGGTTTCAAAAAATGAGATCGTCGTTTTTCTTGATGCGGATATTACAACTTATCCAAAAAATATTATTTCCCTACTTACCGCACCTTTACTTAATAACGAAGCTGATTTTGTCAAATCTTATTTTGAAAGACAAGCGGGCAGAGTAACCGAATTAGTAGCCAAGCCTTTATTATCCATATTATATCCGCATTTCCCAAGATACAAACAACCGTTGAGTGGGATGATTGCCGGAAAGAAATCGCTTTTTGAACAAATCATATTTGAAGATGGATATGGAGTAGATATAGGAATCCTTATGGATATGTATATATTCGGAGCTAGAATCAGTGAAGTAAATATTGGTCAGATTGAAAACAGAATGCAGGCATTGGAACAATTAGGAAAAATGTCTCGCGAGGTTGCTGCAACAATCATAAAGAAATCAAAATCAGAAAGTATCCAGTTACAAAATCTAGAAACATTTGAAAACATAAATATTATTCGAGAACAAATGGATTTTGCAATCCGGGAGAGTTTGATGTCTTTAAAAAAATTAGCCATTTTTGATATGGATAATACCATATTGAGAAATAGCTTCATTTCGAAAGCAGCATTACAATTTAACTTTGAAAAAGAGCTGTTTGATATTGTTACAAATCATAATAATCCATTTATCCGAACTAAACAGATTGCAAAACTGCTAAAAGGTAAGACAATTGCCGAACTCATTGCAGTAACGGATACAATTGCCATTACACCCGGTCTTCCTGAAGTAATATCAGAATTAAAAAAACAAGGCTACATTGTTGGCATCATTAGCGATAGTTATGATTGTATAACCAACCATCTAAAAAATAAATTTAGTTTTGATTTTACTATTTCCAATGAACTGGAATTCTCTAAAAGTGTAGCTACAGGAGAAGTAAAAATTCCCTCACTATTTTTAGCGGATGAATTTAGTATGTGCAAACATGATTATTGTAAATTAAACGCATTAATTAATATTTGTAAAAAGTATTCTGTAGAGTTGAAAAATACTTTTATGGTAGGGGATGGAGAAAACGATATTTGTTGTATTAAAAAGGCTGGTATTGGGGTCTCCTTCTGTTCTACAAATCCTTTGGTTGATATAATTGCAGATTTTGTGATAAAAACACCCGATTTCAATGCATTAATCCCTATTTTAGAATAATATTATGACCGCAATATTACTCATATCTATTTTCGTCATTGGCTATCTTGCAATAGCATTTGAGCATCCGCTAAAACTTAATAAAGCAGCATCGGCGTTGATTACCGGCGTATTGTGCTGGACCCTTTATTTTGTTCAGGGCAATGATCCTCACACAGCTACAGAACAATTGATGCACCATTTGGGTGAGATCTCATCTATTTTATTTTTTCTGCTGGGAGCCATGACCATTGTTGAACTGATTGATTCGCACAATGGATTTGAGATCATTACACAGAAAATTACTTCTTCCAAAATGTCATCCTTGCTTCTGATCGTGGCATCTTTTACATTTTTATTATCCGCCTTACTGGATAATTTAACAACAGCCATTGTAATGACTTCTTTATGCGCCAAACTGCTAAGGGATAAAGAAGACAAACTGTGGTTTGCCGGTATGATTGTGATTGCCGCCAATGCCGGTGGCGCATGGTCGCCATTGGGAGATGTTACCACCACCATGCTTTGGATTGGCGGGCAAATCACCGCCTTAAACATCATGAAACAATTACTATTACCCAGTATTGTGGGTTGTTTAATTCCGGCTTTGATCATTGCCCGGCATTTTAAAAACAAAACACAGATTGGTACGCCGGTAGCTGATTGCTCTGAAGTTGAGAAAAGGAATGGATCTATCATTTTATACTCTGGTATTGGTTTTTTATTGTTTGTGCCTGCCTTTAAAACAGTAACCCATTTACCTCCATTCATGGGTATGTTGCTGGCATTGGGTTGCATGTGGATCATTACCACACTGGTTCACAAAGGGAAAGAGGAAGAGCAGGTACAAAAATTTACAGTAGCCAAAGCCTTACAAAAAATAGACTCTGCAAGTATTTTATTTTTCCTGGGCATTTTACTGGCTGTTTCTGCACTGCAATCGTATGGCCTGCTTACGCAATTGGCGCAAATCCTTACCAACACCCTGCAAAACGATTACCTGATTGGGGCATCGCTCGGCATTTTATCTGCACTGGTAGATAATGTTCCATTAGTAGCTGCATCGCAAGGCATGTTTGATCTGACCACTTACCCTACCGACCATCCTTTTTGGGAATTTCTGGCATTAACCACGGGCACCGGTGGCAGCATGATTATTATCGGCTCTGCCGCAGGCGTTGCTGTTATGGGTATTGAAAAGATTGATTTTGTATGGTACCTCAAAAAAATCAGCTGGCTGGCTTTGATTGGTTTTTTATGCAGCATAGGTGTTTTTTTGTTACAGCGATCAATCGGCTTCTAATGCTTATGAAGTATGCCTATTTTGCATTTCAAATGTCCCGGTAATCTTATTTGACTAATAACGCATTGTAAAGTGCCTCCATCTATGGCAAAAGCATATCAGCTTTTCAATTAAACTACCTCGCGAACCCTTGCGCCACCGCGTCTTAGCGGTTAATCAATCGGCAATCAGCCATTCACAATTTAAAATGAATCCCGCTGCCTTATTTCTCATTGGCAATCTTTATCTTACAATACTTAAAACCATCGCCATGCGCTACCTGCTTGCCATTTGCATTTGTTTATGCATTGTATCCGTATCTGCCCAGGATTTTTATTTATTTGTAGGAACCTATACCAGTGGAAAAAGCAAAGGCATCTACGTATATAAATTCAACTCCCGTAATGGTGAAGTACAATGGGTGAGTAATACAGACAGTGCCGCCAATCCTTCATTTTTAACAGTTGCTCCCGATGGCAAACACCTGTATGCGGTAAATGAAGTAAGCAGATCGCAGGCCGGATTGGTTGCCGCCTATGATTTTGATCCGGCGGCAGGCAAACTCAGTTTCATAAACCAGCAATCCAGCGGTAGCGAAAATCCCTGCCATATTTCAATTACTAAAAATGGTAAGTGGGTGGCCGTTGCCAATTATTCCGGCGGCAGCTTATCCGTTTTTCCTGTAAAAAATGATGGCTCACTCCAACCTTTTGCACAACATATTATTCACAAAGGAAAAAGTATCAATACACAAAGGCAGGAAATGCCGCACGTGCATTCCGCTTTCTTTTCTCCCGATGAAAAATTTTTAGTAACCCCGGATCTGGGAACAGATAAAGTGAATGTATACCGGTTTAACAATAAAGCAGCGAAACCCTTACAACCTGCCACTACTCCCTTTATTGCCATTGAAGCCGGTAACGGACCAAGGCACCTGGATTTTTCTCCTGATGGAAAATATATGTATGTGTTAGAGGAAATGGGCGGCACCGTTAGTGTACATAGTTATACCAACGGAACCGCAAAATTTATTCAACGCATGGCAACACATCCGGAAGCGTTTAAGGGGCAGCCCGGCAGCGCTGATATTCACCTATCTCCCGATGGAAAATTTCTTTATGCATCTAACAGAGGCGAAGAAAATAACCTCGCCATTTTTTCCGTTAACACCTCTACCGGAAAATTAACCAGCGTTGGTTACCAATCAACAGAAGGCCTGCAACCCCGTAATTTTATGATCGATCCCACTGGTCAATTTTTGCTGGTGGCCAATCAGAAAACAAACAATATTGTTGTATTCAAAAGAGATCAAAGAACGGGGCTATTACAAAAAACCTTACAGCGAATTGAAGTGCCCAATCCCGTTTGTTTAAAAATGTTGAAAATAGAAACAAAATAGCCTCACCCCTGATCCGTGATCAATTAAACAACCGACATGCAAAACTGGAAAATCAAAGCCTCTCTCTTTTTAAACTATTTTGTATTTGCAATTTTACTCAACAGTGTGGGCACTGTTATTCTGCAGGTGCAGAATAATTATGGCGTTACACAAGGTTCTGCTTCTGTACTCGAAGCATTTAAAGACCTTAGTATTGCCGTCATTTCCTTTTTAGTTTCTTCGTATATCACCCGTATTGGCTATAAAAATGCCATGCTGATTGCCTTGGGCTTTGTAGCAGTGGTTTGCTTTATCATGCCTTTTACAAGCAGTTTCCTTACCACCAAATTATTATTTGCAGCAGTAGGTTCGGGTTTTGCATTAATTAAAATGTCGGTATACAGTACCATTGGCCTGGTAACTAAAAATGAAAAAGAACATATCAGTCTGATGAATTTCATTGAATCATTTTTTATGATTGGCATCCTTACGGGCTATTTTATTTTCAGCTATTTTGTAGATGATAATAATCCTCAATCTACTTCCTGGTTACAAGTCTATTACCTGTTGGGCGGCATTTCACTGGCTGCATTTTTACTATTACTTAGCGCTCCTCTCGATGAATCCTCTATCAAGAACCAGGAGAATGGTTCTATGCTGCAGGATTTTGGAAAGATGTTTCAATTAATGGTTTCCCCCATTGTTTTGGTATTCATTTTTTGCGCTTTCTTTTATGTATTGATTGAGCAAAGTATTATGAGTTGGTTACCTACGTTTAATAATAAAGTCTTGTTATTGCCCGCAGCACTCAGTATTCAAATGGCCAGTATACTTGCAGGTTCTACTGCATTGGGCAGATTTTTAGCAGGGGTTTTACTAAAAAAATTAAACTGGTTTTTGGTACTGGCATCCTGTTTAGTTCTGGCAGCTGCATTGGTATTGATTGCCATTCCACTGGCAGAAAAAGTATCAGGGCAACCCATTACCGGTTGGGGTACCGCTCCGGTTGCTGCTTTTATTTTTCCGTTAATCGGGTTATTGCTGGCCCCTATTTATCCCGCGGTAAACTCTGTGATTTTAAGTACGCTTCCAAGAAAAAAACATGGGCTGATGTCTGGCTTGATCATCATTTTCTCCGCATTGGGTGGTACAACAGGCTCTATCATTACCGGACATATTTTTGAAAACTATGGTGGCAAAACCGCTTTTTATTTTTCGCTCATCCCAATGACCATATTAATTATCTGCCTGTTTCTTTTTAAACGATTACAAAACAAATTCAAAGCAGCTAATCCGGGCGAAATACATTAACTGATCGTACATGAAAGAACCATCTTTTTTTTATATAGAACAGCTTTCACCTTTGTATGAAGCCGTTCAATTAAGTGAGATCTTTCCGGACTCAAAATATTTTGTGGATTGCACACCCAGGCTGTCAACTGCAGAGATTCTTGCTGCGTACGAACAAGAAAAAAACATAGTTGGTTTTCAATTGAAAACTTTTGTAACGCGTCATTTTATCCTGCCGGAAGAGGCTGATACTTCCTATCGCTCAGCCAATAAACCATTACCAGAACATTTGTCTGATTTATGGAACGTGTTAACCCGCACACCCGATGAACTGGGCGGCACACTTATTCCTTTACCATATCCTTATATAGTACCCGGTGGGCGTTTCAGAGAAGTGTATTATTGGGATAGTTATTTTACCATGTTAGGTTTACAGGTTTCTAAAAGGGTAGATAGTATTGAACATATGATCAATAATTTTGCTTACCTGATAGATACGGTTGGTTTTATTCCCAATGGAAACCGCACCTATTATCTTGGTCGTTCGCAACCGCCTTTTTTTGCGCTGATGCTTACGATATTAATGGAGGAAAAAGGGGAAGACATTTTGTTACAATACCAACAACCATTAGAAAAAGAATATGCGTTCTGGATGCATGGTGCCGATGAACTCACAGACAGCAATACCACAAAGCAACATTGTGTTCGAATGCCGGATGGCACCATACTGAATCGCTATTGGGATACGTATGATACACCACGCCCGGAAGCATACATAGAAGATACGCATCTTGCAGAAAGATCCGGAAGAAACCCCGCTGAAGTGTATCGCGATATCAGGGCAGCTGCTGCCTCTGGCTGGGATTTTAGCAGCCGCTGGTTCAGGGACGAACAACATATGGAGACCATAGAAACGACCCATATTATTCCGGTAGACCTGAACTGTCTTTTATGCTGGCACGAATTGATGTTGGCGATAATCTATTCAAAAACAGACAAGGAGAAACACCGCATACTGCTTAACCGGATGGGTGAGCGTAAAAAAGCCATTCAAACCTATTGCTGGAACGAAGAGAAAGGTTTTTATTTTGATTATCATTTTACGGAGGCAAAGCAAACAGATGCGTATACATTGGCTGGCATGTTTCCATTTTTTCTTTCGATAGCGGAGTACACCCAGGCTGCGCGGGTAGCTGCCATTATTGAAGAAAAATTTTTACAGCCGGGTGGTTTGCTTACTACGCTTGCACAAACAGGACAGCAATGGGATGCGCCCAATGGTTGGGCGCCCTTACAATGGATTACCTATCATGGCTTAAAAAAATTTCCTTACCACCAGGATGCAACCGCCGATAAGATCAGGGCAAACTGGATGCGGGCCAATGAAAAAGTATATACCGCTACCGGTAAAATGATGGAGAAATACAATGTAACCGATACAGAAAGCAAAGCAGGTGGTGGAGAATACCCTAACCAGGATGGATTTGGCTGGACGAATGGCGTGTATTTAAAATTCTTATCGATAGCGTAGTATGCGTGCAGCAGACTTCTAAGAGCCTATTTAAAATCAAAATTTTCAACTATCATTGGTCTATTGAAATTTCATAATAGGTACACTATTTATCTCGATAAGCACCTGTCAAGCTCGCGGCTCACAGCTAATAGCTAGGAGCTTACAACGAAAATCTTGCATTTTTAAACAGGCTCTAATACTATTTATGCTTTCTATGTTTGTGGTGATGACTCTTTTGAGCAGGTTGATGCATTTGTTTTTCTGATTCAACAATGATCTTGCGCTGGTTCTGTAAAAAACCAAGAGAAATGAGGATAATGCCTGCTGCAAGAAAAAGGTATTGCACCAGAAAAATTTCATCCAGCAATATCATCGCCAGAAAAATAAAGATGGTGATGATAACACCTTGCAGCATAATGAGAAATGAGTAGATGCGCATTTTGCGAATAATACATCCCACCACAGTGATGCTGAAAAGGCCAACGGTAAAAAGCATGATCCAACCCACAACAGCATAATTATTAAATACAGTTCCGTTCAGCAGGTACGTGGGAAATCCCAAAGAACTTCCGGTAGCGTCCGTAATCAGGTGGTAGCTGATGTAAAAAGCAGTACAAGCCAGTATCACAAGAATGGCGATTGATAATTGACGGGCTGCTTTCATGTAATTAAATTGATCTTACAAATTAGCAAATTATACCTGTTAAAATACTGACGAATATCAGTAGGCAGATAAAAAACGGGTAAAATACGGGTTACGGTACCGGGTAATTACTTCTACCCGAGGTGTTTTTTGCAGCAATCTGTTTTTAATTCCTGAATTGTCAGGAAGTCATTTCGCTTCTCCAAGAATACTATAGGGTACTAATTGTTAACCCATTCAAATCTTGACGGTGTGTCAATTTAAATAAATTCAGCATTCCTTGGCCGCAGATTCGCAGATGATTAGCCGAAAATCTGCGAATCTGCGGCTAAAATTCCTGAATTTCCCCGATGAATTTCTAACCACGATCTATGCAAATCTTACATTCCATGTTAGATTTGCGTAGATGATTAAGTTTAAAATTAGTTTTAATTCTTTCTATACTCTACGCTAAAAGTTATCCCTTCCAAAAAAAAATGAGGATTACTAACTATTTATTATAATAAGCCCCCCTACTTCGTATTACTACTCCATGTAAAAAAAGCATCTACATCTTTCTTAAACTGTATAAGAGACGGTTTATGGATATAATACATATGCCCTGCTTCATATACATTGACCTGTATATTTTTTCGTTGCTCGGGGCGTAGCAACATATGTTCAATATCATACTGCGCGGTAAAATAAGGCGTGGCAAAATCGTAATAGCCGCAGCCTACATATACTTTTAAGGCTGGATTTTTTGACATCGCATCGCGCAGGCTTTCGGCTACATTTAAAAACTGGTTCTGCACATTGTTGTAATTCCATGGGGCTACATCGCCAAAAATATTATAGCCTTTCTCTTCTTTGAAATTGAGTTCTTTAAGAAAATACTCATTGATGGCGGCCGTAAAAGGTCCGTCTATATTGGCAAACGAAGGATCGAAACTGAAAGCAGCCCCTACATCATCCAGATCGCGGCCGGTAAACCTGGCATCCAGTCTGCCAATGGTCAACCCATCTTTTCTGCGTAGTTCTTTCCAGAACAGGCTTTCTTCAATCCGTAGATTACCACGTAAACAAACTTCTTTACTTAAGCCAGTATAGTAACTCATTTTAGTAGCAATGGCATCTTTTTCTGCATCGGTTAGCCAACCACCTTTCAGTAAAGCTGTAGCATATTCACCAAGGGCAAACTGCTCGGATTCTTTCAATGTTTTGGTAAGATCGGCTTGTAAAGCAGGTGCCAGTTTTTTATGGTACCATGCCGCCGCAGTGTAAGAGGGAATGTATAAAGTGCGGGGCAGATCATTACCTACATAATAATCGTTCGATCCAAAATTCAGTACGGCAGAAATCAGAAAAATGCCGTTTAAGAAAATCCGGTACCTGTCCTGCAGAAATTTAGATAACCCCGCTGCCCTTGTGGTACCATAACTTTCACCAGCAAGGTATTTGGGTGAGCCCCATCTTTCATATCTGGATAAAAAATGACGGATAAAAGAACCCATCGATGAAATATCTTCTACATAGCCATGAAATTGTTTAGGACTTTCTCCTGCAGCGGCTCGGCTGAAACCGGTTGATACAGGATCAATAAAAACAAGATCTGTTTTATTCAGCCAGGTAAACTCATTACTAATGTATTGATAGGGAGGAGCCGTTGCAGTTCCATCATCCTGTAGTAACACACGTTTTGGACCCAGCCCTCCCATATGCAGCCATACCGAAGAAGAACCCGGACCACCATTGAAGGTAAAAGTTACCGGGCGGTTACCGGCATCTTCGCCATCTTTTTTATAATAAGTAAAAAATACTTTGGCTATTAGTTTACCGGTATCATTTTTCAGATTCAGGTAACCGGTGTGTGTGGTATACTCAATTTTTTTACCATCCGCTACCACACTGTTTTTACTCACCACTACTTCTACACCAGCTGGAATGAGATCGGGGATATTAGGGGATGCCGTTTTTTGGGTAAAGGCTGTTAGTGCAAACAGGCAACCGATAAGACTTAGTATTTTCTTTTTCATAGCAGTTAATTGGATGGTTAAGGTAGGAATTGTTTTCTGAAAAAAGAATCACAAATGAAAAGACATCAATCTGTACTATTTTTTACCGCAAAGTCGCTATGACACAAGGTTTCGCAAGGTAGCCTTGTGACTACTTAGCACAGCTTTGTGTTCATTGCAGTGAATAATAGTTATACATCATTTCATAAGCATATGATTGGCTATTAATAAAACCTAACAACGCTGCTACCAATCATCACTTCTTCACACTCAATACCTCAATGTCAAATACCAATACACTGTTCGGTGGAATATCTTTACTGCGGCTTCTGATCATGTAAGCAAGTCCGGATGGAATGATGATCCTGATTTTACCACCCACTTTACACCGGGGCACTGCCACCTGCCATCCCTTGATCAATCTTTTCAGTGGGAAAGTGGCGGGTTTGTCTTTTGTCTGATCAAAAATACTTCCATCACTTAACAAAGAGCCTTTGTAAAAAACAGTTACCGTATCGTTTACTGAAACATAGTCCCCTGTTCCCTCCTTTAGGATATGGTAATACACACCCTCTATACTTCCTGTGGTATCTATCTTTTTATCCGCTACTGCCTGCCCTATCATTTGCTGATCTTTCATTGCCTGGCTGGCACTGTCAGCATTTTTTGTCCAGTCAATCACAGGTCGCTTGTTAGCTGCCGCTCTGTTAAATACATCTCCATACGCAGCATTGGCTTTTTGAAAACCTCCGTTCCATAAATAAAAACTGCCATCTACCACACCGCCTCCATAATCAATCCTGTCTCCGGCTTTGCCGGTAGCATCATACGAAAAGGTGCTTTGTGTAAGTTCTTTCCATTGGCCATTGGTTTTTTGTACCCACTGATTACCAAACAAAGCTTTGCGTTGTAACTGTCCGTTCTGGCCAACAAAGTTTTCATTGAATGAATAGAGGTTGCGAAGGGTTTGTCCATCAAATGGCGCTTTGAAGCTGGCAATTAATTTCCATTTTTGTACTTCAGGTATAAAAAAGTAACTGGTATAAATAGTGGTTTGCGATGCGCTGTCGTTTAAAGCAGTTACCATAAATTGATAGGTTTGTCCTGCTTTCCAGTTATACACCCAATGGCTATGGCCACCGGTTCCCTCGTTGCCAAAACCATCTGCAAAAACACCATCACCTTTGGCCAGCAATTGTACTTTGTTTGAGTCGGCCACCTTGTTTCTGTCAACCGCCTCTTTACCTGCATCCCATACAGAAAAAATAACGCGGCGCTCTGTGGGGCTGTTTACCTGTATACCAAAATAACCACGGGCGAAACCGCAGGCCATATAATAGCTGTGCACAATATCTGCTCCTTGGGGGATAGTGATTTCGTTGTAAAAAGTAACTGCTTTTACAGAATCAGGCAATGGATATTTTAGATGTACTGATGCAGCATTACGTCGCGGTTTGGAATTGAAATGAATATCCGCCGCTGTACCTGATAATTGCAAGGCTTCTATATCTGCCACCAGCGTTCCCACTTTCTTTACAGCGATTAATGTAATGGTATAAAAGCCACTATCTGGTATACTAACCGATAAGGCCCCAACTGTTTTATACGCTTTGCCCGCAGGAATAGAAACTATTTTTTCTTTCCCATTCAATGTCAGTTTCACCTGTGAACCGGCTACTGTATTTTTGGCTTTCAGTGACACAGATAAGCTACCTGCTTTTCGAACATAAAACGAATAACTGATCTGCTGTTTGGCATCTACCCAATGCAACCCGTTTTTTTCCGAGAACATACGCGATTCCCAATTTTCTGCGGGAATGGCATAACCGGTATAAGCAGGTATAGTAACGGTTTGTGCAGTTAGCACCACTGCCGAAAAAACAAACAAGGTTAATAATACAGAACGGTACATGGCTATGTGTTTTGGAAATCAAACATAGCAAAAGAATATGAGGTATGATGAGGTTATTATGGGCTGTTAACCAATCTGAAATAATTAGTAACCCCTCTACGAAAACTCTTTTACCTCCTTTTCTCTGCGGTTAGTGGAACCCAATACAATAACCTATCCACTTTTATTTGAGATGTTTTTCCAACCGCAGAGAACGAGAGAACAGGGAGGTTTCGCTGAGTTGTTTTATACAACCAGCGGGTAGGGTTTTACGATTTATACTTTTAAAAAATCGCGGAACCAGTAGCCAGAGTTTTTGATGGTGCGGAGTTGGGTGGCAAAATCTACATGAATCAATCCAAATCGTGCATGGTACCCTTCCGACCACTCAAAATTATCAGTAAGTGTCCAGGCAAAATATCCATTCACATTCACCCCTTCCTTTTTCGCTTTCAACATGGCGGCAATATATTGTTGAAAATAATCGATTCGTTTTACATCATTCACAACACCGTTCACCAGTTCGTCTTTAAAAAAAGCGCCGCTTTCACTGATGATGATTTCTTTTACGCCGCCATACAGCCAAAAACGTTTGATCATCCGGTAAAAGCTTTCGGCATTGATCTCCCAACCCATATCAGTATGCGGCACTTTACGGGTAACCGCTTTTACTTCCGAAGCGTGTACATAAGGAATGAGTGCATTGTATTTTACCGTAAGTGCGAAATAATTTTGCAGGCCGATAAAATCAAAATTAAATGCCATCCGCTCCGTGTACTTCCATGCTTTATTATGCAAGTGTAATTTATCTAATAAAGGAAAATGTTCCATTTGCGGGTAGCCCCTGCCCAATACCGGCTCAATAAATAAACGGTTAAGTAAGGCATCGGTTCGTTTTGCAGCTAACACATCTTCATCCCTTTGTGAATACGGCAGTACCTCACTGCACGAAAAACTGGTACCAATATTAGCGCGACTAACCAAACTGCGAACCAGCCTTCCCCCTTCGGCCGTGCATAGGGCTGCGTTATGAACTGCCGGTAAAAAATTAGTAAGTCCGGTTTTGCCGGGCGCATGCTGGCCCAGCATATACCCCAATGAAGTAAAACCCATGGGCTCATTCAACACAATCCAGTTCTTTACTTTATCGCCATATTCTTCGCAGCAAACGGTTACAAAACGGGTAAACCATTTTACCATCTGGTGACTTGTCCAGCCACCATTTTTCTGCAACTCATGCGGAAGATCCCAATGGTATAAGGTAACATAGGGGGTGAGGCCTAATTGCAAACATTCATCAATCAATCGGTGATAGAAAGCGATACCTTCTTTATTTACCCTGCTAATGCCTTCCGGTAAAATACGGCTCCACGAAATGGAAAACCGGAATACTGAGAATCCCAAAGCCTTTACCAGCATCAGGTCATCTTTATAACGATAATAAAAATCGGATGCTTCGTAGGGTTTTGCACCGGATTTGATTTTACCTGCGCGGCGGGAAAATGTGTCCCATATGGAGAGTCCACGCCCATCTGCATTGTAAGCCCCTTCATTTTGAGCAGCCGCGAGAGCCACACCCCATAAAAAATTAGGGCCAAACTGGCGGCTATGTATGGAATGAGTTTGCGTCAAAAAAATATTTATGCAAAATTGAACCTAAGCGCAGAAAGAATAATATTATGGTATTGTTATCTTTAACTAAAAATAAGGTTGCGCTAACTATTTTATCTTCCTTTCTCACAATATCATCTAACAGTCATGATCAATTATAACCCAAGGGGAATGTTCCCATTTATTTTCCGGTTTCATAGAGCGGATACCATACGCAGGCTATTTCCCGCTATTGTTTTTATGTGTTTGTATGCCTGGCTGGCCACTTACCTGCAACTGGAATACCTGCACATGAGCCTGAGCAGCCATGTGAAGAACATTACCATCATGCACAGCTTGTTGGGGTTTGCCATTTCTATGCTATTGGTATTTCGAACCAATACTGCGTATGATCGTTGGTGGGAGGGAAGAAAACAATGGGGATCACTGGTAAATAACAGTCGCAATCTTGCCATCAAGCTGAATAGTATTTTGCCCAGTGATGACGAACAAAACCGTACTTTTTTCAAAAAAATTATTCCGTTGTATGCCCATGAATTACGCCAGCACCTGTTAAATGAAAGAACCCGTTTGGCCTTAGATGAAAATCCTCATCCTGAAATTCCTGACTTTGATACCAGTAAACATATTCCCAACCAGGTAATGACGTTACTGATGAATAAGGTGAACCTGCTGCACAGAGATGGCATCATCAGTGGTTATCAGTTGTTGTTTTTAAACAATGAGATACAATCATTCCTCGATGTCTGCGGCTCCTGTGAGCGAATCAAGAATACACCCATCCCTTATTCGTACAGTGTGTTTATAAAAAAATTTCTATTTATCTATATACTTACTCTCCCGCTGGGTTTTCCTTTAACCCTCGGCTATTTTACCATACCTGTGGCGGCATTTATTGGCTATGTATTGGGCAGTTTGGAAATGATTGCCGAAGAAATTGAAGATCCGTTTGGCAAAGATGAAAATGACCTTCCCATGCACCGTATGGCAGAGAATATCCGGAAAAATGTAAACGATATTCTCGCTTAATGATCATTCCGGCAAGCTTAGCCAATAGCTTCAAAACTTTTGAATCAGAAAATAATTAACATGATAAAATAACAATAGCATCCCACAAATAGTAAACTACACTCACTTTTAGAAGCTGTTTGAGTTAATTATTTGTAGTTGTTCTTATATTTTTTCTCTGCGAAAACTCCCTGTTCTCTGCGACTCCGCGGTTAGTTTTAACTTGCTCTAACCGCGAAGTCGCAGCGTTTTTAGAGTTTTCGCAGAGATATAAGCTATTAGTAATAATTAACTCAACCAGCTTCTTAATTATTAATTTTTAATTTCTAATTATTTCGCCTCAAACCAAATCGGTGAAGCATCATCCACCGTGGCATTGTAATTGATAAACAGTTCCTCTCCTTTTTTAATGGGCCGAACGGTTTTGATGGTCATCATATGTGATTCAAAATCCATTTCATACTCGCAGTTGGCATCGTAGGAATGATTGTATAAAGAGAGATAGCCCAATGCAATGCAGGCATCTTTACGGTCATGACCCCATTCAAAAATATAATCGAAGAGTAAGGTTTTTTCTACCTGCTTTCTGTCTTTGGCAGATAACACCAGTACCGGAGAAATTTCAATAATGGTATTGGCTGCTATCTTTTCACCTGCAAATACACCGCGGCCACGCAAATCGGAAGGGGCCACTACCAGAATGGGAAGTATCATACAATCAAAGATACACTAAACTCACCCCCGGCCCCTCTCTGCTTCGCAAAGAGGGGAGTATCTAGTAAAAAAAATAGGTATCGCAACTATCATACAGCTACTTGGGTAATTATTAATTTTTAATTCTTAATTACTAATTAAATTGCATCCATGTCACTCGAATTGGAACAACCCAACATCTTTGAGCAGTTTGAACAACTGATTGCCAAAGAAGATAAACTGGAGATCAGGGAATTTCTGAATGACCAGAATATTAGTGATGTAGCCGACCTCATCAATGAATATCCCGAATACGAAGCGCAGATCATTGCCAATATGGCCATTCACAGGGCCGCCAGTGTGTTTAAGATCCTGGATATTTCGCAGCAAAAAGATATTGTAAAAGAATTGCCTTCTGCCAAAACAGCGGAGCTGTTGAATGAATTACCTGCCGATGACCGTACCGACTTTCTGGAAGAATTACCTAAGGCAGCTATTCGAGATCTCATCAAATTACTGGAACCGGAGGAAAGAAAAATTACCCTTTCTCTATTGGGTTATCCGGAAGATAGTGTGGGCCGTTTGATGACGCCCGATTATGTATACATCTACCTGTATAATACGGTGAGTGATGTTTTTGAAACCATTCGCAAGCATGCTAAAAGCAGTGAAACGATTGATGTGATTTATGTGATAGATGAAAACGGACAACTAATAGATGATATCCGGATCCGCGATGTGATATTGGCATCCCCGGAAAAAAGAGTGGATGAGATCATTGATGGAAGATATGTATCACTAAATGTGCAGGACGACCAGGAACATGCGAGCCAGGTATTTAAAATGAATAACCGTGTAGCCCTGCCGGTGGTAGATGATCATAATATACTGCTGGGCATTGTAACCATTGATGATATGCTTTGGGTAGCCAACGAAGAGTTTAGTGAGGATATGCAGAAAATGGGAGGTACCGAGGCATTGAATGAACCTTACCTTGATATTCCCTTACTAAAATTATTTCGCAAACGCATCGGTTGGCTGGTGGTATTGTTTTTAGGAGAAATGCTAACCGCTACAGCGATGGGTTATTTTGAGGATGAGATTGCCAAAGCCGTAGTACTCGCCCTATTTATCCCACTCATTATTTCAAGTGGTGGTAACAGTGGTTCGCAGGCATCTACCTTAATTATACAGGCCATGGCAGTGGGTGAAATTTCGCTGTCTGATTGGTGGCGTGTATTACGCAGAGAATTGTTCAGCGGTTTACTGCTGGGCTCGGTATTGGGTATTATTGGTTTTGTACGAGTAGCCGTATGGCATTCCATTGCCCCGCAATTGTACGGGCCGCATTGGATGATGATTGCTTCCACAGTTGGTTTTTCGCTGGTAGGTGTGGTATTATGGGGCACTTTATCCGGCTCCATGCTTCCGATATTTTTGAAAAAACTCGGTGCCGATCCGGCAGTCTCTTCTGCGCCCTTTGTTGCTACATTGGTAGATGTAACAGGGCTTATCATTTACTTCAGCTTTGCGTATTTATTTTTACAGGGCATTCTTTTGTAAGTAAGCATTTTTAACCCGGCACAATCTTTTCATGGCATCGGCTGTTGCGTCGCACACTTCGGGCTTCGGGGGGGGCTTTGCATCTAAGCAAAAAAAAAGAACATCCCAATCCCTTGCGAACCTTGCGCTTCTTTGCGTTCCTTGCGATACTATTTTTTGTATCGCAAGGAACGCAAAGAAACATGAGAGTATTTTATGTATGGTGTATTTACAATTTTCGAGAAACCATTGATGTTTATTTCTGAACCTGTAAAACATCCTTCAACCACAATTCCCTTGAAGAAGATCCAATCATAATTCTAAAATCGCCGGGCTCAACAACGGTTTGCATTTGCTCATTCAGCATTTGCAGCATAGTGGGTGTAATGGTAAAACGCACCTGTTTACTTTCCCCTGCTTTCAAGTGAATTCTTTGAAACCCCTTTAATTCCAAAACAGGTCTCGCTACCGATGCAAGCATATCTTTCATATACAACTGAACCACTTCATCGCCCGCATGCTTACCGGTATTTGAAATGGTACACGAAACTTCTACTGATTCATTTGACCTGATCATTTTTTTTGCTAACCGTATATCAGAATACCCAAATTGCGTATAACTCAACCCATAGCCAAAAGGAAAAAGCGGCAAGCCACTCAAATCATGGTAATCATCCCCTCTGCCTGTAGGTTTGTGGTTATATACCAACGGTAGTTGTGCTTCTGCCAAAGGAAATGTAATGGGCAATCTTCCTGCAGGATTGTAATCACCAAACAATACAGCTGCTACTGCATGGCCACCTTCTTCACCCGGATACCATACATCTATTACGGATTTCACTTTATGCAGCCAGTGCTGCATGGTAATGGCACTTCCGCCAACCAATACCACTACTACCGGCTTACCGGTTGCCGCTATGCGTTGTATCATTTCTTCCTGCTTACCCGGCAGGCTGAGCGAAGCCCTGTCCTGAAACTCACCTTCATGAATACCTGCCACTACAATGGCAATATCTGCTTCTTTTGCTGATGCTACAGCCTTCTCAATAGCTTCATTGGTATTATTTTGTAATCCCATCGTCCATACCAAACGGATATGTGCATTGCCCGAAGGTTCATAAAATTCTATACGGATATCATATGATGTATCTTTTTCAAAACGGTAATTGACCAGTGAGGTTCTATAGGTTTGTTTATGCCATTCATCAATCAGTAATACATTGTTCAGGTACAAACGGTAGCCGTCATTTCCATCCAGACCAATCTGATACATGCCCGATTCTGGGGCGGTTAGTTGTCCGGTCCACTTTACCGAATACTGGTCATTGGCAAGCGCGGTATCGGGCGGAAATAATGTCCAGTGAAAATTTACCTGCGCATCCACTCTCGAAACAGCCGCTTTCCCTTCAGGTGATAATAGCTGATAATAGTTTCCGGTTAATCCCTGTACCTGTTTCGCGTTATGCATTGTACTCAGGTATTGCGATGGAATGATTTTCCATGCTTCGTCGCTCCTCCCCACTCCTTCTGAATACTGAACTGCAATCTTTTTTCCCGCTCTTTGCATAATACCCTCAAGAATGGAAATCGTACCATTACCCGGGCCACTGTATCCGCCTAACCGGGCTTCTTTGGCTTCACTCCCGATCACTGCCACGGAACGCAACTTATCTGAGAGTGGCAACACCTGCTGCTCATTCTTCAATAAAACAATTGAGCGCAACGAAGCTTCTCTCGCCAATGCTTTATGAGATGTATCAGTAACCAATGCCCTGGCTGCTGCTTCTGAAACATACGGCTGCTCAAACAAACCCAATTCAAATTTGGCTGTTAATACACGCGATACGGCATCATCTATTCTTTGCCGGTTAATTTGTTTGTTTACAAAAGGAGGAATGAATAATGCATGGTGATGATAATCAGTTTGAAAAATCACATCCAGTCCATTGGTAATAGAACGCTGACCTGCTTCCGGATAATCTTTTGCTGTGTAATGCAATACATTGGCACCACCCACTGCACTGGCATCCGAGATCACAAAACCTTTGAACTGCCATTCTTTTTTAAGTTTGGTATTCAGTAAAAAATGATTGGCGGTTGCCGGACTTCCCTCAACCGAATTATAGGCCGTCATAACAGACCGCGATCCCCCGCGTTGAATGGCTGCTTTGAATGGCGGGTAATAGATCTCTTCCATCAAACGCTCGCTATAATGTATGGGATAGCTGTCGCGGCCACCATCACCTACATTGGCAATAAAATGTTTGGGTGTGGTAACAATGCCCATTTTTTCAAAAGGAGAAACAAAAGCCACTGCCATTTCGGAAGCCAGAAAAGGATCTTCGCCATAGGTTTCTTCTGTTCTGCCCCAGCGAACATCTGAAGCAATATTTACCACCGGTGTTAAGATCTGGCGTATACCTCGGGCTTTGGTTTCCAGTGTAATGGCATGGGCTACTTTGCCCATCAATACAGTATCCCAGGTAGCTGCCAGTGCAATGGCTTGCGGAAAGGAAGTGGCACCGCTTCTTACGAGACCATGTAATGCCTCATCAAATGCAATAATGGGAATACCCAAGCGGGTGCTATCGACAAAATATTTTTGAATGCTGTTTATTTTTTGTGCAAGACTTACAGCATTATCTCCGGTTCCGTATTGCAACAATTGAGACGAGGCATCGTTTCCTTTAGAAGTGGCGCTAACCTGAAATCCAAAAATACCTTTGGCATATTTTGAGGCATCTGAACCCAAATCGCCGGGTATCATAAATAGCTGCCAGAATTTTTCTTCG
This sequence comes from Chitinophaga pinensis, assembly GCA_943372845.1. Lineage (GTDB taxonomy): Bacteria > Bacteroidota > Bacteroidia > Chitinophagales > Chitinophagaceae > Sediminibacterium > Sediminibacterium pinensis_K. The sequence continues at coordinate 173,787 of CALSAD010000004.1, read as the reverse complement.
GGTGTCATTCTTTGCAAAAGATCTTTCACCCGAAGGGATACTGATAGCTTTGCATTTCTATAAGGCACCACAGTTTGTGCAGGCAACTGTAGTGAGGCAATACAAAGTAAACAGAACCCTGTTATTTTTTTAATCATACAATATTTTCTGTAGCGTACTATTAATTTATAATTTTTGGTATAGGTTCTTTTTTACACTTGCCTCCCATTCAGCTTTCAAAATACTCAGTACAATACTGTCTCTCCTTGTTCCATCTGCCTTTATGGTATTACTTCTTAGTACACCTTCTTCTACACAGCCAATACTTTTCATTGCAGCAATACTTTTTTCATTCATGTTATCCGCTCTGAACTCAACCCGTTCCATGCCCAGTTCTTCAAATGCAAATTGCAATAACAGGTATTTACAATGTTTATTCAACCCTGTTCCTTGGAATTTTTTACCATACCAGGTGTAGCCCAATTGCAATGTTTTCTGTTCGGGTTGTATGTCGTAAAATCTTGTACTGCCTGCAAATGCCTTTGTACGTTTATCAAATACAATAAAAGCATATTCCTTACCTGATTCTCTTGCGGCCATAGCAGTAGCTATGTACTTTTTCAGGTTTTCCTCGCCTGCCACTTTTACAAGAGAATATTTCCACAGTTCAGGCTCTTGTAATGAAAATAACAGCAAATTATTGCAATCATCTTCCCTTAAAGGCCGCAACAAAACGCAATCATCTTCCAATACGTACTCATTTGTTGAATTAAATGCGGAATTCATGTTGAAAAATTTTATTTTTAAAATCATTTCTATGTTACAAGTGCTTGATATTTACGCTTATTCATAGATATTGCAAGATAACTTAATCCAATAAATCATTATGTGCGGAATTGTAGGTTACACAGGACCCCGGGAAGCATTCCCAGTTGTATTAAAAGGGCTGAAACGTCTGGAATACAGGGGCTACGACAGCTCGGGTATTGCCTTATTGAACAATGGTAAGCTCAATGTTTTTAAAAAGAAAGGCAAAGTTGCCGAACTGGAAGAAGATGTGATCGGTAAAGATGTGCATGGACATATCGGCATCGGCCATACCCGTTGGGCCACACATGGTGAGCCAAGCGACAGAAATGCACACCCCCACCAATCGCAAAGTGGTGAACTGGCCATGATTCACAATGGTATCATTGAGAATTATACACAGATCAAACAGGAACTGCTTTCGAAAGGATATACTTTTAAAAGCGATACGGATACGGAAGTATTGTTAAATTTTATTGAGGACATCAAAAAAAACAATGCCTGTTCCGTAGAAGAAGCACTTCGCATTGCTTTGAAACGAGTGGTTGGCGCCTATTGTGTTTTATTGATCTCTGCAGAAGACCCCGAAACCATTATTGCCGCAAGAAAAGGAAGTCCGTTGGTAATTGGTATTGGCAAAGGCGAACATTTTCTGGCCAGCGATGCCTCTCCCATTATTGAATACACCAAAGAAGTGGTGTATGTAAATGATTATGAGATAGCGATTGTTCGTCCTGATGAACTCATTTTAAAAAACCTGGGTAACGAAAAGCAAACGCCTTTTATTACCAAGCTAGATATGGAACTGGCCGCAATTGAGAAAGGCGGTTATGACCATTTCATGTTGAAAGAAATTCATGAACAACCCGAAACCATTTTCGACTGTTTACGCGGCAGGTTGTTAACGCAGACCGGACAGATTATGATGGGCGGAATTGAAAATAACCTCGAAGCATTCACAAATGCCCAACGCATTATTATTGTGGCCTGCGGTACCAGCTGGCATGCAGGGTTAATTGCAGAATACCTGATTGAAGAATTGTGCCGTATACCAGTAGAAGTAGAATATGCCTCTGAATTCCGTTACCGCAATCCGGTAATTAATAAAGGAGATGTGATCATTGCCATTTCGCAAAGTGGTGAAACTGCGGATACACTGGTAGCATTGGAAAGTGCGAAAGAAAAAGGTGCTTTCATTTTCGGTGTCGTAAATGCAGTGGGAAGCAGTATTGCCCGTTTAAGTCATGGTGGTGCTTATACCCACTCCGGACCAGAAATTGGCGTTGCAAGTACCAAAGCGTTTACAGGCCAATTGGCTGTTCTGGCCATGATGGCATTAAAGATCGGTTATGCAAAAGGCACACTTGATGAAACCAGGTATAGGCAACTGATGCATGAACTGGAAGCCATTCCAGAAAAAGTAAAAGAGATATTGCAGGATACCACCAATATCCAGCGGATAGCAGCGAAATATAAAGATGCTTCTGATTTTCTTTTCCTTGGAAGAGGATACAATTTCCCGGTTGCGTTGGAAGGTGCGCTGAAACTGAAAGAGATCTCCTACATACATGCAGAAGGATATCCTGCAGCAGAAATGAAACATGGTCCGATTGCATTGGTGGATGAAAAATTGCCGGTGGTATTTGTTGCCACCAAGGATTCGTACTACGAAAAAATTGTTTCCAATGTACAGGAGATCAAAGCCAGAAAAGGTATGGTAATAGCTGTAGCAACAGCAGGTGATACCATAATACCCGGCATGGCTGATGATGTAATGCTGGTACCGGATGCAGACGAAGCCATTGCACCACTGTTAAGCGTAATTCCATTACAACTGTTGAGCTATTATGTAGGTTTGGCAAAAGGGTTGGATGTAGACAAACCACGTAACCTGGCCAAGAGTGTAACGGTGGAATAATATAACTGTATGCCTATTCGTTTCATACTTTTCAATTATTGTAATGCAGCAGAATATTATTGTAAAAACACCGCTGGGTGCACTGGGCTATAATTTTATCAAAGAGCAATTCATCCCTAAAGGTAAAAATGAATTTTACCTGCGCGATATGCAGATCAAAAACGGTATTACCTACCGGATGCTTTCTGCTTATGAAATTGAAATGCTGGTACGAAACGGCAATACCAGTGATAACTGGAATAATATTCTGGTATCAGATGCCTTTAATCCTGAACTGGTAAAGAATTGTAAGTTTTATGGGCTGGTTCGTATTGGCAAACTCGAACCCTATTGTTTAGGCTTCAGCGATCTGAAAGCGGCTGTTGGTTTGTACAACTCAACCATTATCAGTTGCGATTTTGGCGATAATGTGGTGATCGATAATGTAAGTTATTTATCACATTATATTATTGGTAGTGAAGTAATGATCACCAACGTAAACGAACTGGTTACCACCAACCACGCCAAATTTGGAAACGGCATTATCAAACAAGGCGAAACAGAAGATGTACGGATCTGGATGGAACTCTGTAACGAGAATACCGGCCGCAGAGTGATGCCTTTCAATGGCATGCTGGCAGGTGATGCATTTTTATGGAGCCGTTTCAGGGATGATAATTTACTGCAGGAAAAATTCAAATCATTTACAGAACAAAAATTTGATGACCGCCGTGGTTATTATGGAAAGATTGGCGACAGAACTGTGATCAAAAATTGTAAGATCATTAAGGATGTTTGGATTGGCCCTGATGCGTATTTAAAAGGAGCCAATAAACTAAAAAACCTCACGGTTAATTCCGGACCGGAAGGAAGAACACAAATAGGAGAAGGTTGCGAAGTGGTGAATGGCATCATTGGTTTTGGTTGCCGTTTATTTTATGGTGTAAAAGCGGTTCGGTTTATTATGGCATCGCATTCGCAGTTAAAATACGGCGCCAGATTGATCAATTCTTATCTGGGCAGTAATGCCACTATATCCTGTTGTGAAGTATTGAACTCGCTGATTTTTCCGGCACATGAGCAACACCATAACAACTCTTTCTTATGCGCTGCATTGGTAATGGGTCAAAGTAATATTGCTGCCGGTGCCACCATTGGTTCTAACCATAACAGCCGTGGTGCTGATGGTGAAGTGGTGATGGGAAGAGGTTTCTGGCCCGGCTTATGTGTTAGTCTGAAACACAATTCACAATTTGCCAGCTTTACTATTTTGGCCAAAGGCGATTATCCTGCAGAGCTGAATGTACCCTTTCCATTTTCTTTGGTAAGTAATGATGTACCTGCCGACAGAATTGTGATCATGCCCGGTTATTGGTTCATGTATAACCTGTATGCCTTAGCGAGAAATTCCTGGAAGTATATTGACAGGGATAAAAGAACTGAACGGATACAAACCATTGAATACGATTTTTTGGCACCAGATACCGTGAACGAAATATTTTCAACACTCACCTTACTGGAAACCGCAACAGGCAAGGCCTATACAAAATCTGGAAACCAGATTCAGCCCTTTACGGATGAAGTAGATACCGGAAAATATTTACTCAAAAGCGGTAATAAACTGGTAAATGATCTTGAGATTCTGGCAGACAATATAGAAAACAGCAAAAGAAAAACAGTACTGATTAAAGTATTAACAGCCTACAAGATTTACGAAGAACTGGTGATTTACTATGGCGCGCTGCAACTGTTACAGTTAATCAAAGAACAATCCATCAGCACCATCGAAGCACTGAGGGCAGCTATCCCATCCAAACTTTCTCGGGAAGAATGGAATAATGTGGGTGGACAGTTAATTCCTAAAGAGGATATCCATCAGTTAAAAGAAAAAATAAAAACCGGGAAGATCAAATCATGGGATGGTGTTCATGAATATTATATTTCTGAAGGCCAAAAATATCCGACTAAAAAAAGAAACCATGCACTGGCTTCCCTGACAGAGATCAGTGGTATCAATCTCAAAAAAATAGATAGTCATCAATTTGCCAGTTTGATCAATGCAGTAATTGCCACTAAAGAATGGTTAACAAAAGGCATCTACGATTCAAGGGCAAAAGATTACAGCAGCCCATTCCGGAAAATGGTATACGAAAGTGTAGGAGAAATGAATGAGGTACTCGGCAAACTGGAAGAAAACAGTTTTATCAAACAACAGATTGAAGAACTGAAAGTATTTAAGAAAGAAATGGCTTCTCTGAAGAAGAAATTCAAACTGAAATAGTTATCACGCTGAACGCTTAATGCAAAACGCTCAACGCTTTTTTATTTTGCGTTGAGCGTTTTGCATTAAGCGTTAAGCGTTCTGCGTTAAGCATTAAAAGCGTAAACCGATACCAGCCTGAATCTGCTGATTGGTCCACTTGTCTTTATTATCGATATCATTGATGTTCTGTAAACCGATATTATATCTGCCATACACACGCAGGTATTTAAAGTTTAATTGTCCGCCCAGTACCAGGGCAAAATCGCCTTCTTTAAAAGCAGATTCTCCATTCTGTAACATGGTCCTATCCTTTTTCAGTAAGATACTGTACTGTGGTCCTGCATTCAGCGTTAGTATTCCACCCACATTATAACGCAGCAATAAAGGAATACTCAGATAATCCAGTTTGATCTGCTCATTACCATTGAACAATGGATTGATATTGGTAGAATATACCGTTCTGAAACTGGAAGGCTTGCTGGTAGTCTGACTCCAGAGCACTTCGGGTTGAAAGCCCCATTTTTTATTAATATCTATTTCCAGAAATCCACCAAAATGGTACGATGCATCAAAACCATCATTAAATGATTGGCCTGAAATTTTGTTCAGATTGGCACCTGCTTTAATACCACCTCTAAGACCCTGGGCCTGAGATATAGTAGCTACCGATAAAAGGATGACTACTGACATAAATACTTTTTTCATACAATTCATTTTGTTTGATTACCTACTTTCAATGACCGTGCCAAAATAGAAATTCTGAAAAAAATGAGGTGATATCTATAATAATTAGCCGGCCTTTTGCAAGTCAAAACGCCGATATACGAAATGTTAACTTTTACCTGTCAGTTCCAAAACGGTAATTTCCGGCAAAATACCTACCCGCCCGGGATAACCGATAAAGCCATATCCCCTGTTCACATAAAGCTTCTGCTTACCATCTTCATACAAACCGGCCCATTGTTTATACATCCATTGCACCGGGCTCCACTTAAAATATGGGTTTTCCAATCCAAACTGCATACCGTGTGTATGTCCGGCTAGCATCAGGTCTACATCCCTGTATTGGGTTTTTATTTCGGCGTCCCAATGGCTGGGGTCGTGACTGAGTAAAATTTTAAAAGGAATGTTTTCTGTTCCGGGATGGGCCTCGTTCATTTTTCCATATTTGGGAAACCTACCCTTAGCTCCCCAGTTTTCTATTCCGAGCACGGCAATTTTTTCCTGATCCTTTTCTAACAATACATGTTCATTCATTAATAAACGCCAGCCCAGTTTGGCATGTACCTGTTTCAGTTTTTCCAGGTTCTCTGTTTTTGCCTGCGGCGATGGCCAGGAAACATAATCACCATAATCGTGGTTGCCCAGCGAACTGAACACACCAAAGGGTGCTTTCAGCCTGTTGAATACATCCATGTACTCCGTCATTTCATCGGCGCGGTCATTCACCAGATCACCGGTAAAAAGTATGAGATCCGGTTTTTGCTGTAATATCAGATCAACCCCATGGTTCACCGCCGCTTTGTTCTGAAAACTGCCACTATGGATATCGCTGATATGCACAACCTTCAATCCTTCGAACGCCTTGGGGAGGTTATCAAATGCCAGTTTTACATTTTTAACCTGGTACTTGTATTTATTGCTGAACCCATACAACAAGGTTCCAAATAAACTTCCTCCCAAACCCAAGCCCAGCCAGCTTAAAAAAGTAGAGCGGGGTATGGCATTGCCTTCGTTCATAAAACGGGCACCGGTATCGGGCATGATCTTACTCAACAAAAACAGCGAGCCCCTTCGCAAATCGTCTGTAAGAAAGAATAATGAACCCACCAGTTTGGCAAAAAACAAACCTACCAAAATGGCAAAAACATAATTACGGAACAGTTTAGAAGTTTGTAAGGCCTGTATGTAGGGAAATGATAACAGTGCCACCAGCGTAATGCCTGAAATAACCCAGTAAGTAACATGAATAAAGGTACGAACACGCTCATTAGAGGTTTGCGTAACCGTTTTTAAAGCCTGGAACACGTAAAGATCCAGTAATAACATGATCACAGCTATGATCCACCAGGTACTTGCATTTCTCATGAAAAAATAATTAGGTATGTTTTGGGTAGACGGGTAACTAGCAGGTTTATTGTATACGTCTTACTTGCGGTAAAGGTATACAATGCAGGATATCCTGTTTTAGTGCATTTATCAGCTGCCAATCCATCAGAAAACCCTGTTGCACATCTATAACCTGATATGGATAATATTGTTTCGGAAGATGTGCCCTAAAGTGTATTTTTGACGACTTTCAACGGACAGAACTTATGAAATTTACTTTTTTCGGGCATTCCTGCTTTCAGGTAGAGGTAAAAGGGAAAAAAATCCTTTTTGATCCCTTTATTACCTATAATGAACTGGCGAAAGAGGTTGAGCTGGACAGTATTGCCCCGGATTATATTTTTTTATCACATGGTCATGCCGATCATATTGCCGATTGTATCTCAATTGCCAAACGAACGGGATGTCAGGTGGTGGCCAATTGGGAAATTCACGAATGGCTGAACAAACAGGGCATTGCCCATACCCACCCCATGAACACGGGTGGAAAATGGCAGTTTGATTTTGGAACGGTAAAATGTACCGTGGCCCAACATAGTAGCAGTTTACCAGACGGCAGTTATGGCGGCAACCCGATGGGGTTTCTGTTTACTACCGAAGAAGGTAATTTTTATTATAGTGGCGATACGGCCCTGACTATGGATATGCAATTGATCTCCATTTGGGCCAAATTGAATTTTGCCGTTTTACCCATTGGCGACAATTTTACCATGGATGTAGCAGATGCCCTGCGGGCAGCAGATTTTATACAGTGTAACACCATCGTAGGCGTACATTACAATACATTTGGATTTATTAAGATCAACGAAGCAGCAGCCAAAGCAGCATTTGCTGCAGGCGGAAAGAGTCTCCTGCTTCCGGCGATCAATGAAACCATCGACATTTAAACATACATCATTAAAGAGTCCCGCTCTGCGGGATTGGGGGTAAATAAAAACATGGCGAGAATTATCGGCGTAGCCAATCAAAAAGGCGGAGTAGGCAAAACAACATCTGCCATCAATGTTGCAGCAAGTCTGGCAGTACTTGAATTCAAAACACTTTTGGTAGATGCAGACCCACAGGCAAACAGCACCACAGGTGTTGGGTTTGACCTGCACAATATTACCAACAGCCTTTACGATTGCATGGTAAATAATGTTTTGGCAAATGATGTGATCCTGAAAAGTGATGTACCCAATCTGGATATCATTCCCTCACATATTGATCTGGTAGGTGCAGAAATTGAAATGATCAATTACCCCAACCGCGAAAATGTATTAAAAGGTATCCTGGATGCTGTGCGTGACCGGTATGATTTTATCATCATCGACTGCTCTCCTTCCCTGGGGCTAATTACTGTGAACTCATTGGTAGCATCAGATAGTGTGATTGTGCCTGTGCAATGCGAATTTTTTGCATTGGAAGGATTGGGTAAATTACTCAACACCATCAAAATTGTACAAAGCCGCCTCAATCCCGAATTGCAGATAGAAGGTATTTTAATGACGATGTACGACGGCCGCCTGCGCTTATGCAACCAGGTAGTTAGTGAAGTAAGAAGACATTTTGACGATATGGTGTTCGATACCATCATTCACAGAAATACCCGTCTCAGCGAAGCCCCCAGTGTTGGCAAACCCGTGATTTTGTATGATGCAGAAAGTAAGGGTGCCATCAACTACCTCAACCTTGCCAAAGAAATCCTCCAGAACAACGGCATGACCAAAATGACAAACCAGGAAAGAATTATAGAGTGATTTTGAAATATTGGAATTGGGAAATTCTGAAATTGAAATATCCCAATTACTAATTTTTAATTGTTAATTATTAATTACAATGTCTACCCCTAAACAAAACAAAGACCTCATCGGCAAAGGCCTCCGTTCTTTGTTACAGAATATTGATGCTGATTTGAAAACCACCGCCGGCAGTTTAAAAACCGATGTGGTAGACCAGGTAACCCATACCAGCCGTATTGCATTAAGCGATATACAGATCAACCCAAAACAGCCGCGCAGGGATTTTGATGAGAACGCATTGAACGAACTGGCTGCTTCTATTAAGTTACACGATATTATTCAGCCATTAACGGTTTCAAAATTACCCGGTGGCAAATACCAGTTGATTGCAGGTGAACGCCGTTTTCGTGCTTCGAAAATTGCCGGTTTAACCGATGTACCCGCCTATATCAGGCAGGCCAATGACCAGCAATTACTGGAACTGGCCTTGCTGGAAAACTTACAGCGCGAAGACCTGAATGCAGTAGAAATTGCGCTCAGTTATAAACGCATGATGGATGAACTCAGCTACACACAGGAACAGGTGGCTGAGAGAATGGGCAAAGAAAGAAGCACGGTTACCAATTATATCCGTTTATTAAAATTACCACCCGATATTCAACTGGCTGTTCGCAATGGCTCTCTCAGCATGGGCCATGCAAGGGCACTGGTAAATATTGATACGGTAGATAAACAGTTGTTTGTGTACAAAGAGATCACAAGTAAGGGATTGAGTGTGCGGCAAACAGAAGAACTGGTGCGTACCATGTACAAAGCAGAAAAACCGGGTGCTGTTAAATCTTCCGTAAAGTCTGACCTTCCGGCCGCCTACAAAAAAATTGAAGATAATTTAGCTTCTCATTTTGCTACCAAAGTAAAAATGGTACATAATAAAAAAGGCTATGGTAGCATAACCATCGAGTATTATTCACTGGAAGAACTGAATAAATTACTGGATGCGATGAATGTTTCTGTGAGCTAATCATTACATGAGATCCTATTTGTTCCTCATATTATTATTCTATTCCGGCTTTACCGCCAGTGTATTTGCGCAGAACGATAAAAAAGTATTGAGCGGCACTTCGCCATTTAATAATCCAAAAGATAGTTTGTATTCAAAAGATTCTGCAGCTACTGTAGCCTCTGTAAAAAAAGATACTATTGCAAAACATATCCCCCGTATAGCTACCAAAAGATCGGCATTGATTCCGGGATGGGGACAGGCATACAACAAAGAATATTGGAAAATACCCTTAGTGTACGGCGTAATTGCCATTCCTACCGTGCTGTTTTTTTATAATAACAGCTTTTATAAGAAAACAAAATTTGCCTACGAGGCACGCTTTAAACAGGCTGCAGGTGATGCCAGTGATGTTCCTTTCATTGATCCGCAACTAAAAGACCTTAGCATTAGTTCTTTACAGAGTTACCGGAATGCCTTTCGGCAAAACAGGGATTATTCTGTTTTATGGTTTTTACTTGCATGGGGTTTGCAGGTGGCCGATGCTACCGTATTTGCACACTTGAAGCAATTTGATGTAAGCGGCGACCTCTCAATGGAAATCAAACCCACCTTCAACCCACTAACCAAATCACCGGGCCTTGGGCTTGCTCTGAGCCTAAAAAATAATTCTTCCAAAAGGGCCATTACACGCTGATATGGTGTTTATATCAGAATAGCATTTATTTTTACAATGTTACTCAATAGCATTAAACGATAGTTCATGAAAATAGCATTGATCGGATACGGAAAAATGGGCAAAGCCATTGAAACCATTGCATTGGAAAAAGGACATGAAGTGGTATTGAAAATAGACATTCATAACGCTGCCGATCTGAATAAAGAAAATATTGCCAAAGCAGATGTGGCCATAGAATTTACCGGACCGCATAGTGCTTTTTCGAATGTAATGACCTGTTTGGAACTGGGTATCCCCCTTGTTTGCGGATCAACCGGCTGGCTGGAAAACTGGCAAGAAGCAAAAGCTTTTTGTGAGCAGAAGAACGGAACATTGATCTATGCCAGTAATTACAGCATCGGTGTAAATCTTTTCTTCGAGTTGAATACCCGTTTGGCCAAATTAATGAGTAGCTACCCGCAGTATGATGTAGAAATGGAAGAGATCCATCATACCCAGAAAAAAGATGCCCCCAGCGGTACCGCCATTACTTTAGCAGAACAGATCCTGGCAAACACAAGATCCAAAAAACAATGGGTAAATCATCTCAGCGACAACCCGGAAGAACTGGAAATTATTTCTGAAAGAATAGATCCCGCCCCCGGCACGCATAAAATAAAGTATACTTCTGTAGTGGATGATATTGAAATCATTCATACGGCCCATAACCGCATCGGCTTTGCAGGTGGGGCAGTGTTGGCAGCTGAATTTGCTATCAATAAAAAAGGTATATTTGGAATGAAAGAAGTGTTAGGATTGTAAGCAGTATCTTCTTCTTCCCAATATCACTACTGAATAGAATCCCCCTATGAAATTCCGGTGAAGAAATGTATTTTTATCCGGATATAATCAACTTACGTAATTCACCGAATATCGTATGCTATCTAAGAAAACACAATATGCATTGAAAGCACTCACCTTTATGGCTGAGCGAAAGAAAGATGGCCCCGTGTTAATTGCCGAAATATCCAAAAAGAAAAAAATACCCTTAAAGTTTCTCGAAAACATTTTATTGGAACTTAAAAAAGCGGGACTGTTAGATAGTAAAAAAGGGAAAGGTGGTGGCTATTTTTTTAAAGCAGACCCTGCAGATATCCGGCTGGCTCAGGTAATGCGTTTGATTGAAGGACCCATCGCTTTATTGCCCTGCGTAAGCCTCAATTTTTATGAGAAATGTAAAGATTGTGATGAAAAAAAATGTGGACTGAACAGGGTAATGATACAGGTAAGAGACAACACCCTGGCCATACTGGAACACAAAACTGTAAACGATTTAGTAGCAAAATAATCAAAACCAAAACTAACCACTCATGAAAAAAATCATTGTATTATTATTGTGCCTGCCCATGTTTGCAGGAGCGCAAAGCCTGATTGGCGGAAAAAATATTCTTCGCTGGAATGTAGGGTCGATGGCATTAAAGAATTACCATTTTACCTTTGAAAGAAGTTTAACCAAACGCCTGTCTGTTTCTGTAAGCTATCGAACCATGGCTAAGGGTGCCGTTCCTTTTCAAAGCCAACTGGAGAAAGCCATCAACAGCAGTGATATTAACTTCAGTAATTTTCAAATAGGTAATACTGCCTGGACATTAGAAGGCCGCTTTTATCTCGGTCTTGGCAGAATGAGAGGTTTTTACCTGGCCCCTTACTTACGCTTTGCTAATTTTGATTTGAGTGCGCCTGTTAGATACACCAACAGTGGTGTTACCAAAGAAGCCAACTTTGTAGGTAATGTGAAATCGACCAGTCCGGGTTTAATGATTGGCTGGCAAATACAACTTGCTACGAAAATTGTATTGGACCTGCAAATTATCGGCGCACATTACGGAACTAGCAAAGGCGATTTGAATTTTACGCCCACTGCCCCATTATCCACACAAGAGCAGGATGCATTGAGACAAAGCCTGAATAATATCGAAGCGGATCCTTTCAAATTTACCAGTACTGTAACCGCATCAGGCGCCAAAATTGTTACTGATGGCCCCTGGGCAGGTATCCGATCAAATATTGGAATTGGTATTAGGTTTTAAATAATGATTGAATAAAAATAGTACGGGTTGAATGCGATATCAAATCACATTCAACCCTTTTTGTTTTTATTCCCTACAAAGTATTGCGCCTTCATGTCTTATCGAGAAAACATATCTCGCAAAGACGCAATCAATTTTTAATTTTTAATTTTTTTGCTACTTCAGGTTTTCCAGCATATCCGCCGTCATCTTTCCCAAATCATATTCTGCTTTCCATCCCCAATCTTTATTGGCCACACTATCATCAATACTCTGCGGCCAGCTATTGGCAATCTGCTGCCGGTAATCAGGCACATAACTCATGGTAAATTCAGGAATATGTTTTTGTATTTCTGCACCAATCTCTTTAGGCGAAAAACTCATTCCGGAAATATTATAGGAAGTGCGTATCGCAATTTTATCAGCCGGCGCATCCATCAATTCTAATGTAGCACGAATGGCATCGGGCATATACATCATGGGCAGATAGGTATCTTCCTGTAAAAAGCATTTGTATTTTTTATTCGCTAAAGCCTCTCCATAAATCTCTACCGCATAATCTGTAGTGCCTCCGCCGGGTTCTGATTTGTAACTGATCAATCCGGGATAACGGATACTGCGCACATCTACCCCATACCGGTTATGGTAATAATTACACCAGAATTCTCCTGCATACTTACTAATACCATATACAGTAATCGGCTCGATGATGGTTTGTTGCGGACAATTTTGTTTAGGCGAAGTAGGCCCAAACACAGCAATACTGCTGGGCCAGTATACTTTATGCAGTTTTTCTTCTCGTGCAATATCCAATACGTTCAACAGTCCCTGCATATTCAGATGCCAGGCAAGATTGGGATTTTTTTCGCCGGTGGCGGATAATATGGCAGCCAGTAAATAGATCTGTGTAATATTCTGGCGTATTACCTGAACGTGCAGCATCTCTTTATTCATCACATCCAGACTTACATAAGGGCCAGTGCCTTTCAGCAATGGATTCTCTTCTCTAAGATCAGAGGCAACTACATTATTGTTACCGTATTTTTTTCGCAAGGCAAGTGTTAGCTCCACCCCAATCTGGCCGGAAGCGCCAATCACAAGTATTTTATCTTTCACAACAGACATGGCAATCGTTTTAATATCAGCAAAGAAACTAAAAAAGCGTATTGAATATCGAATAATGCATACGCAATGTTAATTGATGAAGTAAACACACTTGCCTATTATGCGTCATACCACAATAGCAAGGCTTTTCAATTGATTTCTCCTCGCGAACCTCTGCGCCTTCGTTTCCTCTCGGTTAATAACCAGTAAATCAAGTATTCGCCAATTAATGTTTAGCTGCCATCCGGTATTCTGCCCCTTTCGCTATCCATTCAAAATACCTAAATTTGTACTTCATTCAATCTTTGTCAATGCTACCTCCTTTTTTGTCCGAGTTATTCAAGCAACAGTCATACAACCCCGATAATTTTTTTCTGATTGCAGGACCCTGCGTGGTAGAAAGCGAAGAATTGGTGATGGAGATAGCAGATAAAGTATCCGGCATCTGTAAACGATTGGAAATACCGTATGTGTTTAAAGCCAGTTATCGAAAAGCCAATCGCACCAGTGGCAATTCCTTTACGGGCATTGGTGACGATAATGGTTTATCATTGATTAAAAAAGTGGGCGATACCTATCATCTTCCTACCACCTCTGATATTCATGCACACGAAGAAGCCGCTATGGCAGCTCCTTTTATAGATATTTTACAGATCCCCGCTTTTTTATGCAGGCAAACCGATTTGTTGATAGCCGCAGCAGAAACCTGTAAAATAGTAAACGTAAAGAAAGGGCAGTTTCTTAACGGGCCTTCTATGAAATTTGCAGTGGATAAAATTCGCAAAGCAGGCAATGAAAAGGTAATGTTAACCGAACGGGGTAATACATTCGGCTACCAGGATCTGGTGGTTGATTACCGCAATATCCCCTGGATGCAGGAACACCAGACACCCGTGATCATGGATTGCACCCATGCCTTACAACAACCCAATCAAACTTCAGGCGTAACCGGCGGTAACCCGCAATTGATTGGCACCATTGCCAAAGCGGCCATAGCCACCGGAGCCGATGGCCTATTTATAGAAACCCACCCCAACCCTGCCGTGGCCAAAAGTGATGGCGCCAATATGCTACAACTTGATCTCTTGGAACCCCTGTTGGAGAAGTTGGTGAAATTGCGGAAAGCAGCGATGTAATTAATTAACAATTAAAAATTAGCAATTAAAAATAATTAACACTAGCTATTGGCATTTATAAATACCAATAACCTTCAATTATTAATTATTAATTTCTAATTCCCCGAAGGGGCTTACCAATTGCGGATAGGATTGCGTTTACCCGCCATGATGTAGTTTTTGATATTGATCCAGAAAGCGAGGATCATGTATAGAATTACCGGAGAACCCATGGTGAGGAAAGAAATATAAATAAACCACATCCGGATACGCGAAGAGGCAATACCCAGTTTTTCGCCAATTTTAGAACAAACCCCAAAGGCACTCAATTCCAAAAATTCTCTGATCTTTTGCATAACTATGGTTTGATTTGCGAGGGGACGACAATTCAGCTTGCAAAATAGACAAATAAGGCTAATAAAAGTTGAAAACAGTGTTTCCCCCATTCGTTTTTTCGTAAATTCGCAACTCTACGCGAAACGCTTAACAGCTAACGCTGAACGCAGGCTCGCTTTTATAGCGTTCTGCGTTCAGCGTTAAGCCTACAGCTTTCTAACCATTTTAAATTAAGAAATATGGCTTTTGACATTGGAATGATCAAAAAAGTGTACGCCGAAATGCCCGCCAAAGTGGATGAAGCCCGTAAAGCATTGGGCAGGCCGTTAACATTGAGTGAAAAAATATTGTTTGCCCACCTCCATGCAGACCAACAACTGGCAGGTTTTGAAAGAGGTAAAAGTTATGTGGATTTTGCACCGGATCGCGTAGCCATGCAGGATGCTACTGCACAGATGGCATTACTGCAGTTTATGCAGGCGGGCCGCCCCAAAGTAGCCGTGCCCTCTACTGTTCACTGCGATCACCTGATCACAGCTAAAGTAGAAGCTAAACAGGATTTACAGGTAGCGAATACAGAAAGCAAAGAAGTATATGATTTCCTGGCATCGGTATCTAACAAATACGGTATTGGTTTCTGGAAGCCCGGTGCCGGTATTATTCACCAGGTAGTATTGGAAAACTACGCTTTCCCCGGTGGTATGATGATTGGAACCGATTCGCACACCGTAAACGCCGGTGGTTTGGGCATGATTGCCATAGGTGTTGGTGGTGCTGATGCATGCGATGTAATGGCTGGTTTACCATGGGAACTGAAATGGCCCAAACTGATCGGTGTAAAACTAACAGGTAAATTAAATGGCTGGACGGCCCCTAAAGACGTGATTTTAAAAGTTGCCGGCATCCTAACCGTAAAAGGTGGAACCGGTGCCATTGTTGAATATTTTGGAGAAGGCGCTACCAGTATGAGTTGTACCGGTAAGGGAACCATTTGCAATATGGGTGCCGAAATTGGAGCCACTACTTCTACGTTTGGTTACGATGACAGCATGAGTCGTTACCTGAAAGCCACAGGCCGCGAAGAAGTAGCTACTATGGCTGATGGCGTTGCTGCATACCTGAATGCAGATCCTGAAGTATATACAGATCCAAAAAAATATTTTGATGAAGTAATCGAGATCAACCTGAGTGAACTGGAACCACACCTGAACGGGCCATTCACACCGGATCTTGCTACACCGATTTCAAAAATGAAAGAAGCTGCTGCCGCAAACGGTTGGCCTACTAAAATTGAAGTGGGTTTAATTGGCAGTTGTACCAATAGCTCGTATGAAGATATTAGTCGCGCGGTTAGTCTGGCAAAACAAGTACATGAAAAGGGTCTTTCTTTACAAAGTGAATTCACCATTACACCCGGCTCTGAGCAGGTACGTTTTACCATAGAAAGAGATGGCTTCCTTGCGGAATTTGATAAGATTGGGGCTACCGTATTTGCCAATGCCTGCGGACCTTGTATTGGTATGTGGGATCGCGTGGGTGCTGAGAAAAAAGAAAAGAATACCATTGTTCATAGCTTCAATAGAAACTTTGCCAAACGTGCCGATGGCAACCCGAATACATTTGCTTTTGTAGGTTCACCCGAACTGGTAACCGCATTGGCCATTGCAGGTGATTTGAATTTTAATCCACTCACTGATACATTAACCAACGATAAAGGTGAGCAGGTAAAACTGGATGCCCCAACCGGTTTCGAATTACCGGTAAAAGGTTTTGCAGTAGATGATCCCGGATACCAGGCACCCGCCGCAGATGGCAGCGGTGTAAGTGTAGCTGTTGCAGTAGATAGCAAGCGCTTACAATTACTGGCTCCTTTTGCAGAATGGGAAGGAACCGACCTGAAAGGATTGAAACTCCTTATCAAAGCCAAAGGAAAATGTACCACCGACCACATCAGTATGGCCGGACCATGGTTAAAATTCCGTGGACACCTGGACAATATCAGTAACAATATGCTGATTGGTGCCGTGAACTATTACAACGAGAAAACAGACAATGTAAAAAATCAATTGACCAAAGAATACGGTCCGGTACCTGCCACACAACGTGCTTACAAAGCAGCAGGTGTAGGAAGCATTGTGGTAGGCGATGAAAACTACGGAGAAGGAAGCTCACGCGAACACGCGGCCATGGAGCCACGCTTTCTGGGTGTACGTGCCATACTCGTAAAATCATTCGCACGTATTCATGAAACCAACCTGAAAAAACAGGGTATGCTGGCATTAACTTTTGCTGACAAATCTGATTACGATAAAATTCAGGAAGATGACAGCATTGATATACTTGGCCTTACTTCTTTTGCACCAGGCACCCCATTAACATTGGTGTTTACCCATGCAGATGGAAGCAAAGACACTATTATTGCTAACCACACATATAATCAACAACAAATTGAATGGTTTAAAGCGGGCGCGGCACTGAATATCATCCGTAAGCAGGTGGCGGGATAACCGGCTGCCTGGCTGCAATTGCTTACATGATTAATATAGCAGTAGCAGTTTATTACATAAAAAAAATCCCACTCCATGGAGTGGGATTTTTTTATGTAACCAGCACTCAGTTTTTGGGGAAATTCGGATCTGCTTTTATTTCATTGATCTGTTGCATGTGGCGGTTGCTATGTGCTCCAATAAACAGCAACATCTGAAAACTATCAAAAACACCAATGGGTAATTGATTTACATGATTACGCAAGTCTTCGTTAGTGGTATTTACATAATCAATCAGTTTGTCTCTGTCTTTTGCAAAAGAGGCCCATGCATCATTCATGGTTTTGAAGGGGGTATTAACCGGCTCCAATGGAGCAAACGTTTTTACTTTGTTGGTTCTGTCTTCCACATTTTTAATAACCTCCTCATCTTTGATTTTTACCTCACTCCTTCTTTCAGGCGTGGCCGGCTGTTTCAATCCACCTTCCACCATTCCCCACAGCATCTGCTCGCTTTGCGCAATGTGTTTCACACAGTCCTCCACGCTCCATTTGTCAGCGGCAGGTTTGAATTTCAGCTGGGCTTCAGTAAGTCCCTGTGTAGCATCCCAGATGCCTTTCTTGGTTTCTTTTAAAAAATCAGTGGCCAATTTTCTTTCTTCTTTCGAAATGGTGTTATCTGCCAGAGAAAAAGAAAATAGCATACAGGCAGATACCAATAAAAAAAGCTGTTTCATAATAGATAATTTTAATGTTGGATAATAGCAGGCAATCTGGTTTGGAGTATAAGATAAAAAGAAAGAAATGAAAATGCAAGTATCGTATCAGTTTGGATTTTATTGGAGTGGGTAGCAATTGTAAGCCGCAGATCAGTATTCAAAATCGGCGAATCTGCGTCCTTAGTATTTTGAATTCATATAAATTGATACACTACCCATAAAATATAATCGGGCATTGTAGCGGTTATTTTACGGATAGTTGATTTTCAATTTTCTGAAAAAAGCAACTTCGTCCATCTCCCGAACCTCCCCCGGCAGTAAGCCATCCAGTGTTATATCTTCAATAGATACTCGTATCAACCGGATACACCGGTGATGAATAGCCGCAACCATTTTTCTTATCTGGTGAAACTTACCCTCGGTTAATGTAATGCGTAACCAGGTATTGGCCACACCTTCTCGTAATGTGTATCCCGAAGAAAACAAAAAAGAAGGTTCAGGAATGATGGCTACTTCGCATGGAGTACTTATATAGTCAGCACCTGCTTTAATTTTTATGGGAATACCGGATTGTAACTTTTGAACACTCTCCTCACTCACTATATTTTTTACCTGCACCAGGTACGTTCTGGTATGCGGCACCTCTCCCTGAAACAACAAACGCGTAACTTTTGAATTGGTGGTTAACAGCAATAAACCTTCCGAATGATTGTCTAACCGGCCAATCGCGTGTATGCCTTCCGGAAATACAATATCCAGTTCACCCAGCAAACGCACATTATGCGAACTCACAAATTGTGATACCATATTATATGGCTTATTCAAAACAAAATACCGGTGAGCAAACATGGCCTGAAAATAAATCATTTGTTTCAAAAGCACCCAATTCAGCGTAGGTCAGCATCGTTAAAAACTGTGAATCATGTAAGCAAATAACCGAAAGGTATAACTGAATTAGAGTAGCTAACACCAACTTTGTACAAGAACAGAATACTGTTTTCTTTATCAACCCCTATGGTAGCATAGTGGCAAAAATTACACTTAAAATTAACGCATGAAAACAACGAACAAACTTGTCCTCCCTTTACTGGTTGGCATGATGACAATTGGAATGATTGCCTGCAAATCAGGTACAGAAACATCACAGGCAACGGCAGATTCTTTACAGGCAGTGATCACTGCTGATTCATTGGCAAAAGTGGCCAATGACCAAAGCAATGACCAGAAAATGGCCGAGGCTGTAGGAAGAGCCCAACCCAATCCCGCTAAGAAAAATGGTAAAGGCGTTATCGTATTTCAACCCGATTGGCAGAAAACCTACGAGCAACAAAATGCAGGCGTAGCCATCGAAATGGATAAAGAAGGTATTTATACCAGAACAGAAATCAGACCTTCTTATCCGGGTGGAGAAAAAGCACTGGCTAAATTCATACAGGAAAATATTTTGTATCCCGAAGAAGCCATTGAAAATGGTGTAGAAGGTACGGTGGGTATTGTTTTCGCTGTGGATGAAAGAGGTAAAGTATACACACCCAGAACTATGGGAGAAAAAGAAGGATACGGTTTAGATGAAGCTGCTATAAATGTAGTTAGCAAAATGCCGAGCTGGAATCCCGGACAGATCAAAGGTGTAAATGTAAAAAGCTATTACACCTTGCCTATCACATTTAGAATCAACTAACCACTAAGGTGGCTGCGCCTACCTGAAAAGTTTTTACGCAATACTAAAAAATCCCATTCAGTTGAATGGGATTTTTTGTACCCGGCAATCCATCTTTTCTCAGCATCGGTTGCGTCGCACACTTCGGCACCAGCCTCGTTACTCATCCGTACTCTTACGCCGTATTTACTACAGGTATTTACCGCATCCGGTGAAAACCATCACTAGCCTGTTTAGTTTTAACCAATGGAAGCAACGCTTATTCAACAAAAAATAGTTGAGATACGGGGAGAGAAAGTAATGCTCGACTTTGATCTGGCTATATTATTTGGAGTAGAAACCAAAAGATTAAATGAACAGGTAAAAAGGAATCAGGCTCGTTTCCCAATAGATTTTATGTTTCAGCTTAGTGAAAAAGAATGGGGCCATATACATAAAAATCCAAACTTTTCTCTCTCCTCAAACCGGTCGCAAATTGCGACCGCATCAATTAAAAATAGAAATAAGCAATACCTCCCCTACGCTTTTACAGAACATGGTATAACTATGCTTTCATGTGTATTAAAAAGTGAACAGGCTATTTTGGCTAATATTTTCATTGTGCGTGCATTCATAGCACTGAGGCAGATAGCACTGCACTACAAAGAACTTGCCGACAAACTGGCTTTGCTTGAACACAGCAACAACAAACAATTCAAAGAAATTTACCAGGCGCTGAACTATCTGATCGATAAAAAACAAAAAGAGGAAGACTTTAGTAAAAGGCAACGGATCGGTTTTACCAGATAAATTCCTACTATTGCATACAAGCCCTTTTATGGAACAATATTCCAATGATCCTTTACATGGTAAAACACTGCTGGTAATCCTCACGGAACTGGTGGCTTATTTTGGCTGGGAAACACTTGGTCAACACATCCCCATCAATTGCTTTAACATTGATCCCAGTATCAATTCCAGTTTGAAATTTTTACGTAAAACACCCTGGGCCAGAAAAAAAGTGGAAGAGCTGTATGTGCGTATGATAGAAAAATAAGGCGCTATCTCACATTTTTAGCCCGTTGATACTGCACCGGCCATTCCACATCGTGATTCAATTCTTTTGCGGCATGTAATGGGAAATAAGGATCGCGCAATAATTCTCTTGCCAGCAACACCAGGTCGGCTTCTCCGTTCGTAAGAATGGCTTCTGCCTGTGCAGCAGTTGTAATTAAACCAACTGCTCCTGTTGGCATATTACACTCTTTCTTTATCTGCGTAGCAAAAGGTACCTGGTACCCCGGAACCAATGGAATTTTTACTGAACCGATATTCCCTCCCGAAGAACAATCGATCAGATCAACCCCCATTTCTTTTAAAAGCAAGCACAGTTTTACCGAGTCATGTATGGTCCACCCCGCTTCTAACCAATCTGTAGCTGAGATCCGCACAAACAAAGGCAAATCAGCGGGCCATTCTGTTTGAACGGCTTTGGTAATATCAAGCAACAAACGAATGCGGTTTTCAAAACTTCCTCCATAGTTATCCGTACGAAAATTACTGAGTGGCGAATAAAATTCGTGTAGCAAGTACCCATGTGCAGCATGAATTTCCACCACTTCAAATCCGGCCTGCAAGGCCCTTCTGGCTGCTTGTGCAAAATCATGCTTCAGTATTTCTATCTCTGCTATATCCAATGCATGGGGCAACATGGTTCCCTCCGAAAAAGCAATCGCACTGGGGGCTACCACTTGCCAACCACCTTCGGTTAGAGACAATTGATGTCCACCCTTCCATGGCTGCGCACAACTGGCTTTTCTACCCGCATGCGCCAACTGAATACCCGGTATAGAACCTTGTGATTTGATGAATTGGGTAATGCGTGTTAACGCCGTTACATGTGCATCTTTCCAGATGCCGAGATCATTTGGTGTAATTCTTCCTTCCGGTGCAACAGCGGTTGCTTCCGCAATAATCAATCCGGCACCGCCCACAGCCCTGCTTCCCAAATGCACCAGATGCCAATCGTTGGCAAAGCCGTCTTCCGCAGAATATTCACACATGGGAGATACGGCAATACGATTGGGAAGGGTAATGGATTTAATAGAAAGCGGTTCAAATAATTTAGCCATGGTAACGAAGTGTTTTCAAATTGAATCGTGAAATTACTGAATCAAAAACTTACCGGGAAAGATTGACACCGCTAGGCAGTTTATCAATTGTAAATAAATGCAGAATTATGGAGCCGCAGATTCGCAGATTACTATCCGAAAATCTGCGAATCTGCGGCTAAATTTCCTGACCCTCAATAAATTTTAAACTGATACAATGCTCAATGATATCGCCCGGGATTACTTTGAATAGCAAAATCTTTTGTTTAGCTTTAAAACAGCAATATCAAAAAATGAGAAACCAGATTGCCTTTATTGTTGGTTGCCTTTTGGTTTTTGCTGCGGCTTGTACAAAAAATAGCAGCAGCGAAAATAGTACGGCTTCTTCCAATGCAAACCGACTGATGAAAGGAGCTTTTACGGTTCCTCCTTTCGATTCGGCTGTTGTTACTGCCTTGGTACCACTGGGAAACCTGAACCCACCGGCACATACTTTTCCTACAGATCACATGTATTTTTATTGCTTTACCCAACTCCCATCCCTCAATATTAAATCTCCGGGAAATGTAACCGTATTCCGCGTTGTAAGAACACATTATAACGCAGGCTTGGCTTCTGCCTATTACGATTACACCATTGCGATGGGATACGACAGCAGTTATCTGTATTGGGGACATGTAAGTACACTTTCGCCAAGACTGGCAGCAGCCGTTAATAATTTCAGCACGGCCAAATGCCAACCTTCTTACATTACAGGTGGGGCTACTTTTCAACAGTGTTTTATGAACGTATCCATCCAGGCAACACCAGGTGAAGTATTGGGCATAGCGGTAACAAAGGGAGGGATAGCAGGTATGGATTTTGGTGCAACCGTAATGGGTACCGGTGCCAACCCATTGGAGTATTTTGATGCTAATGCGAGAAGTCTGATGGAACCTAAACTGGGCAGGTACGATGGCAAAGTAAAAAGAACCGCGCCACCCATCTATGGAGAAATTAACCAGGATATTACTGCCACAGCCATGGGTAATTGGGTAAGACAGGGTTTTCCTAGGTCACCGGAAGACAATAATATTGCTTTGGTAAAAGATAATATTGATCCTTCCAAACAAGCCATCTCTACCGGTGTAGCCTTACCGGGTTTACCAAGCGGCGTTTATTATTTTGTGCCACAATCATCCGGCTTTACCAACCGTAATTTTGCAGAAGTAAAACAGGATGGCAATACCTACTGTTATACATTGGGTGTAAAAGATTTTCCATTCCCTGGTAATTCGCTGTTACCTTCTACCTCTGTTATCGTTAAACTGGAAAACAACAATACCCTTACTGTCGAAAAAAGAAACTGCGATTGTGCCTGTGCCCCTTATGTGTTCAGTTCAAATAAGGTTACCTATTCACGATAGTTGTTGGGATTTTCTTTTAAAAATAATTTCTCAACCCATAATAAGAAATGCCCCGCAAACTGCGAGGCATTTCTTATTAATCATATTACAATCCGCGTAATCCGCGATTTATTTCACTTCTTCAAACTGCGCATCCTCCACTGTATCATTGCTCTTATTCTGTGAACCTGAGGCCTGCTGTGCACCCGCCTGTTCCGCATTAGGTTGTGCGCCGGCTTCTGCCTGTGCTTTGTAAATTTCTTCACTGGCTGCTGTCCATGCAGTATTCATTTCCTGCATAGCAACATCTATACCTGCTATATCCTGGTTCTTATGTGCTTCCTTCAATTTGGTTAAAGCAGCTTCAATCGGTGCTTTTTTATCAGCAGAGATCTTGTCGCCAAACTCTTTGAATTGTTTTTCTGTCTGGAAGATCATACTATCCGCTGCATTCAGTTTTTCTACTCTCTCTCTCGCTTCTTTATCAGATGCTTCATTAGCTTTAGCTTCGGCCTTCATTTTCTCAACTTCTTCTTTGCTTAAGCCGCTACCTGCTTCAATACGGATTTTCTGTTCTTTACCGGTGCCTTTGTCTTTTGCACTTACATGCAACATACCATTGGCATCAATATCAAAAGTTACTTCAATCTGCGGTACGCCGCGTGGTGCCGGTGGTATACCATCCAGGTTAAACATACCCAGGCTCTTATTCTGGTTAGCCATTGGTCTTTCACCCTGCAATACATGTATCTGTACACCTGGCTGGTTATCGCTGGCAGTTGAATATACTTCTGTTTTCTTGGTAGGAATGGTTGTGTTGGATGGGATCATGGTTGTCATTACACCGCCCATGGTTTCAATACCCAGGCTCAATGGGGTAACATCCAGCAACAATACATCTTTTACTTCTCCGGTTAATACCGCACCTTGTATAGCGGCACCTAAGGCAACTACTTCATCCGGGTTAACCCCTTTGTTTGGTTTTTTACCGAAGAATTTTTCAACGATCTCCTGTACTTTAGGAATACGGGTTGAACCTCCTACTAAAATTACTTCATCAATCTGAGAGATATTGTAACCGGCATCTTTCAATGCTTCTTCGCAAGGCTTTAAACAACGGGCAAATAATTTATCTGCCAACTGCTCAAATTTTGCGCGGCTTAATTTTACTACCAGGTGTTTAGGCACACCATCTACTGCAGTGATATAAGGAAGGTTGATCTCTGTTTCTGAAGAAGAACTCAGTTCTACTTTTGCTTTTTCAGAAGCTTCTTTTAAACGCTGCAATGCCATAGGATCTTTACGCAGATCAATTGCTTCCTGTGATTTGAATTCATCGGCCAGCCAATCCATGATCACTTTATCAAAATCATCACCACCCAAGTGCGTATCACCATTCGTTGATTTTACTTCAAATACACCATCACCCAATTCAAGGATTGAGATATCGAATGTACCACCACCCAAGTCAAATACAGCGATCTTCTGATCAGCATGTTTTTTATCCAATCCATATGCCAAAGCTGCGGCAGTGGGTTCATTCACAATTCTTCTTACGGTTAAACCGGCAATTTCTCCGGCTTCTTTTGTTGCCTGACGTTGTGCATCATTAAAGTAGGCAGGAACGGTAATTACGGCCTCTGTTACTTCATGACCCAGATAATCTTCAGCCGTTTTCTTCATTTTCTGAAGAATCATGGCAGAAATTTCCTGTGGCGTATACAATCGGTCTTCAATGGCTACACGAACCGTATTATTGTCACCCTTGGCTACTTTATAGCTCCAATGACTGATTTCTTCGGTCACTTCGTCGTGGCGACGGCCCATAAAACGCTTCACACTGCTAATGGTATTCTGCGGGTTGGTAATAGCCTGTCTTTTGGCAGGATCACCCACTTTACGCTCCCCATTTTTCAAGAAAGCCACTACAGAAGGGGTTGTTCTACGCCCTTCATCATTGGCTATCACTACCGGCTCGTTACCTTCCATAACGGCTACACAACTATTGGTTGTTCCGAGGTCAATTCCTATTATTTTGCCCATAACTATTGTATTTCAGGTTTATAATCTGCAAATAGTAGTCAATCACCATGCCATCTGCGCCAAAATGCAAAAATGTCAGCCCTGGTAGACTTACCAGTCAGAATTAGCAGTCCACACCCTGACATGGGGAGAATTTATGACAGATAGATTTTGTGAAATGATTATAAATTGTAGCTTTAGTAGGTACGGAAAAGCGCTCTACTGAATGAAATTCAGCATTTGCGGTAATCCGGCCATCCATCCAATCCTTTGTAAAACCGGAATTATTGTATAACCCCCGGTTAAAACTTTGTGTGAGTAAAACTGAGCCCCTATTCGGTAAAGCACTACTGCTAATGTGCATGGTATTGATGTGTTCCAACCTTTGGGCACAACGAGCCAATTTGCGGGGTAAAGTGCTGAATGATTTTACCAAAGAACCTATCGCTTTTGCCAGTATTTACTGGAAACGTGCCGGCGTAGGAACTACCAGCGACAGTGTCGGAAATTTTATTCTCAAATTAAGTCAGCACCTTGATGATACATTGGTAGTAAGCTATGTGGGCTTTGCCGATGTTTACAAGCGAATTAAAAATACCACAAAAGATACCACCCGCCTGGAACTCATTATGCGTGATTTGAAAATGGCCAATACCGTTGAGGTAAAATCTAAATTCAATAAGGGGATGCGATGGTGGAAACTGATTGTAACCAATAAAGTAAAGAACAACCCTTACAAATACCGCAACTACGCATACGAGTTATACAATAAAATGGAACTCGATATCAGCAACGTAAGCCGCACTTATTTTACGGATAAGAAATTATTAAAGCCTTTTGTTTTTTTACTGGATAATATTGACAGCATATCTGACCAGAAACCTTTCTTACCTATCTACATGACCGAAGCGCTATCTGATTATTATTATTCGGTAGACCCACATAGGGTGCGGGAAGAAATAAAAGCTGCTAAAACCGACGGGCTCAAAAATGAAAGTATGCTGCAGTTCATTGGCGGTATAAACCAGAAAGTAAATGTGTATGAAAACTTTACCAATGCCATGGGTAAAGAATTTATCAGTCCGCTGAGCGATGTGGGTGATAAATATTACAATTACAAAGGTGCCGATACACAATACATCAGTGGCCAGCGCTACCTGCATTTATTATTTACGCCTAAAAGAGAAGGTGAAAATACATTTAGTGGCGATTGCTGGATACACGGAGGCAACTGGGGTATTTATAAAATTGTATTGAATATATCCGCTACGGCCAATATTAACTATGTAAACCGGTTAAGCATTGTACAGGAGTTTAGTCTGCGGCCGGATAGTGCATGGATGTTTGCAAAAGATAAAACTGTTGTTGATTTTACGCCGTTTGGTAAAGAAAAACTTTCTTTTATTGCTAGAAGAACAAGCACCTATAAAAATGTATCTGTAAATGATATTTTGATCGATCAGAAACTGGCGAAGAATGAACAAAAAGAAGAAGTAGTAGTGGCAGAAAATGCAAGGGACAAAGACAAAGCTTTCTGGAATGATCAGCGGCATGAAGACTTAAGTATCAATGAGAAGAAAGTGTATAAGATGATGGATACCATCAAAACCATTCCTGCCTTTATTAAATACACCAAAGTGCTGACGTTTATTTTTGATGGGCATAAAAAATTTGGTGCCATCGAAATCGGGCCATGGTATAAATGGGTAAGTGGCAACAAGCACGAGCGGTTCCGCGTACGTTTTGATTTGGGAACTACGGAACAGTTCAGCAAAAACCTGCGGCTGCATGGCTACCTGGCTTATGGTTTTAAAGATGGTGCATTTAAAGGCCGTGCCGATGTAACGTATAAGTTGCCCGGAGATAAAGGCATTACCCTTTTTACATCCTACACGCACGATCTTGATAACGGCCGAACGCGGTATAATGATGAAGACATTACCACCGATAACATCTTTAGCCAGCTGATCAGACGCCCGGGGGTACCACAAAAATTTTTGGGCGTAGATGAAGTAAAACTATCCATCAACAAAGAATGGAAAAGTAAATTTTCTGCTCAGCCTTTCTTTACCAGATCTGAGTATACCACATTTAATCCCTTACCAACTACCCGCTCCCTGATAAATCGTGTGTCGCAGGAAAATATTGTGAGTTCAGAATTGGGTATCCGGTTACGGTATGCTCCGGGAGAAAAAACATTTTCGCGCCATAGAAAAGAAATCAAACTAAAAAGTAATCTGCCCATATTTGAAACCAGGGCTGCATGGGGTATTCAAAACGCTTTTAAATCTAACTACCAATACCTTCGATTGAGCGCAAACATTAACCAATCTGTTAGGGTACCCAGGTGGGGTAAATTAAATTACATGCTGTATGGTGGCTATATTAATACGCATGAGCCCTTACCATTTATGCTACTGGAAATACACCCGGGCAATGAAATTTTTTATTACAACAAACAATCCTTTAACCTGATGAACCGCTTTGAATACATCAGTGATAAATATGCTGGTATTAACATTGAGCACAACCTGGAAAAAAAGATTATCAACCTAATCCCTTTCATGCGTAAAAGCAATATGCGGCAGTTCTGGAATTTTAAATCTGTGTGGGGTGACCTGTCAGATTCACATAGAAGTATCAATATCAGGGACTACTATTATGAATACCGATTTCGTTCATTAAGAGGCGGCTTTTATACGGAAATTGGTACCGGCTTTGAAAATATTTTCAAACTATTACGCATTGATCTCGTTTGGCGTAATGCACCATTGCGCAATATTCCTGCCGGACTGAACCCTATGCTTTTCAAATCCAATACCAACGATTTTGGCATATTTGGCAGTGTACGATTGCAGTTTTAATAAATCTTCGACAATCACTTTATGGAAACTTTCTGCTTTCACTATCTTTAAGGATATGAAACTTGTTTGTACAGCCGTTTGCTTATTCCTATTTTTCTCAACCTCGCTGGCCAATTCAGTTGATCTGAAAGCAGGGATGGTGATCCGCAATTCTGTAACCATCAATGCCAATACCTATTACCTGAATGCCCCTGAAAATTTGAAAGAACCCTTACTGGTGATTGATGGAAATGATATCACTGTGGATTTTAACCAGTCTGTTTTACAAGGTTCAAATAACAAAACCAGACCAGATGAATTCTATGGTCTCGCTATACTCATTAAAAAGGGGTCGAAAAATATTACGATTAAAAACGCCTCGATACATGGATATATGATCGCCATCATGGCCGATGGTGTTACCCACCTTACCATCAGTAACTGCAATCTTAGCTATAACTGGCGGCAGCAATTAAAAAGTAATCGCCTCCGTGAAGATATCAGCGATTGGATGAGCTATCATAAAAATGAAAACGATGAATGGATGCGGTATGGTGCCGCCATGTACCTGAAAAATTGTACAAATGCCATTATTACCAATAACCTGGTTACCGGCGGGCAATGCGCATTAATGCTTACCCGTTGCGAAAAAACGACTGTATCAGACAATGATTTTTCCTTTAACTCTGGAATAGGTATTGGTTTATATAGAAGCAGTAACAACAGTATTTACCATAACCGCATTGACTATACTGTAAGAGGCTTCAGCGATGGCAAATACAAACGTGGACAGGATAGTGCCGCTATCCTTGTGTTTGAGCAAAGCAGCAATAATATTTTTGCATTTAATACAGCCACACACAGTGGTGATGGATTTTTTTTATGGGCCGGCCAAACCACCATGGATACCGGAGAAGGCGGTTGTAACGATAATTTTATTTACGGAAACGATTTCTCGTATGCACCTACCAATGGTGTGGAAGTTACTTTCAGCAAGAACCTGATCATGAAAAACAAGATCACCGATTGTGACCATGGCATTTGGGGTGGGTATAGTTATGATACAGATATTACCGATAATACTTTCGCCAATAACCGCATTGGTATTGCCATAGAACATGGACAAAACATCAATATTGTATTGAATAGTTTTACCAATGACCAGACTGGTATCAAATTATGGTCAAGAGAAAAACAACCTGAGGATTGGATCTATGCAAAAAAAAGAAATACCGAAAGCCGCAATTACTGGATGGCCGCCAACCGTTTCACTTCCAATAAAAAAGCATTTGATATCATGGGAACCGATACCGTGGTATTTAGTGGTAATACCAAATTACTGGTGAACGAAAATCTGGTATTGGGCGACAGGACAGATAATATAGATACTTCGCGCGAACAGGAATTTCTGGATATGGAATACCAGAAAGATGAAAGACTCAAAACCATTACGGCTACGGAAAGACCTGCTATCAGTGTGCCGCAGGGCAAACCCGAAATGCGCATTACCGAATGGGGGCCCTATGATTTCAGGTATCCACTGGTATGGCTGAAAAATGTTGACAGCAATGGTGTATACCGTTTTGAAATACTAGGACCTATGGGAAAATGGGAGACTGAAAAAATGAACGCATTCACCATCATCGAAAAAGGAGACGGCGTATTTCCATCATTTATTATTGCAAAAGCAGATAGTACTGTAACAGAGAGAAATCTGCAACTCAGGTTTTCCGGACAAGTATTCAGGGATGCATTTGGAAAAAAGCAGGACAGTGCTAACGCATATTCTTTTGCTTATACTGAATTTGACCCCAAACCTGTATGGCAGATAAACTGGTATACTTGGAACGCAGAAACAGATCCTGCAAAGGAGTACGCTTTCTTTTCCAAAGCATTGGAACAACCTGCCATACATGCCGCAACAAAAAACACCGTAGACTATACCTGGTGGGGCACTATTGGTAAAGGATTACCAGCCGATTCATTTGCCACCGTGGCTACCACTACCATGCTATTGCCCGAAAACACATACCAGCTGGGCATTACAGCCGACGACTATGTAAAAGTATTTGTTGATGAAAAAGAAGTGATAGATGCCTGGAACAGTAAATACACAGAGCTTGATGAAAATACCCATCACCGCATTCGTTTACAATTAAGTAAGGGGCAACATAGTTTTCGCATTGTACATGCAGAAAAAACGGGGTTGGCCAGTCTGCAGTTTTACATCAAACCCGAAAAGAATTAATTACTAGCCGATTTAAATGTAAAATTCTTTTGCGAGAGATAACTGAACGCCACCACAAATACCGTGGTGAGTAATTTGGAGGGGGTGGGATACCACTTACATACTTCTACAAATAATTTTAGAAACCCATAATTCAGAAACAAACATCCCAGCACCACCATAAAATATTTTCCCAACTGTTTGCGCTTGCCCACGGATGTTTCCTGAAAAACCACATACCTGCTCAGGTAAAAACCAATCGGAAACGTAACCCAAAACCCCATGAGAAACGCAGCTATGTGCGGGGCAATGGTGAGAGAAGCAATGTGTATTGGCTGCTTTTCTAATATAAAATTGTAGGAAATAAAGAATAAAATAATGTCCAATGTGGTATTAAAACCACCACAGGCCGCATAGCGGAAGGTCTGTAAAGGCATGAATTTTCTGAAGAGCGGGTAAAATAAATCCACTACACTCAGTATCAGGCCACGAATATAATCATGCAGCTTTCGCATAAGTGAACCCGAAGGTAGGGCTTAATTAGTTACTTTTGCCAGCCGAAATCGTTACAAAATGAGTGTAGTTGTTCAAATAAAAGAAGTTACCGCCAATGCTATCAACCAGTTATATGGTACTGAGCTGGCTCCGGAAATTGTATTGGTAAATGCAACCAAGCCAGAATTTGAAGGCGATTATACGGTAGTATTGTTCGCTTTCATTAAACAGTTAAAAAAATCGCCCGATGCATTGGGCCAGGAACTGGGGCAGCATATTGTTGCACAAAACCCCAGGCTGTTTACGGCATTCAATGTCATCAAAGGTTTTTTGAATCTTACCGTATCTGATCAATACTGGTTGCAGTTTGTGCATGATCAATGCACGAATTCAGATTTTGGTCGTGCCCAACCCAATGGCCAGAAAGTAATGGTAGAATACTCTTCTCCCAATACCAATAAACCTTTACACCTTGGCCACCTGCGCAATAATTTTTTGGGAAGAAGTATTGCCGAAATTTTAAAAGCCAATGGTAATGAAACAGTAAAAACCTGCATTGTAAACGATCGCGGCATTCATATCTGTAAGAGTATGATTGCCTGGCAATTATTTGGCAATGGTGCCACACCGGAAAGCACCCACACAAAAGGAGATCATTTTGTGGGCGATTATTATGTAAAGTTCAATGATGAATACAAACGCCAGGTAACTGAACTGAAAGCGCAGGGTAAACTGGATGAAGAAGCAGAAAAAACGGCACCTATTATGTTGGCCACCCAACAAATGTTACTGGATTGGGAAGCAGGCAAACCCGAAGTAATGGAACTATGGCGCAACATGAACAGTTGGGTATATGCAGGGTTTGATGTTACCTACAAAAGAATAGGCAGCGACTTTGATAAAACGTATTATGAAAGCAACACCTATTTATTAGGCAAAGACCTGGTAGAAACCGGTTTGGCAAAAGCTGTGTTTTATCAGAAAGAAGACAGCAGTGTATGGATAGACCTTACGGCTGATGGATTGGATGAAAAATTGGTAAGAAGAAAAGATGGTACTTCTGTATACATTACGCAAGACATTGGTTTGGCCGAACAGAAACAAAAAGAATTCAATGCTGCACAGAGTATTTATGTGGTAGGCGATGAACAGAATTATCATTTCAAAGTGTTGAAGCTGATCTGTCAGAAACTGGGACTACCTTCTGCCGATGGTATTTATCATTTAAGTTATGGTATGGTGGAATTACCTACCGGCAAAATGAAAAGCCGCGAAGGCACAGTGGTAGATGCAGATGACCTGATTGCAGAAATGGTAAACATAGCCAGGCAAAAAACAGAAGAGCTTGGAAAAGTAAAAGACTTTACAGCTGATGAACTGGAAGAATTGTATGATACCATTGGTTTGGGCGCATTAAAGTTTTTTCTGCTTCGTGTGGATCCGAAAAAGAAAATGGTATTCAATCCCGAAGAAAGCATCGATTTTCATGGCTTTACCGGACCGTTTATTCAATATACACATGCAAGAATCAAAAGTATCTTGAGAAAGTCTGGAGTTGGGAGTCTGGAGTCTGGAGTTATTTCCCAAAGGCAATCGCTCTTACCATTGGAAAAAGAATTATCCATACATCTTGAAATGTTTCCCACGGTATTGCAGGATGCGGCCAATGAACACGACCCCTCCAAAGTGGCTATTTATGTATTTAATCTGGCTAAAATATTCAACTCTTTTTATACGGAGCATTCCATTGGCAACGCAGAAAACGAAGAAAAGAAAGCTTTGCGTTTACAGTTATCACAACTTACGGCCAGCGTTATTAAAACAGGCATGACTGTACTGGGGATTAAGGTTCCGGAGAGGATGTAAGTCTTTTTTTCTACCACTGAATACACTGATTTTCACTGATTGGTTCAGTGCAAATCAGTGTATTCAGTGGCGATTTTACAATCTGAGGACACCATACATAAAACAGATAAAAAAATCCTTTACATTTGTCTTCCTAAAAAAGCGAAGGTGGCGAAATTGGTAGACGCACTACTTTGAGGTGGTAGCGCCTTTTACCGGGCGTGGGAGTTCGAATCTCCTCTTTCGCACAAACCCGGCTCTTATGAGCCGGGTTTTTATTTTCGGGACCTTAAGCTTAATTTGTAAAAAAATAGCACATGTCGAGTTTCATCATTACCTGCCCTAATTGTAACCACCAGTTTGAACCGGGCGACTCTATGCGCGATGAAATAGAGAAAGAACTACGTGGCAAAATGGTAGATTGGCAGAAGAAAAAAGACGAGGAATTCAAACAAAAGGAAACGGCTTTTCAATTACAACTTTCTGCAAAAGAAGAAGATACCCGTAAACAGATAGAAGTAGAAAAAAAGAAACTGCAGGAAGAACTACGCAAATCCATCGCCACCGATTACGAGAATCAATTAAAAATGCTGCAACAGAATGCAGCAGACACAGAAGAAAAACTAAAAGAAGCCCGTAAAAAAGAACTCGATTTTTTACAGAAAGAACAAAGCCTGAAAATAAAAGAAGAGGAACTGCAAATTACCGTTCAGCGGCAGTTGATGGAAGAGAGGGAAAAACTGAAAGAACAATTACAGAAAGAAGAATCGGAAAGATTGAGCCTGAAAGAACAGGAATACCAGTTACGGATGAAAGAACTGGAAAAACAATTGGACGACCAGAAAAAACTGGCCGAGGAAATGCGCCGCAAATCGGAGCAAGGCAGTATGCAGCTGCAGGGTGAGGTACAGGAATTGATGCTGGAAGAATTGCTGCAGGCCACTTTCCCTTTTGATAAAATTGAAGAAGTAGGCAAAGGGGTACGTGGGGCAGACTGTACGCAAATTATCCGTAACCAGTTTGGCAACGAAGCCGGCAAGATCATTTATGAAAGTAAACGAACGAAAGATTTTTCTAATGATTGGATAGAAAAATTAAAAGCCGATATGCGCACACTGGGTGCCGATGTTGCAGTGATTGTTACACAGGCTTTTCCAAAAGATATGGAGCGCTTTGGCGAAAAAGACGGTGTATACATTTGCAGCTTTGCTGAAGTAAGAAGTGTGGCGCTGCTGTTACGCAATGCCTTATTAAAAATAGCAGATGCGAAAAAAAGCCAGGACAACAAAGGTGATAAAATGCACATGCTGTACGACTACTTAACAGGAAGCGAATTCAGCGAGCAGTGGAAAGCCATACGCGAAGGGTTTATGAGTATGAAATTAAGTATCCAGCGCGAGCGCGATGCCATGGAAAAATTATGGAAAGCCCGCGAAAAACAATTAGAGAAAGTATTACTGAACGCCGCTTACATCAAAGGTTCTGTAGAAGGCATTGCCGGTACCGATGTGAATTTGAATTTACTGGAAGACACTGATCCTTTATTACTTGAATAACGACTTTACACATATCAGTCCCTCCGATCAACCAGACAGGCCATCTAAAAAGAAGCCCATCTTTCCGGTGAATGATGCTTTGCGTAAGTATTTGGTAAAATATGGTCGTGAAGTAAAACTACCCGTTAGTTATGCCGACCTGCAACGTTTTACTTATACCGTTCCTTTAAAAGACAAGCATGGTAAAGAAACTGCCTGGGAAAAAGTATCGTACGATATGAAAGAATGGGAGTTTTTGAGAAATAACCTCGTTCGTATATATGCCATTTTAAAAACCGAAGGTGATCTTAGTTTTATTGATCACCTGGATGTAGCCAGAATTGATTTTTGTTATTTTGGTAACAGTCAGCCGTTTCGCATTCGCATTGTGAATAAATTCAACGACAACTACGATCATTACTATATTAAACAGGCGGATGCCAGCCGTGTATACGGATTGGAACTGGAACACCTGCTCTCTCCCAACCGAATGATATATTTCACAGATAAGCGCACATTAATAGAAGAACACATACCCGGCATACCCGGCGATATTTTTATCAATGAATACCTAAACAATTCTAACACCAACCAGATCAGGCTGGCAAAAGAATTTGTAAAATTTAATGAACGATGCTTTGTGCATTTACTGGGCGATATGCGGGCTTATAATTTTGTGGTAAACATTACACCCGATATTGAAGATTACCAATACCGCATTCGTGCCATTGATTTTGACCAGCAATCCTATGAAGGAAGAAAGAATTTGTACCTGCCACAATTCTTTAAAGAGAATAAACCATTGGTGGATATGGTAACCAAATACCTCGACAAAACCTCCATTGCACAATACCAGGCTGAAGAAAGAACCATGATGACCTTCCGCCTGGTATCCTCACGTTACCGAATGAAAGAGGTATTGGATATTATGACGGCAGATAATATTTCACAACCGGAAAAAATTGCACAACTACAAAAAGAATTGTCTGAACATTTCCATAACAGCTTAGCTTTTAAAAAAGCAAAAACCATGGGTCAATTGGTAAAAATACAGTTGAAGCAGAGCCTGCAAAAAAACTTGATGCTTGTGCCTAAAACGAAAAGTAAGTTTGATGACTGAGGGTTGAACGAGTTAAAATAAACTTTACAAAATTTAGCAGCTGTTTGAGTTAATTATTACTGATACATTATATCTCTGCGAAAACTCTTAAAACTCTGCGGCTCTGCGGTTAGAGCAAGCTAAAACCAACCGCGGAGCCGCGGAGAACAGGGAGTTTTCGCAGAGAAAACTATATGACCAGCTATAAATAATTAACTCAAACAGCTTATATATTATCACCTCTTAAACCAATCCAACCCCTTAAACACTTTAACTAATTTAACTACTCGATTCCATCCACACCAAACTCAGTTCTTCCTTCATCCGATAATCTAACGATAAAGAAACAGACAATACATCCTTCACAAATGTTGCCGGAATAACACCTTTATCAGAAAATGTAAATGGATGTAACCGCAATACTTCACTAAAATCCACATCACCCCTGCCCCACCATTTAAACATGGCTTCTTTGGCACTCCATAAAAGGGTGAGTAATGGAATTTGCAATGCTGCAGGATGGATATGTACCCATGCCAATTCATCTGCATGCAAAAATTTGTGTTTGATGCGTTCTACACGTGGCGTAATATTTTCTATATCGATGCCTACTCTGCTGTTGCTGCTCACAATGGCAGCTGCATAACTTCCGCAATGCGAAATGGAGAAATGGTATTGTTCATCTGGTAAAAATGGTTTTCGGGTATCAGCAATTTCAATCGCAGCATTTGGAAAATCAGGAAACAAAAAAGGCAACAGGTAACGACCGGCCAGGTGTTGCAATCGTTTATGCGGATGGGTAATTTCGCGGGTAAGCGGAACCCGATCAAGAAAAAAAGACTCCGTTTCTTCTATCTTCCATACACCCAAGCGGGTAGTTAAGTTAATATCTTGTTGATAAAACAGTGGCACCGAGAAAATTTAGAAATTAGATTGCAGAGATACCTTTTATTTGCACCTCAATTGATTAAAAGTACAAAGAATGATCCTCTCAGATTCACGTATACTCGAAGAAATAGAAAAGGGAACCATAAAAATTGAACCTTATAATCGTGCAGACCTGGGCAGTAACAGTTACGATGTGCACCTTGGTAAATACCTGGCCACCTATGTAAATGCAGAATTGGATGCAAAAAAACACAATACCATCGAACACTTTGAAATACCTGATGAAGGCTTCGTATTGCAACCCCATGCGTTTTATTTAGGTGTTACAGAAGAATACACAGAAACCCATGCCCATGTTCCGTTTCTGGAAGGAAAATCTTCTACAGGACGTTTGGGTATTGATATACATGCCACTGCAGGTAAAGGGGATGTTGGCTTCTGCGGTAACTGGACACTCGAAATATCCTGCAAGCAACCGGTACGTATTTATAAGGGAATGCCCATTGGTCAACTGATCTATTTTCCAGTTGATGGTGAGATCACCGTTAAATACAACCAGAAAGGAAACGCCAAATACAGCGGCCAGCCAAACAGGCCCGTTGAAAGTATGATGTGGAAGAACCAATTCTAATTTTCTCCGCGCCACCTCCCTGCTCTCCCCGTCTCTGCGGTGAAAAAAATCGCCGCAGGTGCTAACTATTCAACTTCCATATCGCTCCATTCAGCAAACTGGCAAAACTCACCCACAAAATATACGGCACCAGTAACCATGCAGCTACAGCAGATAATTTTCCAAACCAAACAATGGTTACCAGTATAGCCACCCACATAACAATGATCTCTACCAATGCCCATCCCAACTGGTGCTGGTTAAAAAAGATAATAGACCAGCAAAAATTCAAGATAAACTGAATCACAAAAAAACGCAGGGCTGTATTGCGTATCGAAGAGGCTGGCTTACTCCAGATCAGATACAAACTGATACCCATCAATAGATAAAGAAGCGTCCACACAGGGCCAAACAACCAGTTCGGAGGATTGAAACTCGGTTTCTGTAAGCCAGCATACCAAACCGGTATTTCGCTGATGGTAAAAATACCACCCAGTGAGCCTAAGCCCACCGTTAACACAATGGATATAATCAGTCTACTGATATTAGAGTTTGCCATATTTTTTTTGATAAGCGATTAACCAACCTACCACTTCATCATAACTGTTCACACCCTCTGATTGTTTATTTAATTTCAGGTATTGATCATACAAACCTGAAACAGCCGGTGAAATGCGGTTACGACGTTTGTTAAAAAAGGTACGGATCTCTTTCCGGTCTTTCTTTACTAGTGTATCCAGGCTTTCGCGGTTGTGTTTGATGATGGCTTCAAAGCCGGCAAAATCTTTTTCCTTCCCATACAACCTGATCTCCTCTCCCTGCGCATAGGAGAACAGATCCAGGTAAACAGAATAACGGAAATACACATCTTTCGAAGCCGCAGCAGCCAGGTATCCTACAAAATTGGCTTCACTCTCACTGGCATACCCCAACTGGTGCGCCATTTCATGACAGGCAATATAGGGTATCAGTACCCTTGGTACATCGGTTCGCAACTGTGCCTCTCCTGTAAACGGATTATAGTAGCCTGTGAACCCCATATAATCGGCAATACCGGTAAACAGACTTGCTTTAACTGAGCGGTTACGGTAATTTAAAAATGCATGATCCAGTGAAATGGTTTGATAAGAGCGGAATGCCTCCTGAAAAATCGTATCCAGTGCCGGCTGTGGTAAAATGGTATCTGTGATCTGTTTTCTGCATTCATTCAACTTTACAATCAATTGATCTGCGAGTTGGGTAACTTCTTCTTTGTTATATGTTTTTTTAGAAATCTTCAGTTGATAGGCAATACCCAAGCGATCGTAATTCAATCCCCAGATCAGTTTAAAAATGATGTACACCCATAAAACCGTCCTACCCATTGCAAAAAGAAAATGAACGAACCTTTCATGGGTATATTTTTTCTGATAGATGAGTATCCCTCCTTTCACTGCGCGGATAACTAATGAAACAACGATCCACATATATACAATATCACCTATGCTAAAAGGTGCCCACCCGGTAAGTATTCGCAGTGCGGCAGATAAGCCGGGATAAAAACCTGCTGCATACAAGGTCTCTACTTGTTCGGGAAAAATAGAAAAAAGACTGATTGTCAATGCTATGGCAAATAAAAAGCCCAGATTAACCCATAAATGGCCTGATATGGTTGTTTCGCGCTTCATATACACAAATATGCCATAAAATAGCCTATCATTGCTTTGTGGGCAAAGTTGCGCCCCTATTCAATTTTCCTTTGGCATTTCGGGCGTTTTAGCGTACCTTTGCGAGCCCTTAAAAATCGGTTATGAGTCAGCGCCGGGAATTCGAGATAGCATTTGTGGGTTTAAAGCCGGGGATTCATGTATACGAATACAGAATTGAGGATAAGTTCTTTGTACCATATGGTGAGCAGGATTTTGAAAACTGCATCGCCAATATCAAATTAAGCCTTGATAAAAACAATGGCTTCATGCAGTTGAAATTTGATGTTGACGGATCGGTTAACGCAGCCTGCGACAGATGTGGAAACACACTGCCCATGCAGCTTTGGGACGAATTCAACATCATTGTAAAAATGGTGGATGATCCGGATGTAATGAATGAACAGGAAGAAGATCCTGATGTGCATTATATCAGCCGCGGTGAAAGTCATTTGCACCTGGCCGATTGGATCTATGAGTTCATAAACCTGAGTATTCCGTTGCAGAAAATGTGCAGTAAGGAAGAAATGGGTGGACCAAAATGTAACCTGGAGGTACTGGAAAAACTGAGAAAGATGGAGGAAGAGACCCGCAAAGACAGTAACCCTGTTTTTAAAGGATTGGATAAATTTAAAAACCTGGATTAATTTTTTTTGATACTATAAATTTCGAGATATGCCGAATCCTAAACGCAGACATTCCCAGCAACGTAGCGCAAAGAGAAGAACTCACTACGTAGCACAGGAAGTAACATTAAGCAAAGACAGCACTACTGGTGAAACACATGTACGCCACCGCGCGCACGTGAGTGAAGGAAAATTGTTCTATAAAGGTAAACTGGTTGCCGAAAAAGCACCTCTGAAAGCGTAACCTTTTTAGTTCAACTTTTCACTTCCTGCCACGATGAATATTGGCTTAGACATGATGGGTGGAGATTTTGCACCGCTGGAAGCGGTGAAAGGCTTGCAGCTATACCTGTCTGAAGATATTCGTACGGCTACGATATACTGCATAGGTGATGAAGCATTGGTACAACCCCTTCTGGAGGAATATCGTGTTACATCACCTAATTTGCATTTGATACATGCCCCCGAAGTAATCGGATACCACGAACACCCCACCAAAGCACTTAAAGAAAAACAACGCTCTTCTATAGCCATCGGTTTTCATATGCTGGCTACCGGTAAGATAGATGCCTTTCTGAGTGCGGGCAACACCGGTGCCATGCTTGTCGGCGCCATGTTCAGTATTAAACCCATTGAAGGTGTATTACGACCTACTATTGCAACCATTGTTCCCAAGATCAATGGGGGAACGGGTGTGATTGCGGATGTAGGATTGAATGCCGATTGCAAGCCCGAACAACTGAACCAGTTTGCCATACTGGGCAGCCTGTACGCACAGTACATTCTGAACATTGCCAAACCAAAAGTGGGTTTGATGAATGTGGGCGAAGAAGAAGGCAAGGGCAATATACTAGCCCAGGCTGCTTACCCCCTGCTGAAAGAAAATAACCTGGTTAACTTTATAGGAAACATCGAAGGCCGCGACCTGTTTAATGATAAGGCCGATGTAATTGTATGCGATGGTTTTACCGGAAACATTATTCTGAAAATGGCAGAATCTGTGTATGATATTACGCAGCAACGCGGGTATGATAACGATGCGTACTTCACTCGTTTTCATTACGAGAATTATGGTGGTACACCTGTATTGGGTGTTGCCAAACCTGTGATCATTGGCCACGGCATCAGCAATGCCAAAGCTTTCAAAAATATGGTACTGGTAGCCGAAAAAATGATTGAAAGTGATCTTTGTGGCAAAATTGCCGATCAGTTCAAAGCATAGTTAACCGCCCCTTTTCTAATCCTCATCCTGTTCTGTTAAGAACATTTTTACACCGAATTCTGTTTCTGACTATTGAAAACAACATAGCCCGATGAGCCTTGCTTCTTTCTGTTCCCGCATATTTCTACAAACAGGCTGGAAAGTGGATGAGAACCTCCCGCCCGAAATAAAAAAATGCATTATCATAGCAGCACCACATACCAGTAACTGGGATTTCTGGTATACCATTGCTTCCTTTACTATATATAAACTCCGGATCCGGTTTACGGTAAAAAAAGAATGGATGCGGTTTCCCTTTAGCCTGTTGATGAAACCCCTTGGTGGCATTGCCATCGATCGCACACCCCGTGTTGATGAATCTGGTAGAAAAAGTTTTGTGGAGGCAATGATTGAATTGTTTGAGGAGAATGAAGAACTCATCATTGTTATTACCCCCGAAGGCAGCCGTAGCCAGCGCAACAAATGGAAAACCGGCTTTTACCATGTGGCCATGGGGGCAAATGTGCCCATCCTGCTTGGGTATGTAGATTACCAGAAAAAGGTAGCCGGCATCGGCAAAACCATCTATCCCACAGATTTTGATACGGATATGCGCCAAATCATGGCTTTTTACCAGAAAATCAACCCCAAATTTCCTGAAAAATTTTCAGTAGATAAAGATTTTATGCCTTAAACCAGGCTTTTGACTCTTTGGAAAAGAGGCCTTCCTGTGATTCATCAAGCCATATTTCCACTCATCACAATCCCTTACTTTTCTTTTTTCAGGCGTAAAAACCCTGAAACCCTTGTATTTACTGCATTCCAAAGCATAACTCACTATTATTTTATGGGAAATACTGGTCTTAAGATGGTACTATGTGTTGCACAGTACTTTAATTCCACTTATCTTTGTTCTATCAAAGTAATTAAACCATTAAAAATAACTGTTATGAAAAAGTTCATTTTTACCGCAAACGTAATCGCCATTATGGCCCTGGTTCCAGCAATCGTATTTGGCTACCTGAACAGCAACAATGATTCAAAAGAAAACAAGCCCAACACAGAAGTGGCAAAAGATGTAACCAATGGCCAGGATGATGGCGCTACGATCCGTTTAGTAAGAACCTTTTAATCTTACTCATGAGCCAACTGTGTATTTCCCCCTGTTTTACAGGCAAGCCATGCAAGGGTGGCGGAAATGACCGCTTTAACGGCAGCACCGCTACCCTTTTATAATTTCCCCATTTCGACGCATCTATTTTCAGATCGTTCATTGTGCGCAGGCCCAAAACTTTACCTTTGTTTCAAACAAGTGTTAGTTTATTATGTGGCTTAACAATATTCTCGAAACCATCGGCAACACCCCCCTCATTAAACTTAATAAGGTTACCAAAGATATTCCGGCCACCGTACTGGCTAAAGTGGATTATTTTAACCCCGGTAATTCCATCAAAGACCGCATGGCTTTGAAGATGGTAGAAGTTGCCGAAAAAGAAGGCAAACTTAAACCCGGCGGTACCATTATAGAAGGCACCAGCGGTAACACCGGTATGGGCCTTGCACTGGCCGCTTGCGTAAAAGGATACAAATGCATTTTTGTTACTACCGATAAACAATCGAAAGAAAAAGCCGACATACTGAAAGCGGTTGGTGCAGAAGTGATTGTTTGTCCTACTAATGTATTACCCGAAGATCCCCGCAGTTATTACAGTGTTGCCAAAAGATTGGGCAAAGAAATTCCCAATTCCATGTACATGAACCAGTACGATAACCTGGCTAACCGGCAGGCGCATTATGAAAGTACAGGCCCGGAAATTTGGGAACAGACGGAAGGTAAAATAACCCACCTGGTTTGTACGGCAGGAACCGGTGGCACCATTACCGGAACAGCCATGTACCTGAAAGAAAAAAATCCGAATATTAAGATCTGGGCAATTGACGTGTATGGATCATTGCTTACCAAATATTTTAAAACGGGTGAGATTGATATGAACCAGGTACATCCTTATATTTCAGAAGGTTTTGGCGAAGATTTTGTGCCGGAGAATTATGACATGAGCGTGATAGACCAGTTTGAGCAGGTAACAGATAAGGATGGTGCTGTGATGGCCCGCCGTATTGCCAAAGAAGAAGGCTTGTTTTGCGGATATAGTGCAGGCAGCTGTTTGCAGGGATTGATGCAACTGAAATCTACGCTTACCAAAGACGATGTGGTTGTTTGTATTTTTCATGACCACGGCAGTCGTTATGTAGGTAAAATTTACAACGACCAATGGATGATGGAACGTGGTTTTCTGGATGTAAAAACATTTAAGGACATTGTAAACGGAAGAAACGCCAAAC
This sequence comes from Chitinophaga pinensis, assembly GCA_943372845.1. Classification (GTDB taxonomy): domain Bacteria; phylum Bacteroidota; class Bacteroidia; order Chitinophagales; family Chitinophagaceae; genus Sediminibacterium; species Sediminibacterium pinensis_K. The sequence goes on along the minus strand of CALSAD010000004.1, from coordinate 130,971 downwards.
GATTGGTTACAATAGAAACCACACACACTGTAGCAGATGCAGTAGAATTGATGAAGAAATATGATATTGAACAAATACCGGTAATGGATAACAACGAATGTGTAGGTGCGGTAAGTGAAAGTGGCCTGTTTCAAAAAGTATTCAGCAACCCTGAGATCAGAAATGCAACGGTGAAAAGTGTACTGGAACCAGCATACCCCGTAGTTGCATTTGATACCGCAGTAGAACGATTGGGCAGCCTTATCACCAAAGAAAATGGTGCGGTATTAGCAAAAGATGAAAAAGGCGAATACCATATTGTTACCAAGTATGATGTGATACAGAGTTTGGCAAAATGAGAGGGATGAATCGTGAGTGGTGAATCGTGAATGTGGGTACACAACTAATTACTATATTCTATTTTAAAAAATTGACCATTCACTATTAACCATTCACGACTGACCACTCACAATTCACCCCTAATCCCCTAAGCTATGATCTCCACCAGGCATGATGTATTTCTGACAGTAGCACAGCAAAAAAGTTTTTCAAAAGCCAGTCAGGCTTTGTACATATCACAACCCGCTATCAGTAAACACATCAAATCACTGGAAGAATATTATAAAGCCAAACTGTTTGACCGGAAAGGAATCCTGATAGAACTTACCCCAGCAGGCAAACTTCTTTTTGAAAAATTAATTGAGGTTAAAAATATTCAGGATCAAACCGAATTTGAAATATCAAGCATCAAGGATGTGATGCAGGCCAAAGGCATTTTAAAACTGGGTGCCAGCACCACCATTGCATTATATACTTTACCGAAAGTATTGTCGGCATTTCACCAGCAATATCCGCATATCCATATTAATCTGCTGAACCGTAATTCAGAATTGGTACTGGAAGCCTTGTTAAACCAGGACATCAATATCGGTATTACAGAGGGAAGGGTAAAGTTGACCAATGTTGATTACCAGCCTTTTGTTACGGATACCGTTGTGGCCGTATGCAGCAAAAAAAGTCCGATTGCAAAGAAAAAAAATTATACACTGAAAGAGATCATCACCATGCCATTGGCCATCCGCGAAAGAGGAAGCGGTACATTGGCCGCATTAAAATACACGCTGGAAAAAAGCAAGATCAAACTGAGTGACCTGAATATTAAAGTAAGACTGGGTGGTACAGAAGCATTGAAAAATTTTCTGATCGAATCAGATTCACTTGGTTTTTTACCGCATCGCTCCGTAGCCAAAGAACTAGCCTATGGCGAACTCACCGAAATTCATTTTGAAGGATTGAGTATAGAAAGAAATTTTTATTTCATTCAACGCAAAGGGGAAAAAAGCGAACTGAATAAAAGTTTTATCAAACTGGCCAGAAAGCTATATAACCTGTAGCTATGGATCATAATAAGTATATATCATTCAGGTTATATACTTACGATACTTTTATCGCGTGAAAACACTTGTAACACGCGGTACCCGCCTCGCGGAACTTCAATGTCCTGTTTGCCGAAAATCTTACGCTACAGATACCATTCAATCGTATGCTACCTGTTGTAACCAACCCCTGGTGGCTCAATACGATCTCTCCGTTTTATCTAAAAATATATTAGCCAACAGGCCCTTCACCATGTGGCGGTATGCAGAATTATTACCGGTGATACACGAAACCAATATTATTAGTTTGGGTGAGGGAGGCACACAGATTCATTCACTGAAACATACGGCAGCAGCATTAGGCATTCACGAGGTTCTATTAAAAGATGAAGGGACCAATCCCACCGGATCGTTTAAGGCAAGAGGATTAAGTGTTGCTATTTCCAAAGCCAAAGAATTGGGTATCACGCATTGTATTATACCAACAGCAGGCAATGCCGGTGGTGCCTTAAGCGCCTATGCTGCCAAGGCCAATATCAAAGCAACTGTTATCATGCCTGCACATACAGCCGATACACTTAAAGAAGAATGCAGGATGTATGGTGCTGAACTGATTTTAGTAGAAGGATTAATAGATGCTTGCGGAAAAAAAGCCCGACAATTGGCAGCAACAACAGGTGCTTTTGATATGTCTACCATGAAAGAACCTTATCGCCTGGAAGGAAAAAAAACGTTGGGTTTTGAAATAGCAGAGCAGTTGAACTGGCAGCTACCCGATGTAATCATTTATCCAACCGGTGGCGGAACGGGTCTCATCGCCATGTGGAAAGCTTTTCAGGAAATGCAGGAATTGCAATGGATAACCGGGCCATTACCCAGGATGATTATTGTACAATCAGAAAATTGTAATCCTATGATACAAATGTTTGAAACAGGAACTTTCCCTGAAGATTTTATTGCACAACCTTCCGTTGCAAGTGGACTGGCAGTACCACACCCTTTTGCCAAAGACCTGATTCAACAGGTTGTAAAAGAGAGCGGAGGTACTGCTGTAACTGTAAGTGAAGCAGCTATGAACGCGGCCATGCATAAAATAGCAACAACGGAAGGTTTATTGTTATCTCCTGAAGGAGGCGCCTGTTTTGTTGGCTTGAAAAAACTGATCGAAAAAAATTACGTAAAGGAAGATGAGACTGTTTTGTTATTCAATACAGGTGCCTGGTATAAATATCGGTAAACTAACTACCATCTACGCAGATCTTGCGCTGAAAAAATCCAGGAAGCAGTAACCAGTTTTGGTACATTGTCCAGCTCATACCATGGTCCTAATAATGGTGTACGCGGGTTAAGTAAAATATGGATATCCTGCGCAGGCATATAGCCTTCTGCCAGCAGAAATATTTTCTTTCCGGTAAGTCTGTTAACAGCCATATCTACTACTATTTCTGCATGCCCCGGTGCTCCGCCCTTGATCCATACATCTCCCACCTGCATCAACATTGGATTACTAACTGGTTTCAATTGTTGCTGTAAAGAATAGGTACCACAATTTATAAAAACCGTTTCCATAAAACGCATAAAACCCTCCCGTGTAAATTTGCTTTGTTCTATGGAGAAATGATTGAGCCGATAAATATGATGGTCATTATTTTTAAATACAATACTATCGTACTATTGTTTTGCATAAAAATATTCCGCACGCAAACGCATAATGGCATCGGCACATTGCTGCAGGTCTTTGGTTCCTGTAGAAATATCTATCACAGCATAATGTACAGACTGGTTAGGTTTACGTTGCCCGTTATAGAGGTATACGGTATTGTCTTTACGCAAAGGAAGATTACGCAGAAAACCGGCAAAACTATTTTCCCGCAAAGCAACCCGTTCATAGCCTTCGGGTAAAGGAATTTGTTTTACGGTTTGCATGGACGAATGAAAAACCGGAATGCCGCCATCTACATCAAATAGCAAACAAATAAGCAGTAGGTTTTTTAACATAATACAGATCTTTTATCTCTGATGCAATCCATGTAAGAATACACAGATCAATCTGTTAAAAACTTCTTAGTATTTTAGCATATGCCGCAGTACACAGACCAGCTTAACCGCGAAATATTCTTACCTGCCATTCCTGAACGAATCGTTTCATTGGTGCCTTCTCAAACCGAATTATTGTTTGACCTGGGTTTGGATAAGGAAGTAGTTGGCATCACAAAATTCTGCATTCATCCTGATGAATGGTTTCGAAACAAAACCAGGATTGGTGGTACTAAAACCGTGAATATAGCAATGGTAAAATCTCTGGAGCCCGACCTCATTATTGCCAACAAAGAAGAAAATGTAAAGGAACAGATAGAAGCATTGGAAAATATTTGTCCGGTTTGGACCAGTGATATTGCAACCATAGCAGAAGCATTGACTATGATCACAGCCATTGGAAATATAACTGGTAAAATAGTTGAAGCGGCTAAACTGGTAAGCCAGATACAAAATGAATTTACTACACTCACCAAGCAAGTAGCTACCCAAAAAAGAATCCGAACGGCATACCTAATCTGGAAGGATCCGTATATGGCTGCCGGAGGAGAAACGTATATACATGATATCATGCACCATGCAGGATTTGATAATGTACTGAATCAACAAACGCGTTACCCCGAAATAACAGTTGCCGCATTGCAGGAAAAAAGAACTGAGTTGGTTTTATTATCATCAGAGCCCTATCCTTTTCAGCAAAAACACATCAGCGAATTACAGGCCGCCCTTCCCGATACCCGGATTGAACTGGTAGATGGCGAAATGTTTAGTTGGTATGGCAGCCGGCTGCAATGGGTGCCCGGTTACCTAACACAACTCCGTACAAAGCTGGTGTAGTGGCATATCTTGTGTATGAAATGCCACAAAAGCTAACACACGTTTGCGCTAAGTAAAGTATCTTGCCGCAGCGAAACTCTATAAGAATTTTACTTAAACATTACAATCTTTACACATGAAAAAATACCGTGCCGGCGTATTGTTCGGAAAAGAACTGGAAGCTTTATACAACGATGCCAAAGACAACCAGTTTGCCTTACCCGCTGTTAATACCATTGGTACCAATACCATCAATGCCGTATTGGAAACTGCAGCCAAAGTAAATTCTCCCGTAATCATTCAGTTCTCTAATGGTGGTGCACAGTTCATAGCCGGTAAAGGAATGCCCAACGATAACCTGCAGGGAAATATTTCCGGCGGTATATCCGGTGCATTACATATTCACAACGTGGCTAAATATTATGGTGTACCGGTTGTACTGCATACAGACCATGCTGCCAAAAAATGGTTACCGTGGATTAGTGGATTAATTGATGCCGGCGAACAATTTTATAAAGAAAAAGGCCAGCCCCTTTTCAGTTCACATATGCTGGATCTGTCTGAAGAACCATTGGAAGAAAACATACATACCTCTGTTGAATTTTACAAACGCATGGCTCCATTAGGCATGAGTATTGAAATTGAACTGGGTGTTACAGGTGGTGAAGAAGATGGTGTTGACAACAGTGGTGTTGAAAATGATAAACTCTACACACAACCACAGCATGTAGCGTATTCGTATACTGAATTAAGCAAAGTAGGTAACCTGTTTACCGTAGCTGCTGCGTTTGGTAATGTTCATGGTGTGTATAGTCCGGGTAATGTGGAACTGCGACCAGTGATATTAAAAAACAGTCAGGACTATATTGAGCAGGAATTAAAAACCGGGCCTAAACCCGTTTACTTTGTGTTTCATGGTGGAAGTGGCTCGCCTCAGCACCAGATCAGGGAAGCTATTAGTTATGGTGCTATTAAAATGAATATTGATACCGATCTGCAGTGGGCATTCTGGGAAGGTATTCAGCAGTTCTATGTAAAGAACGAAGCGTACCTGCAGGGACAATTGGGCAATCCGGAAGGAGCCGAAAAGCCCAACAAAAAATATTACGATCCGAGGGTATGGTTGCGTAAGGCAGAAGAGAATTTCAGTAAAAGACTGGAAGTAGCTTTTGAAGATCTTAATTGTATCAACCGAAACGCATAAAACAGTGAATTCAATAAAACAAAGCCCCTGAATGGTTCATTCAGGGGCTTTGTTTTATAATCAGCAACACAAACTCAACAAAATTGCCAGCGTTTTACAAAAAACTAACAATTATTAGCATTTATCCTTACTCTTTGTAAATCAGGCTATTTTGCACATCCGTAATTAGCTGATAGATGGGGTGAGTAAAATTATTATCTTCACCGCCCCAATTGCAAAAGACCGCTATGAAAAAAGAACGTGAAGAAGATTTTGAAGCCAACCTCACTGGTGATGAAAACCAGGGTGGAGATCCGGCCAAACCACGTTGGTTTAAACGGATCCGTAAAGGCATCTTAACCTCAACCGCAGATAAAAAAGAAACCCCGGAAGGGCTTTGGAACAAATGTCCGGAATGCAATTATATCTGCACTACCAGCGAATTAAAAGAAAACCTATTTGTTTGCCCCAAATGCAATTACCACCACCGCATTGGTAGCGAAGAGTATTTTGATTTTCTCTTTGATGATAAAGCCTATACCGAACTTTTCGATAATATTCAAAGTATTGATGCACTCGGATTTACCGATCTGAAACCTTACCAGAAAAGACTGGATGATATTCATTCTAAAACCGACCTGAAAGATTCGATGCGGGTTGCGGTAGGCAAGGCCAATGGTGAAGGACTGGTTGTTGCCTGTATGGACTTTGAATTTATTGGCGGATCGCTCGGTAGTGTGATGGGAGAAAAATTCAGTCGAGCAGTTGATTATTGCATTGAGCACAAACTTCCTTACCTCGTCATCAGCAAAAGTGGTGGTGCACGTATGATGGAGAGTGCTTTCAGCCTGATGCAACTGGCAAAAACCAGTGGTAAATTATCACAGTTAAGCGATGCACAGCTTCCTTATATCTCCTTGCTCACCGACCCAACCTTTGGCGGCATTTCTGCAAGCTTTGGCATGCTGGGAGATCTGAACATTGCCGAACCCGGCGCCCTGATTGGCTTTGCGGGCCCGCGCGTAATTAAAGAAACCATTAAAAAAGATCTTCCCGAAGGCTTCCAGCGCAGTGAATTTTTACTCGAGCATGGATTCCTCGACTTTATCGTTGACAGAAAAAACCTCAAAGATAAACTAGCACAAATAGTGGTGCTATTTAGAAGTTAAACTGGGTTGGATTAATTAACAATTAAAAATTAATAATTGTAAGCAGTAGCCCAGTCAACGTATGATAAAAAGAATTACTAAATGAGAGGATCTACCCGTCATTTTTAATTTTAAATTTTTAATTTTTAATTCTCCTCTCTTTGTCTGAGATGAATAACCGGCAGGCTTACTTTAATTACTTCATAGATGATAAATATGTAGCCGGCATTGTATTGATGGGAACGGAAGTAAAATCCATACGTGAAGGTAAGCTGAGTTTTAATGATGCGTTCTGCATGTTTGATGATGGTGAATTATGGATGCGTGGATTATTTATTGCCAGCTACTCACACGGAACCGCCAATAACCATATTGAGGTGCACGATAGAAAATTATTACTCAATAAAAAAGAATTAAAGAAAATCCAAGCCAAAATCAAAGAGAAAGGATTTACCCTGGTTCCGCTGAAAGTTTTTTTTACGGATAAGAATTTGGTGAAGATTGAGATTGGATTGGGAAGAGGTAAGAAACTACATGATAAGCGGGAGACGATTAAGAACAGGGATGTGGAGAAGGAGATAAAGCGGTATTTAGCTTAAAAGCTGCATTTATATTTTTATACCCATAACAAGTGGTAAAACAATTATACAAATACAGTTACTTTTTACTTAAGAAGTAATTAGAGTGAGACAGGCGTTTTTGTATCATAGGAGACACCATTAGTGCCATCTAATTCGATAACCCTTTTTGTTGTATGATGATCACTTGTTAATGAGATTACTTTTGCTTTGGTCATTTTCTTCAATCGCCATAGAACGATATTAAAAGTTGCAACTTCGGCCAGGACCAGTAAAATCAACTTAGTACTTCCCAAGTATGAAAAGAAGAAGGCAGATATGGCTAATAACAGATTAAGGGCAACTAATATCCTACTTGCTTGTATGTGTGTAAACCGAAAAGACACAATGAGCCAATGATGCAAATGATTGTTATCAGCGGCAAAGGGAGATTTCAATTTTATAATTCTTAAAGAAAATAATCGTAGTGTATCATAAATGGGTAAACCAAGAATACTGATGGCGATAGCTGGCGATGCAAAGAAAGGTAGTGTATCGGCTCCAGGTGGAATTATGCTATTCAACTCCATGAAACGAATACTTAAGATAGATAAAATAAAGCCCAATAGTAATGATCCACAATCACCCATAAATATTTTTGCGGGTGACACATTGTAATATAGAAATGCAAGTAAGGATCCTGCCATCCCAACAGACAATACACACTCTCCGATGCTTCCTATACGATAAAAACAAATGGCATATATAATGCTCGCGGTTAGTCCAATCCCTCCTGCTAAGCCATCGATTCCATCAATCAGGTTTAAAGCATTGGTAATAAAAACAATAACAAGTCCCGTTATGATTACACTAAATGGTAACGAAAGTTCATTAATACCCACAAAACCATGGAAACTGGTAATTCTAACATTTCCGAAATAAATCATTACAAATGCAATAATGATTTGTGCAAAAAACTTTTTATCTGGTGCTATCCCTACCAGATCATCTTTAACGCCTATGATAGCAATGATAAATGCTGAGGCAATAAAAGCATTTAGGTAATTCAGGTCACCGGGCTTTACAAAAAGACAAGTTCCTAATAAAATAGCGGTAAAGAGAGCTACCCCTCCGAGGTTAGGGATTTTTGAGAAATGTACTTTTCGGTATTCAAGTGGTTCGTCAAACAAACGCTTGATTTTAGAAACGTCTATAAGCACTGGTATTAATGCAAATGTGATAACAAAACAAAAGGCTAACATTAATCCGAGTAACAACATACAAATAATTTAAAAATAACAAATGCCAACTCAGTAGGCACAAAGCAATTTTCGACGTGGGGGTATTTATATTTTGCTAGAAAATTATTACACATATCGCAAATGATTGTATTAATACAATCAAAAGGATAAGCATAACTAGTTATCCAGTATAGGATTTTAAAGGGAGATATTTAAAAAATATCTGAGTATAAACCGCCACATGTGACGATTTGGGGAAGGATATTGTTTATAAAGGATAAAGTAAATATACTATTTTCTAATAATAATAATACCTATTTTTAGAAGGGGATCTACCTCTGCCATTTTTATCATATTCCTTTCGATCTGACACATTCCTCCATATCTCTATATATGCTCATAGTTTGATCTACCACCTTATCCAAAGCAAACTCCAGAATAGCTTTTTGTCTTGAAGCGTATCCCATAGAAACCCTGAGATTTTTATCGATTACCAAGGTGATAATGGCGTCGGCCAATTTTACAGAATCTGCAACAGGCACCAAAAATCCATTTACACCATTTTCTACTACATCCCGGCAGCCTGGCACATCGGATGTAATAATAGGTCGACCAGCCGCACAAGCTTCTATCAGCGACTTAGGTAACCCTTCTCTATATGAGGGTAAGACATTAATATGAGAATCTGCCAGACAAGAATTTATGTCTTTCTGGTATCCAATATAAGTAACCAGACCCTGAGAAACCCATTCATTAATTTCACTTTCAGGAATACTGGTAGGATTTTCACTGATAATTTTGCCAGCCAAAACAAACAAAACCCGATTACCCAATTTTGCCTTAACTAGGCGGGCGGCTTCTACAAATTCAACAATTCCTTTGTCACGCAAAAGCCTAGTCCCGCATAATACTTTTACGGGGTCCGATACCGGCTCCTCCGTATACCTGAATTTTTCTATATCAACTCCAGAACCTTTGATTAACCTTACCTGATTGGGTTTGGCCCATTTTTTGGCAATAAACAGTTCCTGATCGTCCTTATTCTGAAAAATATAGCTGAGATTATTACAGGTTCTGATCAGTCTGAAAACAGGTGAGAATAAAAAATTGACCACCCAAGCTTTGCGGGGATTAATAAAATAATGACCTAATCCTGTTACTGCATTTACTACCATAGGTACTCCAGCTATTTTTGCCGCCACTCCCCCGTTTACAATAATCTTCAGTGAAACATGGTGAACCAAATCCGGTTGTTCGGATTGATAGATGGATAACAACCGCCTGAATATCCGGAACTCGCTTACCAAATTCAGTTTTGTTCTGATCAGTTTTGCCTCACAAAAACCCAGGCCATGGTCACGGATCGTTTGTGCCTCGCCGGTATCAGTTGTCACTACCGTAACATGCCAGCCTGCTTTCTTGGCTGCAAGTGCTATGGACAAACGATGCGAGAGAAAGAACCAATCTGTATCTACAACGAAAAGTAGTTTTTTAGCAGCCATAATATAAACATAAATTATTCATCCGCATGCTGATGATACCATTTTTGAAAACAATACAATGTCCAAAGCTGATAGGCGTGGTTTCTCTTTTGCTGTATATGCTCATGGATCAATGTATCCACCCGGGCTTCGTTAAACAAACCGTGTTTGGCAAGATTTTTTTCATTCAGGGTTTCCTTCAGATCGCTGGCCAGTTCATTCCTGAACCAGTCAGCCACAGGTACTTCAAATCCGGATTTGGGGGCTTGAAATAAGCCTGCAGGCAGCATATCTGCAAATGTTTCTTTCAATATTCTTTTCTTATTGTTTCCTTGTATTAAAAAATGATCTGGTATCCGATGAGAGAATTCCATTAAACGATGGTCAAGAAAAGGAGCTCTGCATTCCAGTGAGCAAAGCATGCTGGCCCTGTCTACTTTAGCCAGCATATCTCCTTCCAATGAAATATGCTGATCAAGATACCTGGCCAGTTTCAAGTCATCGGTATGGGAAGCATCCTGGTCAAGATAATTTGTGAGGAGGTTTTCTGTAGTGCGCAGAACAGGATTCCTGAAAAGTTCCGATAGTTCTGAATCTCTGAAACCTAGCATCAAGATATTGATATGATTGGATAACCGGTTGTTGCCCGATGCCCGTAAAAACTTATTGATCTTTGCTGCAAAACTATGAGAGTCTTTCTGATGCCAGATGGCAGACTGCATCAAAGGTTGGATAAACTTACGATGTACCATTTCTGGCACCCATTGCCGGTAAATTTTCCCATATGTCTGTAGAAGGTATTTATTATACCCGCCAAATACTTCATCTCCTCCATCGCCTGTTAAAGCCACTTTTACATGTGCTGCCGTTTTTTTGGAAACATACCAAGCAGGCAGGCATGAAGAATCGGCAAAGGGCTCGTCGTAGTTGAGGATGATAGAATCTATTTCGTGCAGAATATCTTTATGATCCAATACATAGGCATGATGCTCCGATCGGATATGACATGCCACTTGTGCGGCCCTTTTTGATTCATCATAACGTTTATTTCGGTAACCAATAGAAAAGGTTTGTATTTTCTGATTGGTTTGCTCTGACATTAGGGCAGCTACAATGGAGGAATCCACACCGCCACTTAGAAAAACACCGATGGGCACATCGGCAATCATTCTCTTTTGAACAGAATCGGTCAGCAGTTCCCTGAGTGTTTTTTTGGCAAAAGCATAATCTGTAATCATGTCTTGTGCGGGAAACAAAGAAATATTCCAATAGGCGTGAATATGGTAAGTATGCTTCTTTGTATCTACCAGCATATAATTGCCTGCCGTTAATTTACGTATCCCTTTGTAAATGGTATAAGGTGCAGGGATATAGGTAAGGGAGAAGAAAATTTGCATGGCATCGGGGTCAATCGTTTGCTTTTTTTTCATAACCCGCAACAAACTTTTCATTTCAGATGCCCATACAAAGGTTTCGCTATCGGAATAATAATATAAAGGTTTCTCCCCAAACCGGTCTCTTGCAAGTATAAGCTGTTCCTTTTTAATATCATGAATTGCTAAAGCAAACATCCCATTCAATTCAGTAAAAGCAGCCACGCCATATTGCTCGTACATGCGGAGAACCACTTCCGTATCAGAGGAAGTGGTAAACACAACTCCTACATCTTCCAGTTTTTTGCGTAGTTCCCTGAAATTATATATCTCGCCATTGAATACTATCACAAGTGATTTATCGTTGTTAAACATAGGCTGGTGCCCACCACTAAGATCAATAATGGATAGCCTGCGCATACCCATGGCCAAGAGGTTACTGGTAATATATACACCCGAATCGTCGGGGCCGCGGTGAATGATGAGTTCATTCATTCGAATCATCTTATCCATTAATTCATCGGAAGCGTTCTTTAAAATAATTCCATTGATCCCACACATTTATTTTGCTTTAAACCTGTTATACTAGAACCAGCATGTTCACATAATTAGTAATATCTTAGGTCTGTGATTTTAAAAAACAACAGTGCTGAATGACTCATATCACCTTATACGACTACCTTCTTTTGCCTTTTTATCTTTTGCTGATCTATTCCTGTGCTTTTTGGCTAAGAAAAAAATTCTATCCACAAGGCCACCCATGGCGCTCTTATTTCATACCAGGATTAACAGTTAAGATCGTAGGTGCCATTTTTATAGGGATGGTTTATGAATATTATTATTTTGCCGGCGATACATTTGGTTACTTTACTCAGGCACAAATAATCAATAGCGCAATTGATACATACCCGGATACATGGTATAGGTTGATCACACATAACCCGGATCCATCAAATGTCACTGATTCCTATTATATTTCACAATTCATTTATCCGCCGAATGATACTGCCGCCTGGACCCTTTCCAGTATCGCCTGCGCCATAGGCTTGTTTACATTTACAAAATACCTTCTGATTGCTGTTTGCTTTGCAACAATCTCATTTACTGGTATTTGGGCGCTTTTCAGAACTTTTGCTTTACAATACCCAAAACAGGTTAAAAATATTGCGCTGGCAACTTTATTTGTACCCAGTGTTGTGATATGGGGCTCCGGGTTATTTAAAGATACCTTGTGTTTAATGGCCATCGGGTGGCTATGCTATTGCACATACAAGCTGATGGAAAAAAGAAAGATCAGGATACGCTATATTGGTATTATAGCACTTTCCAGCATTCTTTTATACTTTATCAAATCATACATTCTGATCGCATTAATGCCTTTTCTGCTATGGAAGGCTTTCCTTGTGTATCAAAGATCATTGATCAGCCCCTTCAAGCGAAAATTAGTAATGGTTGGTTTCGTAGCAATTGTTTTATTCGCTGCCTACAAGACTTATAATAAAGCGACAGAACTGTTTGGCGCTTACTCGCCCGAGCAGGTAGCCGTTACTGCGAAGGTCACGAAAGACTATATTATTAGAAGTACTGAAGGGGATGATGGTTCAACTTACGACCTTGGAGATTTCGATCCGACACTGAAAGGAATCGCAAAAAAAATAATTCCCGCTGTAAATGTATCATTATTCCGGCCGTATCTGTGGGAAGTAAAGAAACCGCTAACATTTTTGGCGGCCATTGAAGCGCTGTTTTTTTTACTGTTCACACTTAAAGTTATTTTCATGGTGCGATTTACAAAAACCATCAGGCACATTTACGAGGATCAGAATATCATTTTCTGTTTTCTATTTACTTTAGTCTTCGCATTTTTTGTGGGAATATCATCTTATAATTTTGGCGCGTTATCAAGATATAGGATCCCATTTATACCTTTTTTTATGATCGGGATCATCCTACTTTATGATAAAAACAAAAAAGCAAGAAAATAAATACGCCCGAAGCGGATACTACAGAATCCAAGTTATCTCTTTAATCGCACTGAATCTTCTTGGATACCCCTGAACCAAAGTGACACTTTTTTAATAAAATAATTATGATTGATTACATAGTTATAGGGTTTAGGATATTGGCGGTATATATATTTTAATAAAGGATAACCCGCACTACTGTCATACGAGACATTGTACAAACGTTTCAGATAATCATATTTTATCCATCGCCCATTTTCCTCCACTTCAAGGATCGTATGATGTGAAACACTATCCATTCCGAGCAGGTCCACCAATCTTGTTTTAAAACCCATGCTGTTTGCTAGGGTAGCTATACCTATTGAGCCTTCATCGCAAAAAAGTGGTTTCCGATTTTCAAACAGGAACCGTGGTGTTGCATATGAGTTCAGGTAATACCGGTTCTTTGATTCTGAAATGGGAAGATTGTTTTTTAATACCCATTCATATGCCAATTCGGGCGTTTGTAATGTATTCTGTTGGATGATACATCTGTAATAAATAGCATCGCTTAAAATGTAGCCAATTATTATAAACAGTAAGAAAAAGATAAGAGATACCCATAAGAGTATTTTTTTTCTCCAACGCATATTAGTTGTTGAGAAGGCATTTTTTATAAATATCTACAGTTTCCTTCGAGGTTTTTTCCCAAGAAAAATGTTCCAATCTTTTTCGTCCCGCATCTTTTAAACGGTTGCTGAGTTCAGAGTTCTGAAAAAAATCAATTATTGTGTCTGCCATTTCCGATGGCAAATAAGGATCAAAATACAATGCTGCATCACCGGCAACTTCTGGTAAAGAAGTAGTATTTGAACATAATACAGGGCAGTTATAATAAAAAGCTTCAAGAATGGGTATTCCAAAACCTTCGGCCAAAGAAGGAAGTATGAATACGGCCGCTTCGTTGTAATATTTTTGTAAACACGCTGTTGGTAAGTACCCTGTAAATAAAACTCGTTCTGCTTTTTCGTTAATCTCCTTAAATATTGCAAGATCTGAAATGTCTAGGTGTTTATTGCTACCGCTGATCACCAGTTTAACAGAAGAAGGTATATGCGGAAGCGCCAATTTGAAAGCAGTTAATAGGCCCGACAGGTTTTTATGCTTACGTGATGTTCCTAGGTAAAAAATGTAATTTTTATCCAGCTGAATTAACTCGGTACAATTTTCTGTTTTGGTTTTCTCTACAAGGTGTTCCCAACCTTCATGAACCACGTGTACTTTATCCGCTGTTCTTTCTGTTAGGGAATATGCTTCCATCAACTCTTTTTTTGTAGACCCGGATACCGCAATAACCGCCTTAGCGTTTTTAAGGCATCGTTTCAGAAGTATGCTGATATAATGTGGCGCTAGGTTAAAAGGGAAACGTGCCTTATCAAAATGTTTTTTGAAAGTAACATCATGAACTGTACATACCCCACCATGTAAAGCAAGAGGATATGTATTGGATGTAATATGGATAAGGTCAAACTCATTTTTATGTTTGCGCAGGAACCAAAACATCTTCCAGTCACGCTTTGGGCCAATAGTGGGTATATCTGCTTCAATAAATTGCAGTTCTTTTATTTTACGAAGATCCTGAAGTTCAGGGCGTGCTACGTTTTTATTAACGAGGATAAAGAAGGCAAATTCCTGTAGACTCTCTTTTGACAAATGTCTGATCAGGTTGATAATGTAAATTGACAACCCATCTACCTGTCCGATAACGGTTGACGCATCTATCAGTATCTTTTTTTTATGCTGTAGCATCTCGTTAGGTATTATTCGTTTCAGCCAGCATATCGCGCAGGTAACGCAAAGTAGGCGTTTGTGCGAGCCGAATGGGACTCAGGTAATATCGATAAGGCTGATATAAAACATCAACCGGATAGTTTTCAAATA
Source organism: Chitinophaga pinensis (assembly GCA_943372845.1). Lineage (GTDB taxonomy): Bacteria > Bacteroidota > Bacteroidia > Chitinophagales > Chitinophagaceae > Sediminibacterium > Sediminibacterium pinensis_K. The sequence continues at coordinate 115,896 of CALSAD010000004.1, read as the reverse complement.
AGTGTGCAAATTCTTGTCTAACAAAAAAAGCATTGATGCCGGGAATATTGCAGCATACCAGCTTATAATTGAAGTTGGCAAATAAGTCTACATAAGATTGGATCGAACATCCCATATAATCGCTGGTATCCCACACATGACTTTTATTATACTTGATTTTCATTGCAGCGGGCGGTTCAAACTTGGCGTTGTATTCAACACAAACTACTTTGGGAAAGAACCGATCATTCAATAATGTTTCCATTATATAATAATCGTTTCCATCGATATCAAGTGAGAAAAAATCTATCTCGTTCGCTTTTAAAAAATCATGAGCGGATTTACCAACTTCTATTATATTTTCTCTGTCAATAAAAGAGTTGATTACTTTGAGTTTATTTCCACCTGAACTTTGCAATTCGCTGGCAATTACCTGGCAATACTTTGCATCCCCTTCCACCCATACACCCCGCCATCCTTGCAACAATAGCTGTAATGTATTGCACTCAATACCGGTTTGAATGCCAATCTCCATAAATGTTCCTGTATGAGGAATACGTCGGAAGATCTCTTGTATAATACCATCTTCATCCGTTTGGGAATATACTTTTTTACCAAAGAGGGCCACATTGGCGGGAGAAATATTTTTGATCTCATCGCGCACCCGCCTATACTCGTTTTCCTGGAGAATGGTTTGAACTTTTACTATTTCATAAGTTCCACTGAACCGCTGGAAATTTTCAACATGCTTTTTAAAAAAAGATTTAAACATATAAAAGTGTTAAGCTTTCTGATTTGAAAGAAAGATATTCCTGTAGTCCCTAAACATCCTGTTATTTGAAAATTGAAGCTCAGCAAAACTGGCAGCATTGCTGGCAAGTTTTTCCCGCAACTCCGGCTTGTTGATGCATTCGCGCAAAAGGGCCGCTAGTGTTTCACTATCTTCTGTCTTTACCAGCAAACCATTTTTTTTATCTTCAACCATATTATTGATACCTGTTACATCTGATGCAATTACCGGCAGGCGACAGGCCATTGCCTGCATAATAGCCGTACTCATCGTTTCACCAAAAGAAGCGTGTACATATAGATCCAGAGATTGTAAAAAATCAAGTAACCCATCTTGATCCAGGGTACCGGTAAACTCAATATGTTCTGCAATACCGATTTCTTTTGCATATAGTTCGAGTTTCGGCCTGCAGTCACCATCACCCGCAATGCGCAAGGTGTAGCTGATAAAATGTGCCGGTGGATCTGTAAGCATGAGTGAGAAAGCTTTGATCAGAGTCAAATGATCTTTGATCGGCACCAGCCGGCTTTGCATCCCTATGAAAAAGTAGTTCCGTTCGGCCTTTTTTCCTGGTTTATAAAGTTGAAGATTCAGCCCGTTTGGAACGATAGCGGTTTTACTTTCATTAAATAAAAACTCATGCGTTTTCTTGACCTGCTCTTTAAACTCTTTTGTAAGAAAAACGATTTTATCCGCTAATAACATCGAAAAGCACATAAATAATTTTTGTGCATTGGTCTTTAGATGATTAGCCTGTGTTTCCCTGACAACAATCCTGCATTTTGTATTTTTAAAAAGTATAACCAGTTTTGTCATTAGAATATAAGCACTCCCATGCAGAAAAATAATATCCGCCCCTGTTTTCCATATACTGCTGATCATCTGAACGTTAAAACGGAGGTCTAATCCTGGTTTCTTTTTTGCAAAACCCCATTTTATTCCTGCTTTTTCACACTTAGCAATGTATTCGCTTCTTACATCTTCTACACCAAAAAAAAGTGCTTCACAAGTAAATTCATGTTGTTGATCCGCATCCAACAGGGAGAAAAAAACATTTCCATGCCCACCCAGTCCGGAATAAAGTACGTGTAAAACTTTCATGATAACATGTAAACGTTTCTAGGGAGAAACCATAACCGGCTTTTTCTTTCTATCCTTTTTATTGAGCCTGTCGATCAAAGGCTTTTCTACAAACCTGAAAAAAATAATACTACCATAACAAATACCAGCAACCAACAGAATTAATATGAAGTGAATGATTAAAGAATTACGAATCCCCATTAATTGTATGATCTTTAAAGTTGCCACTACTACTGGCAAATGCAAAAGATACAATGAATATGAGCTTTCGCCGAGTTTTAACAGGAATTTGTTGACGGTAATGGATCTTCTATGTAATTCCAGTTTAACTAATCCAAGTATGATAAAGAAAGCAGGTATCCCGGATAAAATAACCCGATTAAATACGCTTGAAACTAAGACATATCCATAATTGGTCATAATACCTCCAACAAGAAAAAGAACACTGCCTACTATGAGCAACATCTTACATGTTTTTACTGGCATTGTTTTCCGTACGAGCGCGGCCACGACAACACCCATAAAGAACTCTAGATTCATGGGGAATGTGATCATTTGCAGCCAGCTGTTTTCAGGGTTCTCATCCCACCCTCCTAGCGCAAATCCAATTATGACCAGACTATACAAGAAGCCCAAACCAAAAGAAATTTTTTTATTCCGGATAAAAAACGCCATTGTAAAAAGCAGGTAAAAAAACAATTCAAAACTCAATGTCCAGCTTACTCCATTGATCATTTCATGTCCTGGAAGAAGGAGATATGTAAATAAAATATTAGGTAAAGTGATCGCGAAATGGGTTCTGTAAAATGAAGGCAAACAAACCTGCAACAGTAAAAAAACGGATATGATCAACCAGTAAACGGGATAGATCCGTACAAATCTTCTCCTCAAAAAAGTAACGCTGTTCCTGCTTTCCGAAAGCGAGGCCATACTTGTATAGGTAATGATGAACCCGCTAAGAACGAAGAAAATATCTACCCCCGATCCTCCAAAATGAAAGGCCTTGCCAAAAAATTCTTTTTGTAAAATCATCATTGAATTAAGAGACACATGTAGTAATACCACCAGTAAACTGGCAATACCTCTTAATACCTGGATCAATTCCAATTCTTTCTTTGGCATGTATGTATTTAAGCCGATAGTTCGTTATAAATGGACATCAGTTTTTGTGCCATCATGGGTAAAGTAAAATTTTCCAAAAAGGATGTGTATCCATTGGCTGCAAGCCGGCTTCGTTCTTCCGTTTCATTTATATACTTTATTATTTTGGACGCAAGTTCTTCAGGGTCGTTTCTTTGTATTAACACTCCAGAAAAACCATCTGTGATACATTCTTTAATACTGGCGAGATCCTTTGCGATCACTAGTTTGTTACATGCCATTGTTTCTAAAATAGACAAATTAAACGCTTCTGATTCGCTCGGCAACACTGCCATATCAATATGTTGCATCAATTGAAAAATATTTTTTACATCTCCAAGAAGCATAACATTTTCTTCCATCTTTTTTTCATGGATATGTTTTTCAATAACTGGCCTGAAGCCTCCTTCCCCTGCAAATAGAAGTATGGTTTTAGGGTATTTTTGTTTTACGATCTCTACTGCATCAATCCCTACCAAGTGGCCCTTACCTTCTCGCAATCTAGCCAGCAAAACGATTTTTGTATAGCCTTCATATTTTTTATGATCAAAACATATAGACTCATGCGTATCTTTTACAGTAACTCCGTTGTACAATCGTTTTATTTTAATGGCAGATCTAGGATGTTCGTCTAGCGCTTTCGCTTTGGATGTATCAGAAACGCTAATCGCGAGATCACATCTTTTAAAAGCGATCTTTTCCATCATCATCGTAGCACGGTTCCTATAAAAGCTGTGGTGCCTGTGAAAGATCAACTTTTTAGACGAAAATGCAGTTAATAAACCAAAAGCGGCATAGAAAGCTGGTATAACCTCGTGTGCATGAATAATGTCAGGATCGCTTTCGGAAATGATCTTGCGGATCTTTCCAACCTGATTTTTATATGATCTGCTTTTGTCTAATGAGTATGTTCTCTCACAAAAAGTTGCCAGTCTACTGTTAACCGCATCATCAGCTACCAGATTCAATATTTCTATTCTAACACTTTCAGTCTTTTGTAATTCTGCAACAAGGTTCTCATAATATTTATAGGTTACCGAGATCTGCTCTATAACAAACAGCACTTTTAACTTTTTGCCTCCTTTCATGATCAGATCACGATCTCTTTTAATTGGCTTTTTTCAATGTTTACCAATTGATGATGGTCCAGAAACTTTACCTGCTCATGCTTTTTAAGGTATTTTATCCAGTTGATCGTATAATCATAATCCAGATTGTAATCATGACTGTTAACTACTCCGCGTACCTTTTTAAACTCATTATCAACCAAGGTATTCATAAAACGCGTTGCATCCATTGGATAAGGTGTATTGTGCCCGCTGTGCAAGTTTTGTATATGCAATAATTTATGTTGCGCGTTAGATGTTACGAACGATTCGCCATATTTGATTGCTGCATCATTCATGATCTGTGTAGAATAAGGATTCCATAAATTCGGAGATCTGGACATTGTATAATCATACAGAATATCATGCTGCATCAATAATTCAATAAGGTCCTTGTTAATAAACCACCAGCCACCAGAGTACGTATTATTATGCACTATATTGTTTTCATAAAACCAATTGATCTGATCTGAAAACTGTTTGTAAAACACTTCATATACATAGCCGGTATTATTTTTCCTGATATCAAAGTCAGCATCTTCAAATTTAATCGGGTCGTGCCAGAAATGCCCATGAAAACCGATGTGTGCAACAGATGACAATTCCTGCATACGGTTGATATATTCTCGGTTGGAGCAACCAAATAATCTCATCCCCTTCGCTACTCGCATATTCGGAGGCGTCATAGTAACGCAGATACATTTTGTGCCGGTGATCTCCAGGTACTCACTACAAAACGAAATAAGTTTTTTGTGTATATCCGGGTTAAAGATCTCTTCTGTGTGAAAGATATACCCTATTTCAAACGTATACTGAGGCGGCAGGAAAATCGGATTTACCCAGTAATAGGCATGTTTAATCGTATTCTTGATAAAATTTTTAGTGACGCTCATCCGGGATCAATTCAACTTCGAAATAAGTATTAAAATGTAGGAACTCTGCTTGGCTCAGTTCCTGTTTATTTTTTTTAATGGAATACCCCAGGTCTTTGATAAATGAATAGATAGCTCCCTTTTCCGCTTCCGGATCAGCAAAACTTTTTGGATGCACTTCCAGAGTGATAAATGGCCTGTGTTTTTTTATCAAATTCTGCCCTCCTTTCAATATTCCCAATTCGGCACCTTCCGCATCGATCTTTATAAAAGATAAATGTTGGTCACCTATTTCGGATTTCAGGCTGTCGAGCAAGATCATTTCAACCTGTATCGGATAAGAACCTCCGGTGGTATTGGTTGATGAGATACTATTTCCGTTGGAAATCTCAGAATTGTTATAAATATAAAAAGTAAGTTCACCTGCTTTATCATGTATCGCCTGTTGCCTAGCAGAAACAATCCCACCTAGTGCATTATACCTGATCGTATCCTGCAGAACATCATACGTAACCGGTGCGGGTTCAAAACTATATACTTTTCCAGTTTGTGTAACAGCCTTTGAAAGGAAAAAAGTGAACACGCCAACATGAGCGCCGATATCGATCACTACATCACCCGGTTTGCAAACAGTTTTGATAAGGTTTGTTTTATCTAATTCGTATTCAGCGGGATAAAAAGCGCTGTATCGGAATGGCATCCATATCGTTTCGCCATTGATTTTTTTGGGATACCCTTTTGGAAAAAATATTTTTTCAACCATTCTGTTATACAGAAAAGTATCAAGGCCCCAGTGATATAATTTTGAAAAGTATCGTTTAATAATAGTGCAGTGTTTTTAAAAGTTATTCTATTCTCTACTGCTTAACCAGCATATATTCTTTCATAAAAGGCAAAAAGAAAAATCGTTTTTTGAATATTCGTTTTGTGGTCGTTAGTGTACAATCCCCTTCCGCACCATATTGTACAAGATTGAAACCTGTTTCTGCGGCCAGTTTACGTATATATTTTTTTGAGATCCAGAAAACAGGATATTTTGTAATGCCAACAATGAACAGTAATGCTTTTGCAGTAAGTATTAAAGAAGTTACCACTTGTCGTGGACTCATCCGAAAAATCCCCTGGCAGAACAAAAAAGGGAATGTTCCAAAATGCACTGAAGTGATATATATCTTTCCATCCTGTTTAAGCAGACGATGAAAATCAGTAAAAAGTTGTTCTTGCGCCGATACATCAATAGAAGATAGCGCATTAAAAAAAAGCAATGCGTTAACAGATCCATCCGGTAAGGGTAAAGGACGACCGGGTGCATTCACCTGGAAAACAATCTGTGGATGATTGTCCTTTAGTGTATTCGCCATTTCTATCCTTGGATGGCTAATATCAAAACCATATACATGGCCGAAAGCTTTCTTTGCAGCAATGCTCCAATTGCCGGAGCCACATCCAAAATCTACAAACACATCTTCTTCACCGCCAGGAAAAATAGCTTTGATCTTTTTCTCGAAAATTTCTTTTCCAAGAAGGTACTGTGAAATGGAGAAAAGGTCGGCAGAATGTAACTTCTCTTTAATATACGTTGCACTTTCCAGGTCCACTGTTCCATCTGTAAAATGATGGTCAAGCATATGGCAAAGCGTACGGTCAGGTATCAGGGAAAAAATATTCTGCGGTGTTTTTGTAAAGATCAGGCTCATCAGGATTGGGATTAAGAATGGCTTCCTTTTTTTACTCTATTTAAATAATACTTTTTAGCCCGTAAGCCAAAAAATGCGATGTGTGCAATAATTCCGGCGGGCAGGAACAGTATCATCCACATAACTGCGCGTATGTTGAGTTGCTTCCAGGTGGCCGCTATATTCTTTGTATAAAAACTATATACCCAGAAATAGAGGGTCCTGTTCAGAAAAAGTACCGGGTGATCAAAAAAATAGTTGAGGTAATTATTAATATGATCCGCCGCGAATACACACACATATTTTGCAGTTACAAAAAGTGGCCTTTGAGATCGGATCAATGAAAAATTGCCATCATAATGCACCGTATAAAGTTCTTTGTTTACAACATGTAACTTATAGTGCTTGCCGATCTTTTTAAACAAAATTCCTTCAGGGTAATAATGCCCAACAAAATCTTCCGGGAAAAGAAACTGTTTTACCACATCTGTTCTGCGAATCCCCCAAAAATCAGTTTCATATTTCAGTTTATAGATCATTTCTATATCATCTGTTACAATAGGTTCCTCTTTAATATCGTATGCATAGAAGTTTCCATGTTGAGATTTACAACGAACATAGATGCCACTTAGATTCTTTTGTTGATCAGAGGATAAACCGCACCAATAGTTATTAACGAAAAGTAGTGCATCAGGATCAATCTCGTCATCACTATCCACCACTGTAAATAGCTCACTATCTGACATTTGGAGCGCTTTATTATATGCAATGTGTTTGCCGCTATTCTTCTCTAACCTAAGGTGTTTGATTGTGAAGCTTGCCCTTGAGTGAAAACTATCAATCAATGCCGGGGTATTGTCTATTGATCCATCATCGATCAAGATCCATTCGAAGTTGGTAAAAGTTTGGCTGCAGAGGCTCTCAAAAACCCTTTCGAGTGTTTTCTCCCTATTATAGGTGGGTGTAAATACAGTAAACTTATACATCTTATTATGTCTTGTACTTTACAGATCTGTACATCCTGAATGCGGAAACGGGCAGGCCCGGTATGATCAGGATGATCCTTAAGAGTGTTTTACGCAAAAAGAAATTAGCAGACACCAACCGGTACGCATAGGCAAGAAGTGAAAGATATTGTTCACGGGAAAGTATTTTACTCAGTCTTTTGTACACTAATATGGGTAAATACCTATATACAAGATCTACTTTGATCTGGTTAATTTTTCTTGAAGCATCTGGAATTCGTTTCATGAGATTACTTCCTTCAAGCCATAAGTACGTATAATATAGATCCTGCAAAACAAAAGCATTGATATTTTCACGTTGTTCATTTTCCACACGAACTTTTGCAAGTGGATGATTTACATAGGCAATTTTTCCCAGTTCTAACAATCGGAATAAAAGATAGGTATCCCATGAGTAGGTAATGTTTTCACTATACTTTATACTATCCTTTGGGTTTTCTATCTGGCGATAAAGATCATTCCTAATTAAAACACCCGCCATGTATGTGTAACGGTGCCCAATAATTTTTTCCATTCCGTCTTCAAGATCATGAATTCCTGTTTGCCCGTTAAAATGATTCCATTCAAATGTTTCGTTACCATCGGGTGTAAAGTGAATGGCATTACTGTGGGCTATAGCAACTTCCGGGTTTTGTTCAAGAATATTTACCAGTTCTTCAATACATGTTGGCAGCAAAATATCATCTGAGCTGATAAAACAGATGTATTTACCTGTGGCATTAGATGCTGCAAATAAAAAGTTATTTATCACGGACACATGTGCCGGAGGCCTGATAATTTTAATTCTTGTATCCGCCTTAGCATACTTGTACAGTATCTCCGGCACTTCATTGCTAGAATGATTATCGGAAATGCATATTTCTATGTCTGTATAGGATTGTGTAATTGCACTGTTGATACAATCAATTATAAAATCCGGCTTCTGGTTGTAAGTGGGAATGATAATACTCACTAACGGATTCATACCTTATGCAGTTTACTTTTGAAGATAAACCCCATTAACAATTCTTTTATATCCTTTGCGGAAAACAAACTTGCTATGAGTGAAATCATACCGATCAATATTAAAACAAGAAGCATAGGCCATCTGCTGAAATTATTTACCGGTATGAAAAAATATGCAAGCGCTATCACAAATAAAGCGGCTAACATAGGTTTGATTGTATCGCTCCAGTACCAGTAGAATGTTTCTCCCGGCATAATCCTACGACAGATGATCCCAGGGGAAAAAAGGATGTAAAGAAAATTTGTTAATGCCCAGGATGCAGCCCCCCCTGCGGCACCAAACCGCATAGACGCAAATATGGTTACAGGAATCATGATAAACAATAAAACGATGTTTTGATACAAACCTAATCTGGTCCAGTTAAACGCTATAGTAAGCATATAAGGAATACTCATCAGTCCATTGAGAGCGGTTCCTATCGTATAAAGTGATACAGCAAGCCATGTATTAATTACAACTGTAGGATCATTCGTCCATATAATAAGGAGTTGTTTACTGAATACAATCAACATGATTGCACATGGAATGGTGAGCACACAAACCAACTGACAACCTTGATGAAATGTTTTCCTTAATGACACATTTTCCTTACTGCTCACCAATGCTGTTAGTCGTGGAAAAAATGATTGTGTTACAGGGCCTGTGATCTGTGCCAATGTCATACCAAGCGTTACAGCCATAGAATAATAACCAAACTCTGATAAAGACAATGTTTTACTCAAAATGATCTTATCTAACTGAGTAAGTAAAATTGCTGTAATTGTGGTGGCTCCTATGCCGGTAGTGAAACGCCAAACACTTTTCAATTCGGAACGCTTTAAAGATGGGGCTTCGGAATGAGGGGATTTTGGGAGGGCTTTCCAGAGAGATGCAAATAAAACCGACGCATTCAATATTGCAACAAAAAGAAACCAACTAAAAAATATGATAACTGAATGCGAAAAGAAAATCAGGATGATAACTGCACCAAAGCCCCTAATTGTATTAAATACAGCTCTTAGTACATTCAGATGAACATGCAGTTGCAATCCTAATAAACCTCCGTTATAAAAGCCTATGGGGAACTGAAATATAAGTGTAATACTTAGTAACCGGAAACAGGTAACCACTGTTTCAGGACTCAGTGATTTTGGTTGTACCCAATGATAGGCAAGAAAAGGTGAAGCAAAAAATGCGATCGCGCCAATGGAACAGGCCAGTATCCAATACACTACTTCAAGTGTACGTACAAGATCTCCCATTTTATGTTGTGTTCCTTCAAGCACTGATAACCTTGCCAATTCTCTGTTAAGGGTTGTACTCAATCCGCTGTCGAGCAGATACATAATTACCTGAACACTTGCGAAAATGCCAATCAACCCATATCCTTCCGAGCCTATATATTTAAGGTATAACGGAACAAAAACGATTGATAAAATTGCAGACCAGATATTGCCTCCAAGATTCGCTAAAACGTTTGCCTTGAGAGATTTTCCTTTCAGGATTTTTTTAAAACTCATTTTTCCATCCTTATTACATCTTTATGAAGCGAATTCAACACAGCACTATTGATTTGAATTTGAAATGAACGGCGCTGTAACAACGACTGAATATTTTTCTTTTCGTTTGAGAAAACGTTTTTCGAAATATTCGTACGATATATAGGCGAACAGAATGGTAAGTCCAATAACAATAGGATATGATACAATTCCGAAAACAAAACTATTATGTTGAAAATATTTCGCGGCTCCGAAATACAAAAACATAACAAGAGGGTGTATCACATACAGACCGTAGGATATCTTTCCAAGAAAATCAAAAAAACGGTTATCCAAATTTATGATCCGGTTTGTACCTGTTATTTGACTAATGATAATACAGCTTGTTACCAAAGCAACGATTTCGTGATTTATTATATCCGTTACAGAAAACCTATTCAAGGCTACCAGCACCATAAGGAACCAGGCAAATACTTGAACCGTTCCTGATGTAATCGTGCTTAGCAAACTACTTTTTTGTTTATACAAACAAGCGAACACTGCTCCGATTGCCATACAGTCAAACCGTGTGTAGAAAAGAATATTGTATGGCGCAATGAATATACCAGGGTTCTTGAAAATAAGAAAGCGCAGTATTATTTTTAAAAAGAAAAATGCAACAATAAAAATACCCAGGCTTTTCATAACATTACTAGATCTTTTAATAAGCCAAGGCCAAAAAAGATAGAACTGTTCTTCTACACCAATCGACCAAAAATGTGAGATTAAAGGAAAAACAGTAATTCGGATCCCATAAGCAAAATTTCCGGCAAGAAAAATATAAAAGAGTGAATTTCCCCAGTATGGATATAATTTAAAAATGAAAACAAGGGCCAAACAAATAAAAAGATACGAATAGTATAATGGCCAGATCCTTAAAATTCTCCGAATGTAGAATTTTACAACTTCTATTCCTCCAATCTCTTTTTCTACAAGCAATAGATAGGTAATCAAAAAGCCACTAAGCGCGAAGAACATGGTAACACCATAATCTGCAAGACTATTACCTATATGAATGTTTTGTTTATTGAATACCGGAAAAAAAACATTAAGCGTTATAGAAATATGAGATAATATAACCCCAATTGCTGCAATAGTTCTTATACCGTTGATCCCTTTTAAATGTACTTTGCTCATACAGTTGCACACGCATTATGCGGGAAGAAGTGTTTGCTTTTGCAGTGATTATGTGGTAAAATAAATATCAGAGATCAGGTTTCTCTTCGATGGCTTGATCTCTAAATTCGGATAGCTGCCAATTACAAGCGAATCCGCCGGTATGTTCCTATGTAATACAGATGCTCCAATACTCAGGTGTGTATTGGCACCAATTATTGAGTCACCAACAATCGAAGATCCCGGTCCCATATATAAAGGGCCCTCTAGAACGGGGGAAACACCACGATCACTTCCTATGGTAATGTTTTGGCAGCATATAAAATAGTTAGAATACGTTGCTTTACCTAGCATGCTGCCCATACAATGAATTAGAAGAAAAATCTCTGGAAGTTGTGTGTCATACATGCAGTTGATACCATGCAAAGACTTATTAAGATAAAATAGCTTACTTGCCAGGATCTTGTTCTGTTTTAGTGTCCATACTGTGTTGGCGACAAAATACAGAAATTGTGCATACAAATCCGAATGTAAGTGGTTGAATTCAGTATACCCTCGCAGTTTCACGTGACTTATAGAGAACAACATTCTATCTAGCGCATCCGGAAGAATTGCTAATAGATCGGCTTTATGAGATAATCGATCTGGAAAAAAATTCTCTAGCTGTGCGTTGAGATAAGTAGCAAGCTCCGCTGTTGTGTTAAGATTATTACTCAAAAGAAGTTATAAATGAACATTAATGGTTTCAAGAAGTCCGCTTAAATCTGATTGATGAATGTAATGAGCCAATTCCCATTTAACAACTTCGGGTACGATCTCTACTTTATGCCCGTTAATAAAGCTATAGGCACATTCGTATGGTGGATACCAGAAAGCCCGGGCATATCGGTCAATGGTTTCATCATCAGCATCGGCAGGAATCTCCTTGAGCCGTTTAAAACTTTCTGCATCCAGATATCGCATTTCACTCTTGTTCTGTTCTACTTTGAGAAGACTTTCACCATCTTCAACCATTTTGCAAAATTCCGAAAACAGACTGATCATTTGTTTTTGGGTTTTTTTCTCAAGAGATACTGCTGTTTCTAAAGAGGCCTTTATGGGAAATCTGCTTACTTTTAAAAGAGGTCCAGTATCGAAAGAGTCATCCATATAATGACAGGTACAACCATATTCCTCTGCATTTTCGAGTATTGCTACATTATAAAATGCCCATCCACCAAAACTAGGCAAGGGCCCTGCATGAAAATTCAATGCTGCAACTTTTGCCATATTTATCGTTCTTGTCTTTACAAGACTCCTGTACATATAACTGATGACAAAGTCGACTTTGCAATTTCCAGGCAGATCCTTCTGGTTATACAGTACATTCAGATTTTTGGAAAGAGCATATTTTTCAAGTGTCACTCCTTCTATCCAATCAGCATCATACTTTTTAGGTACAACCACATATTTTATGTCCCATCCAAGTGATAACATTTTTGCTAGCGCTACAACTGCACCTGGTTTTGATCCAAGTATTATGATTTCAACAGCCATATCTTCAATTAAAAAATGATGCAACCCTGTTAACTACTGTTTGGATGTCTTCTTTTGTCATGCATGAATGTAATGGCAACGAAACAATCTCATGCCCTATCACTTCGGTTACACTGAGATCCCCCTTACGGCAGTTTTTGAAAAGTTCGAACCAATGTCCAGGCTGCCAGTGAATGCCCACATCTACCCCATTGTCGATCATATAGATCCTGAATGCGTCCCTTCTATCGGCCGGAATACGTATGTAATATAAAAAGGGGGTGATATCAGTAAAATCAGTATCGGGTATTTTTATAGCATCTATACTTTTCAGATTCAGGTTATAGAAAACACATGCTGCGCGGCGCGTTTCTGAAATCAACTTTAGTTTTTCAAGTTGTTGAACACCTATAGCTGCATGAATATTGGACATATGGTACCTGAATCCCATTTCATTTACATGATATGTCCAAGCACGTTTATTCTGATACATAATAGAAGCAGGTTGTCCCATACCTACCAGTCTCAATTGATGCAATCGGTCAACCTCGGCCTGTGTTTTCACAATAAGGGCACCGCCATCAATACAAGTAATGGTTTTTACCGGGTCAAAACTAAACATGCAGATATCGGAAAAACTACCGATTTTCTTCCCTTTATATGAAGAACCGAACGAATGGGCTGCATCATGTATAACACGCAGTTTATGTTTTTCCGCAAATACTTTTACTGCGTCGTGATCGCACAAAAAGCAATCATAGTCCATTACAATAATTGCTTTTGTTTTTTCGCTTACCAATAATTCAGCTTTATCAAGGTCTATACAAAGTGAATCATCATGAATATCACAAAAGACAGGTGATGCGCCGCATGCAAGGATAGCCTGAAAATCGGAAATGTTATTAAATGAAGGTGTGATTACCTCATCCCCGTGACCTACACCTGCGATTAGTAACCCGAGATGAAGTGCTGCATGTCCAGTGCTTACTGCTACTGCATGCCGGTCTTCTAATTCAAGCACACTTTTCAGTTTTTCTTCAAATGCATTCACATGCTTTCCCATTCCCAGCCATCCTACTTCTAATGCTTCTACTGTGGCGTTGATTTCTTCTTTTTCGATCAGGGGTTTGAAAACTGGTATCATGTTATATTATATTATTTTTAGTTCCGGGATTACGGTTACAAATTGGCAATTCCAATCTTTTACAAAAGACAGCAAGCTAATAATTTCGTCTTTGATATTCCAAGGTAGAATGATAATAAAGTCCGGTTGATATTTTGCGATTGCGTCTATACTATAAACAGGAATATGGCTGCCTGGCAGAAATAGATTCTGCTTGGCGGGATTACTATCAACAACGAAATCTATAAAATCATCTTTTACACCACAATAATTTAGCATAGTATTTCCCTTGGCTGCAGCACCGTAGGCTATGATCTTTTTTTTCTGTTTTTTTTGTGAGATCAGAAACTCAAGAAAACTGAGTTTTACTTTATTTACGTTTTCGCGAAAATGGCTATAAAAATCCAAACTGTCAATTCCTTCAGCGATTTCATTTTGAAGCAGCTGATTAACTGCCGGCGATATTGTCAGTCCATTATTGTCTTTATGTTTGGCATAAATACGCAATGAACCTCCATGTGTAGGAATTTCTTCCACATCAAACAATTCCAGACCCTGCGATTCAACTATCTGTTTAACCGCGTACAAAGAGAGATAAGAAAAGTGTTCATGGTAGATCGTATCGAACTGTGTATTACGAACCAGTTGCAGAAGGTGTGGGAACTCCATTGTAATAATACCTTCTTTTTTCAGAATGAGCGACATGCCCTTCACAAAATCAATAATGTCAGGCACGTGTGCCAAAACGTTATTGCCAAGCAAAAGATCAGCCTGCCCTCTCTCTTCGCGCAAATTATCAGCAAGCGACACACCAAAAAAATCAATAACGGTTTCGATACCTTTCGCTATCGCCGCTTCAGCAGTATTGGCTGTTGGTTCGATACCTAAACAGGGAATGTTTTTTTCTTTAAAATATTGCAGTAGGTACCCGTCATTTGAAGCCAGTTCTACTACCAGTGAATTTTTATTCAGTTCAAACCGGTTTACCATTTTCTCCACATATGCTTTTGAATGTTCGAGCCAACTTGTAGAGAACGAGGAAAAATACACATAACCTGAATTGAAGATCGCATCTGATTTTTTATATTCATCTACCTGAACCAGAAAACAATTTTCACACACATATACTTTTAGCGGATAAAAGTTTTCAGGTTCGTTTAATTGTTCGGTTGTTAAAAACGAATTGGAAGCAGGTGCATTAACCAGATCGAGAAAGACATGTTCTAACGGTGTTTTACAAAATCTACAGTTCATATTATACAGTAATACCTTCAAAATCTTTATTAAGTAATGGATAGCCGGAATCTTTTTCAGAGATATCGGTTACTGCAAGAGGCCATTGGATATTGATGAGCGGATCATCAAAACGGATAGCACCTTCGTATGCTTGTTGATAAACAGCAGAATGCAGATAGATCAGTTCACTATCCGGCTGTAATACCTGAAAACCATGTGCAACCCCTGTGGGAATATACACTGTTTTTTTATTTTCAGGAGTCAGTTCATATCCGGCCCATTGTAAAAAGCTGGGAGAATCTTTTCGCAGATCTACCATAACATCAAACACTTTACCCTGAATACAACGAACGGCTTTTATTTCAGCATATGGAGCATTTTGAAAATGCATGCCGCGTATCATACCCGGCTGCCGGGTATAAGAATGATTGATCTGAACCCACTCTTCCGAATGTCCGATCCCCGCGAATTCATTTTTATCGTAAACCCGAGTAAACCATCCTCTGTTATCTGAGAATGGCGACGGGGTAATAATAAAAGCACCACGGATAAGTGTTTCCTCAAATTTCATCATAACAATTTCCAGTACGCCTGTATCTGCTCAAAAGTGATCACCTTTTTATCATTAGAAGTTTGATACCATTCCAGCGTCCATCTGATCGCTTCTTCAGCAGTTAATAAAGGGTGCCATTGTAATTTACTTTCTGCTTTATTAATGTTCAATGTGAGAAATCCGGCTTCCGGGGGTGCATCAGGGGATTGTTGCAATAGGTATTCACCTTTTCCCAAAATAACGATCGCCATTTTTACCAACTCTTCTACGGTAATATTGCCGGCAGCGAGGGGACCAAAATTAAACGCTTCCGAAAATGCATTAGGGTCTGTATGCATTGCGGCACCTAATAACAAGTAGCCGGTTAATGGTTCCAACACATGTTGCCAGGGTCTTACAGAATCGGGATTCCTTATAACAACTGGCTTGTTGTTCACAATTGAACGAACGATGTCTGGCAAGATCCTATCTTCCGACCAGTCACCTCCACCAATCACATTTCCGGCGCGGGCCGAGGCAATGGCTTTATAAGTTTGCGTATTCTGATCACCATTAAAAAAACTATACCGGTAAGATTCAATGATCAATTCAGCACAGGCTTTACTACTGCTATATGGGTCGTGTGCACCCAATCTGTCTGTTTCCGAAAATGGCTCCTGAATGCCTTTGTTCTCATACACTTTGTCTGTTGTGATCAGAACCACAGCACATTTTTTTTGGAGTCCGCGTAATGCTTCCAGAAGATTGCCGGTGCCTGTGGCATTAATATCAAATGTTTCCATTGGTATCCGATATGATCTTCTCACCAATGGCTGTGCTGCTAAATGGAAAACAAAATCCGGAGCAAAGTCATTTATTTCTTTGTGCAAAGTATCCTTATCACGGATATCGGACAATTTAGAACAGCACAGGTTATTGCCATGAACTGCGTTGTATACATCCAATTCGTTTTCTGGTTCAAGTGCATATCCTTTTATATCTGCACCCAGTAAATGCAGCATACAAACCAGCCAGCCTCCTTTAAAGCCTGTATGTCCTGTAACGAATACTTTTTTGCCCGAATAGGTTTTTTTTAGCAGTTCAATGCTCATATTAGTTTACCATATTTTCCATGGTGGAACTCCCTTGTCCCATTGCTCTTCCAATTCAATTTTATCGCGCATCGCATCCATACATTTCCAATAACCCTTGTGCTGATAGGCCATCAATTGGGCGTCTGCAGATAGTATAGGCAAAGCGCTTTCTTCCCACATCAATTCATCCGCGTTTTCTGGTAGATAATTAAAAACATCATTTTTTAAAACAAAGAAACCGCCATTGATCCAATTTTCATCACCTTGTAATTTTTCGTTGAATATATCAACTTCGCCAGCATGATTCATATGCAATACGCCAAAACGTCCTGCAGGCTGAATGGCGGTAACTGTCGCCATTTTTCCATGAGACCTGTGAAACGCAAGTAATGCAGTAAGGTCAATATCGGCAACGCCGTCTCCATATGAAAGCATAAACTCTTCACCATCCAGGTATTTTTTGATTCTTTGTAAACGACCTGCAGTTTTGGTATTCTGTCCTGTATCCACAAGCGTGATCTTCATGTTTTCCGCTTCAGAATTATGGATCTCAACACTATTATCTTTTAACCCGATAGTAATGTCTGAATTATGCATATAGTAATTGAAGAAATAATCTTTGACCATATATCCTTTGTAACCAAGGCATATGATAAACTCATTGAACCCATGCGATGAAAATATCTTCATGATGTGCCAGAGAATGGGCTTACCACCTATCTCGATCATCGGTTTAGGCCGTAGGTGCGATTCTTCTGTAATCCTTGAACCTATTCCTCCCGCAAAAATGACAACTTTCATGTAACTGTTTTTTTAGAATTTGGCGGGATTCCCTCCCCACACTTCATATACAAGAGCTGCTTTGTTTACCACAGGTTATGATGCCATAAAAGCTAACCCGAAGATGGAAACATTTTTCAGGATTGTTGCTGATGTTACTGCAGATCTTGAACGCTGCAGAAAGTTATTAAATACTCAGTTAGTACTTTAAAAAAACAACCCAACATTTATCAATTTAGCGAACACCCTTATGCGTTTTGCTAATATTATTTTCCTAGTAAACTGTTTAGTAGACTACCTTTTTATTTTAAGATATCCGCTGTGTGCCTCATCATCGTTTCCAGTCCTTGTTTAATATTGAATTGCGGATGATAACCCAATTCGTTCTTCGCTTTTGAAATATCTGCAAGACTATCTTTAATATCACCCACCCGATTGTCGCGGTATTCGGGTTGAATAGATTTTCCCTGGATTTCATTAATAGTATTCCATAACTCGTTTAAAGTGATTTTCTGGCCGTATGCAATATTATATACATGTCCCGTTGCCAAAGGCAGCTCTGCAAAAAAAGCTTTTAGGTTTGCCTGTACCACATTTTCTATAAAAGTAAAATCCCTTGTATGCTCACCGTCTCCATTAATGAACGCTGGCCTGTTTTCTTTAACTGCCTGTACAAATAAAGGTATCACGGCAGCATATGCGCCTGCAGGACTTTGCTTAGGTCCAAATACATTAAAATACCTCAAACCAACCATTTCCAAATCATATGTTTTAGCAAATACATTTGCATATAATTCATTCAAAAATTTGGAAACAGCATAAGGCGATAGCGGATTTCCTATCCGATCTTCTACTTTAGGTAATTCTTTACTATCGCCATAAGTGGAGGAAGATGCCGCATACACAAATCTTTTAATATTATTGTTTTCTTTAATAGCCCAGATCATATTTAAAAAACCGGTAACATTAACTGCATTCGTTGTAATTGGGTCTTTTACCGAACGTGGCACAGAACCCAAGGCTGCCTGGTGGCTCACATAGTCCATCCCCTCAACGGCTTTTTTACAGGTTTCAATATCTCGTATATCCCCTTCCATCAATTCAAAAGCGGGAGAGTTTATGAATAGTTGTATGTTTTCCCGAAAACCCGTAGAAAAATTATCCAGTACCCGCACTTTACCGGCACCATATTTTAGGAGATATTCCACCAGATTGGATCCTATGAAACCTGCGCCTCCTGTGATCAGGAATTTGAACTGGCTTAGGTCTTCTGTATGATATGGGGTTTCGTACATTCTAGAATATTCTATTTTGAGTTTAATGCTAAGAACCGAACGCTTGAAATATCGTACGAGGAACTTATTTTTAATCTTATAGTTTTGAAGTAACTTTCAGTTATGCGCAGATACACAGATTTTGACGGGATGAAAACCTGCTTTTTGTATTCGAATAATTTTAATTGAAGTCTTATAATCGTGCGTCTACAATAGATGGGTCCAATATTCCTTTCACATCATATAAAATACCCGGAGTTTTTAAGAGTTTTTGATAGTTTATTTCTTTGAACTCATTGTGGCCTACCGCCAGGATAACGGCATGGTAAGTTGATAACACGGGAAGTTCTTTTACGCTTGTTAATCCATATTCCTTATACACTTCTTCAACATTGGCCCACGGATCGAATATCGTGAGATTTGTTTTATAGGATGTCAATTCTTTGATAATGTCTACCACTTTTGTATTCCGTACGTCGGGACAGTTTTCCTTGAATGTAATTCCCATGATCAGTATATCGGCATGCAATACGGGAATTTCCTTTTTCAACATCAGTTTTACTAAACAATCTGCCACGTAAGATCCCATACTGTCATTGATACGCCGACCCGACAATATGATCTGCGGATAGTAACCCACTTCAATAGCTTTTTGCGCTAGGTAATAGGGGTCTACACCTATACAATGACCACCTACCAAGCCCGGAGTGAAGGGAAGAAAATTCCATTTGGTGCCTGCAGCCTTCAACACTTCCTGGGTATCTATCTTTAGCAGACTGAATATTTTGGAGAGTTCATTTACAAAAGCGATATTGATATCACGCTGGGCGTTCTCTATGACTTTGGCAGACTCTGCCACTTTGATGCTACTTGCCTGGTAGGTGCCCGCTGTTATAATGGATGCATATATAGCATTGATGGTATCAGCAGCAGCGGGTGTTGAACCAGAAGTAATTTTTTTTATCTTTGTTAATGTTCGTGTTTTGTCTCCTGGATTGATTCTTTCCGGGGAGTATCCACAAAAAAAATCTACATTAAACCGCAAACCTGAAAGTTCTTCCAGAACCGGAACACAAATTTCTTCGGTACATCCTGGAAATACGGTTGATTCATAAATAACCATATCCCCTTGCTTTAATACGCCGGCAACAGTTTGTGTTGCTTTGACCAATGGAGTAAGATCCGGATTATTGTATTGATCTACCGGAGTGGGAACGGTGATAATGTAAATATTACATTTTTGTAATTCCTTACTATTAGAACAAAATTGTAAACCCTTTCTGTTATCTCTTTTTTCAAGTTGTTTCTTCAATTCATCCGGATTTGCTTCACGGGTATGATCATTACCCTCATTTAGTTCCTGTATTCTTTTCAGGTTGATATCGAAACCGGTAACCGGAAATAGTTTTGAAAATTCAATAGCCAATGGTAATCCCACGTATCCTAATCCAATTATAGCTATCCGATAGTCATCTTTCGGCATCATTATTTTATAGTTTTAAAAAACCGATGGAGAACAACTGTTCCAAACTTAACAGACCTATCATAATTATCAGGCCCAATATTGCCGCCCAATAAATAGTTCCTTTACCACTACTAACCTGAGGTAAAAGCGGCAGTGCAGGTTCATCTATTACCTGAAAAAGAGGGGTTTCTTTTTGAACGTTGATCTTTGCAATCTCTAGGTTTCGCATTACTTCGGTATAGGCGGCGCCTAAAGCGGCTGCCTTGGCCTGATTTAATTGAGCACCGGAACGCTGGGTAGAAATAGAGGGATTGATGTTAAACGAACGATCTGCCAAAGAAGCTGAAGCCCTAAAAGTAAATCCCAGTAACGTACTCAAGCTATCCGCTTCTTTGGATAGTAATTCCAGACCACTGGTAGCTACCCTGGTTTTGGTTTCTATAAAGTATTGAGAGGTCTGATCAAGCATATTCTTAGCAATATGATAAGCAATACCGCTATCGGTGGAAGTGGCACTGATTAGGTAAAAGATCAGCTTTTTATCTTTCTTGAAAACAGAGAAAGAAGCAGCTACCAGTTTAGATATTTTAATGAAGATAGCTTTTTGCTTAAAAGAAAATTTTTCTATGCTACCCGGGAAAGGCAGTAAGCTTTTGGATTCTGCGGGATACAACCTGTTAGTGATATAGGTCAGTAAATTGGTATCAGATCCATCAATCTCATGCATCAAAGCATTGGAAACCATCTTACGCGACTTAAATAGTTCAATGATATTATCCCCGGAAAAAATATTTTCACTACCGCCCGTTCCTACTTCTAAACCAAATTGAGATGCAATACCAGAGAGCCCACTACTTTTGGTTTCTGTTGATAGTACAAAACTGATGGTGGCAGTGTAAGTAGTTTTGTCAGCAGGCTTTAACCAAAATCCAATAGCAGCCGAAAGTACAATGGCTAATAAACAGAGATGCCATTTTCGGAAGATGTGAAACATAATATCAAGAAAAATGATACCCCAGTCTTTGAAAGAAAGCTTGTTGATTTGCTCAAACATATTTTTATCTTAAAGCATTTATGGTAACGATAATAAGAGAGGCCAATGAGATAAACCCTGTAGAAAAACCCAATACTTCGCCAGTTGATAATTGTTTCTTCGCTAGTTTTTTGGGTACAATAATTTCACTTCCACTGATTACCGTAGGATACGAGCGAAAAAGGCCAAATAAGCCATTTCTCGTTTTGGCAATTTGGCCACTTGGATAAATCACATAAGTTTTGGAAAGGCGCGCATAATCTGTATGCCCGCCGGCCTTAACCAAATAATAAGAGATTGGTTTACCTTCCTCATAATTGGTTCGTGTAGTTTGGAACACCTCACCACTTATTTTAATCAAAGGGTCAAGCTTGGGTATATCAAGTATATCACCCTCTTCCAGCAAATAATCCTGTTTAGAACCCGGGTTTTGCAAAATGAATTTAATGTTTACATCTATTTTAGGGTTTATCCTTGAAACATCCTCTAACACACTTCCGCTGGAATCTTTGATGTTTTTTTGTACCGTCTGAGCCAGCTCTATTTTTTGTTGTTGCAAATTAGTATTGTATGTATAATTACGTAATAAGGAAGCCCCTTCGAGATAGGCGGTAGAAGTGATGCCACCAGCCCTTTTCAATAAGTCACTTAATCGTTCGCTTTTGGTCTGAATAGTATAGTCTCCCGGATATAAAATTTCTCCCTTAATGGTTACTCTTTTTTGTTCAAGGTAACCAGGTTTTTTTCTAACGATGATAAGATCATTGGGAGAAAGTAAAAAACTTTCTCCTTTTGCGGTAAGATCATTATCGGTATTGATATCAAATACCTGAGCAATGGAATCGACAGTAAAGGAAACCTTATCATCACTGATTCTTCTGGAAATTTCTATACGGTAAGGAGTACCAGCTTGTGTAAAATTACCGGCCAGAAAAAGGATATCTTTTAAAGTGAGATTTTCTGCATAAGGGAAAATGCCTGGTTTGCGCACTTCGCCCTGTATGGAAACCTTGTACTCATCTCTGAATTCTGTAAGAGAAGCAATCCGTATGGCATCACCTTTGATAAGTGGTATATCTCCTGTACCATTCAATATATCTTTTAAAAGAAAGCTGATATTTTCCTTCGTCAGGTCTTCTCGCGTGCGTGTGATGATTCCCCTGTCTGTAAACACGTCTCTTTTTACTCCATCTGCATTTTTGATCAACTTACTTAGTGTAAGTCCAGGGGTTAATTCATATTCTCCGGGGCGATATACGGAACCAGCTATTGTTACGCTATTTTCAATTTTATCAACTACTGCTTCCACTAGAATTTCATCTGCATTAGAGGGGTGGTACAAAGTAAGCTGCGCTTTGGGGAGTTCCCTGATTTGCTTCCCGCTTTCAGTCAGCTGCTTCATCTTGAAAAAAGCAGTGTACGCTTTTTCAGTAAAGCCTCCTGCAAAATAAATCAGCTTCTCAAGGTTCTCTCCATCTTTCATTTCAAAAACACCCGGCCGTTTTACTTCACCACTTATGGTTACTCTTTTCTGATATACAGGAAAATTGATCACATCGCCTTCTTTCAAAATAACATTTCCCTTTTGTTCGCCCCGCATTAAAAAATCATAGAGATCAATCCTTGACACAACTACATTTTTTCTGATTAATTCTATGGCACGGTAAGTGCCCAGGTTGTCAGGTCCTCCACATATATACAATGAATTGAATAAAGTGGTCAGTGATGAAACGGTGTAGTTACCTGTTTTAACAGCGCCTAAAACAGTAATGTGGATACTGCGGATATTACCTAATGATATGTTGAGTTTGGTTAAGCCTGTTTGCAGATTAGGGTATGCTGTTTTACCCATCCTGTCTCTAATAAGCTTTGTTGCATCCTCAATGGTTAAACCAGATACCGGAATAATACCTACTTGTGGAATAGCTATGGTTCCTTCAGGCTGCACTTTAAGTTTTAAACTGGCTTCCTGATAACCAAATATATTAATAATGAGTTCATCGTCTGGCCCTAAGGTATAATCGTTGGGTGTGGCAATGCGTAGATTAGGTTCAAATGACAAAGAAGGTGTGGTGAATAACAAGGGTCCGAAAAGATTAGCAGGCCCCTGAGCTGCTGCAGGCTTGGGGAAGGTTTTGTACTCGTTTTTTTCTACTTCCCGTTTAGTATCGGTATTGGTTTGTTTAGCAGCTTCAGCTACTGGCAGCCTTGAAATACGATCGCGTAATTTATTAATCTCGGTTTGTGGCATTCCTTTCGACAATGCCAATTGCTCAGCCTGTGAAAAAGAAACATTATTGGTCTGGAGCTGTTGTTGAAATTTGGCAATATCAGCATCGGATAATTTATCTACACTAATGCCACTGAGGTCACTTGCTTTTAATAAATCCTGTCCATCAAGAGAACCACTCCAAAGCAGGAATACTAAAAAAAGGCTAAGGAATTTTTTACCTGCGTTAAGCCAGGTATTGGTAAAATAGGGCTTCATGTAGTATACTAAATTGATGATATAAAATTAGGTCTATTACTGATTTAATCGCATAGCTTCGCCATCTCAGTCACAGGAACTGATTAAGCTTTTATAACAAATTGACTACTTCATATTAATCAAAAATTATTAATGATTAAATATACAGCTTAACCCAGTAATATTACTCATAGAGTGAAAGATTGACAGAAAATCTGCCCACTTTTATTTGCTCACCTGAAAGCATTGTTCGCAAACCATTCTCATTTTCTTCATCAATACTTTTTTTAGAAAGAATGATAGACTCGGCTTTTGTTTTCCTGAAGGCTTCAAATTGCAAAATCCAATCAAATTGAACTAGCTATTGAGGCGCAAACTGACCCAGTTTTTGCTGGGGTAAAATTTCATAACACCAGCATGTGTCCTTTCTCTTTTGCTGCATATGATATCCAAGTAACGTTCTCTTAAAAAATACTTCAATACAGTTATTCCTGCATTACTCATTCGTATGCATATTGGAACATAAATTGATCGAAGTTTGCTGATTTATATTGATACTTTAATGATGATTGGAGTGAATTGAAGGACCACGGTCATTCATTATTAGAGCGCTGAAAACAATCACTTCATAAAATATTATTGAGTTAATTTGAAGCGGAAAAGGTGCGTCATTTTAAACAGGATAACATTTGTACATTTAAAACGGACTTACTTGGTCTCTGCAATCGGATTTGCATATTTAATCAATAAAGATGTAATTAACTTTTTTTTAGCTACTCTTCAAAAAAAATATTACAACAGTAATTTATGTAAGCCCGCCTTACAAAAAGCATTGTGTCAAAGAAAGGAGCATTCCTTACTGGCAGGCTATACAATAAGTAGAAGGAAGACTTTACCCAATATATGCCTGACCTTTGCATCTACTTCTGGTACTTAGTTTTTTTCTCAGGCACATAATCCAACTGCTCTATCAATGCCTCAGGAGTTGGATTTTTGGTTACCGAAATAGCAATTTGAAACAAGGCAAGGTAGATCGCTATTGTTGCTATCAATTCACCCCAGGTAAGCCAATACCCCCAAAAGCCATATACAGCAGCTTTTTCGGGATGGTCGGTTTCATAAATAACCTCTATTTTATCGCCGGTTTTTAATTGACGCAGGAAATACCTTGCATCCACCGCATATTCTTTGTACCCAGTGTGAAATACCGCTTTAGGGATGTTTCTTCCGGAAGCACTATCCATAAGCCATTGAATGGTGGCAGGTGCTTTTTCTCCATTCAGGTAATCCGGTTGCCGCGTAAGGAACAGGTAACTACCAAAGCAAACGAGATATAATATGGTAATAGACTTATACAAATGGTATGATTATCACAATTAAATATTTTCAATTTTTCTTTTCACAGAATGATCATATGCCGGGCCAATTTTTCGTCTAAAAATTTATGACACCTAACAACTGCGCCTTTGCGCCTTTGCGAGAAAAAATTGCTCGCAAAGGCGCAAAGGCGCAGTTTTTTTGCAGTAGGCTTTATTAGTTTGCCAGGCTTCGGAAATCAACCGGCACCAGTTTACTTACACCGGGCTCCTGCATGGTTACACCATAGATCACATCCACTGCACTCATGGTTTGTTTATTGTGGGTTACAATAATGAACTGTGAGTTATCACTGAATTTTTTGATCATTTGGGTAAACTTACCAACGTTGGCATCATCCAATGGTGCATCCACCTCATCCAGAATACAGAATGGTGCGGGCTTGATGAGATAAATAGAGAACAGCAATGCAGTAGCCGTTAATGTTTTTTCTCCGCCACTTAATTGTGTGATGGAAGATGGACGTTTACCTTTTGGTTTCGCAATGATCTCGATACCTGTTTCGGCAAGGTTCTCAGGATTCACCAAAATCATATCAGCGGTATCTTCTTCTGTAAACAATGCCTTAAACACTTTCTGAAAATTCTCACGCACCTGGTTAAATGTATCAAGGAACTGCTGGTTGGCAGTAGCTTCTACTTCCTGAATGGTTTGTAACAGGCTTTCTTTAGCAGACACCAAATCATTTTTCTGTTCCAGAATGAACTCGTAACGTTTTTTCATTTCGGTGTATGCTTCAATAGCCGTTGGGTTTACCTCGCCCATATTCTCCAGGCGCTTCTTCATGCGGTCTGAACTGGCTTGTAATTCTTCTAAAGCCGTATCGGTAGTTCTTTCCTGATCAAGGATCTCATCCAGTTCTACTTTGAATTCTACAATCAGCCTTTCTTTCATACCGGCCAGTTGTAGTTTTAATTCGTTCAGTTTATCCTTGATCTCTGTTACCAGGTGATCAATCATTTCCTTACTCTTCACTTTCAAACGCAGCTCACTTTCTTTTTCCTGTAACGCATTACGAAGATTATAATAGGCCTGATCCGTTTCATTTAATTTTTTCTCTTCTTCTTCTTTTTTGCGCATCATTTCCAGCAACAATTCTTCAGAACCAATGAGCGCTTTTTCACTTTCCTCAATATTGGTACTGGCTTCAGATAATTGTGCGGTGTTATTCCCAATCTGTGCATGCAAATCGTTCAACTGGTTTTCTTTGAACACCATTTCCTGCTTCAGGGTAGTGATCTTGCTCTGCTGACGGGTTAACTGCAGGTTGGTTTCATTGTATTGTACCGATGCAAAATTGTATTCGTATTCAGAAGATTGGTAATCCTGCTCAACGGTTTTTAATTCGGCGTTGGTTGCTTCCAGTTGCTCATTCAATACATGAAATTCTTCACGGGTGGCAGCAATGGCATCATGCTCGGCCTGTAAGCGCTGATCCAGATCTTCCAGTCTTTGTAAACCGTTTTGTTGTGCCGCCTGCAAATTCTCCATGCGATTCTTGGCTGCAAACACCTGGTTGGTGAGCTGGTTTATTTCATTCTCCGTTTGTTTGATCACATTTTCTTTCAACTGATCATTAAACGCGATTACTTCATTATGCTTGGCCTGAATATCTGATTTCAGCAGGTTAACAATGGCTTCCTGATCGGCAATTTCTTCTGATAATTTTTCAAGGTTCTTGGCACGGCCAATTTTCTTTCCTTCAAACAAACCAATACTTCCGCCGGTAAGGGTATATTTTCCTTTTACATATTTACCATGTTTTTCCAGTACCACAGCACCGTTGCTATTGGCAATGGCTTCATCATTTTCTGCGATGTATACATTGGCCAGCAGGTATTCTGCCAGTTTACGGTATTGCGCATCCACCTCTATCACATCCATCGCTTTGATGGTGTCGGCAGGTTGGTGCGTGTCTACCGTATGGTTGGCAAATTTCTCCAGCATGAAGAAGTTGGCCTTCCCTTTTTTATGCGCATCCAGTAAATGAACAGCCTGCAAACCTTCTTCCAAATTATTTACCACATAATAGTTCAGGTAGGGTTCCAGTACATTTTCTACAGCAGTGCGGTATTCCTCTTTTACATAAATAATATCAGACAAAATAGGAGCAGCATGGTTCCATTCCGGATTTTTATGCAGGAACTTAATACTTTCCGGATAACCTTCCATCGAATCGATCAGGCTTTTCAGCAGGTTGTATTCATTCCGTTTTGAATCCAGTTTACGGTTCTCTTCATTCAATTCATTTCGCAATACCTCGAGTGCAGCCTGTGTTTCAAAGATCTGCTCTTTGGTTTTTTCCTGGTGCTCCTGCAATTGTTGCAGGTCTATACGTTTCGCATCCAGTGTCGCTTCTTTCTCTTCCAGCTCCACTCCCAGTTGCTGCAATTGCGATTCGCGATTTTGCTTTTCTTCGTTTAACTGTGTTTGTGCTCTTTGCAGGTTTAGTATAGAAGTATCTGCTACAGCCACTTTTTTCTCAGCATCAAACTGGCTGCGCTGAATTTGCTGGTAACGGTTACGCAATACATCTAAGCCGGTTCTTTTTTCATCAAAGACGCGGCGTTTATCTTCTACATCCAGCTTGGTGGTTTCTACTTTATCCTGCAGTTCCAGCAAATTGGCTTCTTCTTCGCCAACCTGTATTTGTGTGTATTGAATAGAATCGCCGATGGTTTTTAACTGACCTTCCGCTTTTTCTAAAAACTCTTTTAAGTTGGTTTCCTTTTCTTTAAGGTAATGCAGTTTCTGCGTTGCCAGATTTTTATCGTTTTCCCTGGTACGCAGTTCCTGTAAATATTCGTTGAATTCGTGCTGCATACTTTGCAGGGCACGTTCTTTTTCAATAAAGCCTACTTTATCCTGTTCAATAGCGGCTTCATCCGTAGCTATCTCAGCTTCCAACCGGATTTTTTTATCGGTCTCAGCATCCTGCTGTTCGTTCAGGTTTTTATAGGTGATGTTAAAGCCTTCCAGAGATGCTTTGGCCAATTCAATGGCCACTTCTTTGTATTCTTTTTTGATCTCGTAAAACTTCTCCGCTTTTTTGGCCTGATTCTCCAGCGTTTTCAGCTGGTTATTGATCTCGAATAACAAGTCTTCAATACGTGCCAGATCCTGTTCGGTGGCATCGAGTTTATTTTTAGCTTCTTTCTTTCTTGTTTTGTAAATGGTGATACCGGCAGCCTGTTCCAGCATGCGGCGGCGGCTATTCTCTTTGTCTTTGATGATATCATCCACCATACCCAGTTCAATGATGGCGTAACTGTCGGTACTAACACCGGTATCCAGAAACAGGTTATGGATATCTTTTAAACGACAGGTTACATCGTTCAACCGATATTCGCTCTCACCATTTTTATAAAAGCGGCGGGTTACGGTTACGGTATTGAATTCGGTAGGTAATAAATTTTTTGTGTTTTCGAACGTGAGGCTTACTTCTGCCAAACCACTTGGGCTCCTGGTTTTACTTCCGTTAAAAACAAGCGCCTCTAAATTTTCACTTCTGAGTGCAGATATTTTTTGCTCCCCAATTACCCAACGGATACTATCGATGATATTACTTTTACCACAACCATTTGGCCCGATGATACCGGTGATACCCTCATCAAAACTGACCACAGTTTTATCAGCAAAACTTTTGAACCCTTTGATTTCTAATGACTTTAATCTCACGTATTGTCCTATTTAAGTACCTGCGAACATACAGTAAAAGGGGTAGAATTTCTGTAGATAAAAAAAGCCTGTGTATAATAGGTGGAGAAGTAAACAGGCAAAGAATTACACACAAACCAATACGATCGCAACACATTGATAATCATTACACTTAGAAGATAGTAATTTCTTTTAAAAATGTAGTTTGTTAGCAGACTAGTAGTATATTTCGGCCAGCAATATTTTTCAGTAAACCCTTACCTGTGGCGAGCATCCTGTTTGCAGTTACCAACGACCTGAATTACGACCAGCGAATGCACCGGATTGCCGGCACATTGGCATCGGCAGGATATGAGGTAGTGCTGGTGGGAAGAAAGCATCAAACATCAGCAGCGCTGCACCCTAAAAATTTTCGTCAAAAAAGATTGTACTGCTTTTTCAAAAAAGGGTTTTTATTTTATGTGGAATATAACCTTCGGCTATTTTGGTTTTTGTTATTCCAAAAAGCCGATCTGGTTTGCGCCATTGATCTCGATACCATTCTGCCTGTATATGTTGCATCCGTTCTAAAAAAACAGAAGCGGGTATATGATGCACATGAATTATTTACTGAACAAAAAGAAGTCATCACCCGCCCATTCATTCACAAATGCTGGCTGGCCGTAGAAAAATATGCTGTACCTAAATTTCCATTGGGGTATACCGTGAATGATTTTATCAGGGATGAGTTGCATAGAAGATATGGTGTACACTATACTGTTGTACGAAACCTGCCAAGGTTAACAGAATTACCTCAACAAAAAAAAGCATCAGAGAAATGGATCCTGTACCAGGGAGCCGTTAATGAGGGCCGTTGTTTTGAAACCCTCATTCCGGCAATGAAAGAAGTGAATGCCAAACTGGTGATTTGCGGCAAGGGTAATTTTTTTGACCAAACTGAAAAACTGATTGCACAATACCAGCTGGAATCTAAAATAGAATTGCGCGGATATGTATCGCCGGAAGAACTGAGAGCCCTTACCCCAGAGGCGCATATTGGCATTACCTTGTTTGAAAAGGACGGAAAAAACCAGTATTATTCTTTGGCCAACCGGTTCTTTGATTATACCATGGCGGGTATTCCGCAGGTTTGTGTAAACTACCCGGAATACGCATCTCTTAATCAGTGTTACAACACTGCTTATCTTGTAAACAATACAGACAGTGCAACCATTGCTGAGGCTTTGAACAATTTACTATCTGATGATGTTGTGTATAAAGATTTGCAACAAAACTGCCTGCAAGCAAGACTGGATTTAAATTGGGAAAACGAGCAAGCAGTATTACTTCATTTTTATCAGACTATTTTTAAGAACCCATAGTGGAAAAAAATTTACATATCATTTCTTTCAATGTTCCTTACCCCGCTGATTATGGTGGCGTGATGGATGTGTTTTATAAATTACCTGCTTTTCAAAAACAGGGTATTAAAATTCACCTGCATTGTTTTACATATGGCCGCAGTGAGCAGCCTGAATTAAACAAATATTGCGAAACAGTTCATTATTACGATCGGTTTACCGGGCACAAGGGCATTTCTAACACCCTGCCCTATATCGTATCCAGCCGCAGAAATGAATTGCTACTGGAAAATTTATTGAAAGATGATTATCCGATTTTTATGGAGGGCGTGCATTGCACCTACCCCTTACTTGATAAACGTTTTGCCAACCGCAAATGTTTTGTACGGGTGCACAATGTAGAATACCAGTATTACCATGATTTGAGCAAAACCACTTCCTCTCCTCTCAAAAAAATGTACTACTGGATGGAAAGCCGTTTGCTGAAAGCCTATGAAAAAAAGATTGTTGAGAGGGCCACGTTCTGGGGTACAACAGAAAAAGATGATGATGTATACAGGAATGAACTTGGCTGTAAAAATATTGAACACCTGTCGCTATACCTGCCCGATTGGAAAGTAACCTGCCTGGAAGGTATGGGCACTTATTGTTTTTACCATGGCGACCTGAGTGTAGATGCGAACGACAAAGCCGCAACCTGGTTGCTGGAAAAAGTGTTTAGTTCACTGAAAGTACCATTTGTTATTGCCGGAAAAAATCCCTCTGAAAAATTACAGGAACTTGCCCACTCACAAACGCATACCTGTCTTGTAGCGAATCCTTCAGAAAAAGAAATGCAGGATATGATTGCGAAAGCGCATATCAATGTTATTCCTTCTTTTACCAGTACCGGAATGAAAACCAAATTGGTGAATGCCTTATTTCATGGCCGTCATTGTGTAGTGAATGAGGCAACGGTAAGTGGCAGCCAACTGGAAACTGCCTGTCATATTGGAAGCAATGCCAACGCATTCAGAGAAATCATTGCACAGCTCTATCACCAGCCCTTTACTTCTCACGAAATTGAATTAAGAAAACGTTTGCTGGAGCCCATGTTTAACAATGAAGCCAATGCGAAAAAGCAGGTAGGGTGGATTTGGGGGGAGGGTTAGTTTATTGGTTTACTGATTTACAGGTTTACTGGTTTATTAGTTTATTGGTACTTTTCTCAAATGCAGGCTTTCTGCCTTCTTACTAATAAACTAATAAACCAGTAAACCAATAAACTACTAAACCGCCACAGCAGCACTATCAATCACCTTACCACCTTCTGTTTTCAGCATACGCGAAGGATAGCGATTGATGACGATGAAATCGTGTGTAGCCATTAGTACAGAGGTTCCGTAATCTTTAGCGATCTGTATTAAGAGTTGCATGATCTCATCACTGGTTTCAGGGTCGAGGTTGCCGGTGGGCTCATCGGCCAGAATCAGTTTGGGAGAATTTAAAAGAGCTCTGGCAATATCAACGCGCTGCTGCTCACCACCACTCATTTCAAATGGCATTTTAAAGCCTTTGCTTTTCAACCCCACTTTATCCAGTACATCGTTGATTTTTTCTTCGATCAGGCGTTCATCCTGCCAGCCGGTAGCTTTTAACACAAAGCGCAGGTTTTCCTGCACATTTCTATCCGTGAGCAATTGAAAATCCTGAAACACCACGCCAAGGTTTCTACGAAGAAAAGGAACTTTTTTCCAGTCCATAGTACGCAAATCAAACCCAACCACAGAAGCATTTCCCTGCGTTAAAGTCAATTCCCCATACAAGGTTTTCAGCAAGCTGCTTTTTCCGGTTCCGGTTTTACCCACCAAGTAAACAAATTCACCTTTACTGATGGTGAAGTTTACATTATGCAATACCAGGTTTTCTCCCTGGTAAATATTGGCATTTTCTATGGATACAACGATATCTGACATAGTTCTAAGTTACAATTTGTTTATAAGAAGTAAAGCTGTTTAGCCGCATTTTAGTTTACCCATAACAGTTGGTCCTATGTTGGTTGCCTGAGCAATTTCATTACAAACTAGTCATACACAACCTATCCATTGCCGATGTTGGTCGCCTGACCAACATCATCTCATGCTAATCATACACCACCTCACCAAAACTTCCTTTTAATAGTAATGAAGATTTTTCAGCGGCTTCTACCCTTCCCACAATTTTAGCTTCGATGTTAAATGCAGCAGCAGCTGCTATCATACTGGCAGCCGTAGCTTCATTGGTAAATATTTCCAAACGGTGACCCATGTTAAATACCTGGTACATCTCCCTATAATCAGCTCCTGAATTCTGGCGGATCAGTTCAAAAATCGGTGGCACATCAAACAGGTTATCCTTAATAATATGTAAAGGACGTGGCAGGTATTTCATACACTTGGTTTGTCCGCCGCCGCTGCAATGAATTACGCCATAGATCTCATCAAAATAATTGTCTAACAATACTTTTAATAATGGTGCGTACGTTCTGGTGGGCGACAATAATAATTTACCAACCGTTATTGTTTCTTCGCCAATCAGCAATTCATCGGTCATTTTATTTTTTCCGATGTATACAACGGCATCATTTAGTTTGGGTTCAAACGTTTCGGGATACTTTTCAGCATAATACTTACTCAGTACATCGTGCCTTGCACTGGTTAATCCATTACTTCCCAAACCACTGTTGTATTCGGTTTCGTAAGCAGCTTTACCCGAACTGCCAAAGCCTACAATTACATTTCCGGGAGCAATTGTATCGTTGGTGATCAGTTTGCTTTTAGGCCAGCGGGCTGTCATGGTTCCGTTTACAGCAATGGTTCTTACCACATCACCTACATCGGCTGTTTCGCCACCGAGGTAGTGAATGTTTACTCCATATGTTTTTAACTGATCAAAAAAATCTTGTGTCCCATTAATAACGGCCTGCAATATCTCGCCGGTGATCAAGGATTTATTTCTATCGATGGTAGAAGAAAAAAGTAAGTTGTCGGTAACGCCAATACAAAGCAGGTCATCCAGATTCATAGCCACAGCATCCTGCGCAATTCCTTTCCAAACAGATACATCGCCGGTTTCTTTCCAATACAAATAGGCAAGGATACTTTTGGTTCCTGCTCCATCTGCATGCATAATATTTACCCAATCCGGATCGCCACAGAGGAAGTCGGCATAGATTTTACAAAAAGCATGGGGATACAAACCCTGGTCCAGTTTCTGGATAGCCGCATGAACTTCTTCTTTCTGGGCCGATACACCCCTTTGTGCGTATAAAGACATGTTGAATGTTAGAATTTTGATCCCGCCCATGCGGGAAGGAGATTTGAGAATCGGGCAAAGGTAAGGCATGCCCATGGACCATGGGCCATAGACCATGGACATTTTCCCTACTTTTGCCCTCTTATGAGGGTACATAGAGAATTGGCCGGTTCATTACCGGAATTTCAAAAGGCAGTGGTTACCATTGGTACATTTGATGGGGTTCACCTTGGGCACAGCCAGATCATTGCACAAATGAAAGAAGAAGCCGCCCGCATAGGTGGCGAAACGGTGATCATCACTTTTCACCCCCATCCCCGAAAAATTGTTTCTTCCGTTCCGGGCGATGTGAAATTATTAAGTACCCTTTCCGAAAAAATAAGCCTGCTGGATGCCGCAGGTATCGATCACCTGGTAGTGGTTCCCTTTGACCATGTATTTGCTAACCAAACGGCAGAGCAATACGTAAAAGATTTCCTGTATACTTATTTCAAACCACATACGGTAATCATTGGTTATGATCATCGTTTTGGAAAAGGCCGTGAAGGTAATTACCAGTTGCTGAAAGACTATGGAAAAACCCTTGGCTTTGAGGTAAAAGAGATTTCTGAAGAATTGATAAACGAGATCGTGATCAGTTCAACGCGTATACGACATGCATTGTTGGAAAATGATATCGCTGCTGCCAATCGCTTTCTGGGCCATCCTTACTTTTTTGAAGGGCTGGTAATAGAAGGAAATAAACTGGGCCGAACCATTGGCTATCCAACAGCCAATCTGCATATTGGCAGCGAAGAAAAATTGATACCCGCAAATGGTGTGTACGCAGTTACCATCGTGAATCGTGAATCGGCAGCCGTGAGCAATCATTATAAAGGAATGATGAATATCGGTTTACGCCCAACGGTGGATGGTAAGAAAAAAGTAATTGAAGTACATATGTTTGATTTCGATGCGGACATTTATGGCCAGACACTTCAGGTACATCTGCATTTTTATTTGCGCGGCGAAGTAAAATTCAATGGGCTTGAAGAATTGAAAGCACAGTTACTGCAAGATAAACTGGCCGCGATAGAGCGCATGCAGGATTTGTGATACATTAATCTGCCTTACTATTTGTATTCTTACTGAAAATAGCTTCCGGATCAAAATCAATGATCTGCCTGTAATTGGCCAACCCAAGTATTTCAGCAAGTTTGATAAGGCTTTCAATTTTCACTTCCGTAAGCCCATTTTCCCAGGTTGACAGGGTTGACCTGCCCACTTCCAATTCAGCAGCTACATAACGCTGGTCAAAATTTCGCAATTCTCTCAGCAGCCGCATATTCCTGGCAATGCGCATTCTTTCTTCACTTCTTTGGTACATGGTAATTAATTTAAGGGTTAATGCATATTCATTACTACAATAATAAATCCTTTATCATCTGAAAAAAAGGGTGAAAACACGCTCTTTTTTCCCGTATTTATCTACTAATTTACTACCCGTAAATAAGTGTCAATTACAGTAACATTGTTTCGTGTTGTTTTGTAGGAGATAGGCGTTAGGAATTAGAATTTTATTGCATCATTTGGCCAATGGTAAATGGGCAATTAAAATTCTCCCGATACCCATGCATGATGCGAAGATGAGGGGGGACTAATCAAAACAACACATGTTATGAAGAAAATATATTTCGCCATGCTGGTGGTAGTTACCATTTGCATGTTTGTATTTATCAGCTGCCGAAAAAATACCGACGCTGTTACAGATGTAGTCATTTTCAGTTCAGAAGGATTGTCTAAGGATGAGTCTTTTGTTAATATAAATGAAGCGATGAACCGGTTTGATCCGGTATATCTGCAACTGGTATACAAAGACAGGCGTACCGTTAACCAGATCATTGAAAAAAGCAATGAGTTAATGAAGCAAATTGGAAAGGAACCGGAGAACTTATTATACCAGCAACAGTTGGCTGCATTCTATCATTTCAGCTCTGTGGATGAATTGAAAAAATATTCACTAACCATTTCAGACAACCTGAAAACATTGGATAAAAAGTATGGAGTCAAAAAAACACTATTTGTTGAGGGTGGAGGTAACCAGTATTACCAAGCAAGAAAGTTATATGCTAAAAATAAACTGGCTGCCTATCCTGCAATGAATAACCAATCAAAACGTATTGGTACCCATATATATGGTTTGGATTTTTACACAGAGGAAATTGATTATTTAATAACCATTAGTGAGGAGAGCGAGGAAACCGATTACGATGGCTCTGGTACAGGATGTTCCGAATCTTGTTGTCTGGAAAGGGAGACGTGTAAAAATAATGCCAGATCTAAGTATTATAGCAATTTATGGTCGTACGGAACAGGTGGGACACTTAGTATGGGAGGACTCGGAGCGGCTACCGGTTCAGCGGTTCCTTTTTGGGGAACTGTTACAGGTGCGATTTTTGGCGGCATTTGGGGAGGTGTAGGAGGAGTTATTGTGGCAAATGCCATGTACCAAGAGGATCTTGAAGCCTGTAATACCACTTACAAAGCCTGCATCCAAAAGAAACTGGGAAACTAAAACCAAACATATGTATCAGCGTATCAAGCAGTACTTAGCTAATCTATCGAATGTCACTGTATTGGTGATAATGGCCTTAATATGTTTACTGATGTATCGTTTACCAAACGGACTTCCCTATACTAACGATAAATTTTCATTTTGGCTTTACTTTAGTGTAAGAACTGTATGCTGCATCATTGGCGCTGCCATGTTTCTTTCATTTCTGTTTAAAGAGCAGAACCAACAGAATGAAGGAAAGAAGTCTCATCCCATTTTCATTATTCTATTTTGGCTTATTGCGTTATGCATCATGGTAAGCCCCCTCGTTTTTTTATACTTCTTTTTCTCAATAAATTAATGTATCGAGTGAAAGGGGTGAGAGGTAATGGTCAGGCTATTGCATAGTACTTACAAAACAGGTTGCCTTACTAATAAGGCAACCTGTTTTTTTGCTTAATTTTATTCGTCACTTTTACACCATTATCTTCACCGTCATCTCTTTCATCAGGCCGGCATCACTGGTGCCACCATCATGAACACCAACACTTCTAAGATTGTATTGGTGCAACAGGAGTAATATTTTTTCAACGCCACTATAATCGTATTTACGGGCTGTTTGCAAATAATCTTTTACAAAATACGGGTTCACTCCGAGTGCAGCCGCTACAGATTTTTCATCGGGACTGGATATGCTATAAATCATGTATACCTTACTAAAAAAATTATACAATGCGGGCAGAATCATTTGAATGGGCCCTGCTTTAGGATTGGCCTCAAAATAGTGTATGATACGTATGGCTTTGGCCAGGTCTTTCTGGGCAATGGCAGTCTGCAATTCAAATACATTGAATTCTTTACTTACCCCGATATAATTTTCAATATCATCTTCCGTGATATTTTTTCTTGTCCCCAGGTTTACAGCAAGCTTTTCAATTTCGTTCTGAATACGACTGAGGTCATTGCCAATATGATCCACCAATAAATTCAGTGCTTTAGGCGATATACTTAACCCATGCTGCTCTACCATTTGCCCCGCCCATACGGGTAACTGGTTATCGTACATTTTTTTGGTGGTCAGCATCTCCCCTTTCTGCTTAAGTAATTTAGAAAGCTTAGAACGACCGTCTACTTTCTTCTCTTTATAACTCACCACAAAAACGGTAGAAGGCAAAGGGTTCTCAATATATCCTTCCAGTTTTTCTATGTCGCGCATCTGCTGTGCCTCTTTCAACAATACCACCTGCCGCTCGGCAAACATGGGATAACGCATGCAGGCATTCACTACCGAAGCCCATTCTGCATCTTTTCCGTAAAAAATAGTGAGGTTAAATCCCGCTTCGGCTTCGTTTAATATTTTGTGTTCGGCATATGACACCACCTGATCAATAAAATAAGGTTCCTCACCTTCCAGCCAGTAAATAGGTTTGAATACCCCTTTCTTCCACTCTGATATGATCTTTTCAGCCGACATGGGTGCAAAGATGAAGCACAGCACATGAAATGCGAAAAAAGGGTGCTGAAAGTTTTAAACATTGAGAAGTAGTCCATAGACCATCGTCCATGGTCTATGGACTATTCTTACACTATCACAATCTTATCTTCTGCCAACATGGGCCTGTTCATAAACCGCAAAATCACGTTAGCGGTAACTACCACATCGCGCTGGCAGTATTCCACAATTCTGGGGAGATTCTTCTCTTTGTAATAAACATCCTGCACCATGCTTCCATCAATATCCGATTTGGAAGTGGGAATACCCAGCACACTGGCCAGCAAATGCAGGGAAACATAATTCTTATGATCGCCGAATTTCCACCAGTTAAGGGTGTCAAACATTTTCACTTCCCAGGGCTTCTTATCATGCAGTTGCAGGCTTTCGGGTAGGGGAAGTCCATTAATCAAT
This sequence comes from Chitinophaga pinensis, assembly GCA_943372845.1. Classification (GTDB taxonomy): domain Bacteria; phylum Bacteroidota; class Bacteroidia; order Chitinophagales; family Chitinophagaceae; genus Sediminibacterium; species Sediminibacterium pinensis_K. Next base: position 77,984 of record CALSAD010000004.1, on the reverse strand, counting down.
AGCCTGCGGCAGATATAGGGTATGTCGAATTCTTTGATATTATGTCCGCCAAACTGAAAAAAAGGATATTGCTGTTTCATTTTTTGACACAAATCCGTAAAAATACTGAGTATTTCTACCTCATCATTTCCGTGGATACTCTTCATTTTCAGGCTTAACTGGTTCTCTTCATTTTCATAAAAAAATGCGGTTGAAATACAAATGATCTTACCAAATTCTGCCAGTATCCCTGCTTTTTTTCTGTACATTTCTTCCGGATTTATATCTTCTGGCACGGTTTTGGCAATTTTGTCCAAAAACAAACCCTGCCAGCTGGAATCCATATCCCTAAAGGACTGAAAGCGAGGAACCGTTTCAATATCGAGTAGTAACAGGTCTGTTAACATAGCATTATTTTATACATATTTTCAATAATAAAAAACCCGAAACATGAGTTACACAGACAATCAATCATCCGCGGCGGGAAGCAATTATCCGCAACAAAAAGACAACCGTAAACTAATATACGGTATTCTGATAGCCGCCCTAATCGGTACCTGGGGCTATATTATCTATGATAAAAGCCAAACCAGAGAAACGCTGAATCAGTTACAAACACGTATCGTAAATGTAGATAGTGCCCGTAACGCCATTCAACAGGAATTTCTTTCTGTATCTGCCAAAGCAGATTCACTTACCGAGAACAATGTTCAGTTACAGGGCGATTTAGCTGATAAAAATTCTGCCATTCAAAAATTGAAAGGCAATATCAGCAGCATATTGAAAAAGAAAAATGCCAGTGATTCTGAACTGGCCCAGGCCAAACAAATGATTGGCGAACTGAATGGCAAAGTGGATGGACTGTTTGCAGAAATTGATAAGTTAAAAGGAGAAAATCAGCAACTAACTTCCACCAACCAGCAATTGTCTACAGAAAAAACACAGCTTACTGCAGAAAAGCAAAGCCTGGAAGAAAACCTGACCTCTACCAAAACAGAAAAGAAACAACTGGAAGAGAAAGTGGATGTAGCCTCTACCCTGCATGCCTCTTCCATTGGTATTGCGGCCATCAAAGTGAGCAGCGGTGGAAAAGAATCAGAAACCAGCACCGCCAAAAGAGCGAACCTGATCCGAATTGGTTTTAACCTGGATGAAAACAGGGTAACGCCTTCCGGAACCAAAGACATTTATGTGGTGGTAACCGGACCTGATGGAAAAGCCATTACAGAAGGCACTACATTCAATACTCGTGAAGAAGGAAGCAAAGCATATACCAGTAAAGTAAGTGTAAACTATGAGCAGGGAAGAGTAATACCGGTGAGTTTTGACTGGAGACAAAATGATAAATACAAAGAGGGCGATTATAAAATAGAGATCTATAACAATGGTTTTAAAATTGGGCAGGGTGTAAAAACATTGAAAAAAGGCGGACTGTTTAGTTAACGGCAAGCTATATTTTTTGAAAGGGCAGTTACTGAAAAGTGACTGCCTTTTTTGTTATGAATAGCAGGTTACCACTCTGATTCAATTTTTATTGACAGTGAATGGCTAATAAAGTTACCGCAAGGGCACCAGGGCGCGAAGCTTCGCCAGGTAAATTAGTAAAGAAAATTCTTGCATACCATTGCGGCTAAGTGTCTTTGCGGTTAAAATAACAGAATGAGTCACTGTTCGATAATAGATTAATAGAGTAAATTTACTTGCGCAGGGAGACTAATGAAAAATTAAAAATCGAACGCAGAAAGTTGAAGTTTTCAATCCAGCATTTACTAATTTGATCGTGTATGGTTCCTCAATGGTTAAACTGGAAAATAGTACTTACGGGCATTGCCATTGTATTGGTTAGCGGTACTATTTTTTATTCGCATTATGTATCCGGCAAAATTGCGAGGGAAGAGCGTAAGAATGTGGAAGCATGGGTTGAGGCGCAACGAACCATTTTAAATTCATCAGATAGTGCCAGCATTAACCTTGCCACCAAAATCTCAACAGAGAATACACAGATTCCCATCATAGAAACCAATGAAAAGGATAGCATTACCGGAAACTTTATCAATATTGATACCTTAGAAATACAAAAAGATAGCACGTATTTAAAACGGAAACTTGCCGAATTCAAAAGGTATAACAACAAACCAATTATACTGGTATTAAAGGAAACACCTTACACGGCTAATCAATATTATTATGGCGAAAGTGAGTTGTTAAAAGAAGTACAGTTGTATCCGATTGTACAGTTGATCATTGTTGCCCTGTTTATTACCATTGCCATTGTTTCGATGCAAACTGCCTATCGTGGGGCACAAAACCAGTTATGGGCTTCGATGGCCAAAGAAACCGCACACCAGTTAGGCACACCCGTTTCGAGCCTGCAGGGATGGCTGGAAATATTAAAAGAGCAGGAAGTAAACAAAGCGATTGTTCCAGAAATAGCCAAGGATGTTGACCGCTTATTACTGGTAACCGACCGTTTTGGTAAAATAGGCAGTGAGCCTAAACTGGAATGGCATAACCCTGCAGAACAAATTCATCACATGATGGATTACATGAAGAAGCGTACCGGCGGACAGGTACATTTTGTTTTTGATGATGCGGCTATCAGAAATATCTCAACCCTTATATCACCACCTTTATTTGATTGGGTACTGGAGAACCTTATGAAAAATGCATTGGATGCTATCGAAGGCAATGGCTCCATTCACATCACTGCAGGAACCAATGAGCTATTTATGCAGATAGATATCACCGATACAGGCAAAGGCATTGCTAAACATAATATGGCCAATGTTTTCAAGCCAGGTTTTACAACTAAGAAAAGAGGATGGGGACTTGGCCTTTCACTCAGTAAAAGGATAATTGAGCAGTATCACAAAGGAAAACTCTTTGTAAAATGGAGCGAACCCGGTAAAGGAACTACGTTCCGGATTATTCTACCTCTTCAGCAACAGCCGCCGATGGTGTAACCGTTAATCCAAAATAGCTCATGGCAGTATGCCATTGATGAATGGATTGCGGGGTTGCCGTTTCTACATACAGGTTTGCTTCGCTGCAAAGACTTAATAAGTCTGATTCAGCATCTGCAATCTCTGCCGTATCAGCCGATTCGCCAATACAACGGAAACAACTGTACATACGTGATAATTTTTCGTCCGATAAATGATCAAATGCATGTTGCTGCATCAATTGTCCCGCTGCATTCACCAGTAATTCATACGATGTCGTTTTCATATCCGATGGTTTATGTTAGCAATTACGTTATAAGACAACGAAAAGATGCTAAACGCTTATTATCGAAATGTTAACGGGAAAATAAAGTGGATAAGATGGGGATAGGGAGGGAATGATGAATATCGAACAGGGAATGTCGAATGTCGAAGTAAGTAGTAAAACACTTCTACATTCGACATTCCCTGTTCGGCATTCGATATTCCCTCAGCTTTGTCTTTTAACCGAGCCGCCACTATTTACATTAATGTCTCGGATTAAGCCTTCGCCTTTGAAGCGGATAAAACCGCCGCTATTGGCTTTGGCGGCAATTTCTTTGGTAACCGTTATTTGAACGCCTGCTCCACTGCTGGCCTCGGCACGGCAATTATGGGTAGTTAATGAATAGCCGCGAAATTGTGCCCCGCTGCTGCCATCCACATCCAGTGTTTCAATAGTACCGCTGAGGTTGATGGTACCACCGCTGCTAAGTTTGGCTGTTAATTTAGACAGGTTTACATCCGATCCGTTAACAGACCCGCCACTATTGGCTTTGATGGCATCCAGGTTGGTATAAGACACATATACTTTTACACGCCAGTTCTTCCACTGGTTCCAGAATTTCCAATCGGTACTTCTTGAAATTTTCAGAACACCTCCCTCTACCACTGTTCTTACCTGATCCAGATAGGCAGAATTTCCGGCACTAACGGCCAGTTCTTCCTTTTCGCCTTTACTGATAATTACTTCAATACCAGAAGAGGTCTCGATGGCATGGAAAGAGGAAATGCTTCTTTTTTGTGCATCAGTATCGTACACCACCTTCTGTGCTGTGGCAACAAATGCTGTCATGGCTATTATGCATAGCATCCATATCTTTTTCATAGACTTTTTTTTGAGTGTAACGGGAGAAAAATATGAAAGTTACACCCGAAAAGAAAAAATCTCTGTGCCGATGTAGTATTCAACACAGAGATCTCAGCAAAATGGAGCAAACGACAGGCTTACTTAAGCACTACCGCCCCTAAAGCCGGCAGGTTCACTTTCAGTTGATAACATTTGGATGGCTTATCAACCAGTTCACTTTTTACCTCAGGATTGTATACATCGCCCGTGCCCCAGAATTCTGTACTGTTACTATTAAATATTTCGGCCCACTTTCCTTTTCCATGCACATATATTTCCCAATCGTTTCTTACTACGGGAGTTACATTCAGGATGATGAGGATATTATCTTTTTCTTTTTTCCCTTTACGCATATACACCAGTACCGATTCACTTCTGTGATTAAGATCTACCCACTCAAACCCACCAGGTTCAAATTGTTTTTCATACAGTGCCGGTTCTGAACGATACAGTTCATTCAACCGCTGTACACAAAGCTTCATACCTGCATGTCCGGGAAACTGCAACAGCTCCCATGGTAATTCGCTTTTGTAATTCCATTCTGTGGTAGCACCAAACTCATCTCCCATGAATAATAACTTGGCACCCGGGTGTGTAAACATATACGTATACAATACGCGCAGGTTTGCAAATTTTTGCCATTCATCTCCGGGCATTTTATACAACATGGGACTTTTTCCATGTACCACTTCATCATGACTAAGCGGCAGCATAAAATTTTCATCATAGAAATACATCATGCTGAATGAAAATTTATCCTGGTGAAACTGCCGGAACAGCGGATCCATTTTATAGTAATCCAGTGTATCGTGCATCCAGCCCATCATCCACTTCATACCAAAACCTAGTCCGCCTTCAAATGTGGGCTTACTTATTTTGGGCCAGTCTGTAGCTTCTTCTGCAATGGTTTGAATATCCGGAAAATCGCGGTACAGGGTTTCATTGAGATCGGTGATGAATGCGATGGCTTCTATATTTCCATTACCTCCATATTCATTGGGCTCCCACTGGCTTTCGTTGCGGCTGTAGTCGAGGCGCAGCATAGAACTCACCGCATCAACACGAATGCCATCGGTATGAAACTGATCGCACCAGAAGCGGGCACTGCTGATGAGGAATGATTTTACTTCACCTCTTTTATAATTGAAAATATATGAGTTCCAGTCGGGATGATACCCTTTACGCATATCTGCATATTCATACGTATGCGTTCCATCAAACATAAACAAACCATGCGCATCGTATGGAAAATGTGAGGGCACCCAATCCAATATCACACCAATACCTGCCTGGTGAAAAGCATCTACCATGGCCGCATACTCTTGCGGCGAGCCAAAGCGTGAAGTAGGCGCAAAATAACCCGTACCCTGGTAACCCCAGCTGCCATCAAACGGATGCTCCATTACAGGCATAAACTCTACATGCGTAAAGCCCATCTCTTTTACATAAGGCACCAATCGCTCGGTAATTTGCGCATAGGTATTGTATATTTCTTCATTGTTTTTATCGGGCCGCATCCAACTGGCCAAATGCACTTCGTATACAGAATACGGTGAGGTTAGTGCGTTGTGTTTTTTTCTTGTCTTCATCCATTCTGCATCCTGCCACTCGTAATCAGTTTGCCAGGTAATGGATGCAGTAAAGGGCCGTTTCTCCCAAAAATGTGCAAACGGATCTCCTTTATCCAGCTTGATCCCATTAAAACCATGGATATGATATTTATACGCTTCCCCCGATCCTACATTAGGAATAAACCCTTCCCAAATACCTGAATTATCCAAACGCACTTTTAATGGATGTGATTCTTTATTCCATTCATTAAAATAACCCACCACAGAAACAAATGTGGCATTGGGTGCCCATACGGCAAAATAGGTACCCCACTCATCTAATACCTGCAGTTGTTTGTTACCAAATAGTTTGTATAAACTGTAATGCGTGCCCTGTTGAAAATTTTTTACATCTTCATCAGAAAAAACAGAATAATTCCATACAGCTTGCCGCTTATCAACAAAATGTATCTCCTCATATTTTTTAGGCAACTCTATTCCAACCTTTGACTTACTATTATCTCCTTTAGCAGAAGTATTTTTTTTTGTGGCAGATGGCATAGCGTGTTCTTTATGGTTTTCGAAGATATAAAGCGATGATTATCAAATGATAAATTTATTTAACATTAGTTTACAACTAAATTATTAGTTTACAATTCACAATTATGGAATTTGCATAGTAACTGCATCCCATAACCAACCTGCTTCAAATGAGAAAATTACCGGTTTTTTTGGCAATCCTCTGCCTTCTTATTGGCTCTGCTGCTTTTTCGCAACAAAGCTCCCTTAAAGGTACCATAACGGATACCCTGAACAAACAAAATCTTTTTAACGCAGTGATCTCTGTTTTGCGGGCAAAAGACTCCGTATTGATAAAATTTACCCGAACCGATGCAAACGGAAACTTTGAGCTGAAGAATTTGCAGGCGGGCAATTTTATCCTGATGGTTTCTTATCCATCGTATGCAGATTATGTTGAAAAAATAAATGTAGAAGCAGGAAAAGAAAAAATATTGGGCAGTTTGCCTTTGATTACAAAAGCAAATTTATTACAGGAAGTAATTGTAAGGCAAAGAGTCGGTGCCATTAGGGTAAAGGGAGATACTACCGAATACAAAGCAGATAGCTTTCATGTTAGCGCCAATGCGGATGTGCAGGAATTATTGCGCAAAATGCCAGGCATACAGGTAAACAGCAAGGGTGAAATAACGGCACAGGGAGAAAGAGTACAGAAAGTATTGGTGGATGGGGAAGAGTTTTTTAGTGATGACCCTGCCGTAGTTACTAAAAATCTTCGTGCCGATGCTGTTGAAAAAGTGCAGGCATTCGATAAAAAAAGTGACCAGGCCGCATTTACCGGTATTGATGACGGTCAAAAAATTAAAACACTGAACATTCAGCTAAAAGAAGATAAGAAGAAAGGCTATTTTGGTAAAGTAGAAGCCGGAACAGATTTTGATAAGTATCGTTACGGTAAAGTATTGGCCAATGCGTTTAAAGGGAAACGCAAAATATCCGGGTACCTCACTACCGACAATACCAAATTCGAATCGTTGAACTGGGATGAAAACCGCAACTATGCGGGCGATGCCAACACTACCACCACCATTGGCGATGATGGTGGCATCAGTATTTTTTCGAGTGGTGATGAATTTAGTTGGGGCCGTGGCTTTCCTAAATCCATGACGGGTGGTTTACATTTTAGTAATAAATGGGATAAGGACAAACACAACAGCAACAACACCTATCAATTCAATGATCTGGATGTAAGCAGTATTACCACCAGTAAAACACAAAACATATTACCTGATACCAGTTTTACCAATACAACATCTCAGGATCAGGTAGCTTCCCGCTTCCGGCATAAATTAACCAGTGTGTACGAATGGCAGATAGATTCTTCGAGTTCATTAAAAATTACCGCAAGGCCATCTGTTGTTAAGAGTAAAGTATTAACCAATTACCTCGGCCAATCCATCAGCGAAGAAGGTACGATTATTAATGAGAGTAACCGAACCACCAATAGTACAGATGATAATAAAACCCTGAATGGAAATGTTTTCTGGCGCAAAAAATTTAAAAAAGCAGGCCGCACCATTTCATGGAACACAGACCTGAATTTTAATGATCGTGAAGAAAATACTTTTTTACTTGCTGCCAACCGTTTCTATGATGCCAGTGGTGCTTTGGTAAAACTGGATAATGTAGACCAATATAAAGTAAACAAACAAAGTACCTCCAGCATTAACTCCTTACTTACCTATACGGAGCCTTTGTGGAAAAATACTTTCCTTGTTTTGAACTATCGTTTAAACCTGAACCGAAATGATGCCGAAAGAAATACGCTGAGCAAAAACGGATCGGGTAAATACGAGAACTATGTTGATACCTTGAGTAACCATTTTATCTTTAACACAACAGGCCACCAGGGAGGTTTTAACATCCGCTACAATGTAAAGAAATTCAACTTTGCTATTGGTACCGGCTATGGTACATCCATCTATCATCTCACAGATGTTCGTAAAAACAATGACCGGGATGTTAGTTTCAATAATTTTGTGCCCGCTGTATCGCTAAACTATACACCCAAGCAACAAAGAAGGGTAACCTTTAACTATAACGGATCTACACGCAATCCAACCTTACAACAAATACAGCCCATACTGGATAATATTGATCCGCTTAACATTACCATTGGTAACCCAGATTTGAAACAATCATTTAACCACAATTTTAGTTTCAGGGCTTCAGACTACAAAGTATTGAAAAGCAAAAGTGTATCAATTAATGTGAACTATTCTTTCACAGACGCAGCTATTACCAATGCCTCTACCATAGATAATTTTGGTAGAAGAATTAACCAGGCCATCAATGTAGAAGGTAATTATAGCATCAATGCCAGTTTGGGATATGGTTTCGATATTATTCCGTCCCTTAACGTTGGTATCAATGCGGGACCAAGTAAAAACAGGAATGTGAATGTGATCAATGGCCTTACTAATACTACCGACCGTGATAACCTTAACCTGAGTATCTATTCAGGATACTGGTCTGATAAATGGATCAATTTCTGGATGAATTTGAATGCTACCTATACCAGTTCCAAATCATCCATTCGTCCGGATGTGGTTACCAACTACTGGCAATACGGTGCGTATACCAATATGCAGCTGAAATTCAAAAAAATAAAGACCTATGTAGATTTGAATCTAGAAGCTACCATTTTCCAGAAAACGGCAGCGTTTGCTAACCAGCAGAACGTATATATCTTCAGCCCCTCAATCCGAAAAATCATTTCTAAAGATGATAAATGGGAAGCTAAAGTAGCCGTGAACGATCTCTTTAACCAGAACAGAGGCGTTAACCGTAATGCAAGCAGCAACTTTATTTCAGAAACTACCAATCAAACCATACAACGATACTTCCTGGTTTCATTAATTTATAATTTCAGTAAAAACGGTAAACCGCAAACCAATGGCTTCTAATAAAAAAATAATACTCATCATTCTTTGCTGCGGCTGCTTTTTCAGCAGTATGGCGCAAACACAATTCATTACCAAGGGGCGTGTTGAGTTTGAGAAAAAAATCAACCAGCATAAAGGTGTTGAAGAAGAGGCAGAAAACAATGTGTGGACGCAGACCATGATGAAAGCGTATCCAAAGATCATCACAGATATTTATGAACTGCGTTTCGATGCCAGCAGATCACGCTATAAATTGGCAAAAGAAAACAGTGAGAACAAATACATGATGTGGGGTAGCAAACCAACAGAAACAGATGGTGTAGTGCAGGATCTCGACAACAAAACAGTATCAACCCAGCGGGAAGTTTTTGAGAATACGTATGTGATCAAAGACAGTCTTCGCAATCTCGACTGGCGTATTACCGATGAAACACGCGAGATAGCAGGGTTTGAATGCCGTAAAGCAGTTACCAAAATCTGCGACTCGGTGTATGTGGTTGCTTTTTATACAGACCAAATTACCGTTAGCAGCGGTCCCGAAAGCTTTGGTGGCTTACCCGGCATGATACTCGGCCTTGCCATACCGCGGCTATATACTACCTGGTTTGCAACAAAAGTAGAGTTAACAGACCCTACGCCTGCGCAGTTGAATCCGGTACAAAAAGGAAAGAAAGTGAACTGGGAACAATTGTATGCGGAATTGAAGAAGGGATTTAAAGACTGGGGCAAGGAAGCCGACAAACGGCTGTGGATTGTTTCATTATAAGCAGGTGTTGGTATAATAAAAACCGTCATTTCGACGAAGGAGAAATCTCACGATGTAAATCCTCATTTCATTTTATGAGATTTCTCCTTCGTCGAAATGACCCCTTTGTATTTGGAAGATTTCTCCTTCGTCGAAATGACGGTTATGTTTTTTGTAATAGCTTATCCTATTTTCACCACGTTCACTGCCATTGGACCTTTTTTGCCATCTTCAGAGTCAAATTGAACGGGATCATTTTCAGTTATTTTATCTTTTAGTCCGGAAGCATGAACAAAAAGTTCCTTCCCTCCATCATCTGGCTTAATAAAACCGAAGCCTTTGGCTTCGTTATAAAATTTGACTGTTCCTGTTGGCATGGTGTTGATTTTTTATTTGTGTAATTCTAATATAAACATTTTTTTGGCTGGTATGGAAAATTGCCGGTTAAAGCGGGCACCGGTAACCACTTCCTTAGCTTCCAGAAAATCTTTGGTGCGTTCAGCAAAATTTTCCATACTGATCTGTTTTTCCTGATCAGATGTATTAAGCACACACATGATGGTTTGTTGGCTATTGTAGCGGAAATAGACATACACCCCATCATTAGGAATGTACTGCATCGTTTTTCCTGTTTGCAGTGCGGCAGATTGCTTGCGAAAAGCAGCGAGTGTTTTTACAAAATTGAATGCTTCATTTTCTTTTGCATTGCGACCGGAAGAATTGAATTTATCAGCAGCATCACCGGGAAACCCACCCGGAAAATCAAAACGAACCATAGCATCGCTGGGATTTTTTACATTCTTCATCAACACTTCTGTACCATAATACAATTGTGGAATACCCCTCAGCGTGAGCAGCAGCCCGATGCCCTGTTTGTATTTATCAAGATCTTCTCCTGCAACAGAATAAAACCGATCCATATCATGGTTATCCAGAAAAATGCAATTGTTCAACGGCTCTTTATACAACACATCCTGCGCCTGTGTCATGTACAATTTATTCACGCCTTCTGTCCAGCCGAACGGTTGGTTTATGGTAGCCATGATAGCACCGTTCAATGGAAAATCAGTTACGCCCTGCGCATTGTGTTTAAATGCCGTGTTCATATTATTTCTGGTAAAATAGGCGCTACCGGTAACGGTGTTGGTCCATGCTTCGCCAAACACAGTTAGTGAAGGATACTCTTTCAGTAAAGCATTATTGATCCGGTTTAAAAAAACTTCATCGCAATATTTATAAGTGTCTACCCGCCAGCCATCAATGCCAAATTCTTCTGTTGTCCAGATAGCATGTTGTATCAGAAAATTTGACACAAAAGGATTACGCTGATTTACGTCAGGCAAATGCGGAACAAACCAGCCATCGAGCATGATCTTTTTATCTTTTTCACTTCCAGTAGCATCAAACACGGCTTCTTCTCTATGGTTACTGCCGGTGTATCCGGGCCATTGGTTTACCCAATCTTTTGCGGGTGCATCTTTTACAAACCAATGTTCAATACCTATGTGATTATACACTGCATCCTGAATTACTTTCAGGCCTTTTGCGTGCGCCGCATCAATCATGGTATGGTAAGCCGCTTCGCCACCAAATCGTTTATCTATTTTGTATTGATCCGTAAACCAATAACCATGATAACCGCTAAGCATGCCGGCAGATTCTTTTTGGGCGGGCATATCATTTTCTACCACTGGTGTTAACCATATGGTAGTGGCACCCATTTCTTTGATATAATCCAAATGATTGGTTACTCCCTGCAGGTCTCCGCCATGCCGTTGCAACGGCTCCTTTCTGTTAGCTGCTGTATCCAGCATATCAGAAAACCGATCGTTGGATGGGTCGCCATTGCTAAACCTGTCTGGCATAATCAAATACACAAAATCGGCAGAAGTAACTCCTTTGGCAAACTGTTTACCTCTTCCTTCTCTTCGTGGTTTTAATGGCCATACTATTGAATTGGTTTTAGTACCCTTACTAAACTCAATAGAAACATTTCCGGGTTTGGCCGAAGCTGCTATTACCAGGTCGAGGGCCATGTATTTACCGTTCTCAAATTGGCTCACCTTGGTGAGTTGTATGCCGGGGTAGCTGATGCGTACTTTTTCTTTATAAAACTCCTTGTCGCTTCCTCTTACAATCAGTTGCACTTTATTCCATTTCATACCTGTGTACCAATTGGTAGGATACACCTGTGCATACTGTGCAAATGACAATGTTGCCATGCATAACAGCATCACCGTAACCCATGCATATTTCATCATAACTTTTCTGTTGTGCTTTTCTCTTTAACAACTACTGCGCAGGCAATGGCGGCCAGTATCAGCAGACAACCACCAATTTGCACGGCCAGCAGCCGGTCGTTATGCAATACATTCTCCATTACTTTACCAAAGAAAAGAGAGGCCAGTATTTCAGGTAATACAATGAAGAAATTAAAGATCCCCATGTAGATGCCAATTTTATTTTCCGGTAAACAACCCGCCAGCATAGAGTAGGGCATAGATAAAACAGAAGCCCAGGCAATACCTACCAAACCCATAGCCACATATAACATGGATGGATTGGTAATATGGTTTACGGCAATCAATCCTATACCACCCAAAAGCAAGCAGGCAGTGTGCGTATATTTTTTTCCCAGTTTACTTACCCAGAATGGTAAAGAAAAAGAGAACGCAAAAGTGACAAGATTTAAAATAGCAGAAGTGGTATTGGCATACTCCAATCCTTTGGTATACACATCGCTGCTGTTCTTGGGATCGCCACCGAAAATATCTGCGGCTACACCCGTGCTGTAATAAAACCACATGAGAAATAATCCGGGCCAGGTTAAAAAATTAACCAATGCCAGGCGTTTCATCTGGTCCGGCATTTCTTTGATGGAAGAAAATATTTCTCTAACCCCTCCGCCAAAGCCTTTGTTGGATTCTTTTATTTTGTCTTTCCAGTTAAGATCAGCAGGCGGGTATTCTTTACTTTTGAAAACGGTATACAATACAGAGAGTAAAAACACCGCACCACCAATATAAAAAGAGAGCACAATATTTTGCGGAATACCACCACCCGATTTATCTCTCGATACACCAAACCATTCAACCAATTTTTGTGGAAGATAGCCGGCAATAAAAGAAGCTAAGCCAATGAACATACTCTGCATGGCAAAACCATAGGAGCGTTGTTTCTCATCCAGGTTATCGGCAACAAAAGCACGGAAGGGTTCCATACTGATGTTGATACAGGAATCGAGGATCCATAAAGTTCCTGCGGCCATCCATATCACAGGTGCATTGGGCATTACGAACAATGCCAATGAACTAAGAATAGCACCCACTAAAAAATACGGACGCCTGCGTCCTAGCTTAGGATGCCAGGTTCTATCACTCATGTAACCAATAATAGGTTGTACAATCAGGCCCGTCATAGGAGCGGCAAGCCATAACCCGGGAATCTGTTCAGGAGAAGCACCCAGGTATTCATAGATAGCACTCATGTTACCCATCTGTAAACTCCAGCCAAACTGGATACCGAAAAAACCAAAACACATATTCCATATTTGCCAAAAACCCAAACGGGGTTTGGCACCGGTGTAAGCTGATGACATAGCAATCGTTTAAAGTAATATGTAATTAATACACGAAATCTAATATACAATAAAAAACATCCCGAAGGATGTTTTCGTGAATCGTTCATCGTGAGACGTCAATCGTGAGTCGTGAGGCTATATTCAAAATATTACTCACGACTCACGATTGACGATTCACGACAAAGCATCGGTCAAATCACAAATCCATCAGGCAACACCGCATGTTTTTTCACCACCACAATACCATCTTTTACGGTATACAAAGCATGGTCTGTATTAGCCAGGTGTTTACCGCCATTGATACGCACATCGTTACCAATTCGGCAGTTTTTATCTATGATGGCATCTTTAATATAACATCTTTCACCAATACCGATCATGGGAAGACCCTTGGCTTTGTTATTGGCCATTTCATCAATGGTTTCGTAATAGTCGTTACCCATGATATAGGTACTGACCACGGTGGTACCATGCCCAATTCTGGCACGGATACCCACTACACTCTGTTCCATTCTGCTGGCAAGAATAATGGAGCCTTCGGCGATAATGGTTTTTTCTAAAGTAGTTCCGCTGATCTTGGCGGGCGGCAGCATTCGGGCGCGGCTGTATACCGTTTTGGTATTGTCAAATAAATTGAACGGAGGAATTTCCTGTGTAAGCGCAAGGTTGGCTTCGTAGAAAGAATAAATGTTTCCGATATCTGTCCAGTAACCATCGTACTGAAATCCGACTACTTTATGGTTGGCAATGGAATCAGGAATGATTTCTTTACCAAAATCAGTTGCTTGTGGATGCTTATCGTTTAAAAGATCATACAAAACCTGTTTACTAAAAATATAAATACCCATAGATGCCTGCCAGTTTTTACCCAGCTTTTGCATTTCTTCACCGGTATCGCTCACCCAATCAGGCAACAGATCTTTCTTAGGTTTTTCTATGAAAGAAGTGATATAACTGTTCTCATCTGTTTTCAATATGCCAAATTCAGGTGCATCGCGTTCATCAACGGGAATGGTGGCAATAGAGATATCAGCATTTTTAGATTTGTGTGCTTCCATCATCTCACTAAAATCCATCTGGTATAACTGGTCGCCGCTTAATATTAAGATGTACTCAAACTCAAGATTGGAAATATGCCGGAGTGATTGCCTTACCGCATCGGCCGTTCCCTGAAACCAACCCGGATTATCTGGCGTTTGTTCCGCAGCCAGAATATCTACAAACCCTGTACTGAACGCACTGAAGTGGTAGGTATTTTTAATATGCTTGTTTAGCGAGGCAGAATTGAACTGCGTTAACACAAACATGCGGTTGATGTTACTGTTGATACAGTTACTGATAGGTATATCCACCAAACGGTATTTGCCCGCAATAGGCACCGCAGGTTTGGAACGACTGGAAGTAAGCGGATACAAACGGCTACCTGCACCCCCTCCGAGGATTACGGCTACCACTGATTTTGAGATACTATTCATATAGGCAATTTATGATTTTCATTTTTTGTCCATGGTCCATGGACTTTTAACTACCTCAACCTCGCATATACCGCAGTATACTCATCCACGGTATTCTCCCAGCTATGATCGATCTGCATCATGTGCTTGCGCATTTTTTCCATGTGTTCTTTATCCTGGTATACGGCAATGCCGCGACCTATCGAATATTCTACATCGGATACCGTAGCGTTGTTAAAACGGATACCGAACCCATCTGTATCACCCATATCTACTACCGTATCCTGTAAACCGCCGGTGCTTCTTACTACTGGTACTGTTCCATAACGCATGGCATACATCTGGTTTAGTCCGCAAGGTTCTACCCTGCTTGGCATCAACAGAAAATCGGCTCCGGCATACATTTTATGGCTAAGTGTTTCATCATATCCAATTACTGCATTAAAGATGCCTTTATAAGGTTCTATCATTTGTTGAAATGCCCACTCCACCTGGGTTTCACCGCTTCCTAATATTAAGAAACTGCCAGCACCCTGTGTATGGTAAATGGAAGATTTAATAGCATCCGGCAATATCTCTGCAGCCTTCTCTCCTACCAATCTTCCAATAAAAACAAACAATGGTTTTTCTGCATCTAAACCAAATTGTTTACAAAGTGCTTCTTTGTTTTTTTGCTTTCCTTTGGTTACCGTTTTGATGCTAAAATGTTCGGCCAGGTATTTATCGTTTACAGGGTTCCATACTTCGTTATCTATACCATTCAGTATACCGATGCATTTACCTTTTTCGTATTCAAATAATTTTTCCAGTCCGTTGGAATTGAATCGCAGTTCCTCCATGTAACTATGGCTAACCGTGGTTACTTTGGCTGCGCATTTTACTGCAGAGGCCAATGGGTTAATGGCGTCTGCCCACTCCATCATACCTCTTTTCCAAAGATCCCATCGGGGTATATAGCGGCTTTTATCCCAACCCATCTGCCCCTGGTATTGTGCATTGTGAATAGTGAAAACAGTACGCACGCCCTGCAGTCGGGTAAAGTCGTAACAATACTGCATCATAAAAGGAATGAGGCCGGTATGGTGGTCGTGGCAATGAACTACATCGGGCTGGTGCTCCCAACTGCTCATCCAGCTAACTACCGCTATCTGAAATGCGGTGAAGCGTTCGGCATCATCATCATATCCATAAATCTTTTGCCTGTCTAGCAGGCCATTGATATCTATCAGAAAAAGATCAAAACCTAGTTTATTGGTAGCTTCTTTGATGATCGTGTACTCAAAGAACCAGCTACCCAGATTGGCGGAGCCTTTGAAGTCAACCGTCCACTCATTTTCATACAGAAATTTGGTGCGGTACATGGGCATTACCACTTTGGCAATATGACCGGCTTTGCATTGGTATTTTGGTAAAGCGCCTACAACATCGCCCAAACCGCCGGCTTTGGCAACAGGATAGCACTCTGCACTTACATGAATGATCTCCATCAATCGTTGGTTAATAATTTGATTTTCAAGTTAACAACTAAAATCAATCCATCAAATTCTGTTTTTAAAATTTTTCGTCTGGTAAATGGGCTTTATTTTATATTCACAGTCTAAACCATTGCCTGTCATGAATCAACCCAAGCAACCCACCAATACCGGTGCTTTGGCCACATTGGTCATCGTATTTTTTTTCTGGGGATTTATTGCTGCTTCCAACAGCATTTTTATTCCTTTTTGTAAAACCCATTTTAACCTGAACCAGTTTCAATCTCAGTTGATCGGTTCTGCTTTTTATGGTGCGTATTTTATCGGATCATTGATACTGTTCATCTGTTCCAATGTGATCGGGTATGATATCCTTAACAAAATCGGGTATAAAAGAGGTATTATTTATGGGTTGCTGATATCGGTGGTAGGTGCGTTATTAATTATTCCCTCTGCCAATGCCAATTCTTTTCCGGCTATTCTGGCTTCGTTTTTTGTGGTGGCACTCGGCTTTTCGCTGCAGCAAACTGCCGCACAACCTTTTGCCATTATATTAGGAGATCCCGCCACCGGTTCACACAGGCTTAACCTTGGGGGAAGTGTAAATTCATTAGGTACCACACTGGGGCCATTGATCGTTAGTTTCTTTTTGTTTGGCACAGCCGATGCGAAAAATGCGGTGGTTACGGTTACCAATATTAATATACTGTACCTGATTGTGGCAGGTGTGTTTGCAGCAGTGGCTATCTTTTTTGCCATGTCTAAATTACCGGATGGCAAGAACGATGAAAAATTTGAAAAAGCCAACAAAGCCTCTTCTTCTTTACTGATCATGACCTTACTGATTGGTGCCATCATTGTTGTTGGCCAGTTAACAGAAGTGCCTAAATTGTATTTGTTGTTGCTAACCCTTGTATCAGTAGTGGGTATTTTATTTTACTCCAATGGCCGGGCCATTAAAAACAGCGATGGTTGGGGTGCTATGAAATACCAGCAACTGATTTATGGTATGATCGGCATTTTTGTATATGTGGGTGTGGAGGTAACCATTGATAATAATTTTGGTGCCCTGTTAAAAACGCCGGGCTATTTAACCGAGCTTGGGTTGGATGAAAGTGAGATCTCAAAATACATTTCTTTGTACTGGGGAAGTTTGATGATTGGCCGGTGGTCGGGTGCCATTAGTGTATTTAATCTTTCGGGTTCGTTGAAAAAAATAATGATGATCGTTGTTCCATTCATCGCTTTTGCTGTTGTATTAGGAGTTAGTAAAGTATATGGTAATGATATTTCTGACCTGTTTGGTTATGCCGTATTTATTGCGATAGCACTTGCTGCTTTCTTTTATGGACAGGAAAAACCGGTTAAAACATTGATAGCCGTTTCTTCACTGGCAGCTATTTGTATGCTGGTGGGTGTATTTACCAATGGCATTATTTCTGTGTATGCTTTTATGGCCGGCGGGTTATGCTGTTCGGTTATGTGGCCCTGTATTTTTTCTTTGGGTGTAGGTGGACTGGGCAAATATACCAGCCAGGGATCGGCCTTCCTGATCATGATGATATTGGGTGGTGCCGTTATTCCACCACTACAGGGAGTAATTGGTGATATCAGTTCTATGCACACTTCTTATTTACTGGCAGCAGGCTGTTTTATTTTTCTGGTATTTCTAGCATTAAAATTAAAGAGCGTATTGCATGCACAGGGACTGGATTTTGATGAACAGGTAAGTGGCGGACATTAACTAAGACTTCTCATACGATTCATACCATGTCAGACATACAAAACGACACGACTATGCCCAGAACAAAACCCAGTTTAGAACAACTTGCCATTGGTATAGATATTGGTGGTACCGGAACCAAGTTTGGTATTGTAGACAGGTTAGGAAACCTCCTGTATTCCAGTGAAATGAGTACCCGCAAACACATGCAGGTAGAAAGTTTTATTGATGATCTTCATGCCAACCTCATTCCCATGATTGAGCAGGCAGGTGGTATTGGTCGTATGAAAGGAGTTGGCCTGGGTGCGCCTAATGGTAACTATTATACTGGTACTGTTGAATATGCACCTAACCTTCCATGGAAAGGCATTTTACCTTTTGCCAAAATGGTGGAGGATAAATTTAAACTACCCGTTGTGTTAACCAACGACGCCAATGCAGCTGCACTCGGCGAAATGATGTATGGTGCTGCACAGGGTATGAATGATTTTATCATGATCACATTGGGAACTGGTGTGGGTAGTGGCATTGTTGCCAATGGAAAACTGATATACGGTCATGATGGGTTTGCGGGAGAACTGGGCCACACCATTATCATACCTGATGGTCGCATGCACGATGGCACTGGCAAAAAAGGATCGCTGGAAAGTTATGCTTCTGCTACCGGTGTTCGCTTAACCACATTGGAATTATTGTCGAAAAGTAATACGCCCAGCCTGCTTAGAAATATACCAAAGGAAGAACTGGACTCAAAAAAAGTATATGATGCAGCCATGGAAGGTGATGAACTGGCTAAAGAAATTTTTGAATACACAGGAAAAATTCTTGGTATGGCACTGGCCAATTTTGTGATGTTCTCCAGTCCGGAAGCCATTGTATTATTTGGTGGCTTAACCAAAGCAGGCGAACTCATTCTAAAGCCCACACGCGAACACATGGAAGCAAACCTGATTCAGGTATTTCAAAACAAAGTAAAAATACTGGTAAGCCATTTAAAAGAATCCGATGCCGCAATACTTGGGGCAAGTGCCTTAGTATGGGAGTTGAAATAATTAAAAATTAGAAATTAGCAATTAAAAATTAGGTATAAATACGCTATAACAGTATATGAGCATTTGTTACTTTGGTGGCAAATGCTTTTTTATGCCTGAATACAATCCTGTGCTGGATAAGAGTTATCAATTTTCACTTAGGATTATTAAGTTATTCCGTTATTTAACCAACGAAAAAAAAGAATACCATCTGTCAAAACAATTGGTTCGCTCTGGAACATCTATTGGAGCCAATATTGAAGAAGCCATTGGAGGATCATCCAGAAAAGATTTCAAAGCAAAGCTGGACATAGCTCACAAAGAGGCGAGAGAAACAAAATACTGGCTACGCCTTTTAAGAGACAGCGACTTAATTGAAATCAAAGCAGCTAATTCGATGATCAAAGACTGTGAAGAGTTATTAAAACTACTGGTAACCATCCTAAAAACATTGAAGGCTCATTCAAATTAGCTATCCAATTTTTAATTTCTAATTTTTAATTTTTAATTAAAAAAACCGCTGGTATTCCCCGCTGTCCTTCTTTATCACTCGGAGTAATGGTTTGTTTTCCATTGATGAGTAAGCAACTGCTTCCACCCCCATCTAAATTGAGGGCTTCTATACAACCGATCTGTTTTAGCATTTGTGCTTCCTGAATAAGTGTAGCACCTTCTGCTTTGCCGGGGAATCTTCCTTCGATCACCATAAAAATTAATTTGCCATCTTTTGTATAACCCATTGCCGTTCGCGGATGTTTATCTTTGATAGCATTGCCAGCGAATTTTAATTCTTCATTATTGGAGATTTGTATTTCTCCATTCTGTAATAGCACCGGGCCTCCGCCTACAGCGGTTTGCATTTTCCATTTTGAGAATGATCCTCTCCTGAGCATTTCTTTTTGAGAAGGTTGCCGGATAGAATCTTTAAAAGATGGGATGACTGTTTGACTTGCGTAGGCAAATGTGTTTGAAGAATCTGTATACAACCAGGCCACATCTGCTTTGCGTTTTTTGGAGATGCCAATGGCACTGCCAAATGTATGGCGATAAGTGAGGGTATCTTTACCTCTGCCGGCAAGGGTATGCACCTGGTAAGCTTTCATCTCACCATTCGTTATCACCACATTGAGATTACTGTTATGTACAAACTCAAAAAAAGTGGTGTTCATCACCAGCAGTGGCTGGTTCTCCAGTTCAAAATATTGAGAGGGCGTCAATCTTTTTCCATTACCCACTTGTGTGGTAAATTGTAAGGATTTATTTTTCAAATCAGCACTCACATAATAGGCAATATTGGGTTTACCATCGATGGAATCGTTTGTCATGAATACATGAACTCCTTGTGGTAAGGGCTGGTAGACAGAATCAACGTTCCTCCAATTCCATTGTGCTGAGACAGATATCGACAACCATAAAAAGGAAAAACAAATACTATGCTTCAACATCATACAAACCGATTTTGAATGTCGAATGATTAGGTATCTCAGAAAACTTACTTCTACATTCTACATTCCTTGTTCGACATTCGATATTTTTTTTCTCTCTACTTTCTTTATACTATCGCCATTTCCTTTTCTTCCTGCCATTTCTTTATCCCATATCCCGGTATCACATGCTTTTCGCTGTGATAAGAGGATCGAACCAGTGGACCGCTTTCTACATAATCAAACCCTATTTCATATCCTATCTCGCGCAATTCTGCAAACTCATCGGGATGCACAAAACGTTGAACGGCCAAGTGTTTTTTGGTAGGTTGCAGGTATTGACCAAGGGTTAATACATCGGTGCCAACCGCCACCAGATCGCGCATGGTTTGTATCACTTCTTCTTTGGTTTCTCCTATGCCCAGCATCATACCGGTTTTGGTGCGCATACCGCCTTTCTTCAGCATATGCAATACTTCCAGGCTACGGCGGTATTTGGCCTGAATGCGAACCTGTCGGGTCATTCGTTCCACCGTTTCTACATTATGGCTTACCACATCCGGTGCTGCCAGAATAATGCGTTGCACCTGATCGGCCTTACCCTGAAAATCAGGAATCAATGTTTCGAGTGTAGTACCCGGGTTCAAGCCTTTTACTGCCTCTATAGTGTTATACCAGATAATGGAACCTCCGTCTTTTAATTCATCCCTGTCAACACTGGTCAGTACCGCATGTTTTACTTTCATCAGGTGTATGGCTTCTGCCACACGTTGGGGTTCATCCCAATCAACCGCTTCCGGCCTGCCGGTTGCCACTGCGCAAAATGCACAGCTACGGGTACAGATATTTCCCAGGATCATAAATGTGGCAGTGCCTTCTCCCCAGCATTCGCCCATATTGGGGCAATTACCGCTTTCGCAAATGGTATGGAGTTTATGGGTATCTACCAATCCCCGCACATGCTTATAGCTTTCACCAATTGGCAGTTTCACACGAAGCCAGTTGGGCTTTTTTAGCGGAGATTCGGCAGTATCTATTTTAGGGATAACGGGTAATTCTTGCATGAGATGTTATTAGTTAGTAGTCTGGAGTTAAGCGTCTGGAGTTGCGGATAATATATACCAACTCCAGACTGCTAACTTTAGACTTGCAAAAATAACTACTTTCTCTTACCAAAAACTAGGGCGATATAGGCGTTGAAGAATAACTTATTTTCTTTGTTCAACAGCAGGATAGGCATGGCTTTAGAGTAATATTCTGCATTAATGCCCACTTCAAGGGCAGAAAGCACCTCATTATACTTTCCATAATCAAAGCGAAGTGCTGCGCGGGCATGAGCCCCGGGTACAAACTGGATCTCATTCAGGCCTTTGGTAAAACTGCCTTTGCCGATGATAATGGTGGGATCGAGGAAAACATTATCGTTATTATCATATTTGATCGTTTCCTTCTTATTGGTTGCAGGATTGTCTATATCGATATAATACGGTTTCAATAACCCCACGGTTAACCCACCGCCATAAATGGCAGAAACTGCTACCCCATTTTTATTCCCTTTTCCTCCAATCAGTAATTGCTGGCCTAACCCACCCTTCAGGTAATAGAAATTATTTCTTTTACCATAGGTATAGCTGGAAATGATGAGAAAACCCTGAGAAGCACTGAGTGTGGGCACTTTTTCTTCTTTGCGGTCTTTACGTTCTCCAAACTCGAGCCACCATACATTGGTTTTGTTAATGGTTTTATACTTCCCATGCTCGTAAAACATACCCCATCCGTCAGTATTGAACTTAAAACCAAATGCACCCTGTTTATGATAAATAAGGGCCCCTTCCTCCTCCTGCTTGATCAGCTGGTTGATTTTTTCGCGACGCTCAGCTTTTTTCAACTGCTTAGCTTCCGCACTGGCCGACTGTACTTTTTGCTGGGCAGAAACCGCCACCGAGCACAGAATGAATGACATTAAAAATAGCTTCTTCACTTCCATTTGATTTGTTACTTGTAAATTTATAATAAAATGATACAATGACTTCACAAATTATTTATAAAGGTGAACTGAGAACCAACGCCACCCATATACAAAGTGGTACCGTAATTGAAACAGATGCACCTACCGATAACCAGGGTAAAGGCGAACGTTTCTCTCCAACCGACCTTGTGGCAGTTGCTTTAGGCACCTGCATGATCACCACCATGGGCATCAAAGCCCGGACAATGGATATTGAACTAGATGGCACCCGCCTGGAAGTTACCAAGATCATGGTAAGCGACCCACGACGCATTGGCAAGATCATTGTTCACCTTTTCTTTCCGGCAGGTCTAGCCATTGATGACAAACAAAAAGACCTCCTCGAAAGAACCGCACGTACCTGCCCCGTTGAAAGAACCTTACATCCTGATGTTGAACTGGATATGCAGTTTAACTGGTGAATCGTGAATCGTCAGTGGTGAGACGTGAGTAAAAGGATTAAAACTCACGATTCACGTCTCACCACTGACGATTCACCAACTAAAATGGATATACAGTTTGTGCGTTTGTTAGCCATTAGCTGCAAGCTATGAGACAACTGCAACTGGCTCGCAGCTCATAGCTCACAGCTCGCAGCTTTCCTACAAGACGTATGTTTTCAATATTTTGTTGCCTACTGCACAATCAAGGCAGCGCTTGTGAAGGCAATAATGGTTTGTTAATTCTATCAGCGCCTGCGAATCTACTGCTGTAGTTAGGGTAGTACCTGCCAGCTTCCATCTTTTGGTGAGCTGGTTTTCTTCTGCGGGTAATTGATACAGCCATTGCATGGCTCTTTCTTTGTAAGATTCTTCCTTACTGTATAATCCATAGGCAAATAAGAGCGGAATGATGGTATTGATCAAAATATTCTCTGCCATTTGTTTACCCAATTGCCGGGGTTGATAGGCAGCCGGTTCATCAAACCGATAATGGTAATGCCAATAATCGTTGGCCGTAACCATGAATAAAGATTGTAATTGTTTAGAGTCGGTAGTTTCTTTGATAACAGAAAACAAATTCACTGTTTGATGTAACAACATAGCCAGTTGCGACAACCGGATGGTGGGAAAAGTGGCTGGACGCATCCGCAAAAAAGCAGGTTGCTTTTTAACGGGCGTTAACCCATATTTTTTTACCAGAAAAAAATACTCCTTTTGAAGCAGTTGCGCATAAGCATCATCGTATTTTCCATGTAGTAAATTGGCCTGCCCCAATAACAATGCTTCCAACTGGTGTATCTGGTTTTTATGTCTGGAGAGAGTTGTAATTGAAATTGTTTTTGCCACCATTTCGAATAACGTACTGTTTACTTTTATACCAAAATTGGAAGCCAGCATCCACCAGCAAACCTCTTCCCAATGATGGTTTGATTGTTTGAGCAGTAAAAGAATTTGTGCCGATTTTCTTTCGAGCCTTTCAGCAGCCAGTCTCTCTTTCCAGGCAAACCAACCCAGCTCATCCAGTGCGGGCAAAAAAGTACGACAGGGTAACACCACGAGGTTTTCCATCATTTGGCGATACCTCTCTATTAAAATATTACTGATCAGAGGTTGTAAAACCAGTGTAGGAATTGGATAACCCTTTGCATCCGTTACCTGTCCATCCTCTTCCCAAACCACATGCAGAATAATATTGTGGTAGTTGCGGTCTTCGGTATGCCGGTGTTTATACCAGTCTGTGGCCAGTATATGCAGCTCTACATTACCCACCCATTTGGTTGTGCCTATGCGGATAGTGGCTTCAGAAAAATCGGGGCCCTGGTGTTGGTTTAATGTGCCGGGCTTTTCGATATGCAATACTTCGCCCTGCGTAGTTTGCAGATGCTGCCGGTTAAAATATTGAAACTGCCAGATGAATTGTAGTAATCTTTCGTTCATGGGATCCCGCTTTTATTGCGGGCAACCGAAAAATTACAAAGTATGGAAACGCGATAAATACCTGATTTTTGTTTACAAATTTATTGTATGCAAAGCCTGAACCACACGACTTACCGGTAGGCCCATTACGTTATAAAAATCTCCTTTGATAGATTGAATGCCGGTTACACCAATCCACTCCTGAATGGCGTAAGCACCGGCTTTATCATAGGGTTCATACTTGTCTACATAAAAACAAATCTGCTCATCAGTTAATGGATGAAAAAACACTTCAGTAATATCTGCAAAAGCAATTTGTCCTGCCGCATGTAAAATAACCACCCCTGTAATTACCTGGTGTTGCTTACCGGAAAGAGATTGCAATATGCGTATAGCATCTTCCCGGTTGGCCGGCTTACCAATTACCTGATCGCCCAGCACTACAATGGTATCCGCAGCCAGGATGGTTTTGTTTTTAAATTCACCATGAAATGCCTGTTGCACATAGGCATGAACCGCTCCGGCTTTTTTTTGAGCAATGTGTATGGCAATATCTGAGAAACCAAGTCCGGCAGGAAAATCTTCGTCGGTATGTTTTACAATTACATCAAAGGGAACTTCGGCCCATTCCAGCAGCATTTTTCTGCGTGGCGATTGAGAGGCTAATATAATTTCCTGCATACGTTTGTTTATAAATACATTCGAAAGAAAACCATAGAAAGAATACCGGTAAACATGACCAGTTTAATAACCGTACTAAGTTTGTGAAAATCTTCAGGCGTTTGTGCACTGAATAATTTTCTTAATATCCACACCAACGGTGCAATGATGAGCAACAGGCAATACAAAGCACTATGCCACCAGCCAAAGGGTAATACATAAAACTGTAGTATACTCAGCACGGCTATCAACACAATGATCCAAACCGCCACAAATACTTTGCTGGCATTTAGGCCCCATAAGATGGGCATGGTGCGGCAACCATATTTCCTGTCGCCATCCATATCTTCCATATCTTTTACCACTTCACGTATCAGCGAGATGATGAAAGCAAACGAAGCATACAAAATAGTAAAACGGAAATAACGAATCTCATCATGATCCACTAATAGCAGGGAATGAATTTTTAGCGGATACTTGGAAAGAAAAATAACTAATATCACCCATGCAGTAAGAAGTGAAATAATGATATTACCAATCAGCAATTGTTTTTTCAAATTGGTGGAATAAAACCACAGCAACACAATACTCGCCAGATTGGCCAATACCAGGTGCCAGTAACCCGACATAGGTAAAGCAGTTACCGTAAAGAACAACCCCAGTAAACTTAGAAACATGTGCCAGAAAATAACCCAGCGCCTGTTGATGAGTACATTCACCACCACTTTATCGGGTTTGTTTACCTGGTCTATGTTTAAGTCGAAATAATCATTGATAATATATCCGGCAGCTGCAATGAGAACAGAGGCGATAATCAAAAAAATAAATTGCTGCAGGTCTCCTTCAACCGGGGGCGGGTAAATTTTTTCATAGATACAATACTCAAACAATACCTGTGTAAGTGCGATGAACACCAGATTGGGCCATCTTACCAGCCTGAAGAATGCAGCGAGTATTTTCAAAATAGTGAATTGATGTACGATTAACCCAACGCTTCGGGATTATTTTATTGTGCACGTACAGAAACATCTTCTCCCCAGTTACCCTGTAACCGCATTACCTTCTCAATCACATCCCTCGCACAACCATCGCCTCCTTTTAGATGAGAAATGTAAACAGCTGTTTCTTTGATCTCCTGCACTGCATCTGCCGGGCAACAGGGCAGGCCTGCCAAACGCATCACTTGTAGATCGGGTATATCATCGCCCATATATAAAACCGATTCTTTTTCCAGTTTTTGTTGCTGCATCAACTGTTGTAATACCGCCGCTTTATCTGTAACCTGCATCCACAATTCCGTAATGCCCAGTTTCTGCAAACGATCTACCACTTCAGGCGAATTACCTCCTGAAATAATCGCTACACGATATCCTCTTTTTACTGCCAGTTGCAAAGCATACCCATCCTTAATATTCATTCGTCTCGCCATTACACCATTAGGCAACACCAATAATGTACCATCGGTTAATACCCCGTCTACATCAAATACAAATGTGGTGATATGGTTGAATTTTTCTAGCAATGGTTTATTGGTTTACTGGTTTACTGGTTTATTGGTTGTTGGTAATTGGTTCTTGTACCAATAAACCAGTAAACCAATAAACCAATAAACTAAAAACTACTTCTGGTTATCTCTCCATTCGTACACCCAAGTGCTCTGTATCATTTCCAGATGGCCTTCTGTGCTTTGTTCGCGGGTGCCTTCAAAATTTGGGATTTCCAGTATCCAGTTTAATAAGTCGGTAAAACGGATCCGGTATATTTTTCCTTCATTGAAATCATCACCAAAACGTTCATATAATTTCATGGCAATGTCTTCGTGATCATTCCAGTGTATGGGTGGTTCAAAATGACTCATGGGAAAGTTAGGAGTTAAAAGTTAGTGGTTGGCAGTGTTTATTCACCTAAAAATTGGGTTTGATCAGGCAGGGTAATTTCTACTTCACCAGTGCCGGGTTGTAATACACACTGACAGCCCAATCTTGAATTGATGCGGGGGTTTACGGCACGGTCAATAAAATCTTCTTCTTTATCACTCAGTTCTTCCAGAAAACTCATCCCCTTATCAACATATACATGACAGGTACTGCAGGCACATACCGCTCCGCAATTGTGGTGAAGCTCAATATCGTTATCTAAACAAACCTCCAGAAGGCTCTGATCGTTATTGATATTGGTTAATGTTACCGGCTCAAGCCCTTTCTGTTCAAATTTTATCTTAATCGTATACATACCATCCGTTTGGTGGGCAAAAGTATCTTAGAATAGGTATTTAACCATCCGACTTGCGGAAAAGTTTATGGCAGTACATAAAAATGAGGCAACCTACGTGTTGGAAGCGCCTTTCTGGCTGTTTGGGGCGGTGCTATTTTTCAAAAATATCTCCAATACTTTTACTCATCATACCGTAAATACGAGCCATTTGCGGGTAGGTGCTCAGCATGGCCGCATGTGCATCCATGGTTTTTTGGTCGCCGCGGAACGCCGGACCAGCCTGCAGATTTTTAGGATACCCTTCCTGTAACCGGTGGGCCGTTTCCAGGATAATGGGATAAAAAACCGAAAAGTCGATCTTTTCCCTTGCACAAAAATCGGCTGCCAAATGATACAGGTGATTGGCAAAATTGGAAGTAAAAGCCGCCACCATATGCATTTGGGCCCGCTTTGCATCATCCGCCCGGATAACCGTATCCGTAAACAGGTGGGCCAGTTTTTCTATTTGTGTAATTACTTCTTCAGAGCTGCCATCCACTACCATGGTAACAGGTTGTACAGTGGTCATTTGTTTACGAATCATTTTCATGGGCCACAACACCCCATACCGCTCACTGGTGTTGCTCAGTATTTCTTTGGATACCGACCCCGCCGTATGTACCACTAGTTTATTTTTGAAAGAAAGAGAGGAAGTAATTTCTGCAAGACTACCATCCGTTACAGCCATCAGGTATAAATCGGAAGTATCATCCAGTTCATATAAATCATCGGTGGCCGCTGCCCCTAATTCATTTGCCAATACAACAGCATGCTGCCTGTTACGGCTATACACTTTATCTACTGTATATCCCTTATTTACTAAAACCCTCCCCAACACAGAGGCAACATTACCCGAACCAATGATGGTAACCAGCATATCTTTGAACTTATGAAGATGAAATTAGCACAAAGACTCATCATAGGATATTACAAAACCAAATTAAAAACCATTGGCATCGTTTCTCCGCGCAAAGCGGCCGAAGCTGCCTACAAAATATTCTGCACCCCTTTTCCGGTAAAACTTCCTAAAAAATCACCTCCTATATTTCACAAAGCCGAAGCCCTGTCTTTTGAAATGGATGGTATTACCCTTCGCGGTTTTCGTTGGAAAGCAGAACATCCCAATCATAAAACCATATTAATCGTTCATGGCTTCAGCAGTTATGCCTACAAATTTGAGAAATACATACTGGCACTAAAAAAGCAAGGTTTTAATATAGTAGCTTTTGATGCACCTGCCCATGGCACCAGCGAAGGCAAACTCATTAATGCATACATATATAAGTGTGCCCTTTTGCAGATGGAGGCATTATACGGCCCCTTTTACGGCATCATGGGGCACTCGTTGGGTGGATTGGCCGCTGCCCTGGCTTTTGAAGCATTACCCAACCGTGAAAACCGCAAACTGGTATTGGTGGCTCCGGCTACCGAAACAGAAAGGGCCATCCACAATTTCTTTACCATAATACCGGTTGAGGATAAGGTAAAACTGGCTTTCCGGCAGTTAATTACTGATATCACCCACCTGCCGGTGAGTTATTTTTCTGTTAGCCGCGTGGTAAAATCCATGTCTGCGCCTGTTTTATGGGTGCACGATAAACAGGATACCATTTGCCCGTTTGAAGATGTAAAGCCCCTGCTATCACTTGATTTACCGCATGTACACTTCCTTATTACCGAGCAATTGGGGCATAGCCGTATTTATAAAGACAACAAAGTTTGCGCTGAAATTGTACAGTTTTTCAACCGGTCCATTTCCTGATATTTTTTGTGTTTTGATGGTTTCGCCTAATATTGCAGGGTAAGACACTTTGTTTTTTCCCCTGCGGGAGAAAGGTTTCTAAGGGTTCAGGCATTTCGAAAAACTTGATAAAAGCACCGTCAGAGGCGGATTTTACAGGCAGTATGGCAAAAAATCTATTGATCGTTGAGTCACCGGCGAAAGCCAAAACCATAGAAAAGATCCTCGGGAAAGATTTCGAGGTAAAAAGCTGCTATGGCCATATACGCGACCTTGAAAAGGACGATATGGGTATTGATGTAAACAACCATTACCAACCCAGGTATAAAGTGCCTGAGGATAAGGAACGTGTGGTAAAAGAATTGAAACAACTGGCTAAAAAATCTGGCGAAGTATGGTTGGCATCGGATGAGGACCGCGAAGGAGAAAGCATCAGCTGGCACCTGGCCGAAGTATTGGGCCTTGATCCTAAAGTAACCAAGCGGATCGTGTTTCATGAGATTACCGCCCCGGCCATTAAAAAAGCCGTTGAAAATCCACGCCGCATTAATATGGATCTGGTAAATGCCCAGCAGGCTCGCCGTGTTTTGGACAGGCTGGTGGGTTTTGAATTAAGCCCCGTGTTATGGCGTAAAATTGGTATGCAGCGCAGCCTGAGTGCCGGTCGTGTGCAAAGTGTGGCCGTTCGCTTGATTGTAGAAAGAGAAAGAGAGATCAATCAGTTTATTCCGGAAAGCAGTTATAAGGTAGAAGCTTATTTTACCGCTCCCGATATCAATCAAAAAACGGTAACCTTTAAAGCAGAAGGCCCTAATAAAATGCAAACAGAGAAAGATGCGAAAGCATTTCTCGAAAGTTGCAAGGGTGCCAGCTATACGGTAACCGATATACAGGTAAAACCCGCCAAACGTACGCCGGCAGCACCTTTTACAACTTCTACACTGCAACAGGAAGCTTCGCGCAAGATGGGGTATAGTGTAAGTAAAACCATGTTACTGGCGCAGAAACTGTACGAAAGTGGTAAGATCACATATATGCGTACAGACAGTATTAACTTAAGTGATACTGCACTGGAAGATATCCGTAACCAGGTTACCAAAGCCTATGGCGATCAGTACCACCAGCCACGCAAGTTCAAGAACAAGAACGAGAATGCACAGGAGGCACACGAAGCCATCAGGCCTACTTATATGAGCAGTACTTCTGTAGAAGATGAAGATACCCGCAGATTGTACGAACTGATCTGGAAGCGAACCATTGCTTCGCAAATGAGCGATGCAGAGTTTGAAAAAACCACCGCCAAAATAAATGTAAGCAGCAATAACGAAACACTTTCTGCAAACGGTGAGGTAATGAAGTTCGATGGCTTTCTGAAAGTATACCTTGAAGGAAAGGATGAAGAAGACGAAGAGAATACAGAAGGCATGTTGCCCCCTTTACAAGTTGGTGCCAAACTGGATTTTACCCAAATGACCGCCACAGAAAAATTTTCCCGCGCAGCTGCTCGTTATACGGAAGCTTCGCTGGTGAAAAAACTGGAAGAGCTGGGCATTGGCCGACCTTCTACTTATGCACCTACCATTTCTACTATTGTAAAAAGAAATTATGTAGAGAAGCGCGATAAGGATGGTGTGAAAAGAGAAATGTCGTTGCTTACCTTGAGTAAGAACGATCATGTGTCAAAAGAAATTTTACAGGAAAATACAGGGGCCGAAAAAAATAAATTATTCCCAACAGATCTGGGACTGGTAGTAAC
Source organism: Chitinophaga pinensis (assembly GCA_943372845.1). Lineage (GTDB taxonomy): Bacteria > Bacteroidota > Bacteroidia > Chitinophagales > Chitinophagaceae > Sediminibacterium > Sediminibacterium pinensis_K. The sequence goes on along the minus strand of CALSAD010000004.1, from coordinate 47,175 downwards.
CGATTTTCTGAAACAATACTTTACCAAAGTGATGGATTTTGGTTTCACCGCCAAAATTGAACAGGAATTTGATCTTATCGCCGAAGGCAAAATTGCCTGGAGCAGTATGATTGATGGCTTTTATAAACCCTTCCACGAAACCATTGAGCACACACTGGAAAATGCAGAGCGCGCTAAGGGTGAACGTGAATTAGGAATAGATGAAGCTACCGGTAAAAAAGTAATTGCCCGCATGGGTCGTTATGGCCCCATGGTTCAGATTGGCGATACCGCCAATGAAGAAGAAAAACCCCGTTTTGCCAAACTGAAACAATCCCAGAGCATCGAAACCATTAGCATGGAAGAAGCGATGCAATTGTTTTCGTTACCGCGTACACTGGGTGAATATGAAGGAATGGAACTGTCTGTGAATGTGGGCAGGTTTGGTCCGTATATTAAACTCGGCGAACAATTCATTTCTATCCCCAAAGGAGAAGACCTGCATGAGATGGAACTCGAAAGGGCCATTCAACTCATCAACGAAAAACAACTGGCCGATGCACCCATCGGTTTCTATAATGAATTACCGGTAACCAAAGGCAAAGGACGTTTCGGTCCATTTATTAAGTGGAACGATATGTACATTAACATTCCGCGTGCCTATAATTTTGATGAGCTATCGCAGAGTGATATCGATGAACTGATTGCAAAAAAAGTAGACAAGGAAGCCAACCGTTTTATCAGGCAATGGCCAACAGAAAAAATTTCTCTTGAAAATGGCCGTTGGGGTCCGTTTATCCGTTTCAACAAAAAAATGCTGAAGCTTGGCCGTAAACCGGATACCAATAAATATACGCCCGAAGAATTGGTAGATATTGATGTTGAGATCATTAAAACCATGATTGAGCAACAGGTACCCAATGCTTTCTCTAAAAAAGCTCCCGCCAAAAAAGCAGCCACTAAAACCGCGAAGAAAGCCGCTCCCAAAAAAGCAGCGAAAAAAGCGGCGGTTAAGAAGTAAAAAGTCAAAACCGATGAAGTTTTGACTTTTTAATTTTGACTTTTGAATTTTTACTTTTTACTTATCTACCCTAATCCTGCCTCCCCATCTCCCTTAAAAACCTCACATGTGCCCTAACCGCTTTACGCATAGTAGGGTATTCAATGTATTGCAGTTGGTATTCGCGGCAAACACTTCTAACGATCTCGCTAATGGCGGGATAGTGTACGTGTGAAACCTTAGGAAATAAATGGTGTTCAATCTGAAAATTCAATCCACCTACCAACCAGCTTACCAGTTTATTTCGGGTAGCAAAATTGGCCGTGGTTTTAATTTGGTGTGCAGCAAATTCATCCGGCATTTTATTGGTTTCAATATCTGCTATCGGAAACTCGGTGTGTTCAACCGTATGTGCTAATTGAAAAACAATACTTAATACAAATCCGGCAAACATGCTCATGGTTAAAAAACCAATGATCCAGCTTACCCATCCCACAGCCATGATTGGGATCACAATAAATACAGCGGCATGATAAATTTTAACTCCCCAGAACTCAATATGATCAGCCAGACTCATTTTTTTCAATGGCACGTTACCAATCTTCTGAGAAAAATATTTTTTATAATCTGTAAAGAAAATCCAGAACACATACAGCAACATATATAAAAACCAAAAATAGAAATGCTGAAAACGGTGCATCTTATATCTTTTCTGTGTAGGTGCCATACGCATCAATACACCAATTTCAATATCATCATCCACACCATCAATATTGGTAAAACTGTGGTGTATCATATTATGTTTCATATTCCACATAAAATGATTGGCACCTAGCAAACTGATAGAAGAAGCGGCAATACGATTTACGACTTTGTTGGTATGAAAACTTCCGTGGCTACCATCGTGCATCACATTAAATCCGATAGCGGCAACGAGACCACCCAATACAATCGATTCGGCAATGGCTACATACCAGATAGGCGTCCAAACAAGCAAGTGAATGTACACCATAACAAACCCAATCACCATAATTAGGGCCTTGGTAAACAACTTAGGGTTGCCGGTAGAATCGATACCACGTTCATCAAAATACTCCTGAACTCTTTTCTTCAGATCGCTATGGAGGGATTTGTTTACAACCTGAAATTTAGGAATGGCAAAATCTGACATAAAATACGTTGAATAAATAATGCGCAAAATTACCCATTAATGCCCTAAGTTATCTGTTAATTTCCACTTTTTTTGTCAATGAATTGACTCTGTAACGTGTATATAGGCATATTATTATGCAATTGTATCCCCATATTTCCACACCCTTGGGATAACTTCCGGTTGATTGATAACCAAAATTTAATCAAGTTTGAAGCTGAAACATTGACGGATGGCAGGGGAATACACCTTGCGGTACCAGATTTGCTCCCAATCTATGCAGGAAACCAAAGAGATCAATGCATTGTTTACACTGATAGATGACCCGGATGAGGAAGTATATTCCACCGTTTCGGAGAAGATAGTGGCATATGGCAAGAACATCATTCCCAATCTGGAACATTTATGGGAAACCACGCTGAGTGAAGATGTGCAGGAAAGAATTGAAATGATCATTCATCACCTGCATTATTCAGACCTGCTGAATGATATGACCGAGTGGCGCGACAGTGCCTATCACGATCTCTTATTTGGCGCTTTACTCGTTGCTAAATTTCAATACCCCGATCTGCATACCACACCCGTTTTACAGGATGTAGAAAAAATACGCCGTAATGTATGGCTTGAACTGAACAGTTTTCTTACCCCATTGGAACAAGCCAATGTTTTGTCGAGCATCATGTACAGCTATTACAATTTAAAGGGGGTAGAGATCAATTACGAACACCCCGATGAGTTTTTTATTCATAAAGTGCTGGAAAGTAAAAAAGGCAATGCCCTGGCCAATGGCATACTGTACCAGATACTGTGTGATCTGTTAGACATCAATGCCAAGATCATCAAGATTCCCAAGCAATGCATCATTGCCTTTTATCATTCTGATTATGATCCTGCCACCCATGTTGGTCATCCACAGGATAAGATTCATTTTTATGTAGATGCTACTACCGGACAGGCATTTTCTCACAAGGATGTAGAAAATTATTTCAAAAGGATCTCTGTTCCGCCCACACCTTCTTATTTCAAACCCCAATCGCATAAGCGCATCATACAGGTATTGCTTGAGGAAGTGGCCAAATGTTTTGACAGCCCCACTAACCAATACAAACAAACAGAACTATTAAAACTGGCAGAACTACTTTCTCAATAAAATCAAGTACCTCATTGTAAAGAAAATTGCCACTGATTACACTGATTTACACTGAATCAAACAGTGCCAATCAGTGTAATCAGTGGCAAAAAAAAGTTAACCCAAACTAGCTTCCAAACTAATTTCCATATTGTATGCTTTACTCACCGGGCAATTGGCTTTTGCATCGGCAGCACATTCCTGAAATTTTTCTGGTGTGATGCCAGGAACGGATGCTTTCACTACCAGTTCAGATTTGGTAATCACCCCATCTTCCAATGAAATGGCACAACTGGTTTCCAGTGTATCCGGTGTAAAGCCTGCAGCACCCAGCACAAAACTGAGTTTCATGGTAAAACAACCGGCATGTGCGGCTGCCATTAATTCTTCGGGGTTGGTACCAATACCATCCGCAAAACGGGAATTGAAAGAGTACTGTGTTTTGTTTAGAACGGTACTTTGTGTGGTAAGGTTTCCATTACCTTCTTTACCTGATCCATTCCAAACGGCGGTTGCTGTGCGTTTCATGTATATGTGGTTTTAGATGTGAAGTTAATTTGAAAATGTGTTAATTTGAAAATTTGAAAATGGTTCTGTACTACAGAACCCTAAGGCTTCATTTACCTATTTACCCATTTACTTATTTACCTATTTACAAATTACCCAATGCTCAACTGGAACGATTTTGAAAAAGTAGAGATCCGCAGCGGAACCATACTGGAAGTTAGCGATTTCCTGAAAGCCAAAAAACCGGCCTATCAATTAACCATCGATTTTGGTCCACTGGGTATTAAACATTCCTCTGCACAAATCACCCATCATTATAGTAAAGAAGAACTCATAAACAAGCAGGTGGTAGCGGTTGTGAACTTCCCACCTAAACAGATTGCCAACTTTTTCAGCGAATGTTTGGTATTGGGTGTGTATGATGACAATAATCAGGTAATTTTATTGCGGCCAGATAAAGAAGTACAAAATGGCCAGCGAATTGGCTAATGAGTGAACTGCACTATACCTATTATGAGAGCCCGATTGGTTTGTTGAAAATCGGTGGTACCGACCATTATATTGGCGAATTAACTTTTGTTGACAACAGCGACCAACTAACGCATGGCGAACCGGGTATTACCGAATTGATGCACCAATGTACCGAACAACTGATTGAATACTTTCATGGTACACGCCGCAATTTTGATATCCCCGTTCACCAGGAAGGCACCGAATTTCAAAAAAGGGTTTGGGGCGAGTTGATGGAAATTGCCTATGGTAAAACCATCAGCTATATGGATCTGGCCAAGCGACTAGGCGATCCCAAAGTCATCCGCGCAGCAGCAAGCACCAATGGAAAAAATAATGTAGCCATCATAGTACCCTGCCATCGTGTTATTGGCAGTGATAGTTCACTGGTGGGTTATTCAGGCGGTAAATGGCGAAAGAAATGGCTGTTAGGTCATGAGTTTAAGATTGCTCATGGCGTGCAAACACTATTTTGAATATCGAATATTGAATGATGAATTTTGAATTTCGAACGTCATTTCGAACGAAGTGAGAAATCTCATGCTAAGGATAAGATTTCTCACTTCGTTCGAAATGACGGCGGCGTATTAACATTTTCTTGTAAAAACCTTTTGCAACCAACCACCGAATGAAATATTTTTACGCAAATGCGATGTGTTGGTAAAATCATATGTATTCTCTTTTGTGTACTGGGGCTTTCAGTAAACGGATGGTCGCAGGCCTGTACGGCACTGGGGCAAAATCCCTCCACTGCCTTTCCCGTATGTGGCGCCACTACTTTTACACAAACAACCGTTCCACTTTGTAACAATGGCGTAGTACCAGCCAAGGGTTGTGCCAATACTACTTTTGCAACGGCTAACCCTTACTGGTATAAATTCACCTGTTATCAATCAGGAACACTTGGTTTTGTGATCACACCTTTGAATACCAAGCCGGAAGACTACGACTGGCAATTATTTGATATCACCGGTAGAAATCCGCAGGATGTTTTTACAGATCCTTCCTTGATTGTTACAGCTAACTGGGCCGGCACGTATGGGCCAACGGGAGCCTCTTCAGCAGGCACCAAAGTATTTGAATGTGGCTCTGATCCAACACAAAACATCAACACATTTGCCACCATGCCCAACATTATTGTGGGACATGAATACCTGTTGCTTGTAAGTCATTTTTTAAATGCCGGCGAAACAAGTGAAGTAGGCTATACCCTTGCATTTTCCAACGGACAGGCCGGTGGCGGAACAGCCAGTATTGTAAATCCCATTGTACCAAAAATACAAAGTGCTTATGCTATTTGTGATGGAACACAGATCATGATCAAATTGGCTTCGAGAATAAATTGTAACAGTATTGCACCCAATGGTTCTGATTTTACGGTAAGCGGACCGGTAGCAAGAAATAGTATCGCCGCATCCGGTAACGGTTGTGCAGTAGGATTCGATTCTGATTCTATCCTGATTACATTGAATAATGCTTTATCGCCGGGCAATTATACGGTTACTGCTAAAGTAGGAACAGATGGAAATACTTTATTAGATAATTGTATTAACAATCTGGCCGTTGGCGAAAATGCCTCGTTGCGTTTTTTAGCTTTCACACCCACGCCACTGGATAGCATTAGTCCGGTGCTCTGTATCAGAGATACCCTTCAACTTGTTTTCAATAAACCCATGAATTGTAATTCCATTGCAGTTGATGGATCTGATTTCAGTATTACCGGCCCGGCACCCGTTATCATAAAAAATGCTTTTGGTACCTGTAGTAATGGCGTTAGTACCACCATCAAAATTGTGCTTACTGCACCCATCCGCGTAAACGGAACATTTACCATTCAATTGAAAAATGGAACAGACGGTAATCCCATCATTGATGAATGCGGATTAACCACACCGGCAGGTTCTACCATTTCCTTCACCACCAACAACATTACCACGGCCAACTTTAACGCAACCGTTAGTACCGGTTGTAAATCAGATACGATTTATCTAACGCATAACGGCTATGGCGGCACTACGCAGTGGCAATGGCGTATCGATAGTATATTGGTAAGCACACAGCAAAACCCTGTTATTATTTCAAAAGCGTTTGGGCCACATGCCCTGCAATTGGCAGTTAGTAATGGTATTTGTACCGATACCGTTCAGAGTAATTTTGTTTTCACCGATCATACGGTAAAAGCATCGTTTGCTGTTGCAGATACTTTATGCCCAACCGATACCTTGCACTTTACAGACAAGAGTACCGCCAATACCCTTTCCTGGCAATGGAATTTTGGGAACGGTGTTACCAGTTCGTTACAGGTACCCGGCCCGCAATTATATCCATTAACAGGCAGACCTGCCAGTTACACAGCAAGATTGATTGCCACCAATCAATACAATTGTTCCGATACTGCTTACAAAATAATCAATGTACTGGCCAGTTGCTATATTGCCGTTCCCTCAGCATTCACACCAAATGGAGATGGGCTGAATGATTATCTCTATCCCTTAAATGCTTTCAAAGCAGATAACCTGGTGTTCAGGGTATACAATCGTTATGGTAATATCATTTTTGAAACAAAAGACTGGACAAGGAAATGGGATGGCCGTGTAAGTAGTTTGCCACAACCCAGTGGCACGTATATCTGGACACTGGATTACACCAACAGGGATAATGGGCAGAAGGTTTCGTTGAAAGGAACAACGGTACTTATCAGGTAATTAATAATTAGAAATTAGTAATTAATAATGGGTGTATACTTGTAATCCTTTTAAGCTATTATACTATTTTTTCTTTTACCCTAATAGTAACACGAATTTTAATTATTGAAAGTTTTGGTAAATGTTGCAGTGAACCCTGTTGCGGCGGGTACAAAACGGCAAACACCACCAACGCAAATTAATCCGGCACGCTGTCGTCCGTAACCCAGCGCAAACCGACTTCCATTTTTGGTATAACTACCGCCAACACCCATATAGTGTACGTTTTCTGTACCATAATTGTACAAATCATTCACATAAAAATTGAAAGATGGCGCAAAACCAAATTCTGCAACAGCAGCAGCCCAATTGCCTTTATCCTGTTTTGTAAAAAGGTTTTGTAACTCAAAACGGAACGACCTGTTTTTTGCATAGGTATACAACGTATTCAGTAATACAATATTGGCATTGATGTTATCATAAATACCTCCTTCTACGATAGACTTATTATAGAAAACATTGTGATAAGCCAGTGTGCTATTCCATTTACTACTCCACTTCTTTTTCCATTCAATACTCAGATCGCTGAAATAGGTATTCTTACCGATGCTGAAAAGATCATTCGGATTTTGTAAGCCCCTGTATTGAGCAAAATTCACGGCTATTCTGGAAGGTTTTTTCTTATTGCCTTTGATATTATAAAACAGATCGATCTGCCCACCGGCTTCTCCTGCTGTTTGTGCATTATATACATAAATATTGGTAGTAAGGTAATCGTGCTGTTTGGTTAGTGCCGGTACAAAATTCACCGGTAAAGATGTACCTATTGCATCCCGCTCTCCCCTGAAATCAAAATTTTCCATACTCCGCAGGCTGATGTTCAGGCCAAGATTTTTACCTGTAACAGATGCGTTTACCAACAATGCCTTACCAGCTGTTTTATCTAATCCGTTTACCGGTGTGGGATCTGTACTTTTATATACATACTCAACAGAAATAGATGCGTTCTCTCCACTAATACCTACGCGCGAACCATATGCATTAACTGTTGGGGGAAAACTCGCATCCGGCCCTGTATATTGCTGATAACGTCCTACGTAACTTAATCCCGCAGTAACACTGGTCTTTCCCTGAAAATTTGGATTGATCTTTGAAAAATCAATTTCTGCATCCAACCCTCTTACCACCGAATTAGCATAATCAAAAACTTTCCGTTGCCTTCCATATACAGCTTTTACGGCAAGAAAGGGTGTTGGGTTCAATCGTATCCTGATTCCTTCTAGTGCATTGTTAATGCCTATCTGGCGGTTCTCCCAAGAACGAAATGCCAAACCACTTCCAAACTGTTCATAAAAATCACCTACCTGAATTTCAAAATTCGTATCGGTATACTTAAAATACCTATTTACAATTTTTCCCTGATTAAGTACAAATGGAAATCCGGCTATGGATGGCAGGTAGCTCTCATACTGAACACCAACCGTAATTTTTTTATAATTATAGTCAAGCTTCAAATAATTATTGGAACCTATTCTGTCTTGCGGCAGTATAGCATTGATTTTAGTATCTTTTTGATAAAGCTGGTTATACGATTCAAAACTTCCGCTGAAATGTCCACTACCAATACCAGTATTTTGAGCCTTTACGGTTGTGAAACAACTTATAATGAATATGAATAGCAGGCAGGTCTTAGGCTTAAGAAAATCAAATTGCATAGATCAATTTTTTTTGATTTTACTGTACAGGTTTTCTTCATTACCCGGTGTGTAACCTGTATGCTGATAAGTAATCACACCATTTTTGATGATCAGAATATGCGGGATATCATTGATGTTGAGGGCTCTTTTCAGATCATGATTGGTGTCTGTATAAAAATCGAACTCCCATCCCTTACCACGTACAAAAGGTTTTACTTTGTTTACCGTACGTGCATCATCTATAGAAATGGCAATAATTTTAAAAGGATGTTCTTTTTGTTTCTCTTCGTACTGGTCATTCAATATTTCCATTTCTGTAATGCAGGGAATACACCAGGTTGCCCAGAAACTCACAACAATAGCCGTATCCTTACTATTTACTATCTTATTAAAATAAACCTCCTTTCCTGAAAGATTTCGAATGGCAATGGCAGGTAAAGTATTCTGTGCATTTGTATGCAGCATACAAATACTCAGCATAATTAATAAACACATTTTTTTCATCAGCAGTGGTATTAGATACGTGGTTAGTCGAAGTTTTTATTTTCACCGGCATTGGCTATCTGTACATTTAAAATTCCTTTACGGTTTTGCGTATTGGTATCATACAACACATACCCTATCAGCCGGCAATTGGAAAGATTATACCCGGCTGCATTTAAAGAAATTGTCTTCTCCCATGTAGTACCTTTTGTTTGTGTGGCAACTGGTATCTTATCTCCAAAAATATCTGTACCCGCAGCCCTGAGTACATTCTGGTGACTAAAATTCACGATGGGGTTTGGAAGATTGAAATGTCCGTAATTGGCCTGGTTATATTTGAGATCATTCTCTACCAACAGCAAAACAAATTTTAAAGGGATACTGGTACTCACATCAAACTTCACTTTCATTTTGGCGTTGATTACATTGCCGGCAATACTACTTTCCAACGCAATACCCAGCGGAGGCCGCTGTTTGGTTAGTTGGTCAAGTGTTGCATTCTTAGCATCCCAAATAGTAGCCCTGTTTACCACTACGGTAGGTACGCCTCCCACGCCAAAGGCTGTTCTTAATTGCGCATCAAATGTGTATTGATAGGGATCGCCACTGCCACTTGGTCCATGAACACCAACGTAAATAATATCCTTTCTTGTTCTAATAAAATCTTCGAGAGGAATAATGGTTCCGGGGCAGATACCACACCAGGTACCAGTATACATTTCTGTAACTACTTTCTGCGTAAAAGGAGATGCACCAGGAGAAACAGCATTAAGTGAAACTACAGGCGATTCCGTGTTGTTACGGGTAGCTTTGATCTTATAATTTCCTGCGATACCGGTATAATAAATATTACTACCCGCTAAGATATTATCAACGTATATAGAAGAGCTTCCTGTTACATCTGTATTATCCTTATCCTTAACCGTAATAATGGTTTCATCAAAACCATCGGCATTTATTTCATTACGACTTAATACAACTGTCAGACTTTGTGAAGTGGAAGTTGGAGGGGCGGGGGTTGGAGTAATTGTTGCTGATGAATTAGTTTCATTTTTGGTACAGCCTATAAAGAAAAGGATGCACACAACCGTTACTGTCTTCAGAAATAGCTTTTTCATACTCGTTTTGGTTAAGTGGTTACTATAACTACGACGAGGCTTGGAAAAAAGCCTTACTTCTGAAATGTTAAACTATTTTAACAATGACGCTGGCAGCCTGTTTACCTAAATTATTTAAAGAGGCTTAGCACTTTGCCTCTGCGAACCCTCCCTGTTCTCTGCGGCTCAGCGGTTAGATGTGGCCTCCGTAAAGCGTAATGTCAAGGAGTTTTTAGTGTTTTCGCACAGATATGGGTTACTACTTGTAATCATTAACACAAACAGCTTCTTAACAGAGCAATTGCTATTTCAAATGAATACCCAATTTGATCAGTATTATTTACTTCATGTCTTCCCCCGTAAACCCAAATGGCAATAGCATACTGGCTTGGGGAATGATAAACACTTTACCATCTTTTCCACCCAATATTAAACGGATGGGATGTTTGAACCGGTTTTCATATTCTACCAATGTTTGACGGCAAATGCCGCAGGGAGAGATGGGTCGATCACTTTTACCATCAACCGTTTGGTAGCTGATGGCGATGCTTTCAATGGGTATACCGGGGTAAACAGAAGAGGCCGCAGATAATAAAACCCTTTCTGCACAAAGTCCAACCGGATAACTGGCATTTTCCTGGTTACTGCCAGCAATGGTTTTACCGTTGGCCAGCATTGCCATGGCACCTACTTTAAAATTAGAATAGGGCGCATAGGCATGGTTGGTAGTTTCAAAAGCCTGTTTCAGTAACTGTGCATCGGCTGGTGTTAATTCATTTATTGAATTGTATTCTTCAAATGCAAAACTGAATTCTTGTTTGTTCATAACGAATCGTATTTAGACAAAAAAGCCCTCGAAGCATTGCTCCGAGGACCCCTTCCATAGCTTAAAGATAATTATTTTATACCATTGAACAATCGCTTCCAGCGCGGCCCTTTGTTCCAGCTGAACCAGATCAGGGATGCTTTGCCTACAATATTTGTTTCGGGCACAAAGCCCCAGAAACGGCTGTCCTGGCTATTGTGCCGGTTATCTCCCATCATCCAGAAATAGGATTGTTGGGTAGTGTAGGTAGTGGCTTCTTTTCCGTTGATGATAAATTTACCATCGACTTCGTCCAGCGTATTTTTTTCGTAGGTAATGATGAGCCTTCTGTATAAAGCAATGGTTTGTGGTGTAAGTTGTAATACATCTCCTTTTTTAGGAATAGCCAGCGGACCAAAATTATCTCTTGTCCATGGATAGTTGGCTTCATCATGTGGAAATGTACCTCCCACCTGTGTATCCACATACGGTGTAACAGATTTTACATTGGGAAGTTTTTTTACTTTCTCTGCCTCTGCCGTTGTCATATTAATCACCACCGTACCAGGAGTAGAGAATGTTTTCATCTGCGCCTCTACATTGTCTGCATCAATACCCAATTCATCTTTTAAGAAATCATCAGATAGGCTGGTGCCATTGGTTTCAACAATATATTCTGTTTGCAAACCGGGTGGTATAAAAGCAGGTTGGTTGTTTATGAATAATGTTCCTTCTTTCAACTGCAAAACATCGCCGCCGATACCAACACAGCGTTTGATGTAGTTATCGGTTTTATCCATGGGGTGAACGATCACAGGAAACTGTGCATTTAAAGCTTCTCTATCCCCTTTAAACTGGTAACGTAATACATCATAATACGTCATAGCACTTCCATACTCAGGAAGGTTGATAATGGTATCGCCTTCCGGAAAATTAAACACTACCACATCATTTCTTTTTACATCTGTAAAAGCCGGTAAACGTTTATAGGGAAGTTGCACACCCTTAATATATGAGGGCATGGTTTTAGAGAAGGGCATGATATTGTGTACAAATGGGAATGATAAAGGTGTTTGAGGTACACGTGCGCCGTAGCTCATTTTATTCACAAACAAAAAATCATTGATAAGCAGTGTTTTCTCCATACTACCTGTTGGAATTACATATGCTTCAAAAACAAAACTGCGGATTATGGTGGCTGCCACAATTGCAAATACACCCGCATCAATCCATTCGCGCGAAGCGGGTTTATGGTAATGCTTCAGTACATCGGCACCATGCCATTTTTCTTTGTCTGAAAAACCGAGATAGGGAAAATAAAGAAAAGGAAATAAAACTGTAAGTGTATGATCAATCAGATTCACCCGTTTAAAATGCATCACAAAAATAATCGTGATCCAGATGGTGATAAACTGCCCCGCAATGGGGATCAACTGCAACCAGAACCAGTATTGACGGATATTCGTTTTCTGTACAATTAACCAGGTATTGTAAAATGGAACCAATGCCTTCCATGGCTCAATACCCGCTTTTTTAAACATACCATACATACCCACATGCCAGCCAATCACTCCGATAATGAATAGAATTAAACCCATAGTTAACAGTTAAGTAGCAACAAAAATATCCTTTTAGCACACATGGCGGGGTTTTAGAGGCAAAAGTTTTCTTAAAGTGAGAGGTGAAGGTTAAAAGAAGTTAAAATAGTTACAGTAGTTACATTGATTGAAGGGATGATAGCAGCGCATCACCTGCCACTTCAACGTCATTTCGATGACGAGGAACGAGGAAGAGAAATCTTATCAATAGTCAAAAGATTTCTCTCCCGGCTAAGCCGGGATCGAAATGACGTTTATCTAGGCAATACATACGCATCCACATCTGCTACTGAAATTTCTTTACCGGATAGAATGATCAATCGCTCTACCACATTGCGTAGTTCGCGGATATTGCCTGTCCAGTTATGCTTTTGCAGGGCATCCATGGCTTTTTTATCGATGGATTTTTTGGCCTGCCCATATTCATCTGCAATATCTGCCAGAAATTTATCTACCAATAAAGGGATATCTTGTCTACGCTCATTAAGCGAGGGTACATGAATCAGGATCACACCCAAACGGTGGTACAGATCTAATCGAAAATTCTTTTCATTTACTTCCTGTAAAAGGTCTTTATTAGTGGCTGCTATTACACGCACATCCACCGCTATTTCTTTATCGCCACCAACCCTGGTGATCTTTCCCTCCTGTAATGCACGCAATACTTTTGCCTGGGCTGATAAACTCATGTCTCCAATCTCATCTAAAAACAAAGTACCGCCATTGGCCTGTTCAAACTTACCAATGCGTTGTTTGATGGCCGATGTGAACGATCCTTTTTCATGACCAAACAATTCACTCTCGATTAATTCAGCAGGAATGGCCGCACAATTCACTTCTACAATAGGTGCACCTACGCGGTTACTTTTTTCGTGCAGCCAGCGTGCCACCAGTTCTTTACCACTTCCATTTTCTCCGGTTACCAATACCCTTGCATCGGTGGGTGCTACTTTTTCTATCGTGTCTTTAACTTTTTGTATCCCTTCGCTTTCACCAATGATCTCCTGTACTTTAGATACTTTCCGCTTTAATACTTTGGTTTCTTTTACCAGTGTGGTTTTATCCAGCGCATTGCGAATGGTGATGAGCAAGCGGTTGAGATCAGGCGGCTTGGCTATGTAATCGAATGCTCCTTTCTTAACAGCATCCACAGCAGTTTCAATATTACCATGACCACTGATCATGATCACCGGCACTTCCGATTGGCTATCCATTACCTTCTGCAAAAACTCAATGCCATCCAGTTTTGGCATTTTAATATCGCATAATACCACATCAAACGATGCAGCGGTAAATTTCTTGAATCCCTCTTCACCATCAACGGCTTCTTCTACTGTAAAACCTTCGTTGCCCAGAATATCTTTCAATACATTCCGTATGGCTTTTTCATCATCAATAATCAGAATATTAGGCATAGTATTCGTATTTGTTGCTAAGTTACGTTTTCGCAGGTAAGCAATGGGTTAACCGCGATAACAGCTATTTTTTATAAAATAAGAGCCTGTTTAAAATTAAAGTTTTCAACTACCATAAGTTTGTTGAAATTTTATGATAGATGCACTATTTATCTCGATAAACACCTGTCAAGCTTTTGGCTCACAGCTAATAGCCAGGAGCTTACAACAAAAATCTTGCCTCTTTAAACAGGCTCTAAAAATGATATAGCATTCCTGCAAAAAAATTAATGCCTGCTGCCGGATTATAATACCTTCTACCAAGTGCATTGATATCATTTCCTAAACTATATCGTTTGTTTAAAAGATTATCCACCCCGGCAAATACATCCCATTTTTTTTTAGACAACTGACTGCGATAACCCATTTTAAACTGTACCAGTTGGTACGCATCAGCAAACACATCATTGGCATCTGTTAGTGGCAAAGAAGAAACTGCATTAACAGAGGCATTGGCATACAAACCTTTTGCCGCTTCTATATCAATGCCGGTTACCCAAATATTTCCGGGTACCCCTGTTAATTTATTTCCGGAATAATTGGTGGCTCCCTGCTGGTAATTGGTAAAACGATAGGGTTGATAACTATAACTGCTCCAGATATTTGCACCCTTCAGCCAACGTTTTTTGTTTTGTATCAGTTGGTAACTGATCAATGCTTCTACTCCATTCTGTTTGGTTTCTCCGGCATTCACAAAATATTCTGCTCCAGTTGTATTGGTTCTGCGCACGATGGCATTTTGCAAACGGAAAAAATAAGCTGCCACATCAAAGCGAAGTCGCTGATCTAACAATTCTCCTTTGATACCGGCTTCATAATTCCATCCGTATTCAGCATTCAAATCGCCATAATAATTACCATCCGATGGGCGTACCTCTGCTATGGCAGGAGGCGAAAATCCTTTGGCAGCAAGCATATACAGCGATACGTCTTTGCTAACCCGGTAAAGTATTGAGATTCTTGGTGTAAGAACCAGACTGATCTCTTTTTGTACAAATTGAGGATTTGCATCTGTTAACCGCTTATATCGATACCGCTGGTTGTTCAAACTCAATCCGGCTACCAATACCCATGTATCATGAAACGTAATTTGTGCCTGTGAATACGCAAACCATTGCAAAGCATAAATATCATCTTTATACTGAACGGTATCTGCAGTACCGGAACGGTTACCAAAATTGTTGATCAGTGAATGATTGTATAACCATTCTGCACCATTCATCCATTGAAAACGGGTTTGTGTATTCCTGGTTTGATAAATAAGATGGGTGCCCGCACCATAATTGGCCTCTCCCCTTTTTTCATAATTGGTGATGAACGGATTAGCAAAAGAAGTGTGGTTGGCTGATATAAAATTCCGTAATGAAAAATGTTTACCAAGGTCTACCTCCTGCTGCACAGCACCGAATACTGTTTTATTGTATATAGCTGCCTTTTGTTGAATGGAGCCCGGCAATGCGCCTGCTGCCTGCCTGGATAATTTCGGATTTTGCTGCATTTGCGCCAGCGTAATACCACCGGGTGTTTGGTAATACAGGTCTGTATAAAAGACCAGAAAATGCAATTGCTGTTTTTTCAGTTGCCAGTTGCCTTGCCATGTCAATATATCTTTTCTGGAACCAGATTGCTCACGATAACCATCGGATTGTTGGTGCGTTTGTTGTAAGGAAGAACTGAATTTTGGAGAAGTATATGTCCACCCCGCCTGTTGTTGAAACAATCCATAAGAGCCAATAGAAATACCAGTACTAAAATGATTTAGTACACTATCTGAAAAAGAAAGGGCCGACCGTAACAATACAGCACCACCTGTTCCGGCACCATACACACTGGCAGCAGGACCTTTGATGATTTCTGCGCTGCTGATGTTATTGATGTTAATGAGGTTGAGATAAGTATTACCGCCACCATCCGATAAAGGAATATCGTTCCAGTATACTTTTACATTGCGAACACCGAATGGAGACCGAAGTAAACTGCCCCTAACCGACAGCCGGTAACTGGCCGGCGATCTCTCTTCCATTCGTATGCCGGGAACCGTATTGAATACGGGCACCAGAGAAGTGTTTATATAGCGGTTCATTTCTTTTGCACCAATGAGCGCTACAGCGGCGGGCACTGCCTTCCATTGCAATTTTGATTGAAAAGCTTCTACCACAACTTCATCCAACTGCTTGTTGCTGGGTAAGGTATCCTGTATTACAGTGTTGGGATTTGTTTGCGCAAACAAAGCAGCAGGCAGAAAAAAAAATATACATGAAGAAAGAAAACGCATCGTAGTATCGGATTAAACATTTTGAGGACCAAGTTAAACAGAAAATAAAAACCCGGAGCGAGAGGCTCCGGGTTGCTGCTAAGTATTTTCAATTTATTTTTTCATATACATCACTTCTTTCACCAGCTTCACTGTTCTGCTTACATCCGGAATAGCCAGTGCAGCCAGATTGGGTGCGTAGTGCATTGGTGCATCGGCACTGGTAATGCGGCGCACGGGCGCATCCAGGTAATCGAATCCTTCTTTCTGAATACGGTAACTAATTTCAGAAGATACTGAAGCGAATGGCCACTGCTCTTCTACAATTACCAAACGATTGGTTTTTTTAACGCTTTCCAGAATGGTTTGCCAATCCAGCGGACGAATACTTCTCAGATCAATTACTTCTGCACTAACCCCTTCTTTCTCCAGTTCAGCAGCTGCGCCAAGGGCAACTTTCATCATTTTATTATAAGAAACAATGGTTACATCGCGGCCTTGTTTTTTTACATCGGCTTTGCCGATAGGAATGTAATATTCTTCTTCAGGCACATCCCCTTTATCGCCATACATTACTTCACTTTCCATGAACATAACAGGATCCTGTTCGTAACGGATAGCCTGTTTCAATAAACCTTTCGCATCATAGGGTGTAGAAGGCGATACGACTTTAATACCGGGAATATTGGCATAATAACTTTCAAATGCGGTTGAATGTTGTGCTCCCAATTGCCCGGCACTACCATTACCACCGCGGAAAACGATGGGACAGCTAATTTGTCCGCCACTCATGGCCAGCATTTTTGAAGCGGTATTCAGAATCTGGTCAAGTGCCAGTACCGCAAAGTTCCAGGTCATGAATTCAACGATCGGGCGTAAGCCATTTTGCGCAGCACCCACTGCCACAGCGGTAAAACCCAGTTCGGCAATGGGAGTGTCTATCACTCTTTTATCACCAAACTCAGCCAGCATGCCCTGACTAACTTTGTAGGCACCATTGTACTGTGCCACTTCTTCACCCATTAAAAAGACTTTCTCGTCTCTTCTCATTTCCTCATTCATGGCTTCACGTATAGCCTCTCTGAAAGCAATAGAACGCATAGATCAGTTTATTAAATGAGGAGCAAAAATATAAGATTATCGGGTACGAAACTAAAAATTGCTTAGAGTTGATGAGCTGCGAGCTTCCAGCTATGAGCCACGAGCTTTTAGTAGCGGATATTTTGTAATACCACCTGATTGGCTACATATAAAAATCCCCCGCCATTGCTGACGGGGGATCTGTTTACTTATTTCCAGATTTTTTGCTCGCAGCTCATAGCTCGAAGCTCACAGCTCACCCATTAAAATACATTCCAACCATAACTTACATAATACAATCCACCGATCTGAGGATTACCCCATCCTGTGCGGTAGTATTTATTGAAGATATTGGTACCACCAATTTTAATCAATGATTTGGTTGATGGGAGCTTATAGCTAACTACCGCATCTAATGTACGGATAGCAGGCATTTCTCCTGAACCAAAAGTACCCTCATATCTAAATTTATCTGTCCATCTGTACACAATACTGAAACCTAAACGGTTATCTTTTCCAAAACCACTGTTATTAAACGCAGCATTCATGCGGTATTTAGGGGTATTGAAGTAAGAAACAAAACCCGGAGGCAGGTCACCAATATTATCAGAATACAAGTTAGCACTGATTGAGAAGTTTTTAGGCAACAGGTATTCTGCTGATGCACCCCAGCCACTTGTTTTTACATCACCGGTTGTGTTTACAGAAATACTGTAGGCAATGCGTTTGCTGGCATCCAGTACATCAAATAAACTGGCTGCACTGGTAGGAGGAGTTCTTGCCTGAATTACGGTTACACCGCTCAGGAAGTCTTTATACTTAGCCCAGTAGGCATACACATCGATCAGTAATTTTTGAGCGATCAGGCCTTTGTAGCCCACTTCAAATGACTGACTGGATTCTGCTTTGAACTCGCCAAAAGACTGCTGTTGCAGCAAAGACGGGTTTGGTGCTCCTGCCAAAGCACTTCCTCCAAAAGCCTGAACACTGGCCAATGTATAAGCAGGATTGGTATTGAACTTATAGTAGTCACGTAACTGAGGTAAACCACCCATTAAACGGGTACCACCACCAATCAGCAGATTGATCCACTGGTTCTGTGTGGTAGGGAAACGATACGCCTGCTGGTAAGAGAAACGCAGGTTATGATCTTTAGCCAGTTTTACCACTGCAGAAGCACGTGGGGTAAACCGTCCTTTGAAATTGGTGTTTTTATCATAACGTCCGGAAACAGTGAGTTTGAGGATATCATTAAACAACTTCTGAGACAATTGTGCGTAAGCACCCAATTCATTGATTTTAATAGATCCGGTAGTATCAGCGAACAAAGTACCCTGAGAATTCAGTTGGTATTGTCTTGCGCTCATACCAATCAACAGATCAGTACCTGTTTTAGAAAGACCCAAATCATCGCTCAGGTTATACTGACCTTCAAACACATTCAGTCTTGATTTATCCAGGAACAAACCACCACCTTGTGAGATAGGGGTATTGGCTACTTTTTTAAACACCTCGTTGTTTCCAATAAAACCGGTTGGTCTGCCTGCATCAGCAATCGCTCGTGCTGAATTGTGTGCAGCCATATTTCCCAGGCCTGCATCAACAAAAGAAGCATATGCTGCCATGTATTGAGGATACCAGCTGGAACTTGCTTTAATTGCCTCATTAAATAAACGGGTAGTAATGGTAGAGTTGAAAGAGCTACCTGAATTTTCATGTGTTGTGTAGGCTCTCAGGTACCAGTTTTTACTTTTCAATTCAAACTTGAACTGGCTTACTTTCAGGTCTTTCAGAGAGTAACGGTCGCTACCAGTGTATACACTATTACCGGTTCCGAAATTGGCTTGAAAAATAGCTTCTGTTTTGTCGGTCAATTTATAGTGTAAGCTACCCGTCAACTTGAAATTAACGGTCAACGGATCAACCACTTCTTTTTCTGTATAACCCGTTCTGCTAACAAATTGGTTGTTGTAAATATTGCGGCTTGGTGCAGCACCATATACAATGGGAGAAACACCAGCAGCAACCAATGCACCGGCTCCGGCTCCTGTTAAGAAGGCGTTGAATTGAGCTAATTTAGCAGTTGGGTTAGCAGCTAAAAATCCATTAAAGGCAGCAATGGTACCCGCAGGTAAACCGGTAGCAGCCAAAACAGAGTTAGCAATACCGCTGATATTATTGGAGGTTTCATCACCATAAATATTCACCCCATCATAATTAGGGTCAGACTCTCTCCAACCTGAAATAACCTGTCCGTTTGGAGATCCTGTTCCTCTTGAATAGTTTTCAGACTGATTACCCAACCAATCCTGCGCCTGAACGAATTGTGCGTTTAATTTGAAAGCAAATTTTTCAGACACTTTCTGCGCCCAACGAACGTTCCAATCGAAGAAAGGAGACTTGGCACGCTGGTAATCATCAATATCTTTAATACCCTGCTTGATCTGAAAACTGAGACCCTGGTATTTAAAAGGACTTTTACTATTAATTAATATCGTACCATTCATACCTCCTGAACCATATAAGGCAGAGGAAGCACCTGGCAGCAACTCAATATTATCTACATCCAGTTCTGTTAAACCAATAACACTACCCACTGCAAAGTTCAGTCCGGGTGCCTGGTTATCCATACCATCTACAATCTGGTTCAAACGAACGTTACCACTGCTGTTAAAACCACGGGTACCTACGCTACGGAAAGTTAAACTGGCCGCAACCACATCCACACCTTTCAGATTGGTGATCATGTCATAGTAGTTGGTGGCAGGTGTATTGCGAATAGCCGCTGCACCAATACGCTCAATAGAAACAGGAGACTCCAAAATTCTTTCCGGAACCCTTGAAGCTGCTACCACTACCTCATCTCCCAAAGTAAAAGAGGCATCAATATCAACATTAACCACCTGGTTATTGGTGGATACAACCACCTCTTTATTAAGGTAACCAACGGATGAAAATACTAAAGTGATGGGAAGCTTTTGTACTGTAGAAAACTTGAAATTACCCTTGTCGTCGGTAAAAGTTCCTGCAGAAGCGCCTTTAACGGTAACCGAAACCGCTGAAATGGCTTCTTTTGATTTGCTGTTCTTTACACTACCGGAGACAGTAGTTGATTGTTGGGCCGAAGCAGATACACAGATCATTGCACCGATGGCCAACAACCCGTAATGGGTTAATAGTCTTCTCATAAAGCAAGTTTTTAATGAATTGTAATTAAAAATAGCATTTGTTAGTTTTCCATAAAAATTTAATTTGTTCACAACTAACGTTTACGTGTTGAGAAAAATTATGTGTACTACTGCTTATTTATCAATGCGCTATCTAATTTTGGGGCATGTCTTCTTTTCAATTTCCTTCGCAAACGCATATTTATCATGGCAAAGTTCGAGACGTATACAGTATCCAGTCTGATTGGCTGGTGATGGTTGCCAGTAACCGGATCTCTGCTTTTGATGTTATTCTACCCCGTCCCATTCCATATAAAGGGCAGGTACTGAACCAGATAGCCGCTTACATGCTCGAAGCTACCCGTGACATTTGCCCCAACTGGCTGGTTGCGGTACCCGCCCCGAATGTATCTGTTGGTAAACGATGCACCCCTTTCAAAATAGAAATGGTAGTAAGGGGAAATGTGGTGGGCCATGCCTGGAGAACCTATAGCAGCGGTAAAAGAGAGCTCTGCGGCGTAACGATGGCTGAAGGATTAAAAGAAAATGATTTTTTTCCAGCACCCATTATTACGCCTTCAACCAAGGCAGAACAGGGGCATGATGAGGATATTTCAAAAGAAGAGATCATTGCAAAAGGACTGGCTTCTGAAGCAGACTGGGCCGTACTGGAAGACTATACGCTGAAACTATTTGCCCGTGGAAAAGAAATTGCTGCCAGGCAAGGATTGATTCTGGCGGATACCAAATATGAATTTGGTAAAATTGGCGATACCATTTACCTGATGGATGAAATACACACGCCTGACTCTTCCCGTTATTTTTATGCTGAGGGTTTTGAACAAAGACAAGCCACAGGTGAAAAGCAAAAACAACTAAGTAAAGAGTTTGTACGAGAGTGGTTAATTGCCAACAATTTTATGGGCAAAGAGGGACAAACCGTTCCGGAAATGAGTGACGAATGGATTGATACGATTAGCAAAAGATATATTGAACTGTTTGAAAAAGTAACCGGCCACGCCTTTGTTCCTGAATCTTTAGCGGATGCAGTGATTGAACAAAAAGTGATTGATGCTTTACAGCAGCTGAAAGCCATCTAATACAATTTCAAAACACAGTATTCAGAGAAGCGGTGTATCAGTTTGAAAATGATTGTGAGGAGTAGTTAGGAATTTTTAGCCGCAGATTCTCAGATTATTAACTGAAGAACTGCGACTCCGGAATTTTCAATTTATTAAAATTGATACCCCACCTTCAGGGAAGCGTCTAAGAAATATTGGAAATCATTTAGTACAAAAAAAATGGCCGAATTAATATCCGGCCATTTTTTATTTTTTAAAAATTCACTTTCATACTCACAATAAAATTTCTGCCCGGCGCAGAAATACCGCTGGCAAAATAGCGGTAATTTCTATCCAGAATATTTTCTACCTGAACCTGACAGTTTACCTGTTTCGTTACATTCACCATTACACGTGCATTCAATGTGTACCAGGAAGGCATTCCATCTGCGGTGGCATATTGCACATTATCTTCTCCGATAGGATTGTAATCACCTATCCGTTTCCAGCCATTAAATAATACACTGGCTTCGGCCTGCCAGGCAGTTTTTGCATGCTTTAATGCCACTCGTCCAAAAGCAGGTGGAATATGATCCAGCGGAACGGTTACACCTGCATTGGTATATTTTCCTTTTGTATAGGTATATGCAGCTTCAATACTGGTATTCTTTTCCAGTTTGTACGTTGCATTTACACTAAACCCAACCACATAGGCTTTGGCTTTATTTTGTGGCGCAAACACAGCACTTTTTACATTTTGGTAAAGAATGGTATCATTTCCGTTGAATAAAAACCTGTCTACCACAATGGCATTTCTAAACCAGGTATAAAATACAGAGCCTCCAATATTTAATTTTTCACTGTACTTATTAAAATTGATTTCTGCATTATAGGTGTACTCCGGTTTCAGATTTTTATTGGGTACCACTACATAGCCTGTTCTTGTATCAAACACTTTGGTAAGATCATCTACATTGGGAGAGCGGAACCCGCTGCTCAACTGAAAAGCCACCCGCATACTATTTGCTGAAGCATACACCAATCCGAGATTTCCGGTTACGGCTGTATTGTTTTGTACGGCCGAAGTAAAAGGAAAATGCATCAGTGCCGTATCTGCAAAACGGGCATCCATCTTTACAAAATTCAATCGTATGCCATCGTTCAGCGTCCAGTTATCATTAAACTTATGCGTATGCTGTGCATACAGGGCATTAGAGCTCATTTTAGTAGGACCATCGCTGTATCGTGTGGCAATTCTGCTGAGTGCACCGCTTACAATATTCATTCTTTCAGCAGTAGATTTTACATAGTTGGTGTACGATTCCAATCCAAAATGCAATTCATTTTTTCCGCTGTAATGTTTGCCATCAATGTTAAAGCCAAACACATTCACACGTTCCCATCTCGAATCACGGTTGTTGTTTTTGAATCTCCGGGTAATCCGGCTTTCTTCAATGTCCTGGTAACTGGCAACCAATTTCAGTTCCTGAAAAAACCCGGCCAGTTTATCTGCCGTAAAGTGATACGCAAGTAGATTCCGTATTTGCGGTCCATAATACCATTCAGCATACACGGGTGCTCCTGCCGCTACTTCGGTAAGCCTGTCGTATCGTTGTACATTGCTGGAATTACTTAACTGAATATTGAGTACGTGTTCCATATTTTCTTTAGGCTGAAACAAGATTTTCTGCGCAATGTCAACCTGACTATAACCACTGGCCACCTGTTTATTTGGATTAGGATTTTGAAAAGCACTATCGGTATTTCCAAATCGCTGAACAAAAAAAGGCTTCAACCCAAAACCAGGATAAGCAGTCTGGCGGCTGGCACCCTGTAGTACATCTCCAAAACTACCATAGGTTACAGATGTGAAAGACGCCCATTGTGATCCGCCAATCGTAAAATCAACATGCCCTCTTGCCTCTTCAGTAGCTGTTGCATAACGGGCAAATGCATTTCCACTAACCAGTGTTTTGGCTGTTTTACTCAAGGTTGGATTTTTGGTATACATACTCACCACACCACCCAATGCATCGCTGCCATAGAGTGTAGAGGAAGGACCATAGATCACTTCCATTCTGTCGAGCAACATATTATCAATGGTAATTACGTTTTGCAAATGCCCCGAGCGGTAAATGGCATTGTTCATCCGAACACCATCTACCATTAGTAAAACACGGCTGGCTTCAAATCCGCGTATCACAGGACTACTACCACCCTGCTGGCTTTTTTGTACAAATACAGAACCGGTATTCAAAAGAATGTCGCCAGTATTGGCCTGGTTATTCAGTGTATTTTTATCACTGATTACTTTAATGGTTTGTGTGAGACGTTTTAAAAGTTCAGGAAATTTATTGGCATACACAACAACACCGTTTAGTGAAACGGGTTCTTTTTGTAAAGTATCGGCTGTACGCTTTTGTTGTGAATAAGACACGAAAGGAATAGCCATAGCAAAAGCTATGAAGCATATGATATGTTTCATTGATTGATATATAAATGATGAATGGCTGCAGGCAATTATACATGCAGCAAACAGTAGCCCCCAAAAGAAGCTACGAAGAATAAATTGACCATGCTTATGATACCTGAGGTGGTGGCGTAATCACATCAGAACAATGCGAGAATAGAGCGTGAAGATATGATTCATGAAAGATCAACCTGTTTTCAGTATGGGTGATTAGTTCCGCATCCGGCGGGATGGTAAACACGGAAAAGAATTTCAAAAAAGACACAACCCCATCTTCCTTCTTTTTTTTGTTTTGATGTATCACTGCCAACTGCCTGTTCAAATCATTCTCCTTCCCATCTTTAAAAGCAGTGATGTGAACGGAATCCTTTGTATAGCGGATCTTTAATACATCATACATTTGGTTGTTATAATGAAACTCTTTGTTTGTATGCTCCCATCTAAACCCCGGACTGTTAACCCGTCCGTTTTTTAATACAAAATGCATTTGTATTCCTAATTGAGTATCAGGATTTGCAGCGAGGTAGGCCCGCATCTCACGCTTAATCGCTTTTTTGTATGCGGTATATACCAACCGGTATCCTACCATATAGGTTAAAAGTGTTCCAAGAATGAATATGGAAATTAGTTTTCTCATTGCAGTTTGCGGGCGAAAGATAAGTATTCTTTACGGAGCATATACCATAAAAGACTGAACCTCGCTAAACCCCCATTCATCTACAAAAGCGTTGAGTTCATCTACTTGAAAGTATACCGGAAGTTAATGCCGGCGTACAATGTGGCTTTGGGCCCCGGTGTAAAATACCTCGGTGCCACCCCGCCAAAACTGGTAAGATTGATAACAACAAATTGTGCATAGCGTGTATTAAATACGTTGTTATTACCACCAAATATATCTATGCTAAAATGTGAGTGACCTACCCTTCCGAACTCTTTCTTAAAACCCGCTTTTATATTCACCAGGTTATAGGAATCGGCAAACACAGTATTATCGAGGGTGATGGGCATTTTATCTATAAACAGATCCGTTATGTTTACATAAAATCCATTGCCCGCTTCTATATCCAATCCCGTATTCAACAGATTTTCTGCCAATCCGCTTACGCGAAAATTTGAATAGTTTCTGGTAGCGCTATTGTTATTATTATCGCTCTTCAAATCAGAATTGCGGCTGCCGTTATAGGTATATGAGATAAAAGGCCGTACCAATTGAATAAACCCTTTTTGCCTGGGAATGAAAGCATAGTTAGCAGACAATTCTGCGCCGCTAAAATTAACCGACCCTGCATTTACAAATGCAAAATAAGGAGGTTGTCCGCCGGAAGCAGGAAAATTTTGTGTCACAATTTTATCCGTTACCTCCATATTGAAATAAGCAAAGTTCAGATACATAGCTTCTTTAAACAAACTGATCTTGGTACCCACTTCAAACGTATTACTGATCTCAGGTTTGATATCGTTGTTTACTTTACCTGTTTGGGTAATGATGAACTGATTGGTGCCGGGTTGCGCATAGCCCATGCTGTAATTGGAGTACACAGACATTCTTTTACTGATCAGGTGATTTACCACCCAACGGGGCGTGATCAATGGTTTAAATTGTTTATACCCTGATTGATTTACATATCCTCCGCCTGTAACCCTGAGATCTTCATTATCGTATGTAATGAAATTGGCACTTCCACTAAAAACCATCAGGGTATTTTTGGCGATGGTTAATTCAAGCATGGCAAATCCATTCCATTGTGCGGGTTTTAATTCCTGGTCGGTACGCAAAGAACCTAAGACACCATTATTGAGGTTATATGATTTTTGGTAAATGATATTTTTGGTTACTTCTGAACCCAGTGTAAACCTTGAGGTAACAGTAGGCCCGAGTTGTGGCGTAAAAATAAAAGCCGTTCTAAACCCGAAACTGCTCTTATTTGTTTTTGTTAGAATGGCAGATACAGATTGACCTATCTCCTGCGTGCCTGCAAAAAAAGTGGTTTTGTTGCTCAACAATTTGTTGAAAATATATTCATGCGTTACACCCATCCGAACACTTTCCAATTCACTGCGCGAATTGTTACGGATATAGGTAAGCTCCGCACTATCCGGATGATTGATCAATCCCAAAC
Source organism: Chitinophaga pinensis (assembly GCA_943372845.1). Classification (GTDB taxonomy): domain Bacteria; phylum Bacteroidota; class Bacteroidia; order Chitinophagales; family Chitinophagaceae; genus Sediminibacterium; species Sediminibacterium pinensis_K. Next base: position 20,930 of record CALSAD010000004.1, on the reverse strand, counting down.
TGTCTACCTGTCCTGATAACTGATCATTGGATTTGGTATAATAGGCAAAAAAGCGAATGGTACTTTTGGCACTGTTGTAAAAATCTGCGTTCAGGTTCCAGAAATCTTTTTTAGAAGCACTGTTTAAACGGTAGCCATCTGTTCTTTGCTGTCCATAATTAAACAGGATATTTGTTTGATCATTTCCCAAACCAATAGAAGAAGTTGTTCTGTACAAATTATCTGCACCCCATAAAAAAGATTGCCGCACACTGATGCCCGTGGGTGCTTTCTCTGATAAAAAACTAACCACGCCTCCAATACCCGTTCCATACACGCTGGATACCGGCCCTCTGAATACTTCTATCCTGCCCAGCGTGGCAAAATCAATATCATCCAGATTGGTGGTGCCATCCGCTTCTGTTAAAGGAATATCATTGTAGTAAGCCTTATACCCAATACCATTGATGTTATTCTGGTTACCATAGCCACGCAAAATAATCCTCGCACCTGTATTGATGTTGCGGAACTCCATACGTACGCCGGGCAGCAGATTAAAACTTTGCTGCAATTCTATCTGGTTATTACGTAACAGATCCTTTCGAACCAGATTAGCAATGGAACCGGGGGTGTTCAATAAATTTTTCCCATTATACAATCCTCTTACCTGTATGGAATTGGTTTGGTAATTAATGGATTCTAAAAAAATGGTAAAGAGGTCATTACCCGCAGTAATTGTAACCATTTTAGAACGATATCCATTGGCAATAACTTGTGCAGGAACCATAGCAACATTTGCAAGCGTAAGATCAAAATTTCCGTAACTATCTGCATAGATGGAATCTTTCTCATTCACCACAATCAAGGCGCCGGGTATGGGTTGTGCATAGTACAGATCTTTTACAACGCAAGACTGTTTCACCAATTGAGCATCAGCAGGTAACAGATATCCAAGCAGTAAAACAAATCCTATCAGTTGCTTCATGAACTTGCGTTGTTTCGTTATTGAAAATAGGGGAAAACGTTGATTGTTTAGAATACGGAAACTACTTATCGGTCAACCCTTTTTATCCTTGGGCGAAGCCTTGCCTGACTTTTATTGAAAATATTTTGTCCATTCTCTATTCCTTTTCTGATCTCTTTCTGTCTTTCTTCTGGTAAATGAATAGTGTCTTTACACGCTGAACTGCAACAGCCATCAAATTCAGCTGCACAACTTTCGCACTGGATAAATAATAAATGGCACCCATCATTCATACAATTGGTATGCGTATCACAAGGCTTTCCACACTGGTGGCAATGGGCAATTACATCTTCCGTAATGCGTTCGCCGAGTCGTTCATCAAACACAAAATTTTTACCAATGAATTTACTTTCCATCGACTGTTCTTTGGCCTGCCTTGCATAATTAATAATACCACCTTCCAGGTGAAATACGTTTTGAAACCCTTTGTGCAACATATACGCACTGGCTTTTTCGCAACGGATACCGCCGGTGCAATACATGATGATGTTTTTAGTTTCATTACCCTTCATCATATCAACTGCCATAGGCAACTGTTCGCGAAACGTATCAGAGGGTACTTCCAACGCCTGAACAAAATGGCCCACTTCGTATTCGTAGTGATTGCGCATGTCAATAACAATTGTATCCGGATCTTTCAGCAATTCATTCATCTGGGCAGCATTTACATACCTGCCTTTTTTCTCCATGCTGAAATCAGGATCATCAATGCCATCCGCCACAATTTTATCGCGCACTTTAATACGAAGTACCCAAAAACTCTTACCATCATCATCCACTGCGATATTCAACCGTAACCCATGTAATGGTGGTATAGCATACAAAAATGCCGTAAACGCATCCATCTTTTCAGAAGGCACACTGATCTGTGCATTGATGCCTTCTTTGGCTACATAGATTCTGCCAAATACCAACAGGGCATTCAGATTTTTGTACAGATAATCCCGAAACTCCTGTGGGTTTTCAATAGGAAAATAACAGTAAAAACTAAGGGTGGTTCTGGGGAAGGTTTCATCCAGTAAACGTTTCTTCAACTCCTCGTTGGAAACGCGGTTGTGTAACAATGCCATAGGGTTCATTTTAGACATCCGTGTTGCAGCAACAAGTTATTATTTACTGCGCAACGAATGTTCCATTGATAGGGAGCCACTTGCAGGGTGACCAAAATTACTGGGCGAAGATAGGGAATTGTTATCGTGAGTGGTGAGGCGTGAGACGTGAGGCGTGAGGCGTGAGACGTGAGGCGTGAGACGTGAGGCGTGAGTGGAATAGCTTTTTAAATACCTTGCAACCAAAAAACACCATTGACCATTGACCATTGACCATTGACCATTGACCATTGACCATTGACCATTGACCATTGACCATTGACCATTCACCATTCACCATTGACCATTCACCATTCACGACTTTAAAAAAATGGCAACGACAACCGGAAACCGCTTGGTCTTCCTCCGCCGGATTCAAATCCTTGCACAAAATCCACACGGATCACTTTCAGGATATTTTCGATTCCGAATAACAGTTCGTAATAGTAAGTTCCATTCTTAACGTGCAATGTATTGGCACCTGTTACAAAAAACCAGTTCAGTTTTTTAAATCCTGGAATTTTATTACTCAGCAGTCCGTTCAAATGATACTCTGCATGCGTGGCTATATTGACCTTAGCTGTATTGCTGTATTTGTAATAAGGAGCCAATTGAAAACTACTCAAATCGCGCGAAGCAAAAATGGTTTGGTTGCCGAGATAATGTATGTAATCAGGTGTATAGGTTTTTCCGGCATCTAAAAATCCACTGGCTACAATATTATAACTGAATTTTCCGGCCAGTTTTAAATCCAGATCATCATTCATTCCTATCCGCCATTTGGTATAGTCCACATCGCTTCCAAAAAGACCATGAATACCTTTGGTTACAGAAGCCGTGAAAGTGGGATACTTTGACCCCAGACCAACCTTACGATCCGGGAACTCGATATAATCCGCACCCGGCCGCCAAATCAACCCAAGCGTTACACTACTGGCCTGGTTGCGTGGCATATTAACTGCAGACAATTCAGTGGGAAAATTTGGAGTAAACGCTTTGGAAGGATTTTTTTTCCAGGTTACGGGATCAGTCAGATTTTCTAAAGGATACCTGTCCTGAAACTGAAAATTTCCGATAATTCTAAGTCCATTGCCAATTTCGGCATTATACCCAACCCTGACAAAATCAGCCTCATATATTTTCATGTAATTAGCCCCGGAAGCCAGGGTACTTAATGTATTGATTCGTTGGGTAATACTTCCGGCATTGTTAAACTGGAATACATTTCTGCCCCCGGAGATATTAATGTTCTGGAAATATTTTTTTCCAAAATTATAACTCATACTTACGGAGGGATTGATATGCTTGTTAGCAAAACCATATCGAATATCAGGACTCACCGATAAAGATTTTCTTCCTTCAAAACGACGGCTGTAACTGGGAGAAAAATTAATCACACCTCCTTCTACCGTATTGTAGTTTAAGGTGCTGAGTAAAGATTCAACGCGTATATTTTCTTTTCGCTTTCTAACTGTGTAGGATTGTCCGGTAAACAGAATACCGCTTAACCGGATCTTATTTCGTTTGGCATCCAGTGAATCCAGGTAGCGGGGATCTTTGCGAACCTGTTCCAGACTGTCTTTCTTTTTATAATCCCGAACTTCCTCTGTTAACAATGGCAACGGACGAATACTATCCCAATACCCCATTGATTTTTTATTGGAACTGTCGTAAAATTTAAGAATCGTATGGTCAAAAAATTTGGGTTTGAACTGTGGGTTCATATCAAACTTATCATACACCTGCACAAAACTTCCAAAGAAGTCGAAGCCAAGTACTTTGCCGGATGGATATATCACCTGGTTTTTGATCAGCCAAACATTACCGGCCGGAACATACAACTGTTGAATACGTAATGTATCCAGCAACTGCATTTGTTGTGCACGAAGCAATAAAAGGTCTACACTTTGTATCCGCCATTCATTTTCTATGATATTAATGTAGCCGCTGAAAAGAGGCTCATACGCCCTTCGGGGAATTACTTTGATACGGCTGACTTCTCTTCCACTTTCAAAAAAAGTTCCTTCAAATTTATAGCGGTAGTAATTCAGGGCACTATTGGCAATGGGAGAAATGAATCCGCGTGGGTTCAGGTCTTCACCAACTGAAATGGTATTCTCGTAAAACGAAATGATCTGCGGATCGCTTAAGCCAAACGCACCACTGCGGCCACTTACTTTAGTAGACAACACTTCCACTTTTTCTTTCTCCGGCAACTGTACCGAATATTTGGCAACGGTTTCAGATAAAAAAATCATTTTCCGTTTACTGGAATCACCATCTTCAAAATCTATTTTTCGTCCCATGAAACTTTTCGGAAAATCGCGTAGTTGCATTTGCCCTTTGATATATACTTCGCACTGAAATTTTTTGATCTCTTTCAAATGCTCTTCTCTTTTTTCAATGGCCTTTCGAATGATGGCATAAGCAGGATCCTCGCCACCACTTTTCACTTCCACCTCTTTTAAACTATACTGCTGCTCTTCCAGTTGAAAATCAAGTACCTGATCTGTCCTGCCCAGTTTAATTTTTTTCTCTATGGTTTTATGGCCAATATACTGGCAAACCAATGTGTATTCTCCCGGCTCCAATGGAACCATATAAATCCCTTTTCCATTGGCAGAAACGCCTTGTGTAGTTCCTTTTACAAGGATGGATGAAAACGGAAGCACGTTGCCTTTCGTATCAGTAATAGTACCGCTAACGGTAGCTGCATTCACCAATGAATGAAGTAAAAATGCGAGAGAAAAACTTAGGAATAGTCTCATACAGTCAGGTTACAACGAATTTAGACGCTAAATGTTAGCATTTATTACGCAGCAACCGAAAATTGAGCTTAATGAATTGTTAAAGGGTGTGTAGAACTTATCAAAACCCCGTCATTTCGATCCCGTCCTGGCGGGAGAGAAATCTGCTAATCGATTGGCAGATTTCTCTCCCGCTAAAGCGGGATCGAAATGACGGTATGACTAAACAATTACTTTCGCAGGTAACTCCCCGTTAACGCAGCCAGCCCGCTCACCAATCCACCCACAATACCTGTTACTAATATCAATACCAGATAAGATCCACCAAGGGGTAATATGGTAGCCACTTTGGTGGATAGGATATGTTCATTGGCAGTATCTTTTAAAAACGCCAATACAGCCCATAACAGAAAGAGCCCTAAAAATCCCGACAAAAATGCTTTGCCCGGTTTCTGGTGTACGGCAATAGCTACCAATAAAGAACTGATGGTAAAACTCCACCATGGCAGCGTACTGTAAATTCCAATTACATAAGCAAGAAATGCGGTTAATGCGATGGCTGTAATTATTTTCATGAGGTTTGTTTAACTGTTGGTGAATGTGAGATGCCATTTGATCTGGTTATTTTTTGCAGCTGCGGCCCGTTGCAAAAACAGGATGCGGTAATACTTTCCTGCCGCCCAACTATCTACAAACATGTCATAGTATTTACTGCCGGGGTTACCACTTTGTCCACCGGGATATACGCCATAGGCTTCTATCTCGTCTGTTAAATGAACAATCATCCGCCAGCTTGGTCCATGGTTATCCGTTGTGGCATTGATAATATGTGTGCCGCCACCTATGGGTAAATGCAACCTGCTTAGCGAAGGAATTTTGAGTAAGTGATTAACACGTGTATCTTTCATCTTACCCCATTCCAGTATTTTATTGTTCTCCAGATTTTTCAGGTTTGCACAGGCTTTTTTACAGGCAGCCAACACATCATCGTTAATGGTTTCCCTTTTATCCGGTGTATTTGTATCATCCACAAACTTAAAAGCTGCGGGGTCGCGCAACATATTATCCAGCAAAGTAGATGCATCCGGTTTATTGATGGATAGCTTGCTTTTCCTGATCTCATCGCCCCAAACCTGTGCTTCAAGGCTATCCCAGATACATTTAAAAACAGTAGCCCCTTTTTCCCCAATATCATTCCGCAGATTCCAGTTTTTCAGAAGATCTACATATTTTTTCTCATCAACCGTCAAAGCATTTTCATCCAAGTATTTCAGCAATACCGGTCTGGCCATTTCTGCAAATACATTGTAGTTTTCCATTTGCAGGTGCTGCATATCTTCGGGCGTTATGTTATTCATTTCCGATAATTTCCTGTTGATGATAATACCGCGAAACATAGGAAAACTATTGGCCGCACCTAAGTAATAAGGGTACGTTGAATCGGTAGACATCTGGTTGGCACTACTCACAAATCCACGAACCGGATCAACCATCATCGGATTTTCTGCTACCGGAATCGTACCCTGCCACATATAACTGCTATCCGTACCCGGCATCACAAAATCACCCTGTCTTTTCCAACGTGCAATAAATGCACCCTGTTGCTTGATAGCGATATGACCACTTTTAGAAGCAAATGCAAAATTTTGTCCCGGACATTCCCATTTAGCCGTAGCGTCTAAATAATCGTCGTAATTTTTCGCACGGTTCAATTGATAAAAAGTTTGCAAACCGGTTCCTGCTTTGTGTGCCGTCCAGCGTACTGCCAGGTACTTACCCTCGGTACTATTGTTCTTATACGCTTTATCGTACATCACAGGACCAAATACGGTCATTGCAATATTTTCTACCAGATCGGGCTTACCTTTTATTTTGATGGTTTCTGTGCGGTGGTCGGCTTTTGTCCATACACCATTGAACATATATTCTGATAAAGTAGAATCCTTGAATTGGATATCGTAATAATCAATCACATCTCTTCCTGCGTTGGTAACACCCCATGCAATGCTATCATTAAACCCAATAATTACCGCTGGTGATCCGGGAAAACTGGCACCGTAGGTATTGTGTGTGGGCGTATTGATTTGTACTTCGTACCAGAGTGATGGAAGATTAAGACCCAGATGCGGATCATTAGCCAGAATTGGACGGCCACTTTTTGTTTTGGTACCGGCTACTGCCCAGTTATTACTGCCATTACCCGCATCAGGCACCATGGGCGCCATAGCTGTGGAATGGATAATTGTTTGATTCAGGTAAAGAGAATCCACATCCTTAGGTGCCAGCGGCTGGATAGCCGGCGGAAGATACGTAGTGCCTTTGGGAATGATCGGATCCAGTGAGTCCTGCACATTGGGATACAGCTGATTAAAATCATCGTATCCAAAATAATTTTTTGCATTGGTCATTTGCAGATCAACCGTAGCGCCTCTCGCCGTAAGATCATATGACATGAACATGAGAAACAGGTAGGTTTTCAAAGGGGTCCAGGCTTCTGGTTTGTAATCCAGCAGTTTGTATTCAAACGGTATCTGTTGCGGTTGCAGAGATTTAATGTAAGCATTCACCCCTTCTGCATAGGCCTCTACAGTAGCTTTCATTTCAGGGTTCTTCTCCATGTTGGCCATAGTTTGTTCAGCACCGTACACCATGCCCAATCTTCTAAAAAAACGATCCGTGGGTGTTCTCTCCTCTCCTACAATTTCACTTAATCTTCCTGCAGCTACATGCGTTTGAAATTCCATCTGCCATAAACGAAATTTAGCATGGATATACCCCTGCACATAATAGGCATCAAGGTCATTATCGGCATAAATATGGGGCACCAGTCTGTCATCCATGAACACATCTACCTTACCACGCAAGCCATCCAGTTTTATTTCTCCATCAAAATTGGTGGAGCCAGCTTCTGCATTTTGCCAGAAACCCAGTTGCGGAGAAAGAAAATAACCCAATCTGGGTGTTTTGCTGCCACCAGCGGGCAATTGTGTATTCAAAGCCACCACCAATCCGGCAGTAACCAATCCGGAGAGCAAAAAAGGAAGAATTCGCATAGCAGTCGTTTAGCCAATGAAACTACTAATTTTTATGCACCCGAAAAGGGCTTAATGAAAATTAAAAATTAGAAATTAAAAATTGAAAAATATAGTAAATACCGGCCTGCTTACTATTCAAAAACAGTATAAACTGCCAGCTTTTTCCGTAATTTTTAATTTTTAATTTCTAATTTTTAATTTCTTCCTCCCCCGCTTCGTAATTTCGCAACGTTATGAAGCATTTCAACGTTCCCATTACCTACCGTAGTTCCCTCATTACTGCCATCAAGCAAAAGCGGAAGGAGCAGGATAAACTCAAGAAAGATTTTACACCCACCTTACTGGATCTGGGTTCTTTGCAGATTTACCTGGCCCGTCATTTTGGTTTTTGTTATGGGGTAGAAAATGCCATTGAAATTGCTTTTACAACCATTGAAGAAAATCCAGGTAAGCGTATTTTTCTGTTAAGTGAAATGATTCACAACCCGCAGGTAAATGCTGATCTGATAGAAAGAGGTGTGCAATTTTTGCAGGATACGAATGGAAAACAAATCATCCCATTCGAAAGTATTACCGCAGATGATGTAGTGATTATCCCTGCCTTTGGTACAACCATAGAGATTGAAAAACTATTGAATAACAAAGGTATCTTAACCGCCAAGTACAACACCACCTGCCCTTTTGTAGAAAAAGTATGGAACCGCAGTGAGCAGGTTGCTGAAAAAGGATACAGCATTGTTATTCATGGCAAACCCAAACACGAAGAAACCCGGGCTACTTTTTCGCATGCTGCATCACATACGCCTTCTGTTATTGTAAATGATATGGCTGAAACCATAGAACTGGCCAAATACATTACAGGGGAAAAATCAGCCGAACATTTCTATGAAGAATTCAAAGGTCGCTATTCAGAAGGATTTGATATTACCCAACACCTGAACAAAATTGGTGTGGTAAACCAAACCACACAACTGGCCAGCGATACGCAAGCCATTTCTGATTATCTGAAAAATGTATTCATTAAACAATATCAATTAACGCCCGCAACCATCAGCGAACGTTTTGCCGATACACGTGATACTTTATGTTATGCCACCAACGATAACCAGACAGCCGTTGCCGGCATGCTGGAAACAGAGGCTGATTTGGCCATTGTTATCGGTGGATATAACAGCAGCAACAGCTCTCACCTGGTAGAATTGTGCGAAAATAAATTAACTACCTATTTTATTGATTCAGCAGACAGATTACTCAGCCCTGATTCCATTGAACATCGCAATTGGCATACCAAAGAATTAACCACCATTCAACAGTATCTGCCTGCCAAAAGACCATTGAAAATATTAATTACCAGTGGTGCCAGTTGCCCCGATGCAGTAGTGGAAAATGTTATCAGAAAGCTGGCTGCTTTTTATGGGGTTGAAGATCGTATAGAATTGATCAGCTAAGCATTCACAATACATAGTTGTATTCCATACATAGCTACAAAAGCGCTTCCTGTAGGAACGAATTTATTATGACATTAGTCATAATAATTCCTATATAATCGCCGTACATTACCATACGCTATCTCTTTTTATGCAAGAGCACAACATGTCTACCAACCCCTTTCCATTCACAGGTTTAACCGATGAGCAGGTTGTACAATCCAGAGAATTACATGGCCGGAACAAACTTGAGTTTATAAAGGAAAATGGATTACTGAACGCGGTAAAAAGTTTGGCAAAAGAACCAATGGTGCTACTTTTACTGGTTGCATCCATCATCTATTTGATTAGTGGAAAAACCGGTGATGCTATTTTCCTCGCGTCCGCTATTGTTCTGGTAGCAACCATTTCTCTGTACCAAGATTCCAGAAGTCGCAATGCGCTGGAGAAATTAAAAACTTTTACACAACCCAATTCAAAACTAATCCGCAATAACTGTGTAATAGAAATCCCAACAGAAGAACTGGTTATTGGCGATCACTTGGTGATAGAAGAAGGTAGTTCTATACCGGCAGACGGAACCATCCTTCATTCCAATGATTTCTCTGTGAACGAATCTATTCTTACAGGAGAATCCTTATCTGTTTATAAAGATGCCACTAAAGAAGATCATTATGTATTTAGTGGCACCAACGTTGCAGGTGGCTTGGCCATTGCCGTGATTACCGCTATTGGTAATGAAACCAAACTGGGAAAAATAGGTACGAGTCTGGAGAATATTGCAGAAGAACCTACCCCACTTGAAAAACAGATCAGCCATTTTGTAAAAAAAATGGTGCTGGCCGGTGCCATCGTGTTCTTACTTGTTTGGGGTATTAATTATAGCTACTCTCGCAATCTACTGAATAGTTTATTAAAAGCACTTACACTGGCCATGAGTATTTTACCGGAAGAAATTCCGGTGGCATTTACTACATTCATGGCATTAGGCGCATGGCGCTTAATGAAGATGGGGATTCTGGTTAAACAAATGAAAACAGTAGAAACACTAGGCAGTGCCACTGTGATATGCACCGACAAAACAGGAACGCTGACAGAAAATAAAATGAGTCTGGCAAAATTATTTGTACAGGATACCAGTTCCATTATACCGGCAGATCAAATACAAACCGATGCAGCTAAAAGCCTGGTGCGCATGGCTATGTGGGCCAGCGAACCCATTCCATTCGATCCGATGGAAATAGCATTACATGAAAAATATGCTACCCTGTTTTCAGAAGATGAGCGTCCCTCCTTTCATCTTATTCATGAATATCCATTGGAAGGAAAACCGCCGATGATGACCCATATTTTTGAAGACGCATCGGGCAAAAGGATCATGGCAGCCAAAGGTGCCCCAGAGGCATTACTGCATCTCTCACCACTTTCAACCACAGAAAAAGAAAAGATACAAAAAGCCATTCAGGAACTTGCCGGCAAGGGTTATCGTGTGTTGGGTGTTGGAGAAACCATTTTTGAAGGAAAAGATTTTCCGGCATCACAACAAACATTCACCTTCTCATTCAAAGGGCTGGTTGCTTTTTATGATCCACCTAAAAAAAATATACGAATTGTACTACAGGATTTTTACAAAGCAGGTATTTCTGTAAAAATCATTACAGGAGATAATGCAGAAACCACGGGCGCCATTGCAAAAGAAATCGGATTCAGCGGCTATGAAAAAAACATCAGCGGCGATGCCTTGATGAAACTATCTGAAGCCGAATTACATGAGACAGTTCAGCATACCCATATTTTTACCCGGATGTTTCCTGAAGCGAAATTAAAAATCATCAATGCTTTAAAAGCCGCTAATGAAATTGTGGCAATGACAGGAGATGGTGTAAACGACGGGCCGGCCCTGAAAGCTGCACACATTGGTATTGCCATGGGGAAAAAAGGCACCGAGATTGCCAAGCAGGCGGCATCATTGATCCTGCTGGAAGATGATTTGTCTAAAATGGTGGATGCAGTGGCCATGGGTAGAAGAATTTACACCAATCTTAAAAAGGCGATACAATATATCATCTCCATTCATATCCCGATTGTGTTAACCGTATGTATTCCGTTGGCATTGGGATGGATGTATCCGAATATTTTTTCACCGGTGCATGTTATCTTTCTCGAATTGATCATGGGGCCTACCTGTTCCATTATTTATGAAAATGAACCCATAGAAGAAAATTCCATGTTACAAAAACCGCGACCTTTTTCCACTACTTTTTTTAATGCAAAAGAATTAACCACCAGTATTCTTCAGGGATTGATTATCACTGCCGGCATACTGATTGCATATCAATATGCAACAGAAAATGGCTATACAGAAAATACAACCCGCTCTATGGTGTTTACCACATTGATTACCGCGAACATCTTTCTAACATTGGTAAACCGATCTTTTTATTATTCAATGATAACCACACTCAGGTATAAGAACAACCTTGTATTGCTGATCATTTGCATAACACTTGCAGTAACCGCTGCGCTTCTGTTCATCAAACCTTTTGCTGCCTTCTTCCAATTTGAAGCATTGAACCTGGTGCAAATGCTGATTAGTGTGGTGCTTGGTTGTATGTCTGTTGTTTGGTTTGAAGTACTGAAATGGATAAGAAGAAAACAAAATTTACCAGATAAAAATGCGGTTTCGATTTTACGGTAACTCCGTTGAAGCTGATTTTACAATCTGTAAGACCAACCTTTTTACCGCGAAGCCACAAAGCCGCGAAGGTTCGCTAAGTAAGTAACTGAAGGAAATCTTCGCGCACCCTTGCGCCCTGGCGACTTAGCGGTAAAATAATTTATATCTTTAAGTCAGCCCCAACCCATCTACAACGTTTTCGCAAATAAACCATTGTAGAAAAAACAGGTGTTGTTTACATAAGAGTAACTTAATCCATCGAAAAGCGAACCATATGAAAGATCTCTTCTCCAACCGTCGCAGGTTTTTAAAAAATACAGCGGCTACTGCAACAGGCATGATGTTTTTTTCCGCTCTTCCTAAAAAAAGCATGGCAGGCCTTACGGTCGAACCAAGAATCCGGTTTTCTGTGATCAATATCAACCATGGTCATATTACTTCTATGGTGCAGGCGGTGATCAGGGGTGGTGGACAATTGGTAGCTGTTTACGCAAAAGAAGCAGATCTGCTGGCAGGTTTTACCAGACAGTTTCCACAGGCAAAAGTGGCAGGCAGTGCCAAAGAAATACTGGAAGACAATTCCATCCAGCTGATTCTGAGTTCAGGTATACCGGATGAACGCGGACCATTGGGTGTGCAGGTGATGAAGCATGGTAAAGATTATATGGTAGATAAGCCGGGCATTACCACATTGGAACAGTTGGCCGAAGTGCGAAAGGTGCAGAAAGAAACCAAACGCATTTATTCGATCATGTATAGTGAGCGTTTCGAAAACCGTGCTACCGTTAAAGCCGGTGAACTGGTAAAAGCCGGTGCCATTGGAAAAGTGATACAGACCATCGGATTGGGCCCGCACCGTATGAACTCCAAAACACGACCGGAATGGTTTTTTGATAAAAAACGTTTTGGTGGCATCATCACAGATATCGGCTCGCACCAGTTTGACCAGTATTTATTTTTTACAGGAACTACAGAGGCACAAATAGTGGCTTCACAGATAGGCAATGTGAACCATCCGGAATATCCAAAGTTTGAAGATTTTGGAGATGTCATGATACGTGGCAATGGCGGAACCGGATACATCCGTGTGGATTGGTTTACACCGGACGGACTTAAATCATGGGGTGATGGAAGGCTGACCATTCTGGGTACCGAAGGGTATATTGAAATCAGAAAAAATATTGATATAGCCAGTCATGATGGTGGCAACCACCTCTACCTGGTAACAAACAAGGAAACCCAATACATCGATTGCAACAAAGAGCCCCTGCCCTATGGCGAGTTATTGGTGAATGATATCATCAACCGAACAGAAACCGCTATGCCACAGGCACATTGTTTTCTTGCTACCGAACTGGCGTTGAAAGCACAAAAACAAGCACAGGTAATTACTGCTGCGAAATCATAAAGAATCGCATCGCATTCTACAGAAACAGCTTACCGCTCAAAGGCAGTAAGCTGTTTTTTATCGTATATTGTTGCACTAAATGCATGTATGAAAAAAGTATGGGCTGGTATCATTCCATTATTTACTGTCATGATAGCCTGTTCTGCGCAGGATGCGGTAAATGCTGCCAACCGCTTTATACAAACATTGAGTAAAGAACAGCAATCCATCACCACTTTTCCTTTCCTGTCAGAAGAGCGTTTTAATTTTCATTTTGTTCCCAAAGAGCGAAAAGGCATTACGATCAATGACCTGAATGATGCACAAAAAAAAGCAGCCGTTGATCTGTTAAGAACCTGCTTTAGCGAAAAAACATTCCAGCAAACCCAGGACATCCGGCGGCTTGATGCCATACTAAAAGTAGTAGAGAAAAGAAACGATGATGATCATTACCGGGATACAGGCAACTACCATATTTCTATTTTTGGAATACCTGCGAACAATACCATCTGGGGTTGGCGGTTTGAAGGGCACCATATCTCTTTCACTTTTTCTTTCGATCAACAAAAAATGGTGAGTGGCACCCCGGGCTTTCTTGGCAGCAACCCTTCTATTGTTTTAGAAGGAAAAGAAAAAGGGAAACAGGTTTTGAAAGATGAAACTGACATGGCCTTCACCTTATTGCATTCTCTCAATACACAACAAATGGCGCAGGTGCTATTATCCAAAGAGGCACCAAGAGATATTATCAGTTTCAATAAAAGAACAGCTACTTCCGAAAATATAGCAGGTATTCCCTACGCATCACTCACAAACCAACAAAAGCAATTTTTTCTGCAACTGGTTTCGGTTTATGTACACCGTTTTACCAAATTATTTGCAGAAGATATGTTGAAGCAGCTACAGAAAGCCGGACTAGACAATCTGCGTTTTAGCTGGGCTGGCAAAACAAATGCAGGGCCCGGAAATCCTCATTATTACAGCATCAAGGGGCCAACTATATTGATAGAATATGATAACACACAAAATAATGCCAATCATGTTCACTCTGTAATACGTGATCTGACACATGATTTTGGTGGCGATGCTTTATTGGAACATTATCAAAAACAACACGCCCATTAAACCAATTATATGAAACATTTTTTTGTATTCGTAAGCGCATGCTTATTAACCATCAGTTCTTTTGCACAGCAAAAACCGGCGTATGTTTTATACAACAGCAAAGGAAAAAAAGTGAGTTATGAAAAGATGATCAAAGAAATGAAGGACAAGGATATTGTGCTGTTCGGTGAATTTCATAACAATCCAATGTCTCACTGGCTGCAACTGGAAGTAACCACTTCTCTCAAACAAACCCGTGATATGGTATTGGGTGCCGAAATGTTTGAGCAGGATAACCAGCAAGCATTGAATTTATATTTGCAGGGAAAAATTAAAGCAAAAGGTTTGGATTCGATGGCGAGGCTTTGGAAAAATTATCCGACCGATTATGCACCATTGGTAAATTTTGCGAAAGAGAATAACCTTGCTTTTGCCGCTACCAATGTGCCACGTAAATACGCATCGATGGTGGCCAAAGGTGGTTTTGAAGCACTGGATACCATTTCAGCAAAAGAAAAAACCTGGATATCTCCCTTACCCATTGCGTATGACCCGGAGCTACCCGGTTATAAAAAAATGATTGAAATGATGGGCGGGCATGGTGGCACCAATCTTCCCAAAGCGCAGGCCATTAAAGATGCAACGATGGCTTATTTTATTTTGCAATATTTTAAACCAGGTGCCATTTTCGTTCATTACAATGGATCCTATCACTCTGATAATTACGAAGGCATATTGTGGCACTTAAAAAACAAACGCCCGGAATTAAAATACGGAACCATTACCACCGTATCACAAAAAGATGTATCAGCCCTGCTAGAAGAGAACAAAGGGCGCGCAGATTTCATCATCTGTGTTCCGGATAACATGACAACCACGTATTAAAAGAGTTGACAGCATTACATAAGTTTGAAATTTATCAGAGAGTGATCATGAATTTTAGCCGCAGATTCGCAGATTATCAGCAGAAAATCTGCAAATCTGCGGCTCCAGAAATGCTGAATGTATTTATATTGATCCACTACCCATAAAGCTGTGTTTAATATGTAGCAACTTATTTGCTATATATAAAAAAAGCTTATTTTGTTTACGATATATTCCTGTTTGTATGATTCGAAAAAGTGTTCAGACTTTCCTTGTGTTGGTTTTGTTGTTTACCACAGCAAAGGCACAGTCTGTTACATTAGATACGTATACACACCAGCTATTCTTTAATATTTTTAAAGAAAAGCCGGATACTGCCATTAGCAACTTTATTCGCTTATATGCCCCGGGACTGTATGACAAGAAAAATACGGCTCAGTCAGGTAGCGGAGGAAACAATAATACCTACGAAATTCATTCGTTTATTTTTACCAAACATCCTTTTTTCAAACCCAGTTTTACCATTGGTAAATTAGAATTGTATTGCCAGCGTTTTGCGGCCCCGAAGGGATTACAGGTATATGATGTGAAACTATGGCTTGAGTTTGATACACAACAGGAAGCCGAAATGGCTTACTCTAAACTGATGGAAACCTTTATGCCCCTGAGCACTAATAAAAAATTCAGCAGCACCAACGGTTACCAGTTAGGAGAATTTACAGACAGTAATGGAGAAAAAGGTTTTAATAAAATACAGGTTCGCTTAACGGCAGATAATCTGGATCGCCGTAGGTTTAAAATCCTTTTTGAAAACGAGAACACACTTCAATAATCAGTTAGCGCATTTTTTCTTTTGCCCATTGCAATGCCATGGCCAATTGTTCCTCACGTGTGAGATTGGAATTATCCAAATCAACGGCATCAGCGGCTTTGCGCAGCGGACTGAATTCACGGTTACTATCAATGTAATCACGCATCTCCAGATTGGTCTTTACTTCTTCCACCGTAATATTAGGGTTCTTGGCGTAGAGCTCCTTAAACCTTCTTTCTACTCGAATGGAAGGATCAGCAGTAACAAATATTTTCAATTCTGCATGGGGAAATACAGTGGTGCCAATATCACGCCCATCCATCACAATGCCTTTCTTCTCTCCCATTTGTTGCTGTTGTGCCACACCAAATTCACGAACTTCTTTTAAAGCAGCTACCTCACTTACATGTTCGCTTACCAGCATATCGCGTATGAGGGCCTCCACATTCTCATCATTCAAAAACATATCACTTTGTCCTGTCAGTTCATTGTATTGAAAATCAAGGGTGATCTCAGATAAGGCCTGCACAATTTCATCAGGGTTATTCCAGTCAATATGCTGTCTGAGAAAGTACAGGGTAATGGCACGGTACATGGCACCGCTATCAATGAATACATAATTCAATTCATTGGCCAATTGCCTGGCCAATGTGCTTTTACCGCAGGATGAATAACCGTCTAGTGTAATGATAATTTTTTTCATGTGTACCGGTTGAGGAAGCTTACGCAACCCTAACGGTACAAAGTTGCATGAAATACAACCAAAGTTCCAAAAACAAAAAGGCCGATGTAAAAAACACCGGCCAGGTACTTGCTTATTTAAAAAAATTAAGAAGGCAATACCACTGTATCCACTACATGGATAACTCCATTACTCTGGTATACATTCGCAATGGTTACGGTAGATACACCGCCTTTTTCATCGGTCAGGATCAATTTCTTTCCGCTCATGCTGGCTTTTAATGTACCGCCTGATACTGTTTTGATAACCGCTGTACCGTTACCCTCTTTAATCAACTTGGCAATAGCTGCAGCGTCCCATTTTCCGGCTACCACGTGGTAGGTAAGAATCTTAGTTAAAGTAGCTTTGTTCTCTGGTTTTACCAGGGTTTCTACCGTGCCGGCAGGCAATTTGGCAAACGCATCGTTGGTTGGAGCGAATACAGTAAACGGACCGGCACTTTGCAACGTTTCTACCAAACCGGCAGCTTTTACTGCAGCCACCAATGTAGTATGGTCTTTTGAATTTACTGCATTCTCTACAATATTCTTGGCAGGATACATGGGGGCTCCGCCTACTTCAACGGGTTTCTGTGCAAATGAAGCATTCAATACAAATGCAGATAAGATAACTAAGGCAATTTTTTTCATGATGATGTTTTGAAATAGTGTTGTTTAATTGTTTTCAGATACACTTACGTGAACTGAACAAACACAGTTTTCAAAACAGAAAAAAAAGATAACCGAAAATGATTTAGCTGTTTGTTAACTATAACGCTTTGAACAAATCCGGATAATCAGAAATAATACCGGATACACCCATCTTCTTCAGCTCTTTCATTTTTTCAAGATCATTAACCGTCCATGGAAAGATGGCCACTCCTGCTTCGCGGCATTGTTTTACCAATAAGGGTGTAACCAAAGAATAAGCAGGACTGTAAACAGAAGGAATAAAACCCAAATCCCTTAATTGAAGCGCGAATGATTTTTTATCGAAGTCTTCAATTAAAAGTGCTGTTTTGATCTTCGGATACTGTTGGTGCAGGTATTGCAGTGTACGTGGATCGAATGATTGAATAATTACCCGCTGCTCTATGTTCTTTTTTTTGATCACCGCTACAATCAATTCAACAAATTCAGATGGATTGGGATGGTATAGACCATCGGTAGCGGGCTGGCTCTTGGTTTCAATATTATAGTTGGGCAAAGATTTTTTATTGGAAGTGCAATATTGTTCTACCGCATCGATCATGTCAGAGAGTAAGGGTTTGGCCACTGCTGTTTTTTGTTGTTTGGAAAAACGGGGATGGGGGCGCATGCCTACATCAAATGTTTTCACATCAGCATAATTCATCTGAAAAATATTCAGTGATTTTTCTTCCTTATCGGTTACCAGCGTTCCATCCGGCTTGGTACTGATCTCATGATTGAAGAAAGGTTCATGGCTTAGAATCACCTGTTTGTCTTTGGTGATGATGGCATCCATTTCCAAAGTAGTTACGCCCAGCTCGATGGCTTTCAGCATGGCAGGGATGGTATTCTCCGGCATCAGCCCCCTGCAGCCACGATGGCCCTGTGTATCAAAATTTTTCACTTGTAAACTTTGTATTTTGGGGCCACTGAAACAGGCACTGAGTGTACTACAAATAAGTAATGGAAGTAATTTTTTCATGAAACAAATAATTGATCTTTTCGTTTGCGCATTTCATCGGCCACGGCTTTAGATTCGTAATCGCCTTCTTCCAATTTAGCGATAATCTGATCATAACTCTTTTGATCCCTGTTCTGGCTTAGTTTAAATACATGATCAATAGCCGTTACTTTAATTTCAAAAGCAACAATGGCCTTGGTTAAACGCATTACATAATCCTGTGGTAACTCTTTGTATAGGGAGGGTGAGTTGGGATTGCTTTCATAAAAACTGGTGGTATCATCCAGCATTTGTAACAAGGCATCATCCTGCAAAAAAGAAAGTTCCCCTTTGGCATGAACCGACATATAATTCCAGGTAGATGCCTGCTGCTGGTTAGTATACCAACTGGCACTTACATAGGTATGCGGACCTGTAAACACAGCCAGTACCTGATGATTCTGTTCAAAGGCTTTATGGTGATCGTTTCCTTTCATGATATGGCCCTGCAGGTATAACTGCCCTTCTCTCTCCACAAATAAAAAAGGAATCTGTGTGGCAACCGGCTTCTGATCGGCATCAACACCCAGTAACATGGCAAAGGAATGTTGCTTCATAAATTCGAGCACTTTTGCCCCATCCTTTTCTTTGTAGTATGGTAAATTGTACATGCTTCGAAGGTAGTAAAAGAAAAGCATCATCGACTTTCGTTTGATATCGGTTGTAGATTGTTATACTAGATAAAACTTATTTTACCATTAGCATCAAAATAAAACTTGCCTTTGGCTAATAATTAGTACAAATAAAGAATACTTAGTATTTCCAAAAAGTAGAAAAAAATCCAGCTCGCCTAGCTATGATACAATTCATTTTTTTTATTTTTAGTTATTACATAACGAAAACTAGTAAAAGAGCATGTTTTTAAATAAAAAATCACTGCTGATACTTCTCTGCATTCTCTTATGTTTCACTGCATTTTCACAGGCAACTTATTCCAACAGATTGATTGAGCGTTATTATGATTATAACTGGAAAGAAACGGAAGACCAGTTCGCAAGATATTATTCCATTGCAAGGAATACAGATTCAGGTTGGTTAAAAGGTGATTATTTTGCGAGTACCCGAAAAATTCAAATGATTGGTTTATATGAAGATGCCGCCAACCAAATTAAGAATGGGTTATTCCGATTTTATCATGCTACTGGTATATTAAGCAGTATTGGAAGGTATGTTCACAACAAAAAAGAAGGACTTTTTCTTGAATTTTACTCCAATGGTATACTTAAAGATTCAACTGTATATCATGATGGTATACCAATTGGCACTTCGGAAGGCTGGTATTCAAATGGTGTTGCCGAATATCAATTAAAGGTAGATTCATCGGGAAATGGTATTTATACATCATGGTTTAATAACAGTAGTCCCTCTTCCGCAGGTCGATACATAGGCTATCAAGCCGGTGTACATGTACCTAATGGAAGATGGCAATACTTCCACAAGAATGGTAAAGTAAGTTCCGTTGAACTTTATAGAGCGGGCATCTTGATGGATAAGCAATACTTTGACGAGGAAGGAAGCCCATTAGGCGATACTATATTAAAAGATCATCCAGCCTCATTTCCGGGAGGCTCAAAAGCGTTTTCAAAATTTATCAACAGCAACCTATATTTCCCATCCCACCTAGATTTTAAAAATGGTTTTACAGCAGTTGTATTATTAGATGTAACGATAGACGAAGATGGCAAAGTAGGTAATGTTGAGGCAACCCTTCCCTTGCATCCTGATATTGATAAGATTGCAATAGAAGCGATGAAAAAATCTCCTGTTTGGCTACCTGCTATCAACCATAACCGCCGTGTACCTTATTCCTTTAGTTTTCCAATTGAATTCAGTCGGAGCTATGTAGCAAATTAGTCTTAATACTAACGTGTTGTGATATTAGATATTTCAATTAGTTTAATTAATACAGTTACGCTATTTACTTTTTTGTCTTGACACAAAAAAGTAACAAAAAAAGTCAAGGCTGCTGAAAAAAAACTAAAATTTACTTCATTCCGCTAAAATGAACGAAGTCTAAAGCCAATCTATAGTTCAATAATGATGCAAACGTGTTCTTCAACAGTGTGTGATAGCCAAGCATCGTTCATTTCTTAACGCTACATTCCGTAAATTTCTTAACGCTTTTTTTCAGAGGCCATTTAAAAAATTAGTAATACAAAGCATATGCTACTTATAACTATATTTCAAATATTATTTGAAGAGAGAAAAATTGCAATTCAGGGTGCTTAATGAATAAATCCTAATCAGTGCCTGTGGACGGGCCTCTTTGGGTTCGGTGTCCAGCGAAGCGTAGACAGATCAGATCATGCGAAGCAGATCTGATCAGAGGCCAAAGCAGCCCGGTAACAGGCACGAGGCCCAGCGGCCGTGAGCGATA
>CALSAD010000003.1:0-347802 GCA_943372845.1 Chitinophaga pinensis | reverse complement strand
TCATCAATGAATATGATACAAGGTGCTTTTTCGCGCGCCTGCTTAAACAGATCACGTACACGGCTGGCACCCACACCTACAAACATCTCCACAAAATCACTTCCGCTCAGGCTAAAGAATGGAACCTGTGCTTCGCCCGCCATGGCTTTTGCCAGAAGGGTTTTACCCGTTCCGGGAGGTCCGATAAGCAATGCACCTTTGGGTATTTTACCACCGAGTGCTGTATATTTTTTAGGATTCTTTAAGAAGTCTACAATCTCCATCACTTCTACTTTGGCTTCATCGAGTCCGGCCACGTCAGCGAAAGTGATATTTACCTTGGCACCTTTATCAAACAAAGTAGCTTTTGATTTACCAATGCTGAAAATGCCGCCCGGACCACCTGCGCCGCCCTGGCCACCCATTTTACGCATCAATAAAATCCATGCGCCTATAATGATGAGTAAGGATAAAACCGTGTTGGCTACCGGACCAAACCAATCGCCTTCAGTAATACTTCTGATAGGTGCCTGTTGTGCATCGGGAATCTGGGCCTCTTTGTAGGTTTCGGCCAATCTCTCCTGGAATTTATCAATATTATTTACCTCAAACTCAAACAAAGGCACACCCTTCACTTTTTCTTTGGGAAGCGCTGTTTTGATTTTTTCGGTGTAGAATTTTTTGTAGATGCTGTCCGGCTTGATGTACACCCGCACCCTGTCTTTGTTCTTTACAAGATCCAGCCTTTCCACATCGCCCTGCAATAACATTTTCTGTTTGAACTCCTGTTCATACGTGATGGTGGTTTCCGGTGCAAATTTCATGAACTGGGCAAACAGCAATACGGCTGCAATAATTGCGTAGATCCAATATATATTGAATTTAGGGCCCTTGCGTGAACCATCTCCTTTTTCCTGACCGCCTGATTTTGGTATTTTGTTTTCCTGTGACATATTCTTATTCCTCTGTAATAAATACGATTTCTATGTATAAACGAATGACTGAACGCAATATTTTAAATTACTATAAATCATGCAACTGTGATGCGGCATCGCTCCACATTTCTTCCAGTTTGTAAAATTTTCTGGCTTCGGGGTGCATGATGTGTACAACCACATTTACATAATCAATCAAAACCCATTGCAATGCCGTACGACCTTCATGTTTATAAGGTGCTTCATTGCATTTATCTTTTACCTCATTTTCTATAAAATCGCAGATCGCTTTTACCTGTGTGGTACTGGATGCTTCGCAAACAATAAAAAAATCGGCGGAAGCTTCGGGTATTTTCCGGAGGTCGAGGCTGATGATGTGCTCACCCTTCTTATCCTGTATGGCTTTGATAATCGTTTTGAAGATCTTAGAATTGCGGGTGAGCCTTGTAATGGTACTTTTTTCACGGCCCTGTAAAACAGCAAGAGGTTCCAATAATCGAATGGATTTAAGTGATTAAATGTTTCATTTCCGCAGACTGGTATAATAACCGCTTTTGAGGCGCTTTGTTCAACCTGAATGATCTACAGAACTAACTTTGTCAAAAATACTAATTCTTTGTTACCCTTACATGTGAAAAGTATCATCGGGCAACCGTTCATCGAATTAACTGAGGTGGAAAGCACCAACATTTATGCCATGGAGCAATTACAGGCTAATTTGGCTGCTCATGGAACGGCTGTTTTTACCCATCACCAAACAGCAGGTAAGGGGCAGCATGGCAAAACATGGCTTTCAGAGCCGGGCAGCAATCTGGCCTTATCGGTGATATTGGATACAGAATTTCTTTCCATGGCCAACCAATTTCCCTTAAGTGTAATGGTAGCCCTGGCTTGCCACGACCTGTTCAGCAAGTATGCTTTGGATGAAACACGCATTAAATGGCCCAATGATATTTACTGGCGTGACAGAAAGGCAGGGGGTATTTTAATTGAAAACCTTATCCGGGGCAGTAAATGGCAGGGGTCTGTGGTAGGTATTGGGTTGAACCTTAACCAGGTGTATTTTGATGAATCGTTAAAAAATCCGGTTTCCTTAAAACAGATCACCGGTAAAAATTTTAACATTGTAGCATTCGCAAAAGAGCTGTGCGGTTGCCTGGAATACCGCTATCAACAACTAAAGGAAGGCAAATGGGAGGAATTGCTATTGCTTTATAACCAGCATCTGTTTAAAAAGAATGAGCCGATAAAACTGAAAAAAGAATCGGCTTCTTTTTATTGTACGGTTTTGGGGGTTAGCGCAAACGGAGAGCTGCTGGTATCGGGCGCCCCCCAGGAATCTTTTCGTTTCGGGGAAGTGGAATGGGTGATTGAATCATAAAGCAGTAGCCCACCCCTTTACTTAATGATCTTTTCCAATAACAGATTTTTTTTATCCTGGGCCAGGTACACTTCTGCGTCATTATTCATCATCAGGATAAATTCTTTTTTATCTACTTTTTTAATATGGTTTAGGTTTACTATATAACTTCTGTGTGTTCTGAAAAAAGGACCATTTTCTTCGAGATATTCAAAGTCGATCAGTTTTTTGGTGATGGTTAATACACCGTGCGATGTGGTATAAAAACGCGTATAACTTCCCTCCGCCTGCAGGTAAATAATATCATCCATCCGCACCACATAGATGGTTTCGGCAGTTTGCAGTACAATTTTTTTATCCTGCTGTCCGCTATAATTTTCTTTTAATACTTTGTATTGACGAAGTTCGTTTGTCTGTTCATCAAAACTGATTTTTTTCAACGCCCTGGCAATATGCTCTACCCGAACAGGCTTTAAAATATAATCTACAGCCGATGTTTCAAAAGCACGGAGTGAGTGCTCGCTGAATGCCGTAACAAAAATGATCTTGAAAGGAATACTTTGTTCATCAAAAAAATCAATCAGCTCAAAGCCACTGTAACCGGGCATGGCAATATCCAAAAAAACAAGATCAGGATTGAATTTGTTGATGGCTTTTACCGCCTCGGGTACATTTTTGCAATCGCACACAATCTCTACCTGACTGAAATTTTCTTCCAGCACACCCCGTAAAGCCATACGCGCATTTGGCTCATCATCCACAATAATGGCACGAATTTTTTGCATTGGATTTCGAAGATACCCTGACTTACTGTTTGACATATTGCTATTTTATTGTGGCCCTCTGTTCTGTTATAACGGGTTGACTTTTTTTCATAAAGCCTTAGCATCGCGGCTATAATCGGGTATGGTTAATTCAATGCGGGTACCTGTTGCCTGTTGCCTTTCATCGAACTTATCAATGATACGACATTCGATCTTGTGTTTATATAATCTGTTAAACAGTTCCATTCTTTCTGTTAGCGCCACGGTAGCAAAACTAAATGGTTTGTTTTTACTTCGCTGGTTGATCTCCATCGCATGTGCCCTACCAATCCCATTATCGTCAATCATAACAAACAGCATCTCTCCCTTTTTTTCAAAATGTATGGTTACTTTTTTTTCATCCGCTTTATGCATCAGTCCATGTTTTACCGCATTTTCTACAAAGGGCTGCAAAAGCAGCGAAGGAACGTATATGCTTGTTAAATCCATGATATTCTCAATGGTTACTTCATAGGAGAAGCCTTCCTCAAACCTGGCTTTTTCCAATTCCAGATACAAACGGATATTTTCTATTTCATCTTTTAAAGGCAACAACTGCTTATCGCTTGCCTGTAATGTTTTTCGCATCAGATCACTAAAATTACCCAGCAATTCACCTGCTTCTTTTTTGCGGTTACCATATACCAATCCCTGAACAGTATTCAGTACATTATACAAAAAATGGGGATTCATCTGGGCACGAAGTGCCACCAGCTGGCTCTTCAGCAGGTCTTCTTTAATGGTTTGTTTTTTAAGTAATGTTTTTTTCCACTGCCGCAATGAAAACCATACCAGTATAGCCCCCATGGTTAGCCCCAGTAAAATAAACAACGGACTTTGCCAGAAAGGTTTTGGAACCGTAAAACGAAAGCTTCGAATACCCGTTTTATAGTTTTGGCCGGCAGTTGCTTTTACTTCAAAAACATATTTACCCGGTGCCAGGCGACTGAATGAAAGCTGACTGATAAAATTACCAACCGGTTTCCATGCGGTATCGTTGCCTCTTAAACGGTATTGATAACTTAACGCTGTTGAAGAAAGATAATGCAGTGCTTCGAAATGAAAATTGATATCCGAAGCCTGATCGACTAAAACAGCATTGTTATTGATTTCTACGCCACCCGAAATAGCCTGCAGATAAGGAAACTTAATTATAGAACCGGCGTACCGCTGTAACTGATACCTTACCAATATACCGGTAGTGGTTGCAAAAATCATCCTGCCATTATCAATGATAAAATCATTAATAATGGTATTGTTTAATCCATATTCTTCCATGTAATTGGAAATGGTATTATTGCTGATATCAATACGGTCAAGCCCTTCATCGGTAAGTACCCATATAAAATTATTATCGATCAATATTTTTTTGATGATGGAACTACTTAACCCGTGCTGCTGGGTAAACTGTTTTACCTGTTTGCCCTCTTTAAAAATCATAACCCCTTTGGTTGACGTTCCTATTACCAGGCTGCCATCGGGTTGCTGTAAAAGGTTCTTGGCAATTACTGCCTGTCCCTCCGCATCTTTTATCTGCCGTATATCGCCATCGTAATGGTATTCGTATAAATCATCTTCATAGCCTATCCAGAAGCAGTCTTTGTTAGCAGAGGCCAATACAGAAAGAGCCCGCTTCGGGCGTAGAAAAATAGATGAATAGCGACCATCATACATAGCCCTGTCAAAATTTTCTTTTGCATAGAGCCTGCAGTTGCCCCTTGGAAAACGGTTAATTGAGCCAAACTGATCATTCACAATAAATACACCATTGTGTACGGCAATGACCAGGTTACCGTACGCATCACGCGCAATTCCTTTGCTGTAATTCAACAGTTCAACCGGTTGTTGCCGGTTGGCATTGAATACCCCCCTGTTCGAAATAATCAGCCCGGAACTTGTGTCGTAAGTGATGAATTCGGTTTCTCTGGACTTATCAAGATGGTAAAAGAAATTATTGCCGGTGGTGAGGTTTATTTTAGCCATCAATCCCTGGCTATTGCCTGCAAGCAATTCTCCGTTGGGCAGGGAAGCCAGTTTGGTAAAATTATCCTGAAGCGGATCTTTGTAAACCTTTAAGAGTGTATTGTACAATGAGGGGCAAACAAACACACCATTATCCAATGTACTAAACCAATAATTGCCCTGGTAATCTTTCACAACATCTGTTACCCGTTCATTGGGCAGGTAACAATGTACTCGACCTGTGTTTTTATTCCACTGGTATGCACCGCTTTGTGTACACAGCCAGTAATCGTCTTTATCAAGGCAAATGCCCTGAAAAATATAAATATCAGCAGGAAGTGAAATAGGGGGTAACCTTATCGTATTGCTTTTACTGATTTCGAAAGGGGCCTGCCGGGCAAAACCAATGCCTAAGCCAATCAGTTTATCCTTATTGCTGATGAAACGAAAGTCCGGATATGACTGACCCGAATATTTCCAACGGTTCATGCTGGCATCATAGGTAGAATATAAAAAACCTTTGTTTGAAAAGGCATAGAAGTTCTCTTTATGATAAACAGAAGCAATGATAGGATCATACGGTGTGGGGGCACCGGCAATAAAAGGAGGTGCGGGTGCATTGATCACGTGTTGCAGTTTATGGCTCTTTTTATCAAACGCATACATGTTTTTAAAAGAATGAAACCACACTTGCTCCGGACCGATAATAACATTATTAAAAGTGGCCAACCCTTTCAGCATACTGTAATCAATATCAAATTTGCGGAGGCTATCTTTTTGACAAGCTAATAACTGGTTATAAAAATTCATACACCAGATAGTTCCCTGTTTGTCTTCCTGCAAATAACTGACTGCTTTAGAAGAGGTACTGTTAAACGGAATGGATACAAAAGTTCTCCCGTTAAACCTAAACAGACCTTTATCGGTTCCCAGCCAGATATATCCTTTTGAGTCGGTAAGCATATCATATACTACCTGCGTAGGCAACTGGTCTGGATAGTTCAGCTTTCGTACATAAGGGTACTGTCCTGATGCAGGAAAAACACAAAACAAGAACAGAAACAGAACTACTGCACGCATAAACGTTGAGGAATTTTGAGAAACCTGTTTTAAAGATACTAGCAGTTAATGATATAACAGCCTTTTTACATATGGGGTATCTTAGTAAACAACGCGAGCTGCTTAATAAACAAAGCAACCTGCTTCATGGCATAAAAGTACCGTTTGGTAAAAATTCATATAGCAGCTGTTTTTAATGAAGCAAATTACACCCGTTACTTAATCAGTAATAATTGGGGGTAAGAGAGCTGCATTTACTGCAGCTTTCTTCATTTAGATACTTCCCTGTCCCGTTTTGCCATTACATTGTACTTTGCAGCTTCATTTATTCATACTTTTTATCTGATGGAACCTGTAAGACTTACGCAATTTTCACATGGCGCAGGTTGTGGCTGCAAAATTGCCCCTGCTGTTTTAGATACCATTCTTCAAAGTAAAACACAGTTTGCACAGCACAGTTCTTTACTGGTGGGCAATGGTAGTAAAGATGATGCCGCGGTGTACGATCTGGGAAATGGAACCGCGCTTATTAGCACCACTGATTTTTTTACACCCATTGTAGATGATGCTTTTGCCTTTGGCAGAATTGCCGGTGCCAATGCCATCAGCGATGTATATGCCATGGGGGGCAAGCCCATATTGGCCATTGCTATTTTAGGATGGCCTGTTGAAAAATTGCCCGCCGAACTGGCCCAACAGGTGCTGGAAGGCGCCCGCACCATTTGTGAAGAAGCCGGTATTCCACTGGCAGGTGGCCATAGCATTGACACCCCCGAACCCATTTTTGGTTTGGCCGTAAATGGTTTGGTTAACATTGATCAACTGAAGAAAAACAATACCGCCAAAGAAGGCGATGTATTACTACTAACCAAACCATTGGGTGTAGGCATTCTTTCCACAGCACAAAAAAGAGAAGTGATCACAGAAGAACATCTGGCACTTTTATTATCGCAATTAAGCACACTTAATAAAGCCGGTGAAGCCATGGGAAAGATCAATGGTGTGCATGCCATGACAGATGTTACCGGTTTTGGATTATTGGGTCACCTGATAGAAATGGCCGAAGGAAGTGGGTTGTGTGCAGAACTAACCTACCAGCAAATTCCCATATTGGCCGCAGCCAGAGAATACCTGCCGCAACGCATTGTTCCCGATGCTACTTACCGTAACTGGAATGCGTATAGTAGTAAAGTAGGGTTTGCCCCAGGGGTAAATGTAATGGAAGCCTTCACCCTTTTGCCCGACCCGCAAACCAATGGCGGGTTATTAATTGCCGTAGCACCGGATGCTTTACAAGAAGTACAGGAAGTGTTACGCCAATTTGGTTTATCCGGTTTTACTACACCTATTGGTGTTATGACAACCGTTTCAGAAAAAGTTGTGACTGTAAAATAAGGATGTAACATATCTTGCTATTAAAACAGTTCTTTTACAACCGTGCCTTTGTGCATTGGTGTGCAATTATTTTTCACACCAAGGCACAAAGGCACGGTTTAATTTCTGTTTGATATATCACTCTTAAAATAGGGTGTCTATTTTTTTAGCTAATGCATGGTCTTTCTCTGTTACTATATCGCCTGCATCATGTGTGTTTAGCCAGACCTCTACGGTATTCCATACATTGGTCCATTTAGGATGGTGGTTAGCCTTCTCAGCCTCCAGTGCCACCCTTGTCATAAATGCAAACGCCTCAGAAAAATCTTTGAAGGTAAATTTCTGGTAAAGGGTATTGTTCTGTTCGGTCCACATTGTGTAAGGATTTTGAATTGGGGAATGGGAAATTTTGAAATTACAATTGCCGTAAGATTATTTTTCTTCCAGAGGGAGTGGAGGTTTTAAAAAACCATATTGCCTTTATTCCTGATCTGTTCATTGGTTAACTCTGCCACCAGTTGTACACCGGTAATACTTTTTACCGCCTGTTTTATCCAGCCACATTTTTCCTCATCTACAAAATCGCCCTTCATCAACCATAAAAAATCCATATGCTTGAATTCGGGTAACAGGTATTCACCATCAAACTGGTTATGGTAAAGGTAGTGTGTTAAAAAACTGTTGGGCTCGGCAGATTGGTAAACAGAAAAATAATAACTACGGTCTTTTTTACGAAGATGAATTTCAATATCAGGGTTTAGCCTGAAATCATACCCCAATTGGTTATTCAGCTGCAGGCAGAACTGGTAATTTTTTACGGGCGCAGTAATGCCCAATAAACGCGTGTCTTCAAAGAAGTCATCATTCAGTTCGTCTACATTCAGGCGTAGTTTCATGGTTGTTTATTTTCTCAGCATATCCGCAGAGATTTATTGGAATACGATGTCAAAAACTTTTTCATCGTTTCCTCTTTTGATCTTCAGTTGTGTTTTATCTCCTTTATTAAATTTACCGATGGAACTCATATAACTGTTTACATCCACAAATTTGTATTCACCAAGCTGTATCAATACATCTCCTTTCTGCAAACCAACTTTTTCTGCCAGTTTACCCGGACTAACCCCATCTATGCGCATACCCGTTCCGCTGAAACCATAGTCGGGTATTACACCGAGAGTTACCTTAAACCCCTGACTTCTGCCGGTTTGCGGATCATTGGTTTTAGTAAAAGGTAATTTTCCTTTCGGGTCTGTTTTTTCAATGATATGGTATACCAGTTTTACGATATCCTTTTCACCGGTAAAATTTACTTTATCCCAATCATCGGTAGCTTTATGATAATCACTATGGCTGCCCGTGAACAGGAATAATACAGGCATATCTTTTCTGTAAAAAGCAGCATGATCACTTGGGCCACTTCCGGTACTGTCGAATTTAATCAGTAGGTTATTTTTTTCGCCGGCAAACACTTCACCCCATACAGGCGAAGTTCCGTAACCGCCTATGGTAAGTTTGTGCGAAGTATCGTAGCGTCCTACCATATCCATATTGATCATATAATTGGGGGTAATGGTGGTGGTGGGATTATCCAGCCAGTATTTACTTCCCAGCAAACCCTGTTCTTCTCCAGAAAAGTTTACGATAAGGTAATTGTTATTTACAGGTGCTGTTTTTTTCAGCATCCTTGCCAGTTCTATCAAAGCTGCAGTACCACTGGCATTATCATCAGCTCCGTTATGAATAACACGGCCGGTATCTAATGCTGTTTTATCTTCTCCATATCCCAGGTGATCATAATGGGCGCCCAGAATAACGGTATTGGCGGCATGGTTATTAATAAAGCCCACCACATTGCGTGCGGTTCTTTTTTTATCAGAGAAACTTACTTTCAGGCGAATATTCAACGTGGCAGATTGATCTGAAAAATATTTTTCGTACCCAGCTTTGGTAATGTATATCAGCGGCAACTTAGCAGGCTCTGCTTTATCGTTTTTATTAAACTGGATATTATCCGTTATGGATGAACTGTTATAAATAAACAATGCCGTTGCCCCTTTAGCCGCCACTGCATTCACCATTTTTTTTAATGCGTCTTCTATATCAAAATGCGGATTGGTTTTGTTTTCTTCCAGCAGTTCTTTCAGGTCTTTGAACCAGGGTTGCTTTGCCTCGCTCAATGCCATGGCGGGAGAGCCGGTAACGGTTTGGGAAGCACTGAAAGCCAGCGGAATAAAATCCGTATTCACAACCAATTTTTTACCCTCTACTTCTAACAGAGTGGCCGCATCTATTTGCCGGCCTTCGTTGATCTCGAATTCCTGTACAAACCCTTTGGCTCCTTGCGGTTCCAGGCCTATTTGCTGGTATTGACTGATGATGTATTGCATCGCCATTTCCTCACCCTTAGATCCGGATCTTCTTCCCTCAAGTTTATCATCCGCCAGGTATTGAACATGCCCGGTAAGGTTGGCAATCAGTTCTGCAGTGGCTTTTTCTTCGGCCAGCCTTTTCTTTTTTTTACTTTGCGAATACGTTAGTGCGGGAACCAACAGAAGAACCAGCAGGCATTTTTTCATACAAGGAAGATTTGTGGCTGCAAAAATAAGCTCCTAAACGTATTACCATAGAAGCTGAGTAATTATATAAGAAATATTTTACCGTAACTGAAGATTTAGCCCTCTGATATAGATTTTCGAAAACATCCCGTGTTGAATAATAAAAATCAAACTGGACGCTCTTTGCTAATTCTGTTCCCAATCTCGTAACTCATCCCCCTTGTTTGCGGCTACTTTTGCAACCATTTTAGCCATTTGCCCAAAAACCTGTCACATATCGCCTTAGTGGGTAATCCCAACAGTGGTAAAACATCGCTGTTCAATGCTTTAACGGGGCTTAACCAGAAAGTGGGCAATTTTCCCGGGGTTACGGTTGATAAGAAAACCGGTAACGTTTTACTCGAGGCCAATCACCCTGCTGAACTCATCGACCTTCCCGGAAGCTATAGTTTATATCCCCGCAGGGGAGATGAATGGGTAGCTTATAAAGTATTGATGGGGACCGATACGGATATCAAACCTGATATTGTTTTATTGGTGGCCGATGCCAGTAACCTGAAAAGAAACCTGTTGTTCTGCAGCCAGATCATTGACCTGAAAATTCCGGTAGTGATGGCGTTAACCATGAATGATATTGCTGCCAAAAAAGATATACAGATAGATATTGGCGGATTGGAAGCGGAGCTGGGTATCCAGATTGTGGCCGTAAATCCAAGAAAGAACAAAGGATTGGGTGAACTGAAAAAAGTATTGGCGCAGGTGGCCAGATCGCGCACCCAAACGCTGGCCCGCGATTTTATGGATACCCAAAAACTGGCTCCCGCTTCTGTTGATGCCATTAAAAAAATGTTTCCGCATCTGAGCGATTATGCGGGTATTCATTACCTGATCAATCACGAAAATTTTCCACTTAGCGAAAAAGAACAGGAGGCAGTAGAACAGATTGAGATCCATACCAAATTCAATCCTACCAAAACACAGGCCGAGGAAATTATGCAGCGGTATACCCGCATCCGACAAATCATGAAACAGCATGTGGTTGAACCGGGACCTTTGGAGAAAAAATTATTTTCAGATAAACTCGATAATTTATTACTGCACCGCGTATGGGGCTATGTAATCTTACTATCCGTTCTGTTTCTGTTGTTTCAAAGTATTTTCTGGCTGGCCCAGTTTCCGATGGATGGTATTGAATGGGGATTTACCGAAGTAGCCGGCTGGCTTAACAACAATTTGCCGGAAGCATGGTGGAGCGATCTGCTGATCAACGGTTTGGTGGCAGGGCTTAGTGGCATTGTGGTTTTTATACCACAGATCATGATCCTGTTTGGATTGATCACTATTCTTGAAGACACCGGCTATATGGCGCGTATCAGTTTTCTTAGCGATAAACTCATGCGCAAAGTAGGATTGAACGGTAAGAGTGTAATGCCCATGATCAGTGGTTTTGCCTGCGCCGTTCCCGCCATTATGAGTGCGCGTAATATTGAAAATAAAAAAGAACGCTTGCTCACCATTATGGTTACCCCCTTAATGAGTTGCAGCGCACGACTGCCGGTGTATACTATTTTGATCTCCTTGGTTGTAGACGATACGTATTATTTTGGTTTCTTAAGTATGCAGGGACTGGTAATGATGGCTTTGTATTTAATTGGTACCGTAATGGCATTGCTGGTGAGCTATGTAATGAAATGGTTTATCCGTATCAAAGAAAAAAGTTTCTTCATTCTCGAACTGCCCATTTACCGCGCACCCCGCTGGAAAAATGTGGGTATTACTATGGTTGAGAAAGCAAAAATATTTGTGTTCGATGCCGGTAAGGTAATTATTCTGATCAGTCTGCTTTTATGGTTTTTAAGCTCCTACGGGCCCGGCAACCGCATGCAAAAAGTGGAGGACCGGTATACCACATTAATGCAACAGATGCCTGCACAAAAAGACTCTTTACAAAAACATTTATCGGCCGAAAAACTGCAAAACTCGTATGCAGGTATTTTAGGTAAAAGCATAGAACCTGCCATTGCGCCTTTGGGTTTTGACTGGAAGATTGGCATTGCCTTAATTACTTCTTTTGCTGCAAGGGAGGTTTTTGTGGGAACGATGGCCACTTTATATAGTGTGGAGGAAACCGATGACAGCTCTCTCCGGCAAAAAATGGAATCTGCCACACATGCCGATGGCAGTAAAGTGTACACCCTGCCTGCAGCATTCTCATTGATGATTTTTTACGCCCTGGCCATGCAATGTATGAGTACACTTGCCATTGTAAAACGCGAAACCAAAAGCTGGAAGTGGCCGGTAATACAGCTTGTGTATATGACGGTACTGGCGTATGTGACGAGTTTGCTTGTGTACCAGCTGTTTAAGTAATTCCAAATAGACTTTAAAAATATCTTTGCGTGATTTTCCGATTCGGTAAAGATGTCCGCACCGTCATTTCGACGAGGCGACGAGGAGAAATCTCATCACCATCCTGATAGTACTCTTACAAGCAGTCATAAGATTTCTCACGCCGCTTTGCTTTGTTCGAAATGACGTACCATGTTGTGCAGTCACAGATATATTCCAATCTGCGAATCTGCGGCTAAAAAATTACTCGCCTCTTTCAATCAGTGAAGTGTCCCTTGTATCTTTCATCAATACATACACCAATAAAGAAATAAAAATACATGCAGTAGTATACCAGTAATATCCCGATTCATTACCTGCATTTTTAAACCATAACGCAAAATATTCTGCCGTACCCCCAAACAAAGCAACCGTTACCGAATAGGGAAAACCCACACCCAATGCACGAATCTTTGCCGGAAATAACTCTGCCTTCACTACCGCATTAATAGAAGTATACCCACTCACAATCAACAGCGCAGACATCATGAGTAAAAAGATAATAGTGAGGTTGCTGGTATGGCTAAGCGCTGTTAGAATCGGTACCGTACATAAAGTTCCCAATACACCAAAGCCAATCAGTAAGGGCCTTCTTCCTATTTTATCAGACAACATTCCAAACAAAGGTTGAATGGCGGCATACATAAACAAGGATAGAAATGTGAGTAAAGTAGACTGTCCCTTAGTAAGATGCACCGTGTTCACCAAAAACTTTTGCATATACGTTGTGTACGTGTAAAAAGCAATAGTGCCGCCAAGGGTTAACCCTACCACAGTTAATACCGCTTTCGGATGGTGAAGCAGTTCTTTGATCGACCCTTTACTCGCTTTATCTTTTTGTTTGTTTTTTTCAAAAGCTTCTGTTTCCTGCATATTTCTCCGCAGATAAAATGCAATTAGTGAAAGAACTGCCCCAATAAAAAAAGGAATGCGCCAGCCCCATGCATGCATCTGTTCATTGGTAAGAAAAATATTCTGCAGCAACAATTGTATACCCAATGCCACCAGTTGCCCGCCAATTAACGTAACGTATTGAAAGCTGGAATAAAAACCACGCCGGTTTTTTCCGGCCATCTCACTCAAATAGGTAGCGGCAGTTCCATATTCTCCACCCACACTTAAGCCCTGTAATAAGCGGGCAAGTAATAATAGAATAGGCGCCGCAATACCAATACTGGTATACGAAGGAGTAATGGCAATCATTAAAGAACCGAACGACATTAATAACACCGAAAGTGTCATTGCCCATTTTCTTCCTTTTTTGTCGGCCAGGCTGCCAAACAACCAGCCACCAATGGGGCGCATTAAAAAACCCACAGCAAAAATACCGGCGGTATTCAACATACTGGCCGTAGCATCTTTACCCGGAAAAAAAGCTGGGGCAAAATAAAGAGAGAAAGCAGCATAAGCATACCAATCGTACCATTCTACCAAATTACCTACCGAGCCACTTACAATAGCACGTAACCTGGTGGCCGTATTTTCTGTTGGTTTTGTAGTAGTTCCTGTTGTCATCCCTCAGCAATATAGCATCAAGTTAAGGATTGTATGCGTTACCAATATTACTCACGATAATCCTTGCAGAAATTGTTTGATTGTATTAACCACGGTAGTATTGTCGGTAACCTGTGCTGCGGTTTCGTTTATCAGGTATTGCCGGGTGGCTTCGCCGGCATCGGCCATGTTTGCGTATTTTTCTTCTTTAATCGTTACGTTTAAACGCAGGTAGTTGCCGGCATCCATCATTTGTGTGGCTTCATAATCGGTGGTTCTGTTTACCCCTTTCATCATGATATCGGTGATGCGGGTAATCCACTGTAACTGTCCCCAACTCACCGCTTCTATTTCACTGATGGTACCATTGTAAGTTCCGGTTCCGAGAGAGAGTACGCGAACCTCATCCCACATAACCGGGCTGCCATCTTTTTTATGATAAAAACCCTGATCACCATAGCGGCTGATTTCAGCCAGCGCTGCCATAGTAGGATTGTTTACATACACACCACCATCAATACCGGTAATGGGTTTGTTTTTATGAATGAAGGAATACGCAGGAAGATAGGTGGGTGCGGCAGAGGTGGCGCGGCATACATCATACACTTTGGCATTGGCCGATTCATCGCCATACGCTTCACTGCTTTTAAAAAATACCGGCTGGTTACTGCTCAGGTCATACGTGGAAACTAAAATGGGGCGCAGGGAATCTTTAATTCTTTGTTGCGCCACATACTCGCGCAGCACCAGATCAATACCTGCCGAACTATACCCCGGTGCAAACAAATTGGTAAACCGGTGAATCAATTTCTGCAATCCGGAATTTGGTGGAAAAATGATCTTGCCTTTTGATACATAAATAGCTTCTATCTCTTTGAGCGTATACTTTGGAAGAGACGGATTGTTGTGGTCCCGAAGAGTTGCGCAGGCAGCTATCAACCCACCTGTAGAAGTGCCGCAAAACATATCGAAGGTTTCCTGTATTCTTTTACCGGTGATCTCTTCTATTTTTTTGAGAATATGAATGGGAATAATGCCTCGCAGGCCACCACCATCAATACAAAGAATGTTAAATGTTGACATAATCTCTTTTTAATTTATAAACCTCAGATTTAATTTTCCTTCCTTACAGAAGTTGCATGGCATTCATTTAATAAAATGCATTGCTTATGCTAAAGACAATTTATTCTGTAAGAATACTATTATAAAATATTCCGAACAACCGTAAAAACACTGAATTTTTGACCAACGGGAACAGTACCCGCTCGTACACCGGGAAATTTCCCGTATTCGCTTAAAGAAAAAGACAGGAGAGATTATCGCATATTTTTCTGAATATTGAAGATTCTTACTCACCAAAACAAAACTGTTATGTCACGCGAATGCAAAATTGAATACTACTTCAAAAGAGGAGATCTCGAAAAACTATTGAATGCGAATCCCGGCGCTAAAGGCATTATTGTTTCGCAGCAAATTGTAAAAGCAAAACCCAAAGGTGCCGAACACTTTGTTAATTTAGTTAAGATCAGAGCAAGGGTTGACAATGACCCAACCAATACTGCTGCAAGAACAGCAACAACCGCTGATGCGGGAGAAGAGGAAATAGATGGTTGTCCTTATCCTCCGGGTTGCACAGAGGATTAATTTCTATCGTTCCCTGATTTGTTTTCATTTCATTAAACGGTTTCTTTGAAATTTATTACCACTATACTCAATTACATAGACATAGCAGCCCCTTTGCTTGCTTTGCTGTTTTTTATCAGGCCCT
Source organism: Chitinophaga pinensis (assembly GCA_943372845.1). Taxonomy (GTDB): domain Bacteria; phylum Bacteroidota; class Bacteroidia; order Chitinophagales; family Chitinophagaceae; genus Sediminibacterium; species Sediminibacterium pinensis_K. The sequence goes on along the minus strand of CALSAD010000003.1, from coordinate 332,125 downwards.
TTGCAAAGTTACCAAAGGAGCTGCGCTATGTATGTGGGTTTGTTTGCATACAGTTTATTACCAACCTTGCTGCTACCATACTGGAGTTATTACACACAACCAATTATGTGGTATATGTAGCCAATATCATTCTTTCTTTTGGCATACTTACTGCGTTGTTTTACTATATCAATATACCTACTATACGAAGGTTACTACCTGTTGCTACAGTTATTTTCCTGGCGAGTGCCGCTTACTCCATCGCCAATGGAGATGGTATACAAACCTATAACAGCATTTTATCAGCCGCCGGCAGTATTATCATTACCGCCTATTGCCTGATTTTTTTTTACTGGCGTTTGGTAAAAGACAAAGAGATTTCAGGACTTACAGACAGTTCTTTATTCTGGATCATCATTGGGATATTTACGTACTATACGGGTAGTTTTTTTATATTTATCTCTTACAAATACCTGATTGTGCAGGAAGCAAGCATCATTGGCATTTTGTGGCGTTTTCATAATTTGTTGTTATCCATTTTCTGTATTTATACTATTTACGGCCTTTCATGCAAAGACTATCAGAAAACATAAGTATCATCCTCGGCGCTTCCAGCATTCTGCTGCTGATCACCTTGTTTATTGTGATGCTTGTAATGGCCTACCTGAAAAGGGATCTGAAACACCTGAAAGAAAAAGAAACCATGGAAGCTGATTTTGAAAAACAGCTACTGCAATCGCAACTGGAAACACAGGAAGAAACCCTGAATAAACTAAGTATTGAAATTCATGATAACGTTGGGCAACTGCTGAACAGTACCAAATTACTCATCGGACTTACACAACGTTCATTACCCGAATCGCCGGAAACCTTAACAATGGCAGATGATACCCTGGGCAAAGCCATTCAGGAAGTACGTTCCTTATCAAAAGCATTAAATAAAGAATGGCTGCAACAGTTTAATTTTATGGAAAACCTCGAAGCAGAAATTGCCCGCATCAATGCTGCCAAAAGTTTACAGATCCAATTATTCAGTCCCGCCGGTCTTTCACTAAAACCCGATCAGCAAACCATTTTGTTTCGTATTGTTCAGGAAATATTACAGAATGCCATAAAACATGCCAGTGCCAAAAAAATAGAGATCAAGATCAAAGAAGATGCTAAACTGCTTACCATTTATATTGCAGATGATGGTACCGGTTTTGATGAAGCTACTATTTCAAAAAGTGTAGGGCTGCTAAATATTAAACACCGTACCAAACTGCTGGGAGGAACGGTTCAATGGCTTTCCTCTATTAATAACGGTACCGGCGTAACCATTCAATTACCCGTTAACACAACTATGCTATGAAAACTTCTGTTGGTATTGTGGATGATCACCAGTTATTTCTGAAATCACTCAGCCTGATGCTGAAAAGTTTTAAAGAATACAATGTGAGTGTAGAAGCACTGAATGGAAAAGACCTGCAGGAAAAATTACAGGATATGACCATCACACCCTCTATCATGTTGATTGATGTGAATATGCCGGTAATGAATGGCATTGAAACAGCTAAATGGCTCAGCACAAAATATCCGCAAATGAAACTGGTAGCTTTGTCTATGAACGATAATGATTCCATTATCATTGATATGATCAAAGCCGGTTGCTGCGCCTATCTTTTGAAAGAAACCCATCCCGACGAACTGGAAAAAGCCCTGCAGGAAATTAACCTGAAAGGATTTTACAATGCTGATGTAAGTAATATTAATTTCAGAAGACTACTGCAATCCGAAAAAGAGGCTGTTGCCATTACCGATAAAGAAAAAAACTTTCTGCAATATGCCTGTACCGATATGACGTACAAAGAAATTGCCAATGCCATGTTCTTAAGCGAAAGAACCATCGATGGTTACCGCGAATCGCTTTTTGGAAAACTAAAAGTACAAAGCCGTGTAGGCCTTGCCATGGAAGCCATCAGGCGAGGGCTTGTTTCGTTGTAATACATACGCTTGCTACACTTCTTTACGTTTTTAGCATCCCAATGATCACTAGGAACACAAAGCAGTATACATCAAATAAAGATACAACCGTGCCTTTGTGCCTTGGTGTGCAATTATTTTTCACACCAAGGCACAAAGGCACGGTTTAAAATAGAATAATGTAAAGCAACCGGTTAATTATAATACTCCCATAATAACTGGGAAATTTTTCTGGTAAGCACCCATGCTTCATTGGTGGATTGCCAGCTTTTATCCACGTTGTTCTTGGTACAAATACAAAAAATGTAGCGACTTTTTTTACCATTCACAAACAGCACTTCACTACGGCTGGCATCTACGGCACCGCTTTTACTCGCAATAAATACATCAGTGGGTATTTGAGAAATGGCTTCTTCATCCCAATAATTCCGCCCAAGCAAACGCAACATTTTCTCACTTGCTTTTGCATTGATCACTTCTCCATTCACTATTTTTTCAAATAGGGTGGCCATTTCCTTTGGTGTGGTTTGTCCCCAGCCATATTGGGAACGATCCGTTTCCCTTCCCGGCGTGCGACTGTTTACTTTGGTATTCACAAGCCCCAGACTATCCATCAATTCATTAATCCGGTTTCCTTTACCAGCCAGTGTTTGCAGCCATAAGCTCGCTGTATTATCGCTCATGGTAAGCATCAACATCATTACTTTACTCAATTCTATTTTCTCATTATTCTTTACAGAACCCAGTATATCTTCTCCCTCATACAGTAATGAATCTTTGTAAATAAGCGGCTGGTGGTAACTTAATTCACCCGATTCAATTTTACGCATGATGCCTGTTAGAATAGGCACTTTTACCATACTGGCTGTAGGAAAAACCGTATCGCCATTAACTGAAATGATCCGGTTTTTTTTCAGGTCATGCACGTATATCCCTATGTTACCCCTAAACCCGTTTACCAGTTGCTGTATTTGGTTCTGCAGACGTGTATCTGCTTTTTGTGCTTTTGAAAAGATGGCTACCGCCATAAGAAAACTGAAAAACAATACCTGTTTCATATAAATTTGATTGCAATGTGTTCAAATTAGCTTTTTTTTGTAGGATAGCCGAAAATGAGGCAGAAATTCCGGTACAATGCTACTTGCTGGTTTTTTAAGCAGCGGGTTTTAACTACATTAGTATTCTGTAGTAGATACTTTGACCAACATCCAAAAAAAAATCCGTAAAAACCTATGCTGCTGAAGAACCGGTTATACCTTTTCCCGTGTTTTCTTTTTGTAGTTACCCTCATGTGTTTTTATGCTGCACACGCGCAACCCAAAGAAAACCTGACAGCTACCAAGGGAATCATTGATCTTCGGCAGGTTGATCTTTCCAAAAAAAGCATCCCGCTTTCCGGCGAATGGGCCATATACTGGAAACGCATACTTACCCCAAAAGATACCGCCCTTACAGCTGATGGTTTTGTACCGTTCCCTGCTTTATGGACAAACACGGTTTTACATGGCAGCAAACTTCCCCATTTGGGTTATGCCTCGTATACATTAACAGTATTATTACCAAAGCAAGCTGGCAAACTGGCATTGGATATTCCGGATACCTATACCTCTTATCGTCTTTTTGTGAATGGAGAAATGTTTGCCAATGCCGGCAACCCAGATTCATTGGAAGAAAGGGCTGTTCCTAAATGGCTGCAAAAAACAGTAGAGATTACCAGCCCCTCTGATACCCTGCACCTGATATTACAGGTAGCTAATTTCTGGCATTCAAAAGGGGGGCCATACAAAGAAATTGTAATAGGAAGTAAAGACACTCTCTTTTACGAAAGAGAAAAAGATTCTGCATTTGATCTGGTATTAATGGGTTGTTTGTTTATGGGTGGTTTATTCTTTTTTGGATTGTTCCTGTTTGGCAGGCACGATAAATCTATCCTGTATTTTGCACTGTTCTGTATGGTGTATAGTTATCGTATGGTGGGTGCACGTAGTTATGTGTTGCATACGCTTTTTCCGGATATTCCCTGGTTCATTACCATACACATTGAATACCTGAGTCTTTTTATCAGTTTGGTTTTTTTTAGTTTATATACACGCTACTTATATCCGGAAGATGGCAATAAATATATGGTAAAATTAGAAGTTGGGGCCGGGCTGGCCTTATCGGCTATTGTGCTGATTTTTCCTCCCTCTGTTTTTACACAGCTCATCAATCCGTTTCTAGTAATTATGTTTGGTGTAATTGTGTATGCATTTTATGTGTATGTAAAGGCGATGAAGAACAAGCGCCTGGGAGCGGGCTATGCGCTGCTGAGTACCGGTGTGGTATTGGTAGTGTTTACCTCCATTAACCTGCAATATTTTGGTATTATTGCGCCACAGAAAGCCATTTTATTTGCCGGTTATATCAGTTTCTTTTTTCTGCAGTCACTCATATTATCTTACCGGTTTGCCCATACACTTAAGCAAGCCAAGTTAGAAGCAGAAGAGGGATTGAAAGCAAAGAACGAGTTCCTCTCTACCATGTCGCACGAAATACGAACGCCATTGAATTCTATTTTGGGAATGACGCATCTGATACTGAGAGACAACCCCCGTACCGAGCAAAAAGAACAATTGAATGTATTGTTATTTTCTGCCAATAACCTGCTGGCCATTGTAAACGATATTCTTGACTATAATAAAATTGAAGCCGGCAAAGTAAATTTTGAAGCCATTGAAACCGATATCAGAAATGTAGCCAAAAACATCATTTTTGGTTTACGCAGTTCGGCAGAAGACAAGGGTATTGAACTGAGGCTGCAGATTGATCCGGCATTGCAGCATACCATACTTGGTGATCCCACCAGAATCGGACAGGTAATTACCAATCTGGTAAACAATGCCATCAAATTTACCCGCAAAGGCTATGTGTTACTGGATATAAAAGTAGCCAGCCAGACAAGCACCAGTATTAACTTAACCATCCGTGTAGAAGATACAGGCATCGGTATTGCTCAGGAAAAACAAAAACTCATATTCGAGCAGTTTACACAGGCTGATACTTCTACCTCTCGCAATTTTGGCGGAACAGGGTTGGGTCTTGCCATCTGTAAAAAATTACTGGAATTACAGGGAACCACTCTGCATCTGATAAGTGAGCATGGCGCTGGTTCTGTATTTTATTTTACACAAACCTTTCCCAAAATCATTGCTGTAGAAAAAAAGATAGAGCAGAATGTTAACCAGGTACCTACAGAAGAAAGCAAACCCTTAACCGGCATCTCTATTTTACTGGTAGAGGATAATGAAGTGAATATACTGGTTGCCAAAACATTTTTGGAAAGATGGGGTGCGCAGATCGATGTGGCGGTAAATGGGTTAGAAGCCTTGAACATGGTAGATGAAAGCAAACACAGATTGGTATTGATGGATATGCATATGCCGGTAATGGATGGATATGAGGCTACCAAAAAAATGCGCGATAGAGGCATACGCATCCCTATTGTAGCACTAACCGCCAGCCTGGCAAGAGAAGTAACTGAACGCATCAATGAAACGGGTATTAATGAAATTGTAGTTAAACCTTTTGTGCCGGATGAACTCTTCAGAATTATTTTGCACCATACCAATATATACCCCGTTACCAAAAATAAAAAGGCTTAAACAAACGGATCCCGGCCAATTGGCCGGGATCTTTTGTTATTACTGCTACGCGAACGAAAGTGGTAAAGCTTTTTGAAGCAGCCTTAGTTTTTCTGCAGACAATGCCCTCTCGGCCAGCTGCATGTATTCATCAAAAACAAAAGAGGGTGCTGTAGCCTGTATCTTTTGATACCAGCTAACAATCTCCTGTATCGCCAGTCCTTTCAGCATCCAGTAGCCAGATAAGGCTTTCTTCTCTGCAGAAAGCGATGCTACGATTTCCATTTCTTTTGCGTGTATTTGTGCATCGGTGTAATGCCTGTGTATTATATCCAGTACAACCGTTTCTTCCTGGTTCATGTGTGTAAGGTTAAACGCGGTAAACGCATGCAGGGCGAACTGAAGTTGTTTACCTGCCAAAATCATTTCAGATTCCGTTTCTGCTACTTTACATTTTTTAATGCCAAATATCAAGGCTTCCCCAAGTGTATGGTCTTCTTCATGCTGCTGTTCAAAATCGATTACTATATCGGGTGCTACTTCAGCAATCATAGGAAATACAAAACTATCTTCTGTATGTGCATGGCCTTCAAAAAAAACAACCAGCTGCTCCAGCATGGCAATGGTTTTTTGTACCTGCTCCGGTTTTAAAAAATCTGTATGCTGCACCGTAATAGATGCATGGTATAAAAAAGCACGCAATGCCTGGTGTATCTGATAAAAAGGATTAAAACGCAATGTATTCATACAGCTGATTGATTGATTTGAAATCATGTTCTTGATTGGTAACATTACAAAAATGCGTATTCGGTAAGCTACTATTAGCCACATGAATATGTGGTTGGGATAAACGGCCGCTACACGTAGTAAACGGCAGGATAACCCCCAATTGCTTTGCGATAAAACTTAAATTTTTGTTAACGGCGTAGGTTAGAGATGAAAAAGGAGTCTCATAGTTAAAACCGCCTATTGCCGTATTGCTACCCAAAACCAACCCGAATGAAACAAAAACAAATTGGCATACTTATATGCCTTGTGGTAGCGGCCACATTATTCCAGTATTGCTCTAAGAGTGATGCCGTTTCCGCAGGCAACACTTCCACAACAGGTGTTACAACCAATACCGGAACCACCGTTTTACTTCCTGAGTTACCGGCTACCGTTTTTAATTACAGTAATATCAGCACACCGGCGCATATAGCGAGTGCATTACCTGCTGTAGATAATACGCCGGCCGGCAATCCTATTACCAATGATGGCGCTACGCTGGGGCGGGTATTGTTCTATGATAAAAATCTTTCAAAAAATAATACCATCAGTTGCGGCAGTTGCCACCGGCAGGATCTTTCCTTCTCCGACTCTGCTATTAAAAGCAAAGGCTTTCTGGGTGGCAGTACCGACAGACATTCCATGCCATTGCTGAATGTTCGCTTTTATCGTTCGGGTAAAATGTTTTGGGATGAAAGAACTGCTACACTGGAAGAGCAGGTTTTACAGCCCATCCAAAACACAACTGAAATGGGCATGACCATTCCGGAAGCCGTTACAAAAATATCGGGATTATCCTATTACCCTGCTTTGTTTCAAAAAGCATTTGGCAATACGGAGATCAACTCAGAAAAAATATCTAAAGCCTTATCTCAATTCGTTCGTTCCATTGTAACCTATCAATCTAAGTATGATCAGGTAAAACAGGGACTCACCAATTTTACGGCTGATGAGAGAGATGGAGAAACCCTTTTTCTTACGGCAGGTAATATACCCTGTGCGGGTTGCCATGCACCTCCCATGTTCATTACATCCGATCCTGCAGCGCCCTTTGCACTGGCCGATCCCAATGATCTGGGCATTAATAACCAGCGCAGGTTTAAATCGAGCAGCCTGCGAAATATTGCCAATACTGCGCCTTATTTTCATAATGGCAGTGTAAGTAGTTTGCAAGCTATGCTGGCATCCAATATACCTGCACATGGCGTTCCGGCACGCGACCATCAAAAATTACTGGCCTTTTTACAAACCCTTACTGATGTTGCCTGCATCAACGATGTAAAATTTTCAAACCCCTTCAAATAAGAAATCAATCACAACGAACCACAAAGCAATCTCTCCGGGGTTGCTTTTTGCTTATGTAAAAATCCGACATCTTAAATTTTGCAGCAACCCTTTCATCTATCAGATACGACTGCCTGTATAAGATATCTACGAAATGTATCGTTTTTTACACAGCTTTGGAAAAATACGATTTCATGAAACAGATTTTTCTTTTGGTATTACTTGTATTCAATACTGTTTTATATGGTTTTTCACAAGATGGTAATTTGCGTAGCAAGATCAACACCACCATCCTCAACGAAAAAAAACAACCTGTTGAGAATGCTACGGTAACCCTGTTAAAAAAGAAAGATTCTTCATTGGCTAAAGCTGCTATTTCGGATAAGAATGGAGAAGCTTCATTTGATAATATTCGCGAAGGAAGCTACCTGATTAAAGTAACAGCACTTAATTATACCACACAATTCTCCGCCGAAATTATCCTGAACACCAACCAGCTTACGCTGCAAGTACCTTCTATCATACTTCAGCCCGGTGCAGCAGAAATTAATGAGGTGGTGGTTACCGGAAGAAAACCATTTATCCAGCGATTGTCTGACAGATTAGTAGTAAACGTAGAGAACAGCATTGTTAGTGCGGGCAGTACTGCCATGGATGTATTGGAACGTTCCCCCGGCGTTTCAATAGATCAAAATGATGTGATTGGATTACGTGGCAGGCAGGGCGTAATTATCATGATCGATGGTAAACCCAGCCCCCTAACCGGCGGAGATCTTGCCAATTATCTCCGTGGCCTGCCTTCCAATGCTATTGAAAGAATTGACCTCATCACCAACCCATCGGCCAGATACGATGCATCTGGCAATTCGGGTATTATTGATATCCGCATGAAAAAAGACCAGCGCCTGGGAACCAATGGAACGATTACGGCAGGCTATGGGCAAGGTGTATATCCCAAAGCCAATGCAGGTAGCACGCTTAATTACCGGAATAAAAAAGTAAACCTGTTTGGCAACTATAATTATTCCTATCGCATGAACCTGAACCATCTGATACTCGATAGAAATTTTTATACGGGTGGTGTGTACAGTGGGGGCGACTTGAAAGACAATTACACCAAAACGCCTTCCAATTTTCATGCGTTACGGGTGGGTGCAGATTTTTTTCCTGATAAAAAAAATATTATTGGATTTGTACTTTCACATAATAACGGCTCTTTCAATAGTGGTAATAACAACAATTCCATTGTAATTGATGCGCAAAAACAATACACATCCACTTTTCAAACCAATGCATTTAACAATGCCAATAATAAAAATACCGTTGCCAATATTAATTTCAAACACAGCTTTGCCACACCGGGAAAAGAATTAACTGCCGACATTGATTATGGGGAGTATAGCAACACAGCCCTGTCCAGCACAGCCACCAGCTACTACCAATTAAATGGAACCCAGCTGCAATCCAAGTATACCTTAGATGGTGATCAGGCAGGAAAACTTACTTTGAAAACAGCTAAACTGGATTTTGTTAACCCGCTACCCAAAAATGCAAAGTTTGAAACCGGTGCCAAAACCAGCTATGTATCTTCAGACAATGATGCCAAATTCTTTGATGTTAGTACGGGTATACCGGTAGATGATGTAAACAAAACCAATCGCTTTTTTTACGAGGAGTACAATAATGCAGCATATGTGAATGTAAGCAAAGAGTTTACCAAATTTTCAGTACAACTTGGCCTGCGCGCAGAACATACCCATATTAAAACACGACAGCAGAAAGGCAATATACTATATGACTCCAGTTATCTGCAATTGTTTCCCAGTGCATTTTTTAATTACAAGATCAAAGACGATCAGACCATTGGTGTATCGGTTAGCCGTCGTATAGACAGGCCCGGATATAACCAGCTCAACCCATTCCTGTATCTGATAGATGTTACAACGTATTCAACAGGTAGTCCAACATTATTGCCCCAATTTACCTGGTCGTACGAATTAAACTATACAGTTAAGAGTTTCAATTTTACACTGTCCTATAGCCGCACACAGAACAACCAGAACATAGCCATAGCGAGGTTCAAAGATGTGTTTCCCAATATTCCGCAGGCAGATAATGTAACGGTGCAGATCCCTATTAACCTGAGCACTTCTGATTATTATGGTTTTACGGTTGCTGCTCCGATTAAAGTTAGTAAGCGCTGGAATATGATCAATAATGCCAGTGCCTATTACAATAAATTTAATGGAAGCCTTGGCAGTACGCGGTTAAATAATGGAAGGCCTGCTTTTGATTACCGCATGAACAATACGTTTACTTTGGGCAAGGGCTGGGTTACTGAATTGAATGCAAACCTAACCACCGGAGGTCAATATGGTTTTATGGTACTGGATCCGCAGTGGGGAATAGCGTTGGGCGTGCAAAAGTCGTTATGGCAAAACAAGGGAACACTTCGTTTGAATGTAACAGATCTTTTCTGGACCAATCTACCCAAAGCGGTCATCACCTATAATAACTATATAGAAAAATGGCATGCCTATCGCGAAACGCGGATAGCTACCCTGAGCTTTACTTACCGGTTCGGAAAAAATACTGTGCAGGCTGCAAGAAGAAGAACCACTGCATCTGAAGAAGAAAGACAAAGAGCGGGTAATTAATCATAACATATTGTGCATTTAAATACGTTCACTATAAACCGTGCCTTGGTGCCTTAGTGTGAAAAATAATTGCACACTAAGGCACCAAGGCACGGTTGTGTATCTATCCTTAATTCAATACCTAGCTATCTGTGCATTTTCGCAAGTAATCGCAGGTGTGGCTGTAATTTCAGCAGTGTGTTTTTTTGTACAAATTGTTTCAGGTGTTTATAAAAGTGGCTGTGATCATAATAACCAAAAACTGTGAAATCAAAGTTTTCCGGGGATGCCAGCAATGCTTCCACTGCTTTTCGTATCCGCATAATCTGTAATACTTTTTTGGTACTGATGCCCGTATAGGTTTCAAAATACCGTTGCAGGGTTCTGCTGGATATTTGATACTTTTCTGCCAACGCTTCCACTGGTATACTGAATTCATTATTCTTGTCACATACCGAAAGGATCTGTGTAACAATTTCAACAGGCAGCAGCGATCCGGAATAATGCTGTACCAAACGGTCAAAATATCCGGAAAGATGTTTTATTCTTTCTGAAAAAGAAGTTGACGCTTTTACTTCCCTGATAATGGATGCATCAGCCAGATAACTGAGAGGAAAAACTGATTCACGGTATTCTGCAAAATTGATTTTCTTTTCAAAAATAATAGGTGAGGTTTTGAATTTGATACCAAACAATTTATTGCCCGGTTTATGGTAGCATTCAATAGCTTTATGCCTTGGCAGAAATCCATCTGTTTTCATCGGGAATTTTTTTTCACCCACCTGCATCACAAAAGGAGTTCCCAGATTGATCAGGTAGGTATATCCCGTATTAGGAAAAAGTACATCTGAAAAACCATCCGGATGTTGCTTCCACAAACTGTCGAAATTGGTTTCCCAAAAAAAATCAATGAACAACGAAAGCGATACAGGCGCTTTTTTACGAAAGTAAAAACGCTCAAAATGGTGAGTGTGTATGAATTCTACGTGTTGTACCACATCCTAAAAATACGAAGCCATTACCAAACCTTTCACTTTTACAATCGGCGTTTAGCGCTTATTAGTTGTACTTTACAGAAATGTTACAAAAGCTCTTTTACCTATGCCTGTTCACTTTGGTATTTACCACAAGTTGTAAAAATAAAAACCGCAGAATATGGCGCGGTTCCGCCGGAAATGAATCATCGGGTCCCTCACCAAGAGATTATTCCATTACCAAAGCCAATGCCTATAATGATCTGTTTCTTGACAGCACTGCACTCGAAAAATTTTTAATGAGCGATGGCACAGCCGATAGTATTCGGGAGAATATGATCGACTTCTACAATGTACGTAATTTTCAATATGCCTGGTTCGACTCAAAAGGCTTAACCGAACAGGCACTTGGCTTCAGAAGCTTATATAAATACAGTAAAGACAGTATTAATAAAAAATTAGATGGTCAGCTTGATGAATTACTTCTTCACGAATCAACGATCAACCCAAAAGATCCCGACATCATAAAAATTGAGCTACTGTTATCCAAACGGTTTGTTCGGTACACACTGGAAACCTATAAAGAAACCAATTTGGATGATCACCAGTTTGAAACGTTTATACCCATTAAAAAACAAAACATACTGGAGCTGGCAGATTCTATTCTGGCCGATAAAGACAATAAAAAATATGCTGCCCTTACACCTGATTACGGGATACTGAAAGCACAGCTTACCAAGTACATTGCTCTTCATAAAAACAAAGGATGGGATACAATAGCTAGCACCAAAACCAAATTTGTTACCGGAAAAAGTTTTGTGGAAATCCCCTCTATCAAAAAGAGATTGGGCATCTCTGGTGAGTTAGCCGTAGTTGATACCAGTTCTGTTTTTACACCGGAACTGGAAGCAGCCATCAAAAAATATCAGTTATCAAGTGGCTTTACAGCCGATGGAAAAATCAATAAAATTTTAATTCAAAGCCTGAATATACCTGTGCTCAACAGAATACAGCAGCTGCTCATTAATATGGAGCGTATGCGTTGGATGCCGGTTAATAAAGAAGGTAAATTAATCCTGGTGAATATCCCCGAATTTATGTTGCACGTAACAGAAGGAGATAAGCACGTGATACACATGCCTGTTGTAGTTGGTAAAGAAGCGCATCAAACCACTATGTTTTCTGATGACCTTACCCAGATTGTATTCAGCCCATACTGGAATATACCGCGAAGCATTGTAAGAAATGAAATCCTGCCATCTATTCAAAAAAACAAAAATTACCTTGAGAAAAATCATATGGAAGTTGTACGTAACGAAGGAGGCTTACCGGTGATCAGGCAATTACCCGGTGCATTCAACTCTTTGGGCCATGTAAAATTTCTATTCCCTAATAGCTTCAATATTTATTTTCACGATACCCCTGCCAAAAGTTTGTTTGGAAAAGACGATCGTGCTGCCAGTCATGGTTGCATCCGTTTAAGCGATCCTATTAAAATGGCTAATTACCTACTGGAAAATGCTCCGGAATGGACTCCGGAAAAAATTGCCGAAGCTATGGCAAGCGGTGTTGAAAAAACGGTAGCCCTAAAACATTCTGTACCCGTAATCATTACCTATTACACCGCCTGGGTAAACGAGAATAAACAACTTAATTTCAGAGATGATATCTATGGAAATGATAAAACACTCGCAGCAAAAATGTTTACGAATGCATTATAATGTTTTAGCGTTTTCACATGAAAAAAGCTTTGTAGCGATTGAATAAAATATCAAAATTCGAACAGATGAATATCAAATATCGAAGTGATTTTTATTAGTACTTCGACATTCACTTGTTTAATTTTTCCTCTGTTTCAAACCGGCTGTATATCTAATAGGTATGTATGCGAATTAAGGGTTGGATTTAATAAATATGGTGTTGTTCAATATTGTAAGGATGCCTTAGAGGCGTAGCCTCGACAAATATTGTAACAACGGATTTCAATCCGTTGACAGAAAAAGGACAGGTTATAAAAGAACCGTAGGTTCGGCATGTATAGTACTACATGTATCGTGCCTACGGCACTCTGGTCCAGCAGCATTAGCATCAACGGATTAAAATCCGTTGTTACAATATAACCCGAGCCAACGGCTCTATTTCAACCCTTGATTCGCATTATATACCAACGTGGTGAGTGCTATTAAACTAGTTCATTCAAAAGATAAAGCAATAACGCAAAGACCGAAGAGGATGCCCAAGGTTCACTATGACTGTTGATTTCAATGGCGCTTCACTATATATGCTATCAATTCACTACTAAATAAAAGCCCACAATAATGCGGGCTTTTATTTAGTAGTACTTGTGTTAACAACGTCAGTAAACAATATAGATGATTTATTAACCCTGTATACGCTCCTTCAATATTTTAGATTGTGCTGCATATTTTTTATCCGGACTGTACAAGAACAAACAGCTGCCATCTTTTATTTTTTCAATCACCTCTTTATAAATATTTCCCGGCAGGGCAGGACAGCCCTGGCTACGGCCAATATATCCCTGCTTTGCTACTATAGATTCTCCTACATAAGAAGCACTATGCATAACAATACCTCTTGATAATGCATTGTCGTTAATACCCGCTTCTTCTCCTTCTAACCTGAGTGAGCAACCATGCTTTCCATTGTAGGTGTTGCCGGTAATATAAAATCCCAAACTGGTTTTAAAACTATTGGGTTGATTAGAAAATTGAGTAGCTACGCTGGTACCGGAATTTCTTCCATGTGCTGCATAGGTATTAAAAACCAGTTCGCCGGTAGCAAGATCAATTACAAACAATCTTTTTTTACCGGAAGGCAAACTCAGATCGATGATGGATAAAATATTATCCTTACGGATCTTTCCTTCATTCAATAAATGTGTATACCCCGAAAGTGCATTGGTAAATGCTTCGCGCGATAAACCCATCGATGCAAGATCCAGGTTCTCATACAATTCCATTTTTTCTGAAATTGCCGAAACCTGAGTGGTTTCATTTTGTACAATAGTATTCTCAACCGTTTCCACGTTAATGAAGGCAAAACTCATACATACCAGTATGCATGCAAATGCCAATACCTGACAACTCCATTGCGACATTTTTTGTCTCAGCATATTCTTCTGTTTTAAAATGATCAAAATAATATATACGCACAGATACGTGCACTTGACAACCCTAACGGTTGGTTTTGGAGAATAGCAAAGATAACCCGAAACGATTGGATGAGCTAAGTTCGGGTGAAATGTGAGCTAAGGTTTAACATATTTAACAAAAAAGGGAACATTAATGGTTGCCATAAACTCTGGCAGCGTTGTATCTGAGCGAAGATTTCAATAAGAGATTAAGAGATAAAGAGGGTAAGGAGAAATCTCGTTTTATCTCATTTTCTCTTATCCGCTTAATAAAACTACTTATTCATAAAACATACCCAATGAACGAAAATAGGTTTGCGACCAACCTTCTGTTATATCATCATAGGCACTATCCGGAATATTCGTATGCCGCAACTCTACTGAGGTTCCCTGTTTATGCGCATGCAGAATAATGGTTACAATAGAGGCTTCATCCTGTCCGTCAAAATACCATTGTTGAACCAATTTTGTATTGGCAACAAATTCGAGGTTTTTACCGGTGATGCTACCATCCCATAAAGAAAATTCAGACCCTGGCTCTATACTCATTTCTGCCGGCTCTCCCGTCCATAACTGAATGGTGGCTTCATTGGTGAGTGCCTGGTAAACAATTTCCGGTTCTTCGGGAATGATGTAATATTTTTTAAAATCTTTCATATGGTTTCGCTGCTGCCCGTAAAAGTAATCAGGTAATGGCCTAATTAACAACTAAGTTTTCAACGTTGTAAATTTTCAGGCAGCAAGATATTAACTTGCACCCATGCAAGCATATCTGGAGGGATTGAATGAACCGCAGCACGAGGCGGTAACACATATTAACGGCCCATTAATGATCATTGCCGGTGCGGGCAGTGGTAAAACAAAAGTACTCACCACCCGTGTTGCCCATTTAATGGCCAATGGGGTTGATGCATTTAATATTCTCGCACTCACATTTACCAATAAAGCCGCTGCAGAAATGAAGGAGCGGATTGAAAAAATACTGGGCAACTCTGAAGCCAGGAATTTGTATATCGGAACATTCCATAGTGTTTTTGCAAGAATCCTTAGGGCCGAGGCGCAAAAAATTGGTTACCCCACCAATTTTACCATTTACGATACAGATGACAGCCGTTCCGTAATTAAAGCTGTGATTAACGAATTGGGGTTGGATGATAAGCAATACAAACCCAGTGTGGTTGGCAACCGAATTTCTTCTGCCAAAAACGATCTGGTGTATCCGCGTGAATATGCCAACAACTATGCAATTCAACAGGAAGATATGCGATCCAATCGCCCTGCCATGGCCCAGATCTATGCGGCTTATGTAAGCCGCTGTTTTAAAAACGGTGCCATGGATTTTGATGATCTGCTGTTAAAAATGAACGAGATCCTGCAAACCATTCCCGAAGTATTAAGTAAGTACCAGCGTAAATTCAAATACATCCTGATAGATGAGTACCAGGATACCAATGCCGTTCAGTACCAGATTACCAAACTACTGGCGGCCATGCATGAGAATATTTGTGTGGTGGGGGATGATGCTCAGAGTATTTATAGTTTTCGCGGTGCTACCATTGAAAACATTTTACAATTTCAGAAAGATTATGATGATGTTCATGTGGTAAAACTGGAACAGAATTACCGAAGCAGCCAGAGTATTCTGAATGTAGCCAATACCGTTATTAAAAATAACAAAGGCCAGATTCCAAAAAATCTCTGGACCGAGAATAGTGAGGGAGAAAAAATTGCACTGGTTCGTACCATGACAGATAATGATGAGGGAAAATTTGTGGCCGACACCATCAAAGAACAAAAACTGCGTAACCATTATTACAACCACGATTTTGCCATTCTGTACCGTACCAATGCACAGAGTCGCTCTTTTGAAGAAAGTTTGCGGCGGATGGGCATACCCTACCGGTTGTATGGCGGACAAAGTTTTTATACCCGCAAAGAAGTAAAAGATGTGGTAGCGTATTTAAAAGTGATCACTAATCCAAGAGATGAAGAATCGTTAAAAAGAATTCTGAACTACCCTGCAAGAGGCATTGGTAAAACCACACAGGAGAAATGTGTAATCTATGCCAACGAGCAAAACATTACCATGTTTGAAGTATTGACAAGAGCGGCAGAATTTGGTTTCAAAGCAGGCACACTCGAGGCATTGCAAAACTTCGTTACCATGATCCGCTATTTTCAAAGTATGCTTACCGATAAAAATGCATACGATGTAGCGGTACAGGTAGGAAAACATACCAGTTTAGTGAAGGAACTCTTTGCCGATAAAACAACCGAAGGCATGGCCCGGTATGAAAACGTGCAGGAATTACTGAACTCCATTAAAGAGTGGACGGAAAGCCCCAGTAACGAGGATGGAGAACTGGGCGATAAAACATTAGGTTCATACTTACAACAGATCACTTTATTAACCGACGCAGATGACGATAAACAAAATACCGATGTAGTAAAACTCATGACCATACACGCAGCCAAAGGGCTTGAGTTTGGTTGTGTGTTTGTAGGTGGCATTGAAGAAACGCTTTTCCCAAGCTCTATGAGCATTAATACAAGGGAAGAACTGGAGGAGGAGCGTCGCTTGTTTTATGTAGCCGTTACACGTGCCAAACATCGCTTATGGCTAACGTATGCCAATAACCGTTATCGTTTTGGGCAACTGGTACAGAATGAACCCAGTCGCTTTATTGAAGAAATGCCTGAAGAATATATTGATAAAAGTTATGCCGGTGGTGGCGCCCGAAACCTGGGCACCGATTGGGGCAATGGCTTTGATCGTATGCAACGTGGCTTTGGTGATTCAGCTGCGGGAGCAGAAAAAAGATACGGACGACCACCTTCGAAAAAACCGGAAACCAGAAACCAAAAACCGGAGTACCTGCCCATAACGCCACCCTCAAGTAAAGTGGTGGAACACAAACCTGCAGCAGATTTTACAGCAAGTGATACCAGTAATTTGCAGGCAGGCCAGCAGGTAGAGCACCAGAAGTTTGGTTTTGGAACTGTTGCCAAGATTGAAGGCTCTGCACACAATCCGGTAGCTACCATTCTCTTTAACCTCAATGGAGAAAAAAAGATAATGCTTAACTATGCCAAGTTGCGTATAGTTGAATAGCAGCATCACATCCTGATAACAATACCGTGCCTTCGTATGAAATTTTTTCACACGAAGGCACGGTTGTTTGTAAGCCATTTAATATTGAAACGTTGCTTCTGAATGTGTATCCGGAAAACCTGTATATGAATACGTGCTTTTACGCAGAATAGGCCGCTTGTTAGCATCGTACTGATAGTCGTGTACTACTGATCCGTATATAACACCATGGTCGTTTACATAATTCTCACGTAGTGGATTATTCGCCGGAAAGAACTTCTTGGGTATGTAAGGAAAGCTCTCGAGATGATCAGCATTATTAGGATGGGTATCATACTTAATAATATGCACTTCATCTGTTTTTAACCAGGAGCCATTTATATAATCAAACAACTCTTTTACCAATACATTACCATCTACCCCATAGGTATATTTCGTTTTAATATTGGGTTTATCCGTTGTAGCTGCGTTAATAAGGTATCCTGTTTTTTCTGTCAGCTTACCATTGGTATATGCTAACACGGTTCGATAACGGAGCATGCCTAAATTATTATACGTTTCTATAGAGGTTAAATCTTCACCGGTATAGATGTATTTCCATCTGCCGGCTGATTTTACTTCTATCAGTTTTTTATTTTGATAGATAAACGCATAGGTTCCGATAGGGGCCCCGTCTGTAAATTTTCTGTCTACAGAACGAATACTACTATCTGTATGATAACTGATCGTCCATACTTCCCCATCTTTTACCAATTGGCTGATAGACTGGTTTACGGGTGTATCCTGTTCTGGTTGAATGATTGTAGTATTTTTTTTACAGGCTGCCAGAAACATCAACGCACTTATTAGCACACTTAGTTTTTTCATTGTTTGTTGCATGATTGTGTATTTAGGCAGCAAATATCTCGCAGCAAGAAAGTGTATCCTATCGCACAAATATGTGTGTATGATGAAAGGGAAATTAGCTGTAGGAGTGGCTTACGTGCAACTGTTCAAAAACGGTTTGCAGAAATATTTTAACGTACGGTGTAGTTATAACAAATCCAATTACATGGATCAACAATCAGTCAATAAAACTTGAACATAAACGCTTTCAGTTTTTATGTCTTGTATTATCAAAAAAAGACCCAGTAAAAGCACTATCCCGAGCAAATACTTTTCGATCGCAACAAGACACTTCCTGTCCCATCTAAGCCGTATAAATATCGATTAGAAAATCGCTTACGTAAAAAATCAGGAATCAGTTTTTCTTAAATTGTTTTTTTGCAAAATATTAAAGTTTAGCGTTTTATACAAAGCCTGTACATGTAAGCAGATACTATTCGGTTAGAATAAAAAAAGCAACATAATTCATTCACTTACAATTCATTTTATATATAGCAGCAGGCAAAAAATAATTTTGGCACACAAATTGAAATGTGGTTAGTGTCATACATTTTTAACCTAAACCTTATCATTATGAAAACGCTAATTAAATCTTCTGCAGTGCTGGCTTCTGTATTATTTTTCCAGTCAGTAAATGCACAATTAGGTATTAAAGCCACCACAAGTGCTGCTACCAATGCAACGGTTAATGCCACCAAAGCAACCAGTGCCGCAGTAAATGCCACCAACAAAGTAACGGTTGCCACAGGTAATGCTGTAAAAGCTACAACAGGCGCGGTACAGCAATCTACTTCTGCTGCTTTACGATCAGCCAACAAAATACAATCAGGAACAAAGGTTGATACAAAAGCTGGTGTAGAAGTAAGAAATGATAACAAAGTAAATACCAACAGCAATGCTGGTGGAGAAGAAAGAGGGTTGATACGCGCTCAATCTGTTTCAGAAGCCGAGGCAAACGCTAATGCAAATGCCAAACTTCCTATGAGTGAAGCAAAAGAAGAAATGAAAACCCAGTCTGATGAAGTAAAAGCAAAAACAGAGAAAGCAAAAGAAGCTTCCCTTAAAGCGGCTTCTACAACAGAAGCAAAAGTGAAAGATGCTAAACCTGCTGTAAAAGCCATTGCTGATGTAAAAGCAAAAGGTTCCGTTAAAACCCGCAAGCAGTAAAGTATACCCGTTTTAAAATTCAATGCAAACAACGATACCCTGCTTCTTTAACAACGCAAAAACTAACCGATATGAAACCGATCATCTGTAGACTATTACTGCTCGTATGTTTACCATTTGGTGCCATGGCGCAGGAGACAGAAAACAAATCAACACAAAAGAATGAGCTGAGTACCTCAATCAATTATCAATCTGCGTTGCATTATTTTGGCAGAACAGATAGTTTGGTAAGCAGCGGCCTCTTTCCATCGATCGGGTTTCAATCGTCTATTGGATTGTATGCGCAGGGGAGTTTCATATTTGTTCAGAACAAAGCTGTACCATTATATTATACCGGTACAACCATTGAAGCAGGGTATCGTTTTCCGCAAACAGATCATTTTTCAGGTAATCTTTTTTATTCGCAGTTTTTATATAAGGATAAAAGCACGCTGGTGCAGTCTGCCTTACGTTCACAAACCGGTATCAACCTCAATTACCTGAACAAATTTATCAACATCAACACCGGCCTGGATCTTAAATTCAGTAACCAAACAGATGTGGGTGCCACCATAGGGCTGGATCATTTGTTCCTTTTTAACAAAGGAATGGGTAAGTCTGCCATTGCATTGGTACCTTCTGCCTATGCTTATTTTGGCACACAGAAATTTACGAATACCTATCTCGAGAAAAAGAATGTACTCGGATTTCCGGTTACTCAGCAAACTACCAAGCAGGTAACACAATTCAATATACTTTCCTATGAACTTTCTATGCCCATTGTTTTTGTATCGGGTAAATTCAATGCCTCTATCACGCCGTCCTACACAATACCACAAAACCTGGTTGAAGTAGCAGGAAGACCGGACCTATCTGAGCGGGGCAAAAAATTATTTTATGTAACCCTGGGACTGGGTATTAAGCTTTAAAAAAGAAGTAGTTGCACAATTCTCTAAACAACTCATTAGTCGCCACCTGATACAATTTCATTACTTTCTCCTGAAGCTGGAGAGTTATTGAATACAGCAGTAATAATAAGTAGTATGCTATATGCGATTGGGATAAACCACTCAGAGGATATGACTGATAGATACAGTTTCAAAATCCTCCTCCCCTGAAATCAGCAGGAGAAAAGTGAAGAAACGATCCATTACGTCGAAAAATTTCTTTTCCATGTTCTTGTTTTGATTTGTATTTACGCTAAAGCTTTTAAACGAGTTTCAATTCGTCTCTTCCCTTCTGCGCCAATGCGTTTTTTTGTGCTGCAGCAACCGTTTTGCTCCAGATTACAGCGTGATCCTGTGTAGCAGCGGCTGTTTCTTCTACCAATACGCTGATTCCGTTTTTACCACCTGCCAGCACTGCCAGCATTAAAGAAGTGGTGATGTATTTTCCTTTCATAATGTTGTTTTTAAATCAATTATTTAATGATGCAAAAATGCATCCTATTCTAATAACACACAATCACACATTCATGTGAAATCCTTTACCACATTGGATTTCAAAGATATCACATAATCATGTGATGGGCTTTGCCTTCCATCAATTCTAATCATCCGCTTATCCTTTCATTACGCGTTTCAACACGCATAAAATATCGGACAAAGAAAGTTGAATGATGATCGGAGGTATACTTCTACATTCGACATTCCTTGTTCGATATTCAATATTCCCATGCCTGCACCACATAAACGGGTGATTTTCTTTTTTCCTTTACTGCGGATGCGGTTTTGTTTTTAGATTTGAGTATTCTTAACTGCGCATGAAAAAAGCTATTGTTCTTTTTACCTGTTTGCTGTTGTTCACAAGCACCCTGCATGCGCAGCAGGGTTTTACATTTAACCGCATCAGCACCGATGATGGTATCGGGCTTACCTCGAATGTGGTGTACTGCACCTATCAGGATGCTAAAGGGTTTATATGGGCAGGTACCGCCAATGGCCTACAGCGTTTTGATGGAAGTAAATTCATCCGCCTCAGCTCATCGCGCAGCCAGGCGCAGCCAAAAGCAGCAGATTTAACCAAAATACTTCGGGCAGACAGTAATGCTATCTGGCTTTGCTTTCCCAACCTGCATGAAGTGGGCATTTTTAATACTGCCACATTAAACTATACCATTGTTCCTATCATAACTGACCGCTCTTTATCGGGTGCTGGCGGTATTCATATGTGGCAGGATAGCCAGGGAGAAACCTTTCTGTTTATTGTCGGTTTTAACCTCTTGCACTATAATAAAAAAAGGAAAGCGTTTATTGACGATAACTACTTTCATTTTCCAAAAGGCGTTATGTCCGGACCGGGGATGTTTGAAGATACAGCTAAGCAACAATACTGGTTTCCTTGTGGTAACAATGGGTTTACCGTATACGATAGAAATACACGTGAGATGTATACGCAGCAGTACAATCCGAAAAACATACCGTTGTTGAATAATAAGAAATTACGGCTTGGTGCGTCTGAAGTATTTATTGATAGTAAACGGCGCCACTGGCTATTTACCTGGGCAGCCACGCATATCAGGTATTGTTTTGACGAAAACGGGAAGGAACTAAAAGATACGCTGGGCCTAAACTACAATCCTGATTACTCGGAACTGCGGAATTTTTTTGAAACCAGTAAAGGTCTTTTATGGATGCATGGGCTAAATGCCCTGTATAATTTTGACGATGATGAGGGACGGTTTTTTTATTACGATCACGGTATGGGAAGTTCTACCGGCATTCAGTTTCATTCTGTTTTTCAAATAATGGAAGACCATGATGGAAGTATCTGGGTGTCTACAGACAATGGCCTTTATTTCACTTCCCCGGGTAGTGGCACTTTTTCGGTTGTTGATATGTTATTTACAGATAAAGAAAGTGGTGTTGAGTTTACAGATATTCTTCAGTTACGTTCCGGTGAATATTGGTTGAGTACCTGGGGTAAAGGTATTATCAGCCTCAGCAAAAAAATGCGCAAGTATAATGCAGGCATCTACAACAACATGCCATCCTTAAATGAAGTTAAGCGGATCCAGTACCGGCAAACCTGGGCTTTATACCAGCACACAGATGGAAAAGTGTGGATTGGTTGCCAGGGTGGAAACTATATGGTATATGATACCCTTACGCGAAAAACAATCTTTACAAGCGATCCCGTTTTTGAGGGCTCTACCATTAAATACATTACCGGAGACACAAGGGGAAATATATGGTTCTCTACCTTTCGTGGTTTTTTAATTAAGTATGATGGAAAAAAATTTACACGGGTACAAAAACTCGGTTCCATCATCCCAAAAATAATGATGGACAACGAGGGACTGCTTTGGGTATCTGTAGAAAACAAAGGACTGTATTGCCTGAGTGCTGATGGAACCAACATCATTAAGCAGTATACTGCCGAAGGAGCTGCTGGTGAAAAACTCTTCATGAATACCGGCAAGGATATAGAATTGCTGAACGACAGTACCATTGTATTCGGTGCCGGCGCCATGAATTTTATCAACAAAAAAACAGGTAAGGTTCATTGGCTTAGCTACGACGATGGGTTACCGGGTAATACCATACTGCGTATGCGCATTGATGCTGACGGTTATTTATGGATGATTACGTTAAATGGACTATGCCGTTACAATCCCAATACCAAACGTGTTACTGCGTATGGACGAAAAGATGGCATCACACTGGCTCACCTTACTACCGAAGCAGATTATTTTAGTACTGATGGATATGTGATGTTCACAGGTAATAACGCACTACTCTATTTTAAACCCTCCGTGTTTCAAAACAAACCGCCCAGGGATGTGGTGATCACTGATTTTAAGTTGCTCAATAATTATTTATCGGTCGATTCGTTGCAGGCATTACCGCGCATACAGCTAAACAGTACAGAAAATTCTTTCAGTTTTTATTTTGCCGCATTGAGTTATCTGGAGCGGGAGAAGCTTACCTATTATTATAAAATGACGGGTATTGATAAAGACTGGATAAAAGCAGACCGGCAGAACTTTATCAATTATTCATTACTGCCGCCGGGCAATTACACATTCAGTGTGTATTGCGAAGACATAGATGGTAACCGGTCGCCCAATATTACACAGGTTTCTATTTACATCAAACCACCCTTCTGGAGAACCTACTGGTTTATCAGTACCCTGTTTTTTATCATAGCCATTTGTATTTACATCGTTCACCGTTTGCGTGTAAACAAATTACTGGCGGTAGAAAAATTACGTAACCGTGTAGCCCGTGACCTGCACGATGATATGGGCAGCACCCTTAGTACCATTAATATTTTAAGCTCAATGGCCAAAAGCCGCATTCAGGTTGATCCGGTAAAAACAACGGAATACCTGGGTAAGATCAGCGATAACAGCCAGCGCATGATGGACGCCATGGATGATATTGTATGGAGTATTAAACCCAGTAACGATAGCATGCAGAAGATCTCGGCCCGTATGCGCGAGTTTGCCACCAATGTACTGGAAGCAAAAGAAATTGAATTGGATTTTCGGATAGATGAAGCCGTATTTGATGTGAAACTGGAAATGGAAGCCCGTCGCGATTTTTTTCTTGTATTCAAAGAAGCCGTAAATAATGCAGCCAAATATTCTAAAGCCAGTATGGTAACCATACAACTGGGGTTACACAGTAACCGTTTACTATTAATAGTAGAAGATGATGGTATTGGTTTTGAACCCTCGGTAGCCGATAGCGGCAACGGACTGGGCAATATGCAAAAACGTGCCGATGCCATGCATGGCCGTTTACAAATATTGTCAAAGCCCGGTGGCGGCACACAGGTAACCGTTAATATTCCTGTACACTAAACAATACAAACATGCGTGTACAGATCAGCCGGTTCTTAAGTCAGAAATTACGTTTCTATACCTTTCTTTCCATTGCATTATTGCTAGCCGTGCATGGCTACAACCTGCACCAAACTTACCTGCAACCTTTTACCACGGTACAGGAACCGCTAACTGTGACCACTTTTTTTGAATACTTTATGGCCAACGGAATCCTACGGTTCCGTATTCCTTTGCTATTTATTATTTCCGGTTATATCTATGCATTAAAAGATAACCTGCCTTATCTGGTGCAAATTAAAAAAAGGGCTATCAACTTATTGATTCCCTATTTTATCTGGAGTGCCATCGGTTTATTCACTACATATCTGTGGCAGCAATTTCCCATTACGGCACAGGCTGTAGCGGATTCGAGTTTAGATCAAATGGGAGATAACCGGCCTTATACAGAAATTGGCTGGACAGGTGTTCTTACCCGATGGCTTGCCGCACCCATTTCTTTTCAGTTATGGTTTATCCTCGCCTTATTTTTAACCAACCTCATCTATCCTTTTATCCGATGGGCCATTAAACAACATCCCATCTGGTGGTTTGTCCTCACTTTTCTATTATGGGTTTTTGAACTGGGTTTCTTTGTGGTAGATGGAAGAGGACTATTCTTTTTTTCATTTGGTGTATGGCTGCAAAAAACCGATTTCCACCTTGAACGAAAACCCAAATGGTTAAGCTTATACATGGCATGGTTGTTATTCATTGGCTTTAGTGTGATTAAAACCTTTATGGCGTTTGAGTTGGATCCTTCTAACCATATTACGTTTGTTGTGCTGAATGTACTGCATGATGTAGCTGTATTATCAGGTATCCTCGCAGTTTGGTATGGGGCAGATAAACTGGTTAGCTGGTGCATGCGGCAAAGCTGGTTTGTATGGCTATCTTCTTTTTCGTTTTTTATTTTCGGGTTACATGCCCCGTTGGTGGTATATCTAACCCGTTTATTTTATTTGTACATTGATGATATACCCAATTACCGCCTGATTACCTATTTGCTGGTACCGGCCATTGTATTCTTTTTCTGTGTTGGCGTGGGAGCATTGATGCGAAAATTATTTCCGTTATTTTACCGGTGGGCAACCGGCGGAAGAGGTTTTTAGTGAGTTGAAACAGGATAACATATTTATGCGGTTGATACATTAGTCCTGACGAACTACTTTTGAGTGGTTAAAAGAGAATTTATGACAAAACTGTTGATTTACGAAGACAACCCCCAGTTACGTGAAGGCCTGACCATGTTGATCAACGGAACAGATGGTTTTGAAGTATTGGCAGCATTTAAAAATTGCAATACCGTAGTGGATGAAGTAAATGCCTGGAAGCCAGATGTGATATTAATGGATATTGACATGCCCGGCATTAATGGGATTGAAGGATTGAAAAGAATACGCCAGGTAAACGCTGAAGTAAAAATATTAATGCTTACCGTTTTTGATGATAACAAAAATGTATTCCAGGCCATCAGTAGCGGTGCCAATGGATATGTTCTGAAAAAAACACCCCCTACCAAATTATTGGAATACATAACCGAAGCACAGAGCGGTGGCGCACCAATGACCGCCAGTATTGCCACGCAGGTGTTGAAAATGTTTTCTTCCATGAACAATGAAAAAGGAGAAGACTATAATTTATCCGATCGTGAAAAACAGGTACTTCAATTTTTGGTGGAAGGCTACAGTTATAAAATGATTGCCAGCGAAATGTTTATTGCCATTGACACGGTAAGAAGTCATATCAAAAAAATTTATGAGAAACTGCACGTTAATAGTAAAAGCGAAGCAGTAGCCAAAGCATTTAAAGATAAAATTGTGTAGCTTTTTATCTTCCGATAAAACCAACAGGATCGCTTTACAGCGATCCTTCTTTTTTCTTCTATAACCAGATAGGAGTTACCACTCTTACTTCTTATCTCCCTTTTATCCCAACCACATTTTTATGTGATTGCTCACGCTTGTTTACAGGATTAGGTTTGCCGAACAATTAAACAAATCAATCTTACACGCGATCAAAAAAAAGTATCATGAATAAAAAAATCCTAACCATTACAGCCATTGCTGTATTTGTTTCTGCAGCCATTATTGCCTGCACCAATATTTCCGGAAACGATAAACCCAATGCTTCGGTAACTGATAAAAAAGAAACTGCCGCCCAAATTGCCCGCGGCGAATACCTGGTGAACACCGTTGGTTGCGACGATTGTCACTCACCCAAAAAAATGGGACCCAATGGCCCTGAGCTGATTGCAGAACTTCGTTTGTCGGGCTTTCCAAAAACAGGTAAGCTACCAGAAATAGATATTAAGTCTGTACAAAAAGGATGGGCCCTGATGGCGCCAGACCTTACGGCCGCTGTTGGGCCATGGGGTATTTCGTATGCTGCGAATATTACACCAGATGAAACCGGTTTGGGTAACTGGAAAGAAGAAAATTTTATCCGCTCTATCCGCGAAGGAAAATCAAAAGGCTTGGCCGGCAGCAGAACACTGTTACCGCCTATGCCCTGGTTTGTATATAAGAATATGACAGATCAAGACCTGAAAGCCATCTTCGCCTACCTCAAAACCATCAAGCCGGTAAATAATGCAGTACCTAATCCGGTGGCCCTGGCAGCAATTAAATAAAATATCGAATGCCAAACAGATGAATGTCGAATATTGAAGTGGGACTTCCTATTATTTCGACATTCAACATTCAACATTCATCTGTTCGATATTCCCTCTTCCCTTCCGTTCTTACCTGTTTTCTCCCTTTTATCCCAACCACATTTTCATGTGATTGGGATGCACAATATGGCAAACTAAGTTTGCTGAAATATTTAATTATAACAATATGCAAACAGCAAAAAAACTTTCTTTTCAAGTAGCTGCTATCTGGTTATTAGCTATCGTATTATTTACCGGTTGTACTAAGGAATATGTGAATACACCCGATTCTGGCAACACCCCTCCACCACCCTCCGGCAATAAAAAATTATCTAAGATTGAATACGATGGTGGTAGCTACGAAAGTATTCAATACAACACCAATGGAACCGTAAGTAAGATCACCAACCACATTGATTACGGGTCGGGAACACCAGATCATACCATATACAGTTTTATGTATACTGGTACCGTACTAAGTGAAGTTCGGGGAGATGATGGCATTACATTCAAATACACCTATGCCAACCAAAAGGTAGTAAAAACAGAAATATATGCAGCAGGTGGTAACCTAGTAGCTTATTACGAGTATAGCTACACCAATGGAAAACTTTTCAGAACAGATGGCCATACGCGTTTGGGAGGAAGCACCACTATTAAACTAAGCTTTCGGTACGAGAATGAATATTTCAACAATGGTAATTTGAAAAAAATGACCATTTACTATAGAGACCCATCAACCGGTTTATTGGAAAAGAGTTCAGAATATGTTCTCATTGACTACGATGCCAAACGCAATACCACGGCCCTGTTTGAAAACAATCCCTATTTGCCGATGGAAACTTTTATTCCCAATAACCCGCTTTCTGAACAGCATTATGATATGAATGGCATGCTAGAAGCAACGGTTACGCATGTGTATACTTACGATGCAGATGGAAATCCACTAACCCGAAAAACCACCACCAAATACACCGGTTTACCTGATGAGATCGAGAATACCCGATTTTACTATTAATCACTCCATATACATTCCTTTGTATCGTACCCGGGACTAGATCCCGGGTTTTTTATTTGCTACAAACATGCAAAAACATGCATTTCACACATTTATGTGATTGCAAACCCGCATAAACAAGGATATTTTTGGTGTAGAAACCAGTTTATGAAAGCAGTTGCACAAAATACCCTTTTCAGCATATTATGTCTGGCCGGTGTGCTTTGGGCTGCCCCTTCTCAAACAACGCTTTCTGCCAAAACGGCTTTGTATGCTGCCCCCATGGTAACCGAACAGGTAACTCAACCAGTTCTTACACAGATAGTTAGTGAACCTGTTACTACACAATTACCCCCCTCTGTTGTAGAAGGAACCCTGCGCTTAACTTGCTGGTAGGGCTTTTGTTTCGATATCCGAAAAATATGTCGCTACATCCATTTACCGGGACCTAATTGAACCTTAGCTGCGGCTGTTTTGTTTATTTTTGTTGTGTCGGGTGTATATCCGGCCGAATAAATAAAAGCATTATGATTAAAACAGGCAACCCGGTGATCAGTATTTATACCGAAATGACGCCCAACCCGGAAACCATGAAGTTTGTGGCTAATAAATTATTGTACCCGGGTAAGAGCATAGATTTTGCAGATGAAACCCTGGCAACTCCATCGCCACTGGCGAAAGAGCTATTTAGCTTTCCTTTCATCAAAAGTGTATTTATCGCCAGCAATTTTGTAACGCTGACCAAAACAGTGGATACTGAAGACTGGCAGGATGTGATACCGACCATTAAAGAGTTTTTAAAAGAATACCTGGAAAATGGTGGTGTGGTAGTAAATGAAGAAGAAGTGGCCAAGGTAAAACAGGAAGCTACCAATACCGTTAGTGCCGATGATGATGATATTGTAAAAAGAGTAAAAGAATTACTGGAGAACTATGTAAAACCAGCCGTTGAAATGGATGGCGGTGCCATACAATTCAAAAGTTACAACGAAGGAACTGTGAACCTGATGTTGCAGGGAAGCTGCAGCGGTTGCCCTTC
Source organism: Chitinophaga pinensis (assembly GCA_943372845.1). GTDB lineage: Bacteria > Bacteroidota > Bacteroidia > Chitinophagales > Chitinophagaceae > Sediminibacterium > Sediminibacterium pinensis_K. The sequence goes on along the minus strand of CALSAD010000003.1, from coordinate 303,115 downwards.
TTCCATGATTACCTTAAAAGCGGGTATTGAAGGCATGATGAAACGCATGATACCCGAAGTAAAAGAAGTAGTAGCAGAAGCTGAATAATTTTTTTGTGAGTTGATATTTTGAAAATGCCCGTCCTAATATTGGATGGGCATTTTTACGTTTTATCCATACAGAAATCAAACCGTGCCTTTGTGCCTTGGTGTGCAATTTTTTTCTCACGGATGCACAAAGGCACGGTTTAAAATGAATGCGTTTAATAACACAACACATTATCTTTAATAAACCAATTGCTATTGCCATGAATAAAGAAACACTTGCTGCACTTTTGCGGGATAACCATAGTTCATGTATACAATACCTGCAATCCTTATCTGATACCGACTTTTTGTATGCTCCCGAAGGAAAATGGTCGGCTGGGCAACAGCTGGATCATCTGCTGAAATCAGTTAAGCCTGTTCATATGGCTATGGGTCTTCCGAAGTTTATTGTACAATGGAGATTTGGCATCGCCAATCGTTCATCTAAAACCTATGAACAGCTGGTAGAAAAATACCAGGGCAAACTACAGCAGGGAGGAACAGCACCGGGTGCTTTTACTCCCACGCTTGTAAAGCCTGAAAACAAAGAAGCACTGTTACAACAATTAGCCTCCTTATCTACCCGGCTTGCAAAAAAAACTGAAACACATACAGAGGATGCGCTGGACAAATACATTCTTCCACATCCCCTGCTGGGCAAACTAACTTTTCGCGAGATGCTTTACTTCACTGCTTATCATGTACAACATCACCAGTCATTGGTGAAAAGAGGATTGGACAACAGATAGGAGCACACCGTACACTTTTCGTTTCTACTAAGCTGCCCGTGACATCATTTATTTTTTGATGGCTCAATGGTTATTACAGAGAAGCCCAGTATCTGCATACAATTCTTAAGTAACTTGAATAAAATTATTATTATGCAACGGATTGGTTGGTTCATTTGCCTGTGTTGGATTTCATTTGCAGCACATGCGCAACCGAAACAATTTTTTACAGTTAGTAAAGACAGTACAAAGTTTTCGCTCACCACAGAAGGTGCATCGCACCTCGCATCGCTGCCTTTGAAATGTTTACAACAACAGTATCCCAACAAAACCAACCATACTTCTTCCGGTGACAGTGATCACCTGATGACGCCGATGCAGCAACACCCTGCTTTTTATGGTTGTTTCGACTGGCATAGCAGCGTGCATGGGCACTGGATGCTGGTTTCGCTGTTAAAACAATTTCCCTCTTTACCCGAAGCAAAAAAAATTCGCGCTGCCATTTCAAAAAACATCAATACCGTCAATATCAAGAATGAATTATTGTATTTTAATGGGCCTCTCTCTAAAAGTTATGAGCGAACCTATGGCTGGGCCTGGTTATTAAAACTTCAACAGGAATTGCTTACCTGGAACGATGCCGATGCGGTACAATGGCGCACTGCACTGCAGCCTTTTTGCGATACCATTGTAAAAATTTGGATGAACTATCTACCCAAACAAACATATCCAAACAGAACCGGCGTTCATCCCAATACTGCATTTGGTTTGGTGTTTGCACTCGATTATGCACGAACAGCCGGTAACACGGTATTTGAAAAAGCAATTACATCATCTGCCGCAAGATTATACGGAAAAGATAAAAATGCACCCACCATCTGGGAGCCGGATGGAACTGATTTTTTATCACCTTCACTGGAAGAGGCGGATCTGATGCGTAAGGTATTAAGCAAAAAAGATTTTGTGCCATGGTTTAATCAATGGATCTCAAGGGCTTCCTTGCAGCATCTTACCCAATTACCGATAGTATCAGACAGAACCGATATGCAGATTGTTCATTTGGATGGCTTGTGTTTCAGCCGCAGTTGGTGCATGCAGGGTATTGCCAAACAATTACCCGCAGGCGACCCGAGAAAATCCATTCTGCTTAGGTCTGCCATTAAACACCTAAACGCCAGTTTACCCAATATTGCCAGTGGCAGTTATGGTGGCGAACATTGGCTGGCCAGTTTTGCCGTGTACGCTTTACTGAATGAATAAACGTATCCTCGTCATTTCGATCCCGCTAGAGCGGGAGAGAAATCTCATGAAGTGTAAGCAGAATAAAATAATTGAGATTTCTCACCCTCATTCTTCGGGTTCGAAATGACGTTTTTAAGATTTCTTTTTTAGCGTAATCATTTGATATTTTTAGCTATGGGTTTACCAGATATCTACCATCAATTCATCACCGGCATACAGCAAACGGGAGTTATTGAATTCATTGCTGTATTTGCGGGTATTGGTAGCGTATGGTTCAGCCGCAAGGAAAACATACTGGTGTATCCTATTGGTTTGATCAATACCACTTTCTACATCTACTTAAGCATTAAAGGAAACCTGCTGGGAGAAGCCAGTGTTAATCTCTATTATACCATCATGAGTATCTATGGCTGGTGGTTATGGTCTAAAAAAGATAGTATCAAACACGAAACCATACTGCACATAACACGCAGCAATCAAAAAGAATGGATACAACAACTGGCTTTTTTTGCTGCGTTTTATCTGGTCATTTTTGCAGCACTCACCCGTGCCAAGCAGTCATTTGCCCCCGAAGCCATTCCCTGGGCCGATGCGTTTGCTTCTGCCACCGCCTATACCGGTATGTGGTTGATGGCTAAAAAGAAAATCGAAAGCTGGATCTGGTGGATTGCAACAAATCTAACCTCTATACCGTTATACTTTGTCAAAGGGTATGTGTTTACCAGTGTGCAGTTTCTAGTGCTGTTTGTATTGGCCATTGCAGGGTTGGTGGAATGGAGAAGAAGAGAGAGGGAATATCGAATATTGAACAAGGAATGTTGAATGTTGAAGTAAACACGGGGTATAAATAGAGTATTAATACGCTCTTTTAAATGTTTTACTTTTTTCATTTTTACAATAAAATGATTCAAAGAAGATTTGACCTTGAAAACAGATTGATCGATTTCGGTGTTTCTATTATTCAAATGGCTGAGCTTTTGCCTAAATCTTTTTCTGGAAACCATCTATCGGGGCAATTGGTTAGAAGTGGTACCTCGCCGGCTTTACATTATGGCGAAGCTGTTTCAGCTGAATCGAGAAATGATTTTATTCATAAAATGAAAATTGCCTTGAAGGAATTAAGAGAAACCCATAATTGTTTACAAATGATTAACCGGATAAAATGGCTGGAGGATGAAAGAATCAATAGGAATCTGAAAGAGTGCAACGAATTAATCTCCATTTTTGTGAAAAGTATTGGTACAGCACAAAAGAATAAACAGTTAACCAAATAAGATAACTTCATCATTCAAAATTCCTTGTTCAATATTCATGATTAAAAAAGTCGTCATCATCGGCCCAGAATCTACCGGGAAGAGCACATTGTGTGAGCTACTGGCGCAGCATTATCATATGCAATGGTGCCCGGAATTTGCCAGGGAGTTTTTGTTAACCAACGGTAAAGACTATTCCTTTAACGACCTGCTTACTATTGCCAAAGGGCAGTTGGCTATGGAAGAAGAATATACGGCTTTGGTAAACAGCCAGTGGTCGCTGGTGAATGAAAGAACCTGGGTTAATCCTAATGAATTACTTACTACGCAGCACTCACCCATTTTATTTGTAGACACAGATATGTATGTAATGAAAGTGTGGTGCGAATATGTGTTTGAGAAATGCCATCCATTTATTCTTGATCAGATTGTTGACAGAAAGTATGACCTGTATTTACTTTGCAATACCGATCTGCCATGGGTAAAAGATGAACTGCGCGAATATCCGGATGAAAAAAACCGGAAGGAATTGTACCATATTTATAAAGACATCCTGATGAATCAATCTGTTCCCTGGGTAGAGATCTCTGGTAATGATGAAGATCGCTTATTAACAGCTATAGCCGCAGTAGAGGAGTATGTGAAATAATTAGTGTGCCTTTATTGGGGTAACAGGCTGGTTTATTTTATGATGGCTAGCACATCTTCATCATCTTCAATATTATTCATCTGTTGCAGAATCTGCGGATAACGCCAGGCCACACGGCGACTCATGGGCTTTACGGTAAATTTCTTAGGGTTGGGTAAACAGGCAATGATCATAGCTGCTTCTGCGCGACTCAAATTCTTTGCGTGTTTGCCAAAATATTTTTGTGCGGCAGCTTCGATGCCAAAAATACCTGGCCCCATTTCAATGGTATTGAGGTATACATTTAATATGCGCCGCTTACCCCATATCCATTCTATCATTTTGGTATAATACACTTCCGGTACTTTTCGAATATAGCGGGTAAAGCCACCTCCCTGCCATAAAAAAACATTCTTGGCTACCTGTTGGGTAATGGTGCTGGCTCCGCCACCTAATGGTATTTTTGTTTTCTTTCCTTTCTTTTTGGGTTTCAAACTATGTTCAATGGCATCCCAATCAAACCCACCGTGGTCCGGAAAGGACTGGTCTTCGCTGGCAATAGCGGCTAATTTTACATTATACGAAATCTGATCACCAGATACATAATCTCTTTTCAAACCATAAGAAATACTATTGCTGATTTGAGTAATGGTAATGGGCGGCATTAACCAGATGCAAATAAAAATATAGAGCAGTGAAGAAACAAAACCCCAGAAACATATTCGTTTTGTATACCACCATGTTTTTTTTAAAACGGGTTTTACCTGCATATAAGCAAGATACTAAAACAGATTAAATCTTTGAATTCTGCAATTTTTTGGGGGGATTCTGTAACAAATGCTGCCTTCTCTGCAAATATCTTCGCAACAGAAGCCTTTTTGTTCCGCTTGTGTTCAAAATTTTTTAAAACAAAAATGTATCCCCTTATTCATCTCACAGTAAAGGAATCAATCCCTTCAACTGTTTTCCCGAAATGTACTATATGAAAATTCACATCAAATATATGGTGTCCTTGCGTTGCAAACTAGTGGTGCGCGAAGAGCTGGATAAACTGAACTTAGATTACACTACCGTGGATTTAGGCGAAGTAACCCTTAAAGAAGAAATTCATGCAGAAGACAGAGAAAGTTTAAGAAAGGGGCTATTAAAAAAGGGGCTCGAATTGATGGATGATAAGAAAGCCATGTTGATTGAGAAAACAAAAACGGTTATCATTGATATGATACACTATGCAGAAGAGTATCCCATTGTTAACTATTCAGAATACATCAGCGAGAAGCTGGATTACAACTATACGCACCTCTCCAATCTTTTTTCTGATGTAACCGGTGCTTCTATTGCTACCTATATTATTCTTAATAAAATAGAAAGGGTTAAGGAGCTTCTTTTATATGATGAACTAACCCTTACTGAGATCAGCTCACTGTTGCAGTATAGTAGTGTGGCGCATTTATCCAATCAGTTTAAAAAAATAACCGGACTAACACCTACCTACTTCAAAAAAATTAAGCAGTACAGAAAAAGAATTCAGCTAGAAGATCTGTAAGCATTAAGATAATTACTTAGCCGCAGTTTGTATGGTTTGCATAGTATATTTCTTACCCAATTGTATATAGGTTTTATGGCTTACCTGCAATACAGAACCAAGGGCAAATACACCGCCCGCTATGCCAATGCGTGTAAGGTTTACAGAACTGAATACCTGTTCGTTTCTGATAAGGCTGTTGATCAGGTTGAGAAAAATATATGCACCACTACCCAATTGTAATAAGGTTCCGTTGGTAAAAATATCTCCGCCAGAACCGCGTTTGGGTATTCCATAGATTTCATTTACATGCAGTTTCATGATACCCATTTTAGCTGTGTCAATAGTAGGAAAACCAAACTGGTTAGGTACCTGTCTGATCACTATCTGCTCCATAATAATAGAATCGTTGCGGATGGTTTTAATGATGCCCTGTATCCACTGCTTACTACTGAACTGAAAATTGATCAGGCTGCCCGGCACCCAGGTTTGAATAGTTTGGTTCCGCTGTTTCAACACCAGTAAATCGCTTTGCGAAAAAGAATAACTACAACACGTAAGTAATAAAACAGTTAGCAGTGGTTTCACTATTCTAAGATAATTGTTAGCGGATAAATGCTTGCCAATAAACTGTTAATGGTTTTTTTGTGAATGGTGAATAGGCAATTGGCAATGGTGAAGCAGGCTTTTCTATAACTTTACTTTACTTCATTTTCACCATTCACCATTCACGACTCACCACTCACGAAATCTTATCACCATACGCCAAAATACCCCAGCAGAGTGCCACGCCAAAACCAATAAGAATCAACCCCGAAAGTTTATTGATATTGGTAAGAATGCGCGGGGTAAGTTTTGAGCGAAGGCGTGCAGCCAGCGCCACTTTGGCAATATCCGTTAGCAGTACAAATACTAAACAGGTGCCAAATACAATAGCGCGGTATTCAAGCGGGTGTGGCGCCGTTTGCGAATCGGCAAGTATGGCGGCAGTCCAGGCAAACCAAAAAAGAAACACACCGGGATTTAAAATATTAATGAAGAAGCCCGACAGAAATATTGCTACAAAATCGCGCTTACGGAATTTTTTATCGATGATATTATTGTCTTCGTCGGTTTTTACTTTTTTAAAGAACAGAGTATAGATTCCCATCGCAATCAGAAAAATACTTCCCGCTACGGCAATAAACGTACGATGGTTAAGCGCGGTATTAAACAGCGAAGTGAAAAAATTACATACCAATACGAGAGAGATATCGCTTATAGAAATGCCGGCTACAAAAATATAACCTGCTTTATGTCCGTTATTGATGCTTTGTTTTAAAATGGCAAAAATTACCGGGCCTACCGAAATGGCTAAGAAAATGCCTAAAACCAATCCTTTTAATAACGGTGCGATCATTCTTTTGCTATCTATTGTTTCCCGAAAGTAAGCGGTAAAACGGATACTTGCTCATAGCAACGATACCATTCATCAAAATGCTTTATTTTATGAGCTGTGCAGAAACAATTCTGTCGAGGGCAGGAAATCGTTCTTCAAAATAAAAATTACCGTATTTGTATAACGAATCCTGGATCTGAATAGGTTGTTTACCATATTGTGCATTGAATCTGGCAATTACTTCCATCCCTTTGATCACTTTTGCAAAAGGGGTATATCCCTTTACACCACCACGCATAGTGGTATCCAGTTTTTTATTATTATTCAGGTTGATGAATAGCTGTGTGCAGCGCTCATTTTTTCCTCCGCGGGCAAAAGCAACGGTGCCTTTTTCGTTTTTATGCAGCATGGGCTCGTCCTGTAGTTTACGTGGATCCCAGAAAAGGTTGGCCCTTCTACTTTGTGAAATACCGAACTGTACCACAAACCCGGGCTCTACCCTGAACAATAATGCTTTATTATAAAAACCACTGATGATCAGCTGGTACAAACGGTCGGCAGCCAAAGGCGACCATGAGCGGTATACCTCCAAAACAAAATCGCCCTTGGTAGTACTAAATACGGCCTGAAAAGTTTGGGGTGCTCTTCTGCTAAGAATGGATGGATCGGGTGTTTGTGCATTCGAAAACAACAGAATACAACTAATGAAAACAGTTATGAAGCTTTTTTTTGCCATGTGGTTTTTGTAAATGCATGTCAGCATGTAACAACTTCTAGTATGGCTTAGTTTGATTTCATTACGCAGGAGTTTGTACATTGATCTTTTCTCCCTGTAGAAACCTATTCCAGTCATCCAACAGACTGCCTTTTAAAACACGGGGAAATTTGTGTTGACCACCAATTTTTCCTTTTGCTTTCATAAAATCCATGAACTGTTTTTCGCTGAGCACATCCAGTTTTACTTCTCTCAAGGCACTTTTTCTTTCTACTGCATAATCGTCATTCAGTTCTTTCAGTCTATCATCAATTTTTTTACAAAGCAGTTCCGCATCAACCACATCATCGCAGGCAACATACCAATGGTGTGCAAAAAAGTTTCCGTGGGGTTCTCCTGCAACGGTAAACTCAGGTATGCTAATGTTCAGTTCCTCTCCTGCCAGTTGTATGGCTTTGTTCATATTCTCAACACTCAGGTGCTCGCCTACCAAACTTAAAAAATGTTTGGTACGGCCTGTAATCACAATCTCACACCGTTCCTTATCTACAAAACGAAGTGTATCGCCAATCAGGTAGCGCCAGGTACCCGCAGCGGTACTAATGAGTAATGCATAATCTTTTCCTTCTTCCACTTCATGTATCATCAATGCTTCCGGATTATCAATCATTTCGCCATCAGCATCAAAATTCACATCATCAAAAGGAACGAATTCCATAAAAATATGTTCCCCCGTTACCAGTCGCATACCGGATGCATGTTGCCTGTCCTGATAAGCAATAAAACCTTCACTGGCTAAATACGTTTCTATGTAGGTAATAGGTTTACCTAATAATTTTTCAAACCCTTTTTTATACGGTTCAAAACTTACCCCACCGTGAACAAAGAAGGCAAGGTTAGGCCACATTTCATGAATATGGTTCAGCTTATATTTTGCTATCACCATTTCCATGCACATCTGTATCCATGCCGGAACACCAATTACAAAACCGATATCCCATTCCGGGGCTTTCTCTACAATTTCTTCCAGTTTTTTATTCCAGTCTTTTTGCTTGGCAATTTTATTTCCGGGCTTATAAAAAGGCTGAAACCAGAAGGGTGCTTTTTTAACGGTGATGCCGCTAAGGTCTCCTGCAAAATAACCATCGCCTTCCTGTAAATCGGTGCTGCCTCCCAATGTTAGCCAACCTTTACTGATGGAGCTGTAGGGAACATCTTCATAGGTACGCAGACTAAGCAATTGTTTAATCATAACAATCTTGTTGCCGCGCAACAGATCATTGGTAATTGGGATATACTTACTGGCCGATTCGCTGGTACCACTGCTCAGGGCGTAGTAACGGATTTTTCCGGGCCAGCAGATATCGGGTTTGCCTTCCAGTGTTTTATGCCACCAGGCTGAATAAATTTTATTATAATTGAAGCTGGGCACCAGTTCCTGAAATTTTTTGCCAGGATGTTTACTCAATAAAATTTCGTCGAACAGGTATTGTTGTCCAAACTCAGTAAAGCGTGCTTTGCGTAATAATTTTTTCAGAACCTTGATCTGTTGCCGGCGTGGATTGTTCTGTGGCAGCCGCAGTGCTTTTAAAATGCTATTAGGAAGCTTTATATCAAGGATAGCCATCGTTAGAAGCCGGTTTTAGAAAGTTCAAAGCTAACGCAAAAGAGCGAATTGCAAGGAGGTTTTGAGAGAGTCGGGCTTCGCAAAAGCTTTTCTTTATCCCAACCGATGATAGCTGCGTAAAACAATTCTGATATCATTCCACCAGTCGTATTTCCATGCATAAGCCGTATCTATTTTTTTTTGTGCAGTGGGGTCTGTGATACTTTGTACATCTACCGATGCTATTACCGCTTCTTTTACAGAAGGAAGGTCTTCTCTTATACTTGTATATCCAACCCATGTTTTACTTCCCATCAATACCTGTAAAGCATTCCGCAACAACGCTGCGGGTTTTCGGTGCAACAAAAAATGAATGGGGAAAACAACCCAAACAAAAATTCCCAGTACAATATCCACCAGGCGCTTCATACGCTTTTGATAAGGCTGTGCGATGGGATAATCAACAAAAGAGGTAATCACAGCCGGACCAGGCGCCAGTGTATAACTACCTACCATACTGCCACTACCAGCTATATGAAAAAGAAAAAGGGGTGAGGGTTTGTTATATGCGGGTAATTGTAACATAATCTCCTGCAAGGAAAGTTCACCAACACAAAACACTATGCGATTGGGAGCATTATTTTTTACCGCAACCGGCAAATCCTGAAATGAGCAAAGCGTTTGTGGTTCGGCCTTACGGGTAGCTATGCGCGCTGGTATTACACCGTCCATTACCAGTGATGTAAACTGTTGAGAGATGGCAGTATACTCTTCCGCAGAAGCAACGATCCATGTTTGTTCGGTATTATTTTCTGATAACACAATATGGTCAGTCATCCATCTATGAACAACTTGCCTGAAAAAAAATATCAGCAGACTCCCGGTAATACCTCCCAGCAATACCACCCCTCTTGAAAAGCGGATGCTTTCTGTAAAAAGCGAATACAATGCCAATACACTAAGCAGTGCAAACACTGTAGCAGTAATGGTTTTAGCGGATTTATACGGCCTGTCATACAAACCTGCAATGGCTGCCGACAAAATAAAAAACACGGAAAAAACAGGTAGTAACCAAAACATTTCGGGTACACCAAACTCTTTTCCCTTACGCACAAAAGCAATCCAAAAAAATGAGACAGCCTTTAATGAAACAAAAACCAATAGGGCATCAACTACAGGTTGTTGCAGCTGCCTGGCAGCTGATAACAAACCCCTTGCTGCAATAGCTATCTTCAGAAACAAAGCAATTATTTTTGAGTACCCCGTATGGTAGTGTTTTTGTACAAACACCAACATAGCCGTATAAAAAAATTTAACCCTGTTAAGCTTTGCATTTGCAGAACTTTCTCCTTTAAAATGAATAATGGCGGTTTCTGCAAAATAATGATTGGTATAGCCGGCTTTTTGTATGCGGTAACTCAGGTCTATATCTTCTCCATACAAAAAATAATTTTCATCAAATCCTTGTAGTTGCTGTATCAGCTCTCTTCTTACCAGCATACAAGCCCCTGCCAATACAGGTACTTCATGATTTGCATGCTTATCAAGATGGCCCAATGCATAGCGGTTAAAAAAACTGGACCGTGGAAAAAGGGCTGCCAGTCCGCTTAGCTTGGCAAACGAAACCCAGGGTGAAGGAAAAGCCCTTTTGCTCTCGGGCAAAAAACGCCCTTTGCCATCCAGCATACGAACACCCAATGCCCCTGCATGGGGTTGCTGTTTGATGTGGGTAAGAATCTGGTATAAGAAATTTTCCGGCACCAGTGTATCGGGGTTCAAGAACAATACATATTCTCCCTTGCAGCTGGCCAGTGCCTGGTTATTGGCCTTGGCAAAACCGAGGTTTCTGTCATTACCCAAAAAACGAACAGAAGGAAACAGCGGTTGCAGATAGGCCATGCTATTATCGTTAGAAGCATTGTCTACCACAATAATTTCCCCTTCTATACCATTCATAGCACGCAATACTGAAAACAGGCATTGCTCCAGAAAATAGCGCACATTGTAATTGACTATAATAACAGAAACCTGCAAACAAAAAAATTAAGGATACAAGATACTGGATTCTGTTGGCTGTTAAACAGCACCGGATAGCCAGTATCCCGCTCGTTTTCTTACTTTTGCGCCATGATGTTAAAACACACTTTATTAAAAGCAACCGAAGCCGGTGCTGCCCAGCTCACCCATTTTTTTAACGGCGAATTTAAAATCAGTAATAAAGAAGGCGTAAACAACCTGGTTACAGAGGCCGATCATGCAGCAGAAAAAGCCATTTTTGAAGTGATACAAAAAGAGTATCCCGGACATTATATATTGAGTGAAGAAACGGGAGAGATTATTATGGACTCATCCTACAAATGGATCATTGATCCGATTGATGGTACTGTAAATTTTGCCAATGGCATTCCTATTTGTTGTGTAAGCATTGGTGTGGAGCATAACGGACAAATGATTATGGGTGCTGTATACAATCCCTTTATTAATGAATTGTTTTTTGCACAATATGGTTTTGGGGCCACATTGAATGATAAGATCATTCATGTAAGTGATAAAGATAAAGTAATCAACAGCTGCCTGGTTACCGGTTTCCCTTACACATATTTAGATTCGCCTAACGGACCCATACAGGTATTTGAAAAATTGATTCGCAAAGGAGTACCTGTAAGAAGACTGGGCAGTGCCGCCATCGACCTTTGCTGGGTAGCTGCCGGAAGGTTTGATGGATTTTACGAACACAAATTACAAGCCTGGGATAGTGCCGCCGGTTTTTTAATTGTAGAAGAAGCCGGTGGAAAAGTAACCGATTTTACAGGAGACCGCTATTCACCCTACCAGCCGCATATTATTGCCACCAATGGAAAAATTCACGATGAACTTGTTGCTATTGTGAATGGGGGAGATGTATAATAAAATCAGTGCCAATCTGTGTAATCAGTGGCAATAAAAAAATACTATGAGCGAGCAAAGAACAGAAATTGGAGAATTAGGTGAATTTGGTTTGATAGAACATCTCACCAAAAATTTTGAAATACACAATGCCTCAACCATATTGAGTGTGGGCGACGATGCAGCCGTGATTGATCATTTTGGCAAACAAACCGTGGTAACCACAGACCTGTTGGTAGAAGGCATTCATTTTGATCTGATGTATACACCATTAAAACACCTCGGTTATAAAGCCGTAATGGTTAATCTGAGTGATGTATATGCCATGAACGCAAACCCTACCCAAATTACCATGAGCATCGCCATCAGCAACCGGTTTAGTCTGGAAGCACTGGATGAGTTTTATGAGGGCGTATACATAGCCTGCGAAAAACATGGGGTTGATCTGGTGGGTGGCGATACCTCTTCTTCCAACAAAGGTTTTATTATTTCTGTAACTGCCATTGGTGAAGTTGCCGCAGATAAAATAGTAAAAAGAAGCACGGCACAAAAAGGCGATCTGATTTGTGTGAGTGGCGACCTGGGTGGCGCGTTTCTGGGACTGACATTGATGGAACGCGAAAAAAAGATCTATATCGAAAACCCGCAATTACAACCTGATTTGGAAGATGAAAGTTATATCGTTGGTCGTTTATTAAAACCCGAAGCCAGAAAAGAAGTCATTGATTTTTTTGAGAAGAATGACATTCTTCCCACTGCCATGATGGATGTAAGTGATGGTATCAGCAGCGAAGTATTGCATTTGTGCAAACAAAGCAATCTTGGATGTGTGATTTACGAAGAAAAAATTCCGGTATCGGATGAAAGCCGAAAAGCTGCCTATAAGTTTGGTCTCGACCCAACCGTTTGTGCATTGAATGGCGGCGAAGATTATGAACTCATTTTTACTTTGAAGCAGGAAGACCACGACAAAATTACCCTGAATGAAGAGATCAGTGTAATTGGTTACATGACTGATATAGCCGACGGCTGTAAACTGTTAACCAAGGGCGGAAACCGTTTTGATATTACCGCACAGGGTTGGAATGCTTTTCAAAAATAGTTTTCACTGATGTATTTGGAGCAGACCATGGTTATGCATTGGTGTTTTAAAATGAACAACACACCCCTAAAAAAAGCCCCGAATACCTTATTTTGCAGGCATTCTATTATGTACCTACCTCTATCAGTAAAAACAAACCTGCTACTTTTTTTTCTGGCAACGGGTATGGTATTCTGTTGCGTACCGGTAAGTACCCGGGCGGCCGATCTTTTTTTTGTACCTGCTGATGACTCCCTTCCTTTACAGAAAAAAAAATTATCCCTTAAACCCACAACTGATTTTGACCAGCGTTTTTCTTTTATTGATAAAGAAGGTGTGAACATATGGGGTTATCGGATTGGCGTAGTAGTAAACGATAAATTCAAAACCGGTATTGGTGGTTATTTTTTACAGCAGGAAACAGCAGGCATCCGACTGGATGCAGATGGCATTCCTTTTAACCAGTTAAAGAAAAGCCTGTATTACGGAACCATTTACTATGAGCCTTTTTTGTTCAGAAGAAAACGATGGGAGATGAGTATGGTATTTGAGTTGGGGTATGGCAAAGCTGTTCTCGATTCTACCAATAAAATACGCGGCCGCTTTTTAACCAAAACAGAAAAACAAATTTTTGTTCCTGCAGGGATGGGTTATTCGGTAAACTTTATTATTCCGGATATGAAGGGTCTGCATTTTCTTACTTACCTCGGTTTAAACGGTATGATCGGTTTACGCAAAGCCGTTTTTGAGAGCGACCTGAAACATAATTTTGATGGCTGGTACTGGAGTATCGGTACCGCTATTTTTCTGGATAAGATCTTTAGTGATATCAAATATGGAAGAAAAGGAAAGCCCGCTACCCTCTAATAATCAGGATTTTCTACGGGTACCTGTAAACGTTCCTTCTCCCATAGTTCCCAGTTTTAATTTACCCTTCATGGTATCTCCATCAACAATGCCTTCATATTCAATATCATTACCACTAATGGTAAACACCAGACGAATGGCCGTTCCGCGAAGCGTTCCTTTAACTGGCGTTTCACCCAATTGTCCACGGTAAGAGCCTTCAAGGGTACTATCTGTAAGATGCTTCAAATCAAATTCCGGCGTTCCGCTGCCTACCGAAGTTTCAACCTGCATGATCCAGACACCTTTTACATTCACAGGCTGTTGAGCGTTTACTTCTGTTACTGCTGTGCCTGTTACAAACAACAACAAGAGAGATAGCATTTTTGTCATAACTGGTTATTTGAAGTAGTAAGAAGTTTTTATGTTACTATTTTTATTTCGATAGGGTATGTGTTTCTATCAGAAACGCTGCAACTTCCCGGTTTATAAAAGCGAGTTGCAGATCAAACAACTACCATATCTATTACCTCCAACGAATCATCGAGCATTACCAGATTGGCATCATATCCTTTTTCAATCTTTCCCATATGGTCGGCTTTTTTCATTACCCCTGCAGGATATAAACTTACCATCCGCAAGGCCTCGCTTAATTCTATGCCCACTTTTTGTACCAAGTTCTGTGCAGATTTGGCCATGGTTAATGCAGACCCGCTAAGAATACCATTCATTTCATATTTATCTCCCACGAGGTGATGTGGAGAAGGTCCGGCAACAGTTTCTGTTACCGCATCCGTGATCACAAATAATCTTTCTTTCATAACCTGTTTAGCAATGCGTATCGCCGCAAAATCAACATGAAATCCATCAGGGACCAGACTCGACATTACATGTGGATGATCAAAAATAGCGCCCACCATACCCGGTGCACGATGTTGTAATGGGCTCATGGCATTATATAAATGTGTAGCCACTTCTATTCCGCCATCAAATGCATCCGTTGCTTCTGCATAAGTGGCATTGCTATGGCCTGCCGAAACAATCACACCATAAGAACGAATCAGCTCAACCACTTCTTTACTGCAAACCTCCGGCGCCAGCGTAATCATGGTAATTACTCCTTTGCCATATGCTAATAATTCTTTTGCTTCGCTTACAGATGGTGAATGAATAAACACTTCCTGGTGTGCTCCTTTTTTTGCAGGATGTATCCATGGCCCTTCTATATGTAAACCCAAACACCCTTTACCGCTTTCCTGCCAATATGCTTTTACCGCATCTATACAGGCAAAAAAAACTTCCATGGAATTAGTGGCAACCGTAGGTTGAAAATGTGAGGCTCCTCCTTTACTGCAATACGCAAATAATTTATGCAAAGAATCTGCATTCGGATATACAGATAATAAATGGTTGTATGCTCCATAAATCTGAATGTCCATAAAAGCGGGTGCTATTATAGGATATACTTTTTCTCCCTCTGCTGCAATGGGGGCGATATCAATAATCGTATTATCTGACACCGTTATGGTTTGCTGATGCAGCCAGCCCGTTCCGGTAAAAAGTTTGGCTGCATGGTAGGTTTGTATCGTGTTATTCTCCATCGCCGGGAATGATTTTAAAATGATCGGCATCTTTCCAAAAAGGAAATTTTTCTCTGGTTTGTTGCAGGGGCTCTTTTTGCAATGTGATGGTATGTACCTCTTCCTGCTCTGTGGTATGATACAGTATTGCACCTAGAGAATCCACCACCATACTGTCTCCGGAATGATGTATACCATTCCCATCATCGCCTACCCTGTTTACGCCCACCACATAACACTGGTTTTCTATGGCCCTTGCTGTTAGCAGGGTTTTCCAGGCATGGCTTCTTCGTTCGGGCCAGTTGGCTACATACAATAACACATCGTATTCAGGTGCATCAGCAACCTGCTGGCGTGCCCACACAGGAAAGCGCAGGTCGTAACAAATCAACAGATTTATTTTCCACCCTTTTACCTGTGCTATCAACCGTTTATTGCCTGCCGTGTAGTGAGCGTCTTCTCCTGCAAAAGCAAACCGGTGACGTTTATCGTAATAACCAAGGTTTCCATCGGGCAATACCCACAACAGGCGATTATAATAATGGCCATTCTCCTCTATAATCACACTTCCTGTTAATACAATTTTTTTAGTGGCCGCCATTCGTTTCATCCAACTTACTGTTTCGCCCTGCATGGTTTGTGCAAATTTCTCCGGCTGCATACTAAAACCGGTGCTAAACATTTCTGGCAATACTACAATCTCTGTTCGTTCGGTAATACCCATGATCTTTTTCTCCAGCATAGCCAGGTTGGCGCTACTATCCTCCCAAAAAAGATTTGATTGAATGAGTGTGAATGTGAGTGTGGGCATACAATGTACTTATTAACTGCAAGTTAATGCAAACGGTAACTTACTTCGAATGATCCGTATTGCTGAGCCATTTTTTGGGTAACAGCTTCTTTAGACTGGAAGATAAAAGCCAACTTACCCGTAAACCGGCTGGCCGCATAGCAGATACCAATGCTATGCTGAAACATCCATCTTTCGGCTTCGCTTAAAACGGCACCGCTGTTGCCTTTGTTTAATAAGCCGCCCTGAATGGTTGCATTATATCCCTGCCATATTACCTGCGGATACCAGAAGCCAAACAATTCATATTTTCTTTGTAAAGAAGTGGCTTTTGTTTGCACCCTTCCGCCCCATAAAGCACTGTTGCTGTTTTTTTCAAAACTTCCCACACAGAGGTAACTGCCGAGAGAGGCGTTGGTATAATTTAGACCGAGACTGGCATTTACCACCGGTACTAGTTTAAACAAAGAGCTGTCTTCTGCCAATGTGCGGGCATAGTTAATACCCAAATCAACACCCAGTGCATTCTGTACCTGGTATTGCCATCCGGTAAAGCGGGCATAGTTTAACAGTTTATGATAGCCATTCTGCACATCCTCACCCATAGATGCCTGGCCAACCTCACCCACCGTTAGGTTGAATTGCAGCATCGCTTCTTTTTGCAGAAAACGGGTCTGGCTAAAATTGAGGTAGAGGTACCCACAATAAGGGCGGTCAATATCTTGCGGCCCGGCCGTTTTACGAATTAGGGGGGTAAAGATCATTTGTCCCAACTCATATCCTGCTATTCGCTTTTGGCCGTTTTTTTCTTTGGCTGTTCTAAGAGAAAAAATAAATCCGTTTGTATAATATGCATCGCTTTTCTGCAGCAGGTAGGCATCGTTTTCGGTGGTAAAAGAAACCTCGCGGGTGAATAAAGCAGATTCACCTGTTTGGCAAAAGACAGCACACACATGCAAACAAAAAAACAAACTAAAGAAGGTGTAACGCATATTTTTTACTTACTTACGATCATTCTTTACTTACCGACCGTAATTGACTGATTATTTTTTGTATCACCGGCCACTCATATCCTTTTTGCTGAAGAAAGGCGTTTGTTTTGGCTTCACGTACAAGGTATTGTTCTCCCTTCAAACTTTTCCATTTGGTTTGTGCCAGTTTTTGAAGTGATTGAAGATAATCTTCTTCTCCAATTTCCTTAATGGCCCTTTTAATGTTTTGCTCACTCACCCTTTTTTGCCTTAGCGCATGAATGATCTTGGTTTTACCCCATTTGCGCTGTCTGAAATGCCCGCCGGCAAACAGCATGGCGTATCGCTCCTCATTCAGGTAATCTTCTTCTATCAACCTCGACAGCAGCACCTCCACATCTTTCTTCAGTAATCCCATTCCAAACAATTTTTCCCTTACCTCATAATGGCACCTTTCACTGTACCCACAATAATGTTTGATTTTGGGGTAAGCCATTTGAGGCGTTAACTGCTTATTCAAGATTGTAAATTATAAGATAAATACATATATTTGATAGCCTACCGGTATCCTCCCCCGTAAACAATAAAGTAACAGAATATTTTAGATACGCATGAGTCCTGTAAAGCCTAAACATATTGTTTGTGTGATTGATGATGACAACATCTACCAATATACTGCCCGCGTAATACTGGAATCCACCGGCCTTATCAAAGAAATAAAGTCATTTTACGACGGAAAAGAAGCCCTTGGTTTTTTTACCGAACAAACCAACCTTACCAAAGAAACGCTTCCGGACCTGATTTTTGTAGACATTAACATGCCCATTATGAATGGCTGGGAGTTTCTGGATGAATACCATAAAATCTGTGGCTCACTGCCCAAACCCATCCAGGTATACGTGGTTAGTTCTTCGGTTAACAGCACCGATATGCAAAGATCCAGAACCTACCAAATGGTTACGGATTATCTGGTAAAACCTGTGAACCGTTCCACCTATCAGGAATTGATGGAAAGTCTGCCATCTTAATAAGTCCTGCCCAATCCACAACTCATTCACATTCTGTTTTTTAACAGCCATTGCCCTGATTTCTATTACGGAATATTAACATTTTACATTAGGTTTGTTGCGAACTTAAATTGTGTAGAATGAAATTTATTGTTTCGTCTTCTTCCTTGTTAAAACACCTGCAGCAGATCAGCGGTGTGATCAATGCCAACACGGTTTTACCTATTCTGGAAGACTTTTTATTTGAGATCCAGGACAAAAAACTGAATGTAGTAGCTACCGACCTCGAAACCGTGATGCGTGTTCAGATGGATGTAGAAAGCAAGACCAACGGAAAAGTGTGTATTCCCGCCAAGATCCTGCTGGATTCTTTGAAAAACATTGCCGACCAGCCGCTTACTTTCAACATTGATAAAAATTTCGCAGTAGAAATTACCAGCGATAACGGTAAATACAAAGTAATGGGCGAGAACCCGGATAACTTTCCGAAGGAGCCCGCCGCAGATGATACCACCGGTTTTACCATGAGCAGCAGTGCGTTATTAACCGCTATCAATAAAACCCTGTTTGCTGTAAGCAGCGATGACCTTCGCCCGGCTATGACGGGTGTTTTCTTTGAACTTACCAAAGACAGTGTTCAGTTTGTTGCAACCGATGCGCACCGTTTGGTTCGTTACAAAAGAACGGATACCAAAGCGTCTAAGACAGATTCATTCATCGTTCCAAAAAAACCGTTGAACCTATTAAAGAATGCCTTACCGGATAATGAAGATGAGTTAACCGTAAGTTATAACAGCAATCATTTGTTTGTAAACCATGGTTCTACCCAGATGATCTGCCGTTTGATAGATGCCCGTTTTCCTGATTACAAAGTAGTGATACCGGTTGATAACCCGTATGCTTTGATTGTAAACAAAGGCGATTTTCAAAATGCTTTACGTCGTGTAAATGTATTTAGTAACAAGAGTACCAACCAGGTAGCATTGAATATTACCGGCAGCGAATTGCAGATGGCCGCACAGGATGTGGATTTTAGTTTTGAAGGAAATGAACGCATGAACTGCCAGTATGATGGCGAAGACCTGCAGATTGCTTTCAATGCCAAGTTCCTGATTGAAATGCTGAATGCCGCTGATACAGACGATGTACGTCTGGAACTTTCTACCCCTACCAAAGCCGGTTTGATCAAACCAACCGAACAGGGCGAGGGCGAAGATTTGCTAATGTTGGTAATGCCTTTGATGCTGAACAATTAATTTCAATACATACGGATACTGCTTTAGCCGCAGATGCGCAGATTGTTAAACAAATCTGCGTATCTGCGGCTTTTCTTTTCCCGTCATTTCGATCCCGCTTTAGCGGGAGAGAAATCTCATTCATAGCAGCAGATTTCATTCCAGCTAAAGCGGGATCGAAATGATGGATAGAATGTTTGATTTCAGTCTGGCAATTATTAGTAAATTGAAAAACGAAACGGTTGCCACATGATAGAAAACATCATTCATTATTTTGAACAGATCCCCAGTTTACACCGCGCATTGATACTGGCCGGTGGTATTACTTTTTTTTGGCTGATAGAAGGCGCCATTCCACTGTTTGGTTTCAAATACAATAAGTGGAAACACGCATCCATCAATATCTTTTTTACAGCAACTACCATTGCCATCAATTTTTCATTTGCGCTGGTAATTGTAAAAGCAAGCGATTGGGCCGTAGCCAATAGATATGGTTTACTGCAACTGGTAAACATGCCCCTATGGGTATTTATGATTGGAGGTTTGTTATTGCTTGATCTGGTAGGCGCCTATTCCATCCATTTTATTGAACACAAAGTAAAATGGATGTGGAAATTTCATATGGTACACCATGCCGATACACATGTAGATACTACCACCGCTAACAGACATCATCCCGGTGAAAGTGTTTTTCGTGCAGTATTTACCCTCATTGGCGTAGTTGTTTGCGGCGCCCCTATGTGGCTGGTGATGATGTACCAGAGTTTGAGTGTTGTATCAACACAATTCAACCACGCCAATATCCGTTTGCCTTTATGGCTGGATACTGCCCTAAGCTGGTTTTTGGTTTCGCCAAATATGCATAAAGTACACCACCATTACATGCGGCCGCAAACAGACAGCAACTACGGAAATATTTTTTCTGTGTGGGACCGGCTGTTCGGTACATTTAATTACACCCCCGTGGATCAATTACAATACGGCCTGGATGTGTTGGATAACAGTAAGGATGAAAATCTTTCCTTTCAGTTAAAAATACCTTTCGATAAAACAGTAAAGACAGATTATTAGATACTTTTGTTGAAGCAGCTTTGAGCTATGAGCCGCGAGCTATGAGCTTTTTTAGCTCGAAGCTCACAGCTCATAGCTCGCAGCTAAAAAAAATTATGAAAATCTGTGCTTTTATTCCTGCCCGTTATGCAGCTACACGATTTCCTGCAAAATTGATGCAGCAACTGGGTAGTAAAACGGTTATCCGTCACACCTATGATAATACGGTAGCTACCGGTTTGTTTGATGAAGTGTATGTTGTAACAGACAGCGAGATTATTTTCAACGAGATTAGCAATCATGGTGGCAAAGCCGTGATGAGTAAAAAAAATCATGAAAGCGGTAGCGACCGGATTGCGGAGGCTATTCTTGATCTGGAGGTTGATATAGTCGTAAATGTTCAGGGCGATGAACCTTTTGTAAAACGCGAACCGCTTGAAAAACTATTACAGGTATTTAATGGGGAAGAAGGAAAAAACATTCAGGTGGCTTCGCTGATGCAGGTGATGAAGGAGCAAAAATACATCGATGATCCCAACTACGTAAAAGTAGCCGTTGATATACATATGCATTCATTGATGTTTTCGCGAAGTGTAATTCCCTATCCGCGAAGCAAAGAAACGACAACGGTTTATTACGAACACATTGGTGTATATGCTTTTCGCAAACAGGCGTTGCTCAATTTTACACAATGGGCAATAACACCATTGGAGGCAGCAGAAAAAATTGAATGTCTACGCTATCTCGAAAACGGTATCCCATTAAAAATGGTGGTAACCGAGTATATGGGAATAGAAATTGATACACCAGAGGATCTGGAGAGAGCGGCGAAGCTCCTTGAATAATGAATATCGAACAAGGAACATCGAATATCGATCGGAGGTATCACTTCTACATTCGACATTCCTTGTTCGATATTCGATATTCCCTTCCTTCCTCTTTTTCCATTCAACAAAAATCTCCTTTCTCCTTCTTCATTTGTTTTAATTTACAAACATGAGAAAGCTTCAACTGCTGCTGCTCGCGGCACTGCTATTATTATGTACCGTGCTGGTAACTGCTCAAACAGCAGCTGTAACAGATGGTTTTACGGTTACGGTTGTAAACGAACAGAAAGAAATGCTGGAAGGTGCCATAGTAGAGGTGTTGAACGCATCCGATAAAAAAAGCATTCAATCGGCCGTTACCAATAAAAACGGTGTGTCGGTTTTTTACATTTCACTTACAGCCTATCAAATACTTTCCATTAATTATATTGGATACGAAGCGCAATCAGTTATCATTAGTAAACAAACTATCGCAGATAAAAAAATCCTCATTACCCTGCGCCAAAACAGCAAAACACTGGGCGAAGTAAGTGTAACCACCCGCAAACCCTTTATTCAACAGGCACAGGGAAAAGTAATTGTAAACGTAGATGCTTCCATTACCAATGCCGGTACCACGGTTTTAGAAGTGCTGGAAAAATCACCGGGTGTAATGGTTGATAAAAATGGCGGCATCAGCTTACAGGGAAAAGCCGGCGTAATGGTTTTAATTGATGATAAACAGACTTTTGTTTCTGGTGCCGATCTCAATAATTTATTAAGTGGTATGAGTTCTTCTCAGGTAGAAACCATTGAACTGATTACCAGTCCTTCTGCCAAATACGATGCCAGTGGCAATGCAGGCATCATCAATATCAAAACCAAAAAAAATAAACAGGTGGGTTTTAACGGAAACCTTGCTTCCTCTTTTGCACAGGGCCGCTACCCTAAAACCAATAACAGTTTTGTACTTAATTACCGTAACGGACAGTTCAATACTTTTTTAACGTTCAGCAGTAATTTCAATAAGGGTTTTATGGATCTCTATGCATTGCGCCAGTATTACAACAACAATGGCGGGTTACTTTCTATGCTAGACCAGCCCACAAACATGATCAACCAAAACTTTGGCAATACCCTGAAAACAGGTGTTGATTTTTATGCTACTTCCAAAACAACAGTAGGTATCGCTTTTACCGCTATTGCAGTAAACCGTAAGGGAAGCAGTACTGCTGCTGCCAACTGGAAAAACGCAACGGGGGTAACCGATTCGGCTATCAAAACCTATGGTGCCAGTAGTAATCGCTTTCGAAACGGGGGTATTAACCTGAATGCCAAACAGATTATTTCTAAAACGCAGGAGCTTTCGGTTGATGTGGATATATTAGAATACACCATCAACAATAACCAATCTTTCAGTAACCTGTTGCAGGCTGCCGGCGGTTATAACGAAGGCTCACGCGGAAACCTGCCCGCTACCCTGTCTATCTTCACTGCTAAAGCAGATCATATACTACAAATTGGTAAAAATGCAAAGTTGGAGTCCGGCTATAAAATGTCTGGTATCAGCACCGATAATATTGCCGCCTACGAAATATTCAATGGTACACAATGGCAGGAAGACCTTAATAAAAGCAATCATTTTCTTTACAAGGAAGATATCAATGCCCTCTATACAAGCTTTGAACAAAAACTATCCAGGCTCAGTTTTCAAGCCGGACTTCGGTATGAGAACACTCGTTTTAATGCGCACCAATTAGGTAACAGCCGACAGAAAGATTCTACCTTTTCAAGAAGCTATTCCGGTCTTTTTCCTTCGGGATATATCAGCTATCAGGCTGATTCTGCAAACACGTTTACATTCACAGCAGGAAGGCGAATTGACAGGCCGCCATTTCAAAAATTAAATCCGTACGTCATCATTCTCAATAAGTACACCTACGAAAGAGGCAACCCTTTTTTTCTGCCACAATATAGCTGGAACATGGAGCTGAGCCACCAGTTCAAACAACTGTTAACCACTACGGTTTCCTATAGTGTTATCAAAGATTATTTTTCACAACTCTTTCTTAATGAAGGAAGCGATATTCTGGTATATACCAATGGCAACGTAGGAAAAATGTATAACCTGGGTGTTTCTGTAGCTGTGCAGGCAACTCCATTTACCTGGTGGTCGCTTTCGGGCCAGGCTATTTATAATTACAAACAATTGAAGGGGTACCAGAATATCTTTTACAATTCAGATGTATCGCAACTGAACATTAGTATGAACAACCAGTTCAGAGCAGGTAAAGTATATACGTTTGAGCTCTCCGGCTTTTATACCACACAGGCCAGAAACGATCTGCAGGAATTATTACTGCCTACCGGACAATTATCGGCCGGTGTAGCCAGACCTGTATTCAATAAAAAAGGAACACTGAAATTTAGTGTACGCGATCTCTTTTTTACACAGGTTATGGAAGGAAACACAGATTTTCCGGGCGCACAGGAATATTTTATTTTACGAAGAGACAGCCGTGTTTGTAACCTTGGCCTAACTTTCCGTTTTGGCAAGCCACTTAAAACAACCCGCCGAAGTTCCAACAGTGCCAAGGATGAGATTGACCGTGTAGGATCGGGAGGGTAGGGAATATTGAATATCGAATTTTGAACAGATGAATGTTGAAGTATTCAGAACCTGTTTACAATTAAAGTTTTCAACTACTATAGGTCTATTGAAATTTCATAATTGGTGCACTATTTATCGCGATATGCACCGATCACGCTCGCGGCTCACAGCTAATAGCTAGGAGCTTGCAACTAACATCTTGCATTGTAAAACAGGCTCTGCGTTCGTAGAAGTATTTTTATTGAGTATCACTCCTTGTTGCATTAATCAATATTCTTCCTGTAACTTACTGTTCCAAAATCGATTGCGATGAAAAAAAGCAAACTGCTACGCTGGTCAATAGTTGTGGCCCTGGCTGGTTTTATTTTCGGATTTGATACAGTAGTGATCTCCGGTGCCAACCAGCCCATTAAAGAACTATGGCATACTACCCCTTTGTTTCATGGATTTTTTATTATGTCTATGGCCCTTTGGGGTACCGTACTCGGTGCCATATTTGGTGGTATTCCTACAGAAGTATATGGCAGAAAAACCGTATTGCTTTGGGTAGGTATTTTATTCGCGGTTTCGGCAGTGGGTTCTGCCGTTGCCAATGACCCCTATGTATTCTCCTTTTTCCGTTTTTTAGGGGGCGTAGGTATTGGGGTTTCTTCGGTAGTGGCCCCTATTTATATTTCTGAAATTTCTACGCCGGTAACCCGCGGCAGACTGGGTGCTTTATACCAGTTCAATATTGTATTTGGTATTTTGGTTGCTTTCTTATCCAATTATTTTTTACAGGGTGTTGGCGGTGCCAATGACTGGCGCTGGATGTTGGGCGTACTGGCCGTTCCGGCAACCATATATACGGTTTTGGTATTGGGTGTTTCAGAAAGTCCGAGATGGCTCATCACTAAAAAAAATCAATTGGCCAAAGCCAAAGAAATTATGGGGCAGATCGGCGTTGCGGATGTGGATGCGGAAGTAGCCTCTATTCTGCAAAGTAATCAACAGGATAGTGATGGCGGAAAATCCGTTACTTTTTTTAATGCCAAGCACAGCAAGATTATTTATCTCGCATTTATGATCGCTTTTTTTAACCAGGTATCGGGTATCAATTTCATACTGTATTATGCACCCGAAATTTTGGAAAAAGCCGGATTGGCTGCCAAAGAATCTTTGTTTAATTCTATTGCCATCGGAGGTATTAATCTACTATTCACTTTTGTGGGTTTGTATTTAATTGACCGACTGGGCCGAAAAACATTATTGATCATTGGTTCTCTGGGATATATTCTCAGCCTATCGCTGGTATCCTGGGCTTTTTATGCCCATACCGGGCCGGTGTTTTTAATGAGCTTTTTATTGTTATTTATTGCGGCACACGCTATTGGGCAGGGTGCGGTGATCTGGGTATTTATTTCAGAGATTTTTCCTAATAAGGTACGAAGCGCAGGCCAGTCGTTCGGTGCCAGTGTGCATTGGGTTTTTGCCGCATTAATCACACTCATTACTCCTTTGTTTCTTGATAAAGACAACGGCATCTTCAAAGAAAACCCATGGCCCATTTTTGCTTTTTTTGCCTTTATGATGGTATTACAACTCATTTGGGTATTTACCAGTGTGCCTGAAACCAAGGGCGTTTCTCTGGAAGAACTTGAAAAAAAGCTGAGTGCCTGAGTACTGAGTTTTCCGTTGCAACAATATTGCTTACCTTTTAACCGTTACATTTTTTATCGGTAAGTAATATGAAGAAAATTCGCGAACAGTTGGCACGCATCATGGATAAAAAGATCCGGTGGATTCTTGCTTTCTCTTTGGTGGCGTTTGTACTTTTTCTGCTGGTACTGAACCAGCAAAAAAGGAAACAGGAATCCTCCCGTTTATTGGTAGATCATACCAATCTGGTTATTAAAAAAATTGATACGGTGGGTATTGTTTTTGCCGAAGCAGAGGCAGCTTCCAGAAGTTTTCTGGTAGTAAAAAGTGAAGAATGGAAAACACAAGCTTATGCCCTACACCTGCTCATCAACAGATCCGTTATCGAGCTGCAACAACTCACCATTGATAATCCGGAACAAAAGAAAAATGTAGTAAGCCTGCAAAAATTATGTGCGGCAAAAGAAGCTTTTCAAAAACAATTTTTAGAAGGTAACCTTACAGAAAAGCTGATAGCAAAAAAAATCAGTCCGGATGGCGAAGGCCCCACTATCAGCAAGGCGGTAAAACAGCTTCTCAGAAATATTCGGAATATAGAAGAAGGTTTACTGGCAAGCCGCATGGCAGAAAACGAAAGCAGTTATACCAACAGTACTTATACCGCTTTTGGCGGAGGTATTTTTTCACTGCTGCTTGTATTGGCCATACTATCTCAACTAAACCAGGATATTAACCTGCGAAAAAAAGCTGAGAATGATATTCACGTAAGCGAAGAAAAATACCGCAACCTGATTGAAAATGCAGGTTCTGTAATGTATACTGCCGATACAAAAGGTATCGTAACATTTGCCAATAACCGGGTGGCTGAACTAACGGAATATTCTGTACAAGAATTAACGGGCAAGCCCTATACCATACTGCTAGATCCTTCCTGGACAGAAAAAGTTGTACCGTTTTATGTAGATCAGTATATGCAGAAAAAGCTGTCCACACATCTTGAGTTCAGAATCATTACAAAATCCGGTAAACAAAAGTGGGTAGAACAATCTGCCCAGTTGCTGCTTGATGAAAATGGCATTTCCGGATTTCAGTGTATGGTAAAAGACATTACCGAAAAGAAAGAAGTGGAAAAAGAACTAAGCAAATCGGAAGCCGCCAGAAAAGAAAATGAATACCGGCTAAATGCCATTCTTGATAACTCTACGGCATTGATTTATATTAAAGATCTGGAAGGCCGCTACATAATGGCGAATAAACGCTTCAAAACATTTTTTGGGCTTACAGATGAATTGGTGATTGGTGAAACCGACTATGATTTCAATCCTAAAGAACTGGCGGATTATTTTAATCAAACGGATAAACGGGTAATCAACAGTTTACGACCGATAGAAACTGAAGAGATGATTGAAACCCCATGGGGTGTTCGGAATTTATTGCTATTAAAATTTCCACTGCTTACCCCCGATGGCGATCTGCTGGGTGTGAGCGGTATTGCTACTGATGTAACCGATAAAACAGAAATGCAGAAACAGACCATTGCTGCATTGCAAAAAGCAGAATCTGCACAACAGATACAGGAACAGTTTCTGGCCAATATGAGCCACGAGATACGTACACCTATGAACGGTATACAGGGAATGACCAAGCTGTTGCTGGAAACCAAACTTTCAGAAGAACAAAAACGATTTACCAATCTTATCAGCCGCTCGTTAAACAACCTGGTGGTGATTGTAAACAATGTACTCGACTTTTCAAACCTGCAGGCGGGTAAGCTGGTGTTAGATAATATTGCGTTTGATGTAGCTGATTTACTGGAAGAGTTGAAAAAATATTTTGAACCGGCTCTGAATAATAAACAACTTGATTTTAAGTTGGTAATTGATAAGGATGTTCCCAAACTGGTGAAAGGCGATTCTTTCCGGCTTAAACAAATCCTCACCAACCTGATTGGCAATGCCATCAAATTTACCAATACAGGAAACATCTCCCTCCAGGTTTCCATACAGAAACAAAATGAGCAACTGGCAGATTTACGTTTTGTGTTGTCTGATACCGGTATTGGCATTCCTGCAGATAAACTGGAAACTATTTTTGAAAGCTTTGCACAGGCAGGTAAAAAAATTTCCAGTGGCTATGGCGGTGCGGGATTGGGTTTAAGCATCAGCAAGGGTTTAATAGAATTACAGGGTGGGCAGATCAGCGTTACAAGTGAGCCGGGTATGGGTTCTGTTTTTACTTTTCATATTCCTTTTCATGTGGAAAAAAAACAGGAAGCAGCTGCATCGGAGAACGACTACGAAACACTGCTTTCCGGAAAAAAAATACTGGTAGCAGAGGATAACGCGGTGAACCAACGCCTGATTGAGTTTGTATTGAAAAAAGTACATATCGATGTTGATTTCGCCAACAATGGAAAAGAGGCGATTGAACGTTGTGAGAAAAATCCGGTATACGATCTCATCATTATGGATCTTCAAATGCCGGAGATGGATGGATATGAAGCCACGATATACCTGCGCGAAACCCTGAAATTGCGCATTCCCATCATTGCCATGACCGCCACCGCCCTGAAAGAAGACCAGGATAGAAGTGCCGAGGTGGGCATGAATGATTTTATGCTTAAGCCATTTGATTTTAATGATCTGTATGCAAGGTTAATCCGTTTATTATACCAGATAGAGGTAAAAGGAGAAGAAGAGACAACAGACGCACCTGCAAAAGAAGCTTTATTCAATCTATCCCTGTTAGAAGAACTGGATGATACAGAGTCCTTACTGGAGGTACTAACCCTTTTTATGGAAAATACACCAGATGAAATCAGGAAACTGGATATACTGGTAAAAGAAAACAACCAGCCAGAATTACATAAACTAGCCCACAAGCTGAAAAGTGCTGTATCAACCATTCAGTCAAAACGGTTAACAGAGTTATTAAGAGCTATTGAGCTGAATGCCAAAAACGGTGAACACATAGCAGAAACCAAAGATATGGTAGCAGAAGTGCTTGCTCTTTTTGAAAAGGTAGAGGCCCCGCTTCGTCAGGAAATAGAACGGATCCGAAAAGAGGCAGGCAGAAACAGTTGAAATGAATTAATTTCGCAACGAATAAAATATAACAATATCCCCCATATGAAGATACTGGTTGCAGAAGATGAACCTATGTTACTTAAAACCATTGAGTTAAAACTCAAAAAAGAGGGTTATGAAGTAATTGCTACCACAGATGGCCGCGAAGCCATAGCTAAAATAAAAGAATTAGAACCCGATATGGTACTTACTGATATCATGATGCCTTATGCATCCGGACTCGAAATTGTATCCATTGTAAAACAACCCGGTAACAAAAGAATACCCGTAATTATTTTATCCGCGATGGAACAGGAAAAAGTAGTGATGGAAGCTTTTGAGCTGGGAGCAGATGATTATATCACCAAACCCTTTAGCCTGAACGAACTGGTGATACGGGTTAAAAGGCTGATGACCCAGTATACCAGAAATCATATTGGCTAATACGGGTTACCTTCTCTCTTTTGATTATTTTACGTATCATATATGCTTACAGCAAAAAAATACTATCGTTTCCTGCTCTTATTATTTTGCGTATCGGCTAGTGCCGGTTATGTACACAGTCAGGATACCAGTTCTTCAGACGGCCTCTTGGTAGCGGCGCGCAAAGCTGCATTTGATAACAATGATTATCCAAAAGCAAAAGCGTTATTAAAAAAAGCCCTTACCATTAGCCCGGATTATGCTGATGTGAAAATTTTTCTGGGAAGAATTTATACATGGACCAAAAATTATGACAGCGGGCGGTATTATTTCAGGGATGTATTGAAAACCAAACCTGATTACGAAGATGCCTATATAGCCTACACCGATCTTGAATATTTTAATGATCAATACGAACGCTCTCTCGAAATCTGTAAAACCGGATTACGCAGTAACCCTGCATCAGAGCCCCTCATGTATCGCGAAGCAAAAATTCTGAATGCACAAAACCGCTTGGAAGAAGCCAACCGTGCCCTCGAAAAACTATTACTGCTTAATGGCAATAATGCAGAGGCAAAAGCATTGGCCCTAAGTATGAAGGCTGCAAAAAATAAACCGGATAGTGTGATCATCATTACCCAAACCGGCCCCGTTAATAACCAGGATAGTTTGTCGGCAGATGGCTTGTTGCTCTTAGCCAGAAAAGCCGCTTTTGACGATAACAATTATGAACTGGCCAAACTAAGATTATACAAGGCACTTAAGATCAGTCCGGATTATGCGGATATCCGGGTGTTTCTCGGAAGAATTCATACATGGTCAAAAGAGTATGATAGTGCGCGCTATTATTTTACTTCGGTACTTACCAAAAATCCCGGCTATGCTGATGCTGCCGTGGCGTTTGCTGATTTGGAATACTGGAATGATGATAATAAAAAGGCATTACAAATTGTAGAAGATGCTCTTGTGCTAAATCCTGAATCGCAAGACTTGTGGGTAAGAAAAGCAAAAATACTGAATGCAATGCGCCGTTATGCTGATGCGCAAACAGCCATAGACAAAGCCATTCAGCTGAACAGAAATAACAGCGAAGCAAGGGCACTTGCCAATCGTATCAAAGAATCTTCTTCCAAAAATGCCATCGGCCTTAGTTACGACTATGTGTATTTTGATAAGCAATTTGCCAACCCCTGGCACCTGGCCAGTTTTGATTATACACGCAATACAGGTATCGGTTCTATTACCGGAAGGATAAATTATGCCAATCGTTTTACAGAGAACGGTGTGCAATATGAGGTAGAAGCCTATCCACGCATTTCAAAAACTTTTTACTCGTATGTAAGTGCGGGCTACTCTGATAATGTGGGTGTATTTCCACAATGGCGTGGCGGTTTTTCTTTGTATGCCAATCTGCCCAAAAGTTTTGAAGGTGAGCTAGGTTTTCGGTATTTAAAATTTTCGGGAGACCCAACCTGGATCTACACCGGCTATCTTGGAAA
Source organism: Chitinophaga pinensis (assembly GCA_943372845.1). GTDB lineage: Bacteria > Bacteroidota > Bacteroidia > Chitinophagales > Chitinophagaceae > Sediminibacterium > Sediminibacterium pinensis_K. The sequence goes on along the minus strand of CALSAD010000003.1, from coordinate 272,486 downwards.
ATATTACAAGAGTTGGTTGTTTAGTGTAAGGGGTTATCTTACCCCGGGTACATTTACCGCTACAGCCTCTACCTCGTATAATGTATCTGCCCGTTATTATTATGGCAGTGCAGATGATGTGATAGGATTCAATGCCGGTTACGGTATTTCGCCAGACGACAGGCAGAACTCTATACAGCTGGATAACAGTATTCGCCTGGTTTCGTATAAAGCGGGCTTGTTGTTCAAGAAAAAAATAAGCAGATTCAATGTGCTTAGTTTTGATGCCAGCTGGTTTAACCAGGAATATCTTCCACAAACAAAAGGTAACCAATACCAAATCAGCATAGGATGGCTCTATCGTTTTTAAAAGAAATAACCATAGGTTCTGTTATCAGGGCGTTTATCGTATTCCTGCTGTTTTTGCCGGTGTGGATGTTTTTGGTTTGGCTGGGAATAGAAAAAAGAAAAATGGTAGTGGCCATCATTGATAAAACAGTTTTAACCATTAAGGGACAGGAACACATTTCATTAAACTGGGTGCTTAACCAGGAGCGATTTAGCAAAACCAAAACCGATTTATATAACAGAGAGCATGATTATTTTGGTTTCTTTCCGTTAGAAGACGGGAAATATCAAATAAAAGGACTGGAGCGCTTTAACAACACACAACTGGATCAGTTAAGCAGCGATGCCGATGTTGCTTATATTACAGATGCCTATGGCATTTATAAAAATGAATGGTACCAGCAGGGAGATATCATGGAACGATCGGGTATTGTGTATGGAGGAATGAGCCAGCAGGATTTTTATTTTCTGGATCAGATGCGTGCCAAACATAAGCTTATCATAACCGAATTTAACTGTCTGGCCACACCTACCGCACCTTTTATTAGAAAAAAGTTTGAAAAAACTTTTGGCATTAAGTGGACCGGTTGGATTGGTCGCTACTTTGATTCGTTCGATACCACTTCCAATAAAGAAATACCTGCATGGCTTATTAAAGCCTATAAAAAGCAAAACAACGGTGCCTGGCCTTTTACCAAAAGCGGTGTTGCCTTTATTCGGGAAAATGAAAAAGTGGTGATCCTTGAAAATGAAACACACCTGAATGATGAACTTCCTTATGTCATTTCTTCTGTTGAAGGCCAGGAGCACTACGGCCTGCCGGAAAAAACATCTTATTCATTTTGGTTTGATGTGATACAGCCTGATACCAGCTTTAACCATGTAATTTCCCGGTTTAGCATTGATGTAAATGATGAGGGGGAAAAATTATTGCAAGAGAACGGACTTAGCGCTTCCTTCCCCGCAGTTACCGTACACATAAACAGCGACTATCGCTTTTTTTATTTCTCAGCTGATTTTGCTGATAACCCCATTACCCTAACGTCTTCCTATTTTAAAGGGGTTTCTTTTTTTAAAAACTTCATGTACAATAGCCACGATCCGCAGGAACGAAAAAGTTTTTTTTGGAAATTATACCAGCCACTTGTTACCACCATTCTTAACGATTATTACAAAACACTAAAGCCCGAACAATAAGTTTAGTTGGGGGCATACTTTTGTAACAGCGTATCGGGTACCAGTTTTTTCGTTAGCATAAAAGATTCATTCTTTTTCTTAAACCGGTTAAAGGCCGCTTTCATCTCATTTAGTTTTGCAGGATTATTTATCGGGGAAAGATCCATCGTATTCTTGATTAGGAAAAGATCATTTCCATTCAATAAATAATTACCCATTACAAAATCCACCATCTCTGTTTTCGTTTGCATAATAGGATACGCATGTACATTTCTAAACTGGCGTGTGGTATCCAGCCCGGTTCCAATCCAGCTAACCGTATCGGGCATTTGTAAGCGATAGCTTTTCTGTAACCACGCAAGCAAACTGGGTGTAATATCAAAGTGAGTGGAAACAGATGAAAATTTAGCCGTTCGTTTTAATAAAGGGGAATAAATCAACAGCGGCACATGGTACCTGTCAATTTTTGAACTCATGGGTATCTCCGGCATACGGTGGTCGCCGGTAATGAGAAAAACGGTATTGGCAAAATCTGGACGCTGCTTGTACTCATTGATAAAATTACGCACCGCATCATCTGCAAAAAGAATGCTGGCAAACTGTTCTTTAAAATTTCGGTTTTGTTTTTTGAGCTCTTCTGAAAAACCAAGTTCGTCCATTCTTGTTTCAAAACGCTTTAGATACGTATTCTTGTCATTAATATTAAAAGGGTTGTGAGTAGATACAGTAAGCACTACACTCAGGTAAGGTTGTTGTACCTCTTTTTTGGTGTCAAAATAACGGCGAACCAGTTCTTTATCTCCATAGCCCCAGCTAAAGCCTTCTTCGCTTGCGGGCATTTTGGTGTAGCCTGCAGGGAATGTGCTTTCATCATTGATCGCATTAATGGTATTCTTTTGCATGAATACATCCATATTATCAAAATGCGAGTCGCCACCATAATAAAAAGAGGTATGGTAACCGTTTTTCTGCAACAGGTTTAACAGCGATAAATGTTTGGGCATGTTTTCTCCCAATTCACTAAATCCGTTTTTGCCAAAAGGCAACGAACCAAGTACAGAAGGTAGTGCGGCAAAGGTTCTTCCTCCTTCACTCAAAAAGTTTTCCCAGTACAAGCTTCTATCTGAGAGCGAATCAATAAAGGGTGTAAAATTACCCAGATAAGCTCCTTTATTGGTAAAAGCTCTTCCCAATCCTTCTACCAGCACAATTACTACATTGGGTGCTTGTGCAGCGGTAGTTAAGAATGGCGATAAAACATCTTTGGTGCTGTCTACGCTATGTAGAAAAGGAAAATTCTTTTCATCCAGATAATCTATTTGTGATAGACTGGCATCATCAGCACTGGTAGAAAAATCGCCTGAGTAATTATTGGAATAAATATCCATCTCTTCCGTAGGAGGGAAAAAGTGTTTATACGATGCACTTAAAAAGTACCAGGATTTATTGATCGACAGATTATTGCTGTATTCCTGCCCCGGCATCCATTGATTAATCAGCTCGGGACCTTTGGTAAAACTGGCCAGTGAAAACAATACCAGAAATAAAAAGGCCATCCATCCATTCAGTTTTATCCTGCGGGGAAGAAAAATAAAAGCAACAATGATGAGTGCCAGTAAAACAGCCAAGGCAATGATCATTGGCGTTTTAATACCTCCGGCAGCACCAACCGTTTGTTTGATATCGGCCAAAGAATAACTCCAAATGTCTGCCCCAAGGGGTACCAGTGTGGTAATAAAATATTGTGATAAAGAAAACTGTAACAATAAAACCAGCGCTCCCGTAATAATATACATAACATGCGCCAGCTTTTTGTGAACCAGATAAAAAGCAGCAAATAACACATATCCCAAAGCACCCATTTGTAAAAAGAATACCAGGTCTTTCGCTAATCCGGTTACAATTACTTTACCCATTAGCTTAGGTACACCATGTTTTGTGATATCGTAGATCAGTTCAAAAGCCCTTGCAAAAAACAACAAGAGTAAAAGAACCATTGCATGCCTCACATAATAATTCACCGAACGGGAAATAAAACGGGTAACCCTGGTGATTGCAGGAATAATGGTTCGCTCCACAATCCATTCCGGCCGTTCGTCTTCTATAAAGGTTTCTGTGGGCTGCACCACAACCGGGGTTGCTGCTACTGCAATAGAGCCGGGTATGGTTTCAACAACTGGCGCAACCGCAACAGGTACCGGTTGAGTTGCCGGTGTTTTTTTAGCAAAGCCTTGCCGCGTCATCTCTCCCCAACCTTTTTTCTTTTTGATGATATCCAGGTATCCTTTAATGGCACTCCACACAACAAACGGATGGTAATAAAAAGGTTCTGTTAAGGCCGTCAGCAGTAAGCGCAGTATATCAATCCGTCGTTTATATTGGTTAAACGTGAGCACCTCCATCAACACGGCAAAAGAAGAATATAAATAGCCAAAACAAATGATGAATATAAAGAAGCTGAAGAAAAATCCCCAATCCAGAAAACCCGTCCAGGCGAAAATGAAAAAAAAGAAAAATCCAAAAAATTCAATTACCGGTGCGCACATCTCAAAGAAAAACCAATACGGATAACTTATCAAACCCAATAGCCCGTATTTGGGATTAAAAAACATAATCCTATGAAACTTCAGTGTTTCAAACGTGCCGCGTATCCAACGGTTTCGCTGCCTACCCAAAATGGTAAAGCTGGCCGGCGCCTCCGTCCAGCAAAGCGGATCGGGTATATACGTAACAATATATTCTTCGTTATTTTCTTCCATGTATCGGCGCATGCGCACCACCAGTTCCATATCTTCTCCAACGGTTTTATGATCGTAGCCTCCGCATTTAATGGCGATCTCTTTGTCAAAAGCACCGAATGCACCGGAGATCAGCATCAGCCCGTTCATCCGGCTCCATGCCATACGACCCAGAATAAACGCGCGTATGTATTCCAGTATCTGCATGCGCGGCAGGTAATCTTCCGCCAGTTTTACTTTAATCAGCCGGCCATCTTCTATAATACAGGAGTTGGCAATACGTACCACACCGCCTGAAGCAATTACCCGTTTGTCTGTTTGTTCTAAAAAAGGTTTTACCATTTTTAACAGGGCATCCTGCTCCAGTACACAATCCACATCAATACACATCAGGTATTTATTAGAGGATACATTGATGCCTACATTCAAGGCATCCGCTTTTCCGCCATTGGCTTTATCTACTACAATCAGTTTGTGGTAAATACTGTTACGGCTTTTATAGATCCCGCGTATTTCTTTTGTGGGGATCTGCTGGTTTACAAAATATTCTGTTTTTTCCAGATCATAGGCCTGTATCAGTTTATCCAGGCAATCATCTTTACTACCATCGTTGATAATGATCACTTCCAGGTTGGCGTAATAAATGGATAAGAGTGATTTTACATTTTCAACAATGGTTTTACCTTCATTATATGCGGGTGCCAGAATACTTACCGTTGGCGCATGAGAAGACGCTGCAAGTACACGATAATCGGTGAAACTGTTTTTGTGCATATACTTTTTAGTTTCACCTATAGAGTATAATGCAATCAATACATAAGAAAGCAGCAGCATTACCGAATACAGGAAGATCCCGTAGGTAAGTATGTCAAAAATGATATCTGATACAATTCGCCAGGTCATTTTACAGTTTTAACATGTCGTAATATCCGGTAAAAAGGTTCGGGTTGTTCTATTGCCTTTTTTTCAAGTAACGCCAAACCATTGGGATCACTATCTGCCAGTACAATGGCTACTTTTAATTTAATGGTATCGTTCTCATGCTCCAGCAATCGTATTAAATGTTCCGACTGTTCTTCGGTTGCTATAGAGCGAAGCGCTTCCAGTATGTATACCTGATTGATGAAGGGCTCCTTACTGAAATAACCCAATAAAATAGTGGGTGTTCTTTCATCGGCCAATCTGATCAGGGTTTTAACGGCCTGGCTGCGCACTTCTTTTTCAGGATGTACCAAACAATTAATCACCTCTGTTCTCACCGAAAAAACCTGGTAATCATCCGCCAGTTTTAAGGTAAACACAACAACAGATGTATTGGAAGATGTTAACCAACGGGGAATTTTGTCGGAAATATCTTCTTTATCCGGATACAGTCTTAATTGCTCAAGCAGTTTCAATTGCTGCCATTCTGTAAGCGGGTAAGAGATCACATCTAAAAAACGAAGTCCCGGAAAACCGGTGAGGTGAATAACCCCTGTTTGTGCCTCCATCCGCACAAATTCATTTTTACTGTTGGTATTGCGGTAAATGGTTACGAGTACATCTTTCTGATCCAGCAGGTATAACTCCTGTATACCTTTCGCTTTTATATGCCAGCTGTTTTTATTGAGAAGTTTTCTGAGTGAGTATTTTTTCAGATCCAATTGTAAATACAGGGCTACAATATTTTCTGATACCATTCCCGAAAAATTCTTTTTGCAACGGATCAACTCATCAATCGCATATTGGCGGGCCTCGCTGGTTCCCAGTATCCGTTGTATTTTTTTAGATACGGCCGCTGTGCCCTCAGCCTCTTCCATAATCACCTGCGAAATCCAGTTTTCCAGGTGCACCCGAACCCTTTCTGTATAAAAAAAAACACGCTTTTTATTGAACAGGTAGAGGTATATAAAAGAAACCACAACCGCAATACAAAAAATTAGAAACTGCACAGCAGATAGCAGCACATCGGGGTTAAGGTATTTAACAACCGTTCGGGTAAATAAATTATCCAACAGCCATTGGCCTGGTAAAATAAAAAGATAGGGTAGTTGGGCTAAAAAATGCATCTATTATGAACGAGTTACCTAAAGGAGATAAAGTTAAAAGATTATGTGATAATTTCATCGAAGTAAACAGCTTGCCTGCAATATAGTTCACATTCCATAGCGCATGGGTATTCGCTTCAAATCCTGTTTGCCATTCACCGTTTCTAAAGTAGGTTTGCATACGCATTGGCATTATCTGTTTCAATAAAGAAGAAAACTATGAGTTTCCGCAATTTTAAAATGGTGAGTTATGTAGTGTATGGCCGTGGCAGCTTTAACCAGCTGGATGAAATACTGGCCCCGCAAAGAAAGGGGGATGCTCCCATGATCTTTCTGGTTGATCATTTTTTTGAAGGCAAGCCCCTCTTAAACCGCATTCCGCTCCGGGGTAAAGACAAAGTTATTCTCGTAGATGTTACCTATGAGCCCAAAACCACACAGGTAGATGGTCTGGCGCAACAGTTGATGAATGAATTTGGAACCATTAGCGGCGTAATTGGTATTGGTGGCGGCTCTACCATGGACCTTGCCAAAGCTGTTTCGTTAATGATGACCAACCCCGGCTCTTCGGCCGATTACCAGGGATGGGATCTGGTGCAAAACCCCGGTGTATACAAAGCAGGTATCCCTACCCTAAGCGGTACCGGTGCCGAAGTAAGTCGCACCACCGTTTTAACCGGCCCCACCCGTAAACTGGGCATGAACAGCGATTTTACACCGTTTGATCAAATCGTACTTGACCCCGAATTAACCAAAGACGCCCCCGCCAACCAACGGTTTTATACCGGCATGGATTGCTATATACATTGTATTGAAAGCCTGGAAGGAACTTTTTTAAATGAGTTCAGTAAAAGTTATGGCGAAAAGGCCTTACAGCTTTGTCAGAAAGTATTTGTAGATAAAAATCATTGGGATGAGGAAAGTGATGACCAGCTGATGATGGCTTCTTATGCCGGCGGTATGAGTATTGCCTACTCGCAGGTGGGTGTGGCACATGCCGTAAGTTATGGATTGAGCTATTTACTGGGCACCAAGCACGGCATCGGCAACTGTATTGTGATGAACCACCTGGAAGAATATTATCCTGCAGGTGTTAAGGAGTTTAAATACATGGTAGAGAAAAATAAGATCGATATTCCGGCGGGCATTTGTAAAGGATTATCAGAAGAAGATTTTGATAAAATGATGAATGTATCACTGGGCATGAAACCCTTATGGGAAAACGCCCTTGGTAAAGACTGGGAAAAAATCATGACCCGAGAAAAACTGCGTGCACTGTACGATAAACTGTAAATACGCTTTAACGCTTAACGCGGAACGCCAAAATATGACATGCGTTCCGCGTTAAGCGTTCTGCGTTAAGCATTAGGCGTTAAGTTGCATTTTTCAAAAGCATTGAGTAGTTTGTGTAAAAACCTTTCTACATGAAAAAATTATGCTTCGTTTTGTTTTCCGCTTTTTTGTTTGCGTCCTGCAGTGAATCTGCGGGTACCAAGGATGCGGCACCTGCTTTCAACCTCGACTCTGCTAAAGCGGGTATTGAGGCCAATAATGCTGCTTTTATTGATGCACTAAAAAAAGGAGATACCACTGCTTTGGCTGCACTCTACACCAAAGATGGTTGTATGATGCCCAGCAATATGCCCAAAGCCTGTGGCGCAGATGGTTTGAAAGCCTTGTTTGGCGGTATGCGCCAGATGGGTATTGAAAACCTGAAACTTCAGGTAACAGAAATCATTGGCTCCAGCGAATTGGTTTCTGAAGAAGGAACTTATGAACTATTAACCAATGATGGTGCTTCTATGGAAAAAGGCAAATACATCGTTACCTGGAAAATGGAAGATGGCGTATGGAAAAAATACCGCGACATCTTTAACAGCGATGCGCCACCACCACCACCGCCTGCAAAAAAATAGTCTTTTATACGCTTAACGCTCAATGCTGAACGCCTAACGCAAATAAAAAAGCGTTAGGCGTTTTGCGTTAGGCGTTCAGCATTCTGCGTATTTTAGTTACATGAAATATCTTTTTTACCTACTGCCCGCATTAGCCGGACTAACCATTACCACACAGGCCGGCGTTAACAGCCAGCTTCGCTTTGCCATCAACAATCCCTGGATCGCCGCATTTATTTCTTTTCTGGTAGGCACCGTTTTGTTAGGGTTAATCATTGTTTTTACCAAACAGCCCGTTCCTTCTTTTGCAGCATTGAAAGCGGTTGAATTGTATAAATACAGTGGTGGATTACTGGGTGCTTTTTTTGTTACGGTCATTATTTTTTCTGTGCCGCGTATTGGTTCGGCCAATGTGTTTGCTTTGGTTATTGCCGGGCAATTCATTGTGGCACTTCTCTATGATCATTTGGGTGTTTTTGGTTTTCCACAATCCAATATTAGCTGGGTAAAGATGCTTGGTGTAGTGCTGCTGGTAGCAGGTGCTTACCTCGTTGTTAAGAAGTAGTTTGTTTGCCACTGATGGCACTGATTTGCACTGAACTTTTCTGTGTTAATCAGTGCAATCAGTGGCAAATTATTTTTTCTCTCTTATTATCAGTAATTTAATACCCCACATAACCAACCACGCTGCACATGAAAAAACTATCGCTTATTCTGTTTTGTATTTTGTCTGCAATCCTTGTTCAGTCACAACCCTTTTCACCCTCTCTATTTAACAGTATGCAATGGCGTATGATTGGGCCACACCGTGGTGGCAGAACCGTTGGTGCGGTTGGCGTTCCATCGCAACCCAGTGTGTTTTATATTGGCGTAAACAATGGGGGTGTTTGGAAAACCAACGATTACGGCCGCACCTGGAAACCGATTTTCGATCAGATGCCTACCGGCTCTGTGGGTGATATTGCCGTTTCAGAATCTAACCCCAATATTGTCTATGTAGGTTGTGGAGAAGGCATTCAACGTCCCGACCTTTCTGTGGGCGATGGCGTATACAAATCTACCGACGCCGGTAAAACATGGAAGAACATGGGATTGAAAGATGGCCAGCAGATAGGCGATATCATCATCGACCCAAAAAATGAAAATAGAATTTTTGTGGCAGTGCTTGGTCACCCATACGGACCCAACACTGAACGTGGCGTGTATAGAAGTCTGGATGGTGGTAATACCTGGGAACGCGTTTTATACAAAGACGAAAACACCGGTGCCGTTCAGGTAAACTTCGACCCTAATAATGCCAATATTTTATATGCCGATTTATGGGCCGGTCGCCAGGGGCCATGGGAAAATGGCCAATGGAACGGAACAGAAAGTGGATTGTATAAATCTATTGATGGTGGTAACACATGGACACATCTTACCAAAGGTTTACCCACCACGCAACAGGGCCTGGGCAGAATTGGTTTTGGTATTGCACCAACCAATAGCAAACGTTTATATGCAACGGTAGATGCCGGCAGGTATGGTGGTATTTACAGAAGCGATGATGCCGGTGAAAGCTGGACACTCATGAGTAACGATGGTCGTTATTGGGGCCGCGGCAGTGATTTTGCAGAAGTAAAAGTAGATCCCACCAATGCAGATATTGTGTATAGTGCCAATGTGGTAACCTGGAAATCTACCGATGGTGCCAAAACATGGACCGGCTTTCGCGGCGCACCGGGTGGGGATGATTACCACCGCATCTGGATCAACCCAAATGATCCGAAAATTATGCTGATTGCGCTTGACCAGGGTGGTATGGTTACGGTGAACGGCGGAGAAACTTTTTCTTCCTGGTATAACCAGCCAACTGCACAGTTTTATCATGTGAGTACAGACAATGCTTTCCCTTACAATGTATATGGCGGACAACAGGAGAGTGGCTCTGTTGGTATTTCTTCAAGAGGCAATGATGGACAAATTACTTTTCGCGAATGGCATCCGGTAGGTGTGGAAGAATATGGTTATGTAGCACCCGACCCGTTAGATCCGAATATTATTTATGGTGGTAAGATCACAAAGTTTGATAAACGTACCGGACAGTTACAGAACATTGCACCCGAAGCGATACGTAGTGGTAAGTATCGTTTTTTAAGAACGGCGCCGGTTTTGTTCTCTCCCATTGATCCCAAAACATTATACTTCGCGGGTAATGTGTTGTTTAAAACAACCAATGGTGGTAATAGTTGGGAAACCATTAGTCCGGATCTCACAAGAGAGAGTTGGGACATACCAGCCAGTGTTGGTATTTACACAAGTGAAGAGATGAAAAAAATGCCGCGCCGTGGTGTGATTTATACCGTTGCCCCATCTTACAAAGATGTAAACACCATTTGGGCCGGAACCGATGATGGCCTGATACAACTAACACGCGATGGTGGTAAGAACTGGAAAAATGTAACCCCACCCGAAATTACTTCCTGGAGTAAAGTTTCTTTGATGGATGCGGGACATTTTGATAACAACACCGTATATGCCGCCGTAAACAGAATCCGTTGCGATGATATGCGGCCCTATGCTTACAAAACAAACGATGGCGGTAAAACATGGAAACTAATTACCAATGGGCTGCCCAATAACGAACCCATCAACGTGGTACGTGAAGACCCAAAACGAAAAGGATTATTATATGCCGGTTCAGAAAATGCCGTGTATGTTTCTTTTGATGAGGGAGAACATTGGCAATCGCTTCGTTTAAATATGCCGGCAACCTCTATTCGTGATCTGGTGATTAAAGATGATGACCTGGTTCTGGGCACACATGGCCGCGGTTTCTGGATACTGGATGATGTAACACCACTTCGCCAGATCAGTGCTTCACTTGCTGCAGAAAAAGCAGTGTTGTACAAACCACAAACCGCTATTCGCATTCGCTGGAATATGAATACCGATACACCTTTGCCACAGGAAGAACCCGGTGGACAAAACCCGCCCGATGGTGCTATCATTGATTATTACTTAGCAGAAAAAGCACAGGGCGAAGTAACGCTTGACATATTAGACGCAACAGGAAAAACGGTTCGCAAATACAGCAGTAACGATAAACCGTATGCTATTCCGGATGTAAACATTCCATTGTACTGGATCCGTCCGCAACAAATCCTTTCTGCCGATGCCGGTTCGCACCGTTTTTTTTGGGACATGCATTATGCACCAATAGATGAGCCTGTATCTTTTCCCATGACGGCTATTTATGAAAACACGGCGCCCGATAAAAATGCTCCCTGGGTATTACCCGGAACCTATACCGCAAAGCTTACAGTGAATGGAAAAAGCTACACACAATCCTTTAACGTAAAAATTGATCCACGTGTAAAAACAAGTGTGGCAGAATTACAAAAGCAACACAACTTATCGGTTACCTGTTACGAAGGAAGGTTGTCTTCCATAAGTGCAGGTAAAGAAATAGCCTCCGCCAGCAAACAATTGAAAGAACTGATTACCAAAGGAGGAACAGATGTAGCGGCACTTACCAAACTGGAACAGGAAGTGGCTGCTATTGAAGGCGCGGGAGGAGGCAGAAGAGGCGGTGGTGCAGCCAGCACTGCGCCAACATTTGGTAGTGTGAATGCTGCATTCAACGGACTACTAAATATTTTACACGATACAGATATGCCGCCCACCACGCAAACCATTGCCGGTGTAAACCAAACACAGGTTCAGTTTAAAGACTTGTTGGGTAAGTGGAATGTATTAAAGAAACAGGTTGATGCTGTTGTTAAAAAATAACCCGTCATTTCGACGAGGAGGAACGACGAGGAGAAATCTCATCACCTGATGAGATTTCTCACCCTCATTCTTCGGGATCGAAATGACGTGTAACCTATGTATTATGGAAACCATCGAACTTCTCAAAACCACACAAGACAAAACGCTTTCTTTTTTTGACTTGCCTGAAAACGATCTCAATAAATCTTATGGTCCCGGCAAATGGACCGTCCGTCAGATCCTCCATCACCTTGCCGATGCAGAAATTGTTTTACACGAGCGAATCAAAAGAGCCATAGCAGAAGAACATCCTTTTGTAGTAGTATTTGATCAGGATAGATGGAAAGAGGTTTTTGATTACGACACCTATCCTTTGGTTATCAGTAAACAGGTATTTACTTCTGTCCGAGGTTCCATCATTTACCTCGCAGAAAAATTTTATGTTGGTTCGGAACACAGAACATTTTTCCATACCGCCGCTGGCATTCGCACATTGAAGCAGGAGTTTGATAAAGTGGCGCAACACAATTTTGATCATCTGAAACAAATTGAAATAGCACTGAACTACCCGAGCTCTTAAACTGCGCCTTTGCGCCTTTGCGAGAAATTTTTGCACGCCAAGGCGCAAAGACGCAGTTTTGTTATTGACGAAAATTCGGGTAAACTTAATGGTTAGCTTTTATTCAACCATATCACTTTTTGTTCCGGTGTATGTTCTTGTCCAATAATATCCCTGTACAGATCGGGCCTTCTCGCTTTTATGTAACGATGGCCACCGGCCAGTGTTAATTTTTCGGGAGTTAAAGTAGCAGATACAAAATCGTTATCCAGTTTTCTACATTCGGCAACAATATCTCCAAATGGATCTATAATCATAGAGCAGCCGTTTTTTAACTGGTCATCATCCATACCAATCGGATTGGCAAATACCACATACACGGCATTATCATACGCACGGGATGGGAGCCATTTGAGCAACCAGTCTCTCCCTTTCATTCCATCAAACTCTAATCGTAACGGTGTAGGATCGGTTTCTCTTTTTTCCCACAATGCCGCATCTACAAAACCGGCACCAGGCCTTGTGGATGGTGTACACATGGTAACATGCGGCATAAAAATTACCTGCGCTCCTAATAAGGCTGTGGCTCTTACATTCTCTATAATATTATTATCATAACAAATCAGAATACCACATTTCCATCCGTCAATATCAAAAACACAGTATTCATTTCCCGGTGTTAAGTAGGGATTAATGAATGGATGTAGTTTTCTATACCTCGCCACCAATCCTTTTTCGTTCACACATACATACGCTTTATACAACCTGTCGTCTGCATCTTTTTCAAAAAGGCCAGCCAAAATTGTAATATGATAGCGACCAGCTATCTCTTTTAGTTGTTGAATACTTTCGCCATCCGGTATATACTCTGCCAATGCAAGCATTTGCTCTTTATTGAGATGCCGGGCAAACGTATACCCGGTTATGGAACATTCATGAAAGGCAACTACGCTGGAACCATTCTCTGATGCCTTTTTCGATAACTCGGCAATAACAGAAAGGTTGTATACTTTATCACCACTTCTATGCTCGAACTGGGCGGTTGCTACTTTCAAATGATTCATGCTCGTTTGCTTGATCAATAAAGAATATTATTTTCTGATAGATTTTGTTATTTCTTCCAGCAATCCCTTGCTGAATGCATCTTCTGCCAGTTGCCAGAACATAACACCATTCAGTTTTTGTTTGATGGCATATTGTGTTTTCAGTTGAATGGACCGTGCATCATCATACGTTACAAACCATTTCTTTTTTGCATTGTACAGATAAGGCGCAGATGCAACAGTGTCCCAGTGATACACAAAACCACTATCCGCAGATAAATAAGGATCAAAGCTTCGATAAGAAACGCCGCGTAAAAATTTTCCTTTCCCGTACAGGCCATTATTTTCAGCGGATACATTCTCCCAAATACGCGCATAAAAAGCAGCTCCTATTACAATTTTATCAGAAGGAACCCCCTTCGATTTCAATAATTGTATTGCATGATCGCAGGATTCTTTTTGATTGGGTGTTGAATACAAACCTGTATGATGGCCGGTAACGGTATCGTAGCCAGTGATCATATCATAAGTCATCAAATTAATCCGGTCTACCATAGGCGTTACTTTTTTCCAGTCTACCGATTCCTCTATGTACTGCGTAAAACCTCCCGCAGCAAAACTCAATTCTTTTTTCTTACCCAAACTGTCGCGCAATGTTTTAATAAGTGCTGTAAAATTATCTCTATCACGTATGGAATATGGATGTCCCGGTGCACCTTTAATGGTGGGGTATTCCCAGTCGAGGTCTACACCATCCGCATTAAAATCATTCAATAATTGTTTGGTGGAAGAAGCAAATATTTTACGCGAACTATCTGTAGCAAATACATCTGAGCAGGTATAACAACCCGTCCAGCCGCCCATAGATACTATTACTTTCAATGCAGGATTTCTTTTCTTCTGGGCAACACAGCTTACCAGCGTGGCACTGTCTCTCGCATTACCCAGTGCCATCCGGCTTCCTTTCAGATGTGTAAAGCTGAAACTGAGATGAGTTAGTTTTTCTACCGGAAAACTATCTACCATGCCGGCCCGTCCTGCATAATATCCAAATACCACAAGGTTTTTCTGGGAGAAAACAAGTGTAGTAGTGCTACACAGTAATAAAACAATCAGTAAAACAGTTCTGGTTATTTTCATGCAAATGAAATGTACGAAACAAAGTTTTGATACCTGCATTTTTACCGCAAAGTCTCCAGGGCACAAGGGTTCGCAAGGGATTTTGCTTAGCATCCCTTTGCGCGCTAAAGCTTCGGCATCGTTGGTTGCCTCGCTTTTGTTGGTCGCTGAACACTACTTTTCGGAACACTACATTTTGCTACTTGGGGCTAAAGCCCCTACAAGAACTCTCTTTATTCTTTGTATCCACGCTCTGAAGAGCGTGGCAAATTGTCTTTCCCGCTTTTGCCCCGCTCTTCAGAGCGGGTGGAGCATGATCCTAAAAAATCTTTATTGTGGGACTTTAGTCCCGAGTAAAGATGATAGATAAAAAATAAAACCTTCCGTACACTGTTGGTCGCTGACCAACAGTTCTTATCATTATAAAACCAAATCTTTATAACTAATCAACCTCACTCCCTTCTGCTTAATAGCCGCTTTTACTTTTTCGTTGGTGAACAAATCGGTAACCCCCTGCCTGTCAGCCGCCACATTTTCATATCCTATATGCCAAATGCCCCGCAGCTCTTCATTATCAAAACCCGGATGTTCTACAAACAAATAGGTTTTACCCGGTTCCAGTTTCTGAAGCATGGCAATAAAACTCTCCACTTTTTCTGCAGCCGTTCTATGTGCTCCCGCAAAACCTGTATAGGCTACTTTGTATTCTTGTAAATCTATATCAATATGGTATTCTTTGGCCAGTCGTCTAGTCATTGCTTTGATCTCAGGACTGGATTCCACACAACCCATATGCGATGAAATATGACTGATACGCGGAATTAATTTAATGGCCATTTCTATCTGTGCCCTAAATTCTTTTTCAATATCAGCCAGTTGCCATTTGTTTTCTGTGAGCGCCTGACCGGGATAATTTTTATTCGGATAGATCATCGGAAAAAAATACCCATTGGCATCTTTAATAGAAGCCCCCTGGGTTAACGGCTTCCATTTTATATTTTCCCATTCGCTGCTTAATGCAAGGTGTATGCCTACATCCACTGTTGGGTTTTGTTGCAACAATTTCACGGCCTCCGGAAACCAGGGTGAGGGAACAATGACTTCAATAGACGTTTCAATCCCTTCTTTAAAAGATTTGATCAAGGCCAGATTACCCGAATGGGCATACCCCATATCATCTCCGCGAATAATCAGGCGTGGTGCCTGTGCAAATGATTGTAAACTCCCGAAAAGCATTACCAGAAAGCCGATTGTTCTTTTCATAAAAAATAATTTGAATCCACGTTAAATTACTAAAAAAAGATGGGTTCGTCCGAAATCCAAATCGAGGCTTTACAGGAAAATAATATGCGTATCTAAGGTTGTCTGCACCCCTGGTGAAGCGGTTTTGTTTTATCTGTTCTCCATACAATGATCATATCCCTCTACAATCGGGTCAAAAAATCCATTTTATCAAAATAGATGCTGGTCAAGCCAACCAAAAAGAAGCCATTTACGTACCTGAGGAAAATACAACCTAAAATGAAAAAGATCTTAACCTTGTGTGCTATTGTAACCGTTGCTTTACAATTAGCCAGCTGCAAAAAAAACAGTGAAACACCTGCACCAACCGTTACCTGGACAAAAACAGTAAGCCTTAGTACCAAGTTTGAAGTGCCGGCTATCGCCAACAGAAATGAAACGGCCACTGCTACATTGGAACTCCTGAGCGATAATACGCTGAAGTACAATATTGCTGTTACAGGCCTTTCCTCTTCCGATGCATTGGCTGCTGCACACATACATATTGGCAATGCCGGTGTAAGTGGCGGTGTATACATTCCACTAGACGGAACCTTCTCAGGCTCAACCGTTGTTGGTATCACACCTGTGTTACGAGCAGGCCAGATTGACTCGTTGAAAACGAAAGAGTCTTATGTAAATGTTCACAGTACGCAAGTACCCGGCGGATTGGTTCGTGGACAGGTAGATAGCAAAGTTGTGTTTGCTGCAGATGTGGTTATGACTGGCGCCAGTGAAGTACCTGCTGTTACCACTACCGCAACCGGTTTGGCTACCATACGCATGACGGAAGACAAAAAAGTATACCTGAAAGTAGTTGTAAGTAACCTGGAAACCACCGATGTGCTTTCTGCCGCACACATACATTCGGGTGCTACCGGTGTTAATGGTGGTGTCATTCTGGGCTTTTATTCAGCTGCTGCCGATTTTGGTACTTTGAAAGTATTGGCCGCTACCGATGCATTTTATAATTCTCTGTTGAATGATGCTGTTTATGTGAACGCACACTCAACCACGCGTCCGGGTGGTGTTGTAAGAGGACAGATTCGCTAAAACTATACATATACTTACTATCATCATTGCGTCTTTGTAAAGCAAATTGCTTGCAGAGGCGCTTTTTTTATGCGGCAACTTTAATGGTTAGGATTTTTTCTCTGCGAATAACTCTTTTAACTCCTGTTCTCTATGGTTAGAAGAGTTGCCAACCGCGGAGAACAGGAGAACAGGGAGATTGTCGCGAAATTGGAAAGCAATCGATACATGTAATCGGTTAGTTCTTTTTCTTATCTGCTTCCAGCATAAAATAAGTGGCCTTAAAACGATCATTCACTACTTCACCCTGTACTTTGGCTTTGCGGATGGCGTTGCAGAAACCATCATTGGCGTGTGCATCGCCGAGAGAATCGATATGTATACCATCTACAAAATAGGCTTTGCCATTTATGCGAACGGCGAGGTCGCAGTTTTTGCCGGGCAATTTTAATTGGCATTGACCACAGGCAGCTTCTACTGTTTGTGTTTCTTTTTTGGGGTCTAGTTTTCCTGCGCTGTGTGTTTTCTCTTGTGGAAAAGCACTTAGTGAAAGAAAGCTGATGCAAAGAAGTCCGAGTAGTTTTTTCATGGGTGAAGGGTTTTACATTAGTGTCTTTTTTTTACCGCAAAGCCGCTATGGCGCAAGGGTACGCAAGGGGTTTTTTATTGGAGAACCAGAAAAAGAAATATCCATGCTTCATTTTCAAATTTTCAAATTTTCAAATTCCTTCTGTAATCTAAACATTTCATCGCGTAATCTCGCCGCTTCAATAAAGTCTAAATCGCGCGCAGCTTTTTCCATTTCTTTTTTCGTTCTGGTAATCGCCTTCTCCATTTGTGGAATGGTTTGATAGCTTTCCTGCTCCTGGGCAGCTTCGTGTTTTACCAGTTCCTCATCTTTCTGTAAGGCATATGGATTAGATGGATCGTATCCTTTAATATCCAACACCGACCCCTGCGCAAAAACCTGCTCGCGCGATTTGATAATTGTTTTTGGGGTAATGCCATGCTCTGTATTATACTCCACTTGTTTTTCTCTCCGGCGACTGGTTTCGTCAATGGTGCGCTGCATACTTTCGGTCATCTTATCCGCATAAAAAATAACACGACCATCCACATTCCTCGCTGCGCGGCCGGCTGTTTGTGTCAGCGATCTTTCGTTACGTAAAAAGCCTTCTTTGTCTGCATCTAATATTGCTACCAATGCAACCTCTGGTAAATCTAAACCCTCACGCAAAAGATTCACACCCACCAACACATCAATCTCTCCCAATCTTAGTTGCCGTAGTATTTCCACGCGCTCCAGTGTGTCCACATCGCTGTGAATGTATTTGGATTTGATGTTGATGCGTCCCAGGTATTTATCCATTTCCTCTGCCATTCGTTTGGTAAGGGTGGTTACCAATACACGATAATCTTGCTTTACGGTTTTATCAATTTCATCTAACAGATCATCAATCTGGTTTACACTCGGGCGTATTTCAATCGGCGGATCCAACAATCCTGTTGGGCGCACAATTTGTTCTACCACCACACCGCCACATTTCTCCAGTTCATAATCGCCGGGGGTGGCACTTACAAAAATGGTTTGCCCGGTTAAACTTTCGAACTCATGAAAATTCAAGGGACGGTTATCCATGGCACTCGGTAATCGAAAACCATAATCGACCAATACCATTTTACGGCTTCTGTCGCCACCATACATACCGGCTACTTGTGGAATGGTTTGGTGACTCTCATCTATCACCATTAAAAAATCTTTCGGAAAATAATCCAACAAACAAAAGGGGCGGGTGCCGGGTTTGCGGCGGTCGAAAAAGCGCGAGTAGTTTTCAATGCCATTGCAATAACCCAGTTCGCGAATCATTTCCATATCGTATTCCACGCGTTCTTTTAAGCGTTGTGCTTCAATGTATTTGCCGGTTGTTTTAAAATATTCCACCTGCGCCATCATCTCGTCCTGTATCTCGTGCATCACTTCTACGATCATGTCTTTGGGTGCCAGGTACAAGGTGGCAGGAAAAATGGCTGCATTTTCCATTACGCCAATACGCTTGCTGCTGCTGGTTTCTATGCTTTCGATCTCTTCAATTTCATCGCCAAAAAAAGTAATGCGGTAACCAAAATCTACATAGGGTAAATTAATATCCACCGTATCGCCCTTTACACGAAACGTACCTCTTGTAAAATCACCCTGCGATCGATTATACAAGCTATTTACTAGCGCATGCAAAAATCCCTGACGCGAAATCACCATGCCTTTGTGAATGCGGATGATGCCGTTCTCATACTCAGTAGGGTTACCCATACCATAAATACAACTCACACTGGCCACCACAATAATATCGCGCCGGCCACTTAGTAATTGCGAGGTAGCCTGCAGCCGCAGTTTATCCAGTTCTTCATTAATACTCAGGTCTTTTTCAATGTATACATCGCTCACCGGCATATAAGCTTCGGGCTGGTAGTAATCGTAGTAACTTACAAAATAACCCACTGCGTTCTCCGGAAAAAATTGTTTGAACTCACCATACAATTGCGCCACCAGGGTTTTGTTATGCGTAAGCACCAGCGTAGGCCGCTGCGTATTCTGAATCAGGTTGGCAATGGTAAATGTTTTACCCGAACCCGTAACCCCCAGCAGGGTTTGAAACTGCTCGCCGTTATCTACACCATCCGTTAATTGCTGAATAGCAGAAGGCTGATCACCGGCAGGAGAATATTCGGAATTCAATTTAAAAGGCATGGGTAAGTACGAGGTTTGAAGTACTAGGTACGAAGGTAAGAAGGAGTTGGCATGGGTAAGTACGAAGTTTGAAGTACCAAGTTTGAAGTACGAGGTACGAGGTACGAAGTTAGAAGGGAGTTATCAAGTATACAGCTAATAATCACAAAGCACAGCGTTGAGCATCAGGCGTTCTGCATTAAGCGTTTAGCTTTCAGCGTTTCATGGCATCGGCTGTTGCGTCGCACACTTGTGATGTTGGGGCTTCGTTCAGCTATTACAATTCAATTTATTAGTTGAGAACAAAATGAAACGCAAGAAAACAAGAAATAAACTATAAACTACCTATAAATTATTCATATATTGTAATAATAAATTTATGATGTCAATAAAAATTCCTGAAAAATTTGAGAATATTTTAAAAGGAGAATATCGCGCCTTTGTAGATATTGCAATTGCAAGGTTTAAAGACATTTTTATAAATAATAAGCTTGATTTCTTCCAAGATTATACGGATCATGGAATTAAGCACATTGAAGAGGTTCTTGAAACAGCCGCTAATATAATTGATGAGTCCACATTTAGTTACTTAAACGAGAAAGATATTTCCGTATTAATTGTATCTGTTTTATTGCATGATGTTGGTATGCATATTTCAAAAGAAGGCCTAAAAAGTATATTTCATTCAGACTACGATATCTGGAGAGTTGGTAGGTTTGATGATAAGACCTGGAACGAAGAATGGGTCAATTATTATCAAGAAGCAAAAAGATTTAATGACGAACAACTAATTAATATTTTCGGTTCTTCTACTCAGAATATCACAGAGCCGAGCCTTGACAACTTAGACGATTATGATAAACGCCTTTATGGTGAATTTTTAAGACGATTCCACCATCGACTTGCCCATGAAATTGCTTTAGGTGGATTTCCAACAAAAACAGGTAGTGAAAATATAAATATACATTCAGGTGATATAGATAATGATATTATTGATTTAGCAGGATTAGTCGCAAGAAGTCACGGAATACCTATTAGACAGGCAATAGATTATTTGGAGGCGAAGTTTCAAGACGCTTGGCGAGCACCATATAATATAAAAGTCGTTTTTTTAATGGTCGTACTCAGAATCGCTGATTATATTCAAATCCATTCTGAAAGAGCCTCTAAGATTATATTAAAATCAAAGCGATTTGATAGCCCTCTTTCAAAACAAGAATGGGAAAAACATGGCGCAATAAAAGACATAAATATTAGAACAGCAGACCCCGAAAGAATTTTTGTGATTGCAAAACCAGAAAGTAGTGTTATTTATCTTGAGTTAAAAAAACTCTTCAAAGACATTCAATCCGAGTTTGATCTTTCTTGGGCGGTACTTGGTGAGGCATACGGAAAAGATGACGAATTAAAGAATTTAAAGATAAAGTATAGAAGAATCAGGTCTGTTCTAGATGATAATTTAGAGTTTAATAAAACCATTAATTATATTCCTGAAAAAGTTTTTTTCAATGCCGATCCGGCATTATTAAAGTTATTAATTGGTCCTCTATATGGAGAAGATCCAAAATATGGAATTAGGGAGTTATTGCAAAACTCAATAGATGCTATAAAAGAATGCGAATACTTAAATGCTAGAATTGGAAAGGTTACGTTTAAGTTACAAGCAATTAAGAAAGACAAGCCTCGTTATGAAATAATAATTTCCGATACCGGCATCGGAATGACTAAGGATACAATAATTAACTACTTTTTTAAGGCTGGTGCTTCATTTAGAAAAAGTATGTCATGGAAAAAAAACTTTATTGATGACGATGAAGTTAAGATTCAAAAAACCGGTCGGTTTGGCGTTGGAGTACTTGCAGCATTTTTGTTAGGTGACGAATTTGAACTTTGGACAAAATATGACTCTAAAGATAGTCAAGGATATTATTGTACAGCTTCATTAGCTATGTCTCAAGTTGAGTTAAAGAAGAAAGAATGCGATACTGGTACAACAATAAAAATTCTGTTAAAAGAAAGTGTGAATAATATTATTAATGAAAAGATAAAGCAGATTGATGAGTACAATAAGCGTGAACGTGGTTATTATAAACCCAAAATTTTTCTGCTTAATTGGTTTACTTGGTACATCATGGATAAACCCAAAATCGAATTTTTTATTGAACCAGATATTATTAAAGCATTCGAATTTATAAAACCTCATTTATTAATAAGTAGTTTGCCGGAAACCCCCTCAAAGAATTGGAGATGTTTTTCAACAAAAGAATATAAAAGTATTCACTGGGTTCTTGATCTGAATGAGGCTAAGCTTTCGAGCTATGATCAAGAAGCAAAAAAATTAAATTACCACAATAAATTAGCCTGTAATGGTTTTAATATAAATAAGTCTTACAGAATTAGGGATAAAAGCTATAACTGGATTGAGCCTAAAATATCGGTTTTTGACAACAATGCTAATTTTCCTCTAAGTTTAAATAGGGATTATATTCAAGAAGACAGCTTACCTTTTGAAGAAGAGTTACTAGAAAATATTTGTTTCGAGATTATCGCTGCTTTATTAAAAACAGAGTTTATTCAAATTGGTCCTTATTACGTAGCCAAACCCAATATTTTAACTTTTCTTGGGGGAATAAATTTAAGCGAGTATATAATAGTTTTGAATGATGAATTTACTCTATTAAATGCTTCTCTTTTTTCACTCCTCAAGTTGACATCTTTTAATCAGTTTTGGTTTCGTCAACATAAGAGCGTGGACGAAACCAATATTTTTTCAAAAAAAATTGCATATCAAGCTTCGACAATTAACACAGACCCTATCGTTTTTTATAGACCAGTTTTAGAGGCTCCTTTTTATTATGCAAATAGATTTACAAACTGGTTTAACTTAAGCGCCAGCGATTCTAATAATAAATCTTTAAGAAAGGATACTTTTTCAAGAACATATATTTCAACATCTAAATTAGAATATCTTTTGGATGGAAAAAGATTAAACAAGTCTTTTCGAGATAGTATTACATATAATAAAGTTAATAAAACATGGGCTGAGATATTAAGCTCAAAATCTAATCACCCAAAAACAAATATTGACATAAAGAATATAAATAGCATTTTATATCCATTAATTATTGAGAGGTATACTCAAGCAATTTTTGATAAAAACGATTTTTTTATTCGGGCTTGGGAAAATTATTTAAATAAAGAATGGACCTTTCCTATTGACTTAAAAAAGAGACCAAGTATTTCAAAAAAATAGCGTTTTTCATTCTCCGCAAAGTCTCTTCCCCCTAAAAAATAAAAACCAGTTACCCGCAAACGTCTCTCGATAGAGGACTTTGCGGATTAGGAGCAGTAGTAAATAATTTGCAGTAAACATAATAGAAACTCAGCATTTCTTTTTTCTCCTCAGGCTGTTACCCTATAAAAAACAACCCAACTCCTCCTTCAAAAAAAGCGGCCTATTCCCCAACGGGTATCGCGATAGCTGGCCCGGTAGTTTACGCATAGAGCGTGATAGGTAAAAGGTTGGAGGCGGCGTCATCAGCAATGACGTCTGCCTGCAATGACGTTCAAACCACCCCGCCTCACGCAAAGCCGCGGGTACGACCTCCCTTGTGCGCGGGCAAGGTGCATACATTTTGGGTGGTTGGTAGTAAGAAATAAATCTGTGATAATCTGTGAGATCTGTGGCAAAAAATAACTCATCAACCAACTCCCCTATGAGAATAGAATTGAGTATATTCAAGAACTAGGCGAAAGGTAAATGTCTATTAAAACAGCCTGCTTTATTGTATATTTACAAAAAGGAAAACATGATAATTGAAAGAACCTCAAAAGAAGTTGTTTTTCGTTTGCCCTCCTCAACCAAACTGGAAGACTTGCAGGAGATTGCCAATTTATTTGCTTTTAAAGAAATATCCCGCAAATCAAAAGCAACCCAAAAGGATGTAGATGATCTGGTTAAGAAGATTAAAAAAGGGCGTTGGGCAAAGACGAAAAGTAAATTAGGATTATGAGGGTTGTAATTGACACCAATATTGCCTTCAGCGCTATACTTAATACTAACAGTAAGATCTCGAAAATTATTTTACAGCCCAAATCCAAGTTGAATCTATACTCTACAAAACAGTTAGAACTTGAACTGGCCACACATTGGAATAAGCTTAAAAAAATATCAACCTATTCTGAAATAGATCTTCATAAAGCGGCTACATTAATAACATCCAAAATCAGGTTTATTAATGTAGAATTAATTCCGGGAATATTATTTACCAAAGCAGAAAAGTTGACAAGCGATATAGATATTGATGACACTGAATTCGTAGCCTTAACAGAACATATTCGTGGTAAACTTTGGACAGGTGACAAAGAGTTGATCAAGGGTTTAAAAAGCAAAAAATGGGATAAACTTATCTCTACAGATGAATTATATAAAATGGTTGTGAAACATAAATAAAAACATTCTTGTAATATCTTCTTCAAAAAATATCTCTGGTTTTTTTCTCCACAGGGTGTCACCTTTCAAAAACCAACCCAACACCTCCTAACCTTCACTCACCTCTTTCAAAATTGCAGCCTATTCCCCAACGGGGCTCGCGATAGCTGACCTGGTTGACCTGGTGGTTCATGCATAGAGCGGGATAGGTAAAAAGGGAACAGTTAAAACCCATTGACAAAAAATCTTATCTTACTACCTCAAACAACTCTTATGTGCAAACAACTACTTCCCTTATTTGCTGTATTGGTTTTATTTTCCTGCAAAAGCAAACCCACCAATTTTACCATGATTGATGTGACATACCCACAAACGTTTAAAGACACCAGTGTAATAGATGATTACTTCGGCACCAAAGTGGCCGACCCCTACCGCTGGCTGGAGAATGATACCAGTGCCGAAACCGCCGCTTGGGTGGCAGCAGAAAACAAAGTAACACAGGGATACCTGAAACAGATCCCTTTTCGCGATGCTATTGGTAAACGCTATGAGCACCTGTTTAATTATGAAAAGTTTTCTGCACCTACACGCGAGGGTAAATACAATTACTATTCTAAAAACTCCGGCCTGCAAAATCAATTTGTTATGTACCGCGAACCGGTAGAAGGCGGTGCGGCAGAATTGTTTTTAGATCCCAATACATTTTCGAAAGATGGTACCACTTCGCTGGCAGGTATTAATTTTTCAAAAGATGGTTCTATGGCCGCGTATAATATTTCTGAAGGCGGCAGCGACTGGCAAAAGATCATCGTATTGGATGCCATCAACAAAAAACAGGTAGGCGATACCATGCAGAATATTAAATTTAGTGGTGCCAGTTGGAAGGGCAATGAAGGATTTTTTTACAGCACCTACGAGCGCCCGAAAGAAGGAAGCTTTTTAGCAGGTAAAACAGACAACCACAAATTGTTCTTTCATAAAATAGGCACCGCACAGAAAGAGGATAAGCTCATCTATTCGGGAACCAAAGAATCCATCCGATACATCAGTGCCGGTGTTAGTGAAAACCAACACTGGTTATTTATTTATTGCGCCAACGCCACCTATGGCAATGCATTACTTGTGCTGGACCTGACCAATCCGAATGCCACGGTAAAAACCATCGTTGCCGATATGAAAAATACGCATGGCGTAGTGGATGTAGATGACCAGAATATCTACATACAAACCGACCGCAATGCACCCACCGGCAAACTAATGGTGGCACCCATTGCCACGCCGGAAGAAGCCAACTGGAAGGTTTTGGTAGATGCCAAACCCGAAGTGCTGAGCACCTCATCGGCTGGTGGTTTTTTATTTTGTTCTTATCTGAAAGATGCCGTTAGTAAAGTGTACCAATACGATAAAACCGGAAAACAGATTCGTGAAATTTCCCTGCCCGGTTTAGGCAGTGCCAGTGGCTTTGGCGGCAAGGCCGATGACAAAGAACTCTTTTACGGATATACGAGTTACACAACACCGTATTCTATTTATAAAATGAATATTGGCAACGGCAAGGCGGAGTTATATAAACAACCCAAGGTAAAATTCAAACCGGAAGAGTATGAATCCAAACAGGTTTTTTATCCATCGAAAGATGGAACCAAAATACCGATGATCATTACCTATAAAAAAGGATTGGTATTGGATGGCAATAACCCCTGCCTGTTGTATGCGTATGGTGGTTTTAGTGTAAGTCTTACCCCATTCTTCAGCACATCAAATATTATTTTACTGGAGAACGGTGGCATATACGCTGTACCTAATCTTCGCGGTGGCGGTGAGTATGGAGAAGCCTGGCATGAGCAGGGTATTAAAACCAAAAAGCAAAATGTGTTTGACGATTTTATGGCAGCGGCACAATACCTCACCGATAACAAATACACTTCCAAAGAAAAACTGGCCATTGAAGGGGGCAGTAATGGAGGCTTACTCATAGGCGCCTGCATTACCCAGCAACCGGATATGTGCAAAGTAGCTTTCCCTGCAGTGGGTGTAATGGATATGCTGCGCTACCACAAATTTACCGCCGGTGCCGGATGGGCGTATGATTATGGAACATCGGCAGATAGTAAGGAAATGTTTGAGTACTTATATAAATACTCTCCCGTACACAATGTAAAACCGGCAGCCTATCCTGCCACCATGGTTACCACTGCAGATCATGATGACCGTGTAGTACCCGCACACTCTTTTAAATTTGCAGCCAATATGCAGGAAAAACAAACCGGTACCAACCCTGTGTTGATTCGCATAGAAACCAAAGCAGGCCATGGTGCCGGCCGTAGTACACAACAGGTAATTGCCGATGGAACTGATAAGTGGAGTTTTATGTTTTTTAATATGAATGTGAAGCCAAAGTATTAGAAGCTCTGCGAAATCTCTGCAACTCTGCGGCTCTGCGGTGAAAAGAAGTTTATTCACCGCAGAGCCGCAGAGAACAGGGAGGTTTCGCAGATGCCGCTGTTGGTCGCCTGACCAACAGCAACACTTAGCAAGTTTCGGATTGTGTGGCTTACTCAGTAGCTTGATATTTGCATTAGAAAAATCATTCCATTTAAACACAGCAGCAGATCAACTATAGCCGGATAGCACAGGCTGATGCCGCTGTTGGTCGCCTGACCAACAGCAACACTTAGCAAGTTTCGGATTGTGTGGCTTAGTCAGTAGCTTGATATTTGCATTAGAAAACAATACACATGCAAACGCAGCAGCAAATCAATTACGGCCGAATAGCGCAAGCCATCGACTATATTCAAACGCATTTTAAGGAGCAGCCTGGTTTAGAAAAAGTGGCCGAGCAAATACATATGAGTCCTTACCATTTTCAACGGCTCTTTAGTGAATGGGCGGGCACCAGTCCGAAAAAGTTTTTGCAATACATCAGCGCAGCGCATGCGAAAAAATTATTGAGAGAAAACCAAACCAGTCTTTTTGATGCTGCATACGAAACAGGCTTATCCGGAACCAGTCGTTTACACGATCTGTTCATCAACATAGAAGGGATGACACCTGCCGAATACCGCGATGGTGGTAAAGCCCTATCTATCAACTACAGTTTTGCAGAAAGCCTGTTTGGTAATATCCTGGTTGCTTCTACGGCAAAAGGTATTTGCTATATGGCGTTTTATGAAGAAGAGGCTGTGGCACTTTCGCTACTGCAGCATCAGTTTCCTAATGCTGTTTGCAATAGAAAGCTGGACCTATTGCAACAAAATGCACTCTTTATTTTTCAAAACGACTGGAGCAAACTAAAACAGATACGGCTTCATTTGAAAGGAAGCGATTTTCAATTAAAGGTTTGGGAGACCTTATTAAAAATTCCGATGGGGCAACTCTCAACATATGGTGCTTTGGCACAAAGTATTGGCAAACCCAATGCGGCACGCGCAGTGGGTACGGCCATTGGTAGTAATCCGGTTGCGTTTTTAATTCCCTGCCACAGAGTAATACAGGCTTCCGGAAATATGGGTGGATACATGTGGGGTACTACCCGCAAAACAGCGTTGATTGGTTGGGAGTCTGCACAAATGCAACCAAAAGATTAACACGCATGTTACACCATAGCGCCCTAACGGATAGACAGGTTCGGCAA
Organism: Chitinophaga pinensis; assembly: GCA_943372845.1. Lineage (GTDB taxonomy): Bacteria > Bacteroidota > Bacteroidia > Chitinophagales > Chitinophagaceae > Sediminibacterium > Sediminibacterium pinensis_K. Next base: position 244,748 of record CALSAD010000003.1, on the reverse strand, counting down.
TACATTAAACAAAAACGAATCGGTTTGGGTGGAAATGCGAAATTGAAAATTTATGGGGCGCTTTCCTGCGCATCCGGTAAAAGAATGAAGAAAGAAAACCGTGTATTCTTTGTATCAGAAAAAGAAGCCATGGACCTTGGTTTTCGGCCCTGTGGCCACTGTATGAAGCAACGCTATCAAATCTGGAAAAATGGATCTCTTTAACAACGATACAAGTTCTGTTAACTTATTACCGCATGATGGAACCGTGCATTACTATGGAAAAGTTTTTTCACTAAAAGAGGCGAATGCTTTTCTTGAAAAACTATTAACCGGTATAGAATGGAAAAATGATGAGTCTATTATTTTTGGAAAACGCATCATTACCAAAAGAAAAGTAGCCTGGTATGGTGATCTTGCATTTGAGTATGCATATTCCAATGTTACCAAAACGGCCTTACCATGGACCAGAGATCTGTTGTTATTAAAAAACATAACCGAAGAAAAAACCGGCGAAACCTATAATTCCTGTCTCTTAAATTTATACCACACCGGCGAGGAGGGCATGGCCTGGCATAGCGATGCGGAAAAAGACCTGAAAAAAAACGGAGCTATTGGCTCGCTAAGTTTTGGTGCAGAAAGAAAATTTTCTTTTAAACACGAGCAGGATAAAACAACGGTTTCTGTAGTGCTGGAACATGGTAGCTTGTTGTTGATGAAAGACACTACCCAAACCCACTGGCTGCATCGGTTACCACCCACCGCACTCACCAAAAAGCCAAGGGTGAATCTTACATTCAGAACCATTGTGTAACAGGCCTGTTGAAATAACGGGTGGTGTTTGTATCTTTAGAATAACTTAGATGCTGATTGAGTTAATTATTACTAAGAGCTTATATCTCTGCGAAAACTCTAAAAACTCTGCGGCTCCGCGGTTGGCTTTAGCTTGCTCTAACCGCGGAGCCGCGGAGAACAGGGAGGTTTCGCAGAGAAAAAATATAAGACCAACTAAAAACAATTAACTCAAACACTTTATTACAAAACTGCCATATGAAAAAAATCATTGTCTGCCTTGCATTCGCTACCACCCTTTTTGCCTGCACGGCCAAGATAGAAAACAGTTCTTCTACTCCTTTGCCACTCATCGGTACCTGGCAATTGATCAGCGGTACATTGGTAGAAAAAGGGGATACCGTGGTTACCGATTACACACAGAAACTTTCCTTTATCAAAATAATTAATGCTACCCATTTTGCTTTTTTTAACCACGATCTGGCAGGAGGGAAAGATTCATCAGCGGTATTTGGTGCGGGAGGTGGAAGTTATACATTGAAAGACAGTACGTATACCGAACATTTGGAGTATTGTAACGACCGTAACTGGGAGGGACATGATTTTACGTTTACGGTTACCATTCAAAACGATACGTTAATACAGCGTGGTGTGGAAGTGGTTGAGGCTTCGGGGGTGAATAGATTGAATATTGAAAAGTATCGTAGGGTAAAACAATAACAACACCCTAACAACCCCTTAGCCACCCCGCCCCACGCTCAGCCGCGGGGGCACCCCTCCTTGCTGCGCAAGGTGGGGAAATTTTTGGCGTTTGCGTTGCAAACTAAGTGTGTTAACTTTAAGGGTATGCCAGTTACTAAACTCATTATCAGCTACCTGTTAACCACACTTGTATTTTTTGCTATTGATATGGTGTGGCTTGGTTTACTTGCTAAAAACTTATATCGCAAATACCTCGGAGGTTTTCTTAGTGATACGGTTAACTGGACCGCGGCCATTATTTTTTATCTGTTATTTATTGTGGGTATTTTTTTCTTTTCCATTCTTCCGGCTTACGAAAACAACTCGCTTAGTAAAGCCATTATTACCGGTGCCTTGTTTGGTTTTTTTACCTATGCTACTTATGATCTAACCAATCTGGCCACGTTAAAAAACTGGCCATTACCCATTGTGTTTATTGATATTGCCTGGGGTATGTTGTTAACCGCAATGGTAAGTACCGCCGGTTTTTTTATTACTAAATGGGTAAATTAAGATCCTGTTTATAAATGCAAGATTTTCGTTGTAAGCTCCTAGCTTCTAGCTGTGAGCCGCGGGCTTGACAGGTGCTTATCGAGATAAATGGTGCAACTATTGTTGTTGAAAAATTTAATTGTAAACAGGCTCTTCATGACCACCATTCTGCTACATAGTTTGCTGCTGATTATTGTATATGCATCGGTTTGGTTTATGATTGCTTTGTACAAAAAAAGAAATGATGTGGCGGATATTGCCTGGGGGCCGGGTTATATATTAATCTGTGGTTATCTTTTTATTACGCAGGATATTTCTTCGGTTGGTTGGTTACAGATGGTATTGGTTGCCGTTTGGGCGCTTCGCCTATCTATTCATATTTATCTGAGAAACAGAAACAAACCGGAAGACTATCGTTACCGGCAATGGAGAGAAGAGTGGGGAGCGTCTTTTTATGTCAGATCTTTTCTACAGGTATTTTTATTGCAAGGCGTTCTCTTACTCATCATTGCTTCTCCGGTTATGTTGGCGGCACACACTTCAAACACAACATTAAGCGGATATAGCTATGCGGGAGTAACTATCTGGTTGATCGGTTTTTATTTTCAGGCCGTAGGCGATTACCAGTTAATGGTATTTCTGAAACGCAGAACATCTGCTCAAGAAATTATGCAAACTGGGTTGTGGAAATATACAAGGCACCCTAATTATTTTGGGGAGATTATGATGTGGTGGGGTATCTATATTATCGTACTTCCTTTACCTGGTAGTGGTTGGTTTGTAATTAGTCCTTTACTGATTACCTATCTCTTACTCTATGTATCCGGTATCCCATTACTCGAAAAAAAGTACAGGGGCAATGCCGCGTTTGACGACTATAAAAAAAGAACCTCGCCCCTTGTACCGCTGCCACCAGGTAAGACAGCATCTTTAGAAAATAAGGATTGATGTATCAATACATGCATCTGCTTCGTATCTTTCTACAACCATGATCACCCAATATCTTTTCTCTTACGGAACCTTGCAAAAAGAAAAAGTGCAAATGGAATCTTTCGGCCGGTTGTTAACAGGCCACCCCGATTCTCTGCCGGGTTATCGGTTAGATATGCTGGAAATTACCGATGCGGCGGTTCTGGCCAGTAGTCAACAGGCGTTTCATCCCATTGCCATTCTTACCCAAAACCCCAACGACCGTATAGAGGGTATGGTATTCGAAATTACACAGGAGGAACTGCTTGCTGCAGATGCCTATGAAGTTGAGGATTATATCCGAATAGCTGTTCTTCTTTCTTCGGGCAAACAGGCATGGGTATATGTTCAAAAAGAAAAATAGGGCCGGCTGAAAAAATATTTCTGTTAATTGTCTGCCACGCCTTTCTTCATTCGTCTTTTCTGTGTAATCTTATTCCATCATCGTAAAAACAAAATGTATGGCCAGTTTTATGTTCCTGTTCCGCGGCGGGTTAGATCCGCAAACCGCTTCTCCTGAAGAAATGCAGCAAAACATGCACAAATGGATGAGCTGGGTTGACGACTTAAAGAAAAAAGGCGTGTACAAAGCGGGCGAAGCTTTGTTGCCTTCCGGTAAAAGCCTGCATAAAAACCAGGTGGTAACCGATGGTCCTTATGCAGAAAGTAAAGAAATGATCGGCGGTTTCTTTATTGTAGAAGCGGCTGATATTGATGCAGCCATTTCAATGGCTGCAGATTGTCCTGATTTGGTATTAGGCGGCTCTGTAGAAGTGAGAGATGTAATGGTGTTTTAAAAAATTTCTCATGAACAACACCGATGCTACAGCAAAAACGGTTGACCATCTTTTTCGCCGGCAGGCGGGAAAGATGGTTGCCGTTTTGTCGCACCTGTTTGGTTTAGATCATTTACAGCTGGTCGAGGATGTGGTGCAGGACTCTTTTATACGCGCCTTACAAACATGGAAGCTACACGGTCTCCCAAACAATCCGGAAGCCTGGTTATTACAAACAGCCAAACACAAAGCTATTGACCTGCTTCGCAAACAACAACTACACAAGCGTTACACACAAGAAGACTGGATTGAAAAAATTGATACGGCTGATACTTTTTTTCACGAACAGGAAATTGCAGACAGTCAGTTACGAATGATTTTTGCCTGCTGTCATCCTGCATTAAAAGCAGAAGATCAGATAGCGCTTACTTTACAAATCGTATCCGGTTTTTCCGTCTCAGAAATTGCCCGGGCACTGTTAAGCAACGAAGCCGTTATTCAGAAGAGAATTTTTCGTGCAAAGAAATTTTTGCGAGACAACCAGGTAATATTAGAAATTCCTTCGGGTAAGGAATTACAACAACGGCTGGATACGGTATGTACTGTTTTATATGTACTTTTTAATGAGGGCTACCATTCACTAAAAGCCGAAGAGTTAATTCGCCACGACCTTTGTGCCGAAGCGATGCGTTGCTGTAAGTTACTTACAGAACACCCTTTGATACGGGAATATTCAGCCCAGGCTTTGCTTGCGTTGATGTGTTTACACGCGGCACGTTTTGATAGCCGCATGGACAATAGCAATGATATTATTTTGCTGGAAGCGCAAGACCGCAGCCTGTGGGACAAAGAGCTGATACGCGTAGGCTTTTATTATCTGAACCTTTCCGCTTCCGGTAAACATATCAGTGCTTATCATATAGAAGCGGCCATTGCTTCGGAGCATATGATAGCTGAAACTTTTTCGAAAACCAATTGGGATCGCTTACTGGATTTGTATGATATGCTATTGCAAGTAAAACCCTCTCCGGTGATTTTGTTAAACCGCGCTGTGGTATTAGCGCAGTTACAACAAACCGAAGCTGCCATTGCATCCATCCTGTCGATCCCTAATATTGATACACTTATCAGAACACAAGCCATATACAGTGCTGTTTTAGGCGATCTGTATAAAAGATTAAGCAATACAGTTAAAGCAAGGGAATACCTGATCAATGCAAGATCACTAACACCTTCGCTAGCAGAAAAAAAATTATTCCAACAACGATTGGATGCTTTGCCGGCACAAAATAATTAATAGACTATCGTTTTTAAATAGTTCTTAATTTATCTAATTGGGGTATAGATGCAAAAGCTGTTTGATAAAACAAAAAATGTATCGGATCTACTTTACTGTATATCCACCGTGTATATTAAAAGGACGCTGCGGAAGAAACAAGTATCCAGATGCTCAGTTTCCAGATAACGGATATTTTATGCCAGCTCTTCCTCAACAGAACGATGCCCGCCAATAACAAAAGACTCCATACATAATCCGCCAAGCCACCAGATAAGGGAATGGTCATTATTTTTTTATCAACATGAAGCCATCCATTAAACACACGCATGGTTTCACTTCCCCTTGAATAAATCCATACACCCGCAAAAATTGGAAGCATCATAACCCAGGTTCGGATTGTGGGTTTTATTAATTCTCTCATTATATTGCCCTTGTCTTACGGTGTTACAAAATAGTTTGTGCAAAATGCTCTCTACGCTTCTTTTTTGCTTTTGCAGGATTCTGTAAAATTAGTACCGCATGAAAGGATTAAAAATACCTGAAATTGGGTATTTTACTCTAGCAGGTCATTACATAAAAAGGTCGCCCATAGAAACAGGCGACCGGGTTATTGGGACTGGAAGACAAATTCTTATCCCAATTTTTTTACGATGGCTTTTACATTGTCATCAATTTCTTTATCGGTCATGCGTCTGCCGTTTACCTCAGAACTTGTCCAACCCTGCCAGATGGTTTTTTCATTAACTGCATTCAACAGGGTAAGGGTGATGGTTCCTTCTTTAAAAGATTTTCTGCGGTTATCATATCCCAGAAACTGTGAAGGATAATAAACGGGAACATACCTACGGGTGTAAGGATTAAAGAACCATCTGGTAGTGGGCATGGAATATACGGGATCGCTTATGTTTCTGTCTTCGCGCTGCACATCCATATCATATACCAGCAACACGTCCGGGTTTTTATTTACTTCTTTCCATCCGCTCAGTTGCAAATTCCTGTCGATACTCTGCCGGATTTTTGTATCAACCAGATCGTTAACCCTGGGCTTATGGGTAATGCTGTCTTTATCTGTGCCCTCTACCCATGCGTAGGTTTTTATTTTAGAAAAATCAACCGCATCGTCTTTTTGTACATAGGCAACACGGCTACAGGCAGCTAACAGGAATACACTAATTACTGCACTAATAAACCATGGCGTCTTTTTCATAACATACTGTTTAAACTGTTTGTAAATACAATATGGTTAGTTCAATAGACGTGCCAGTAACACTTAAGGTTTGGCTAAATATTTGTGAAGAGCTTGTTAAGCTCCCACCTCCCCGCCCCACGCTCGGCCGCGGGGGCACCCCTCCTTGCTGCGCAAGGAGGGGAAATTTTTTTCTTCTCCACTGAGCGGGGAGAATGGGGTAGTGGTTATAATCTTTTTATTGAAAAAATTGCGACTGGGGGAGTAAAGTATTGGTCTTCTTCGTTTTGGCGGTAAATTTTTCTAACAATGTCCATGCCTTTTACCACTTTACCGAAAGTGGCATAGCCTTGCTTATCAGCAATATTCTCTCCTCCATAATCCAGTCCGGGTTGTTTGCCTATGCAGATAAAAAATTCGGTGGTGGCAGTGCCTGGTTCTGTTCTTGCCAAAGAAATCACACCATCCGTGTGCAGGATCTTTGTTTGTTGGGTGGTTTCGTGTGCAATACCGGGCAGGCTTTGTGCGAGGCTGTTTTTACTTTTCCAGATGCCGCCCTGTATCAATTCTGTTTTGGGGGCGTTGCTGGGTTGATTGTCAATGTTGAGCACACGGTAAAAATGGCTATTCTCGTAATAACCGGAATCTACATAAGATAAAAATGCCGCTACTGTTTTTGGCGCCTGTAAGGGATAGAGTTCTATTTCAAAAGTTCCTTTGGCCGTTTCAATTTCTATATGTGGGGTGGTGGTGTTTTTGGGTTTGCAGCAAAATAACAACAGCAACAGGAATGATGGTACTATGTACTTTTTCATTTTTTTGCTTATTTATAATTGATGCACTTGTGCATACTGTATCATCATTGCCGTATTCTTCAACTCAAGTTTTCGTAAAATATTTCGGCGATGTGTATCAACGGTGTAGGTACTTAAAAATAATTTAGCGGCGATTTCCTGACTTGTTAATCCGTTTCTGATCCAGTGCACAATTTCTTTTTCTCTTTTGCTTAATATATCTGCCTGTTTATTAAAAGCCGGCGTTTTATCAACACTCCACATAAAAACAGGGATGCCCATAGAGGCTTCTTCAATTGCTTCAATCAATTCATCGGAAGAAAGATTTTTAATGAGGTATCCCATTACACCGGCTGTTTTACATTGATAAATAATATCGTTATCATCTTCCATACTTAATAGTATGATGATGGCGGCGGGGTTTTCGGAAAGTATCTGGTTAGCTACTTCAATTCCTTTGCCATCCGGAAAATAGTAATCCAGCAACAGCACATCTGGTTTGGTGGCTTTGTATAAAACCAGCGCCTCTTTGGCCGTATGTGCCTCACCCACCCATTGCAGCCAGGAAACCTCTTTGGTAACACTTCTGATGCCCTCGATGAATAATTTATGATCATCGGCTATCGCAATGGTGAGCGATCTTTTCACTTTATTCTCTCTCATTGGGTAAAGGTATTTCTACAATAATGGTGGTTCCATTGTTGTTTGAGTCAATAAAAACTTTTCCTTCCATATATTGAACACGGTAACGAATATTTTTCCAGCCAAGGCCATCCGTTTTTGCTGCATCAAATCCTACGCCGTTGTCTTCTACCATTAACGTAATTACCCCCTGTTTTGGATCCTCCCATAGCTCAATATTTACTTCGGTTGCCCGTGCGTGCTTTTTAATATTGTGCATCAGCTCTCCTACAATCCGGTACAGGCCGGCCTCAATAATCAATGGGTACCGCCTGTTTACCATGGCACTCATTCTAACCTCCAGGTCTTCGCCCATATTCCACCTGTCGATGGTTTTGGATAACACTTTTTCCAACCCCTGTTCCTGTAAATTCACCGGCATCAGGTCGTGTGCAATGTTACGAAGGTCTTTGATTGCCATATCTATCTGCCCGCCTATCCATTCCTGTTCTTCGGGGCTGGCCTTCAGTTTATAATGTGCACCAATGCGGATACTTCCCAGCAAGCCGCCCAAACCATCATGCAACTCCCGTGCCAGTCGATTACGTTCTTCCTCCTGCGACTGTATTACCCTGTCTGCTGCTTCTTTTTTTTCTTTTTCCAGTGCTTCCTGTATTTTTTCTTTTTCTTTTTTGTAATAATTATATCGCTGCGTTATACCGAAAGAAAGAATGGTACTCTCGGCCAGCATACCGGCAGGGGAGCCATATTTATTTACATAAAATAACCAGTCGGCACCAAGGCTATATTGCGATACCAATATCACCAGAATAAAAATTGATAACACGCTAATGGCAGCCAAAAAGAAAAGAGCAGGAACGGTTTGTTTGCGGCTTGTCCATAAATACAGAAGAATGATAACAATGGCCGTTATCCATATCACATTCATTGTGGTGAGATAACCAAACCGAAGGATCGTGTTGGCAGCGGGCACATTTGTGAACAATAAACCTACTGAAGAAATCAATAATAATATTTGTGTAACACGAAGTGTGTTAATAAAAACCGGTTTTTCCTGCGGTGCAGTAAAATATCGTTTGGTAAGTTCCAGTAAAAACAAAAACGAAAGATTGGCAAAAAAGGGTTTTGATTTATTTTCAAAATCTGCCGAATTGGGCCAGAGGTATTGAAAAGCAAGCCCCCATTGTACCATAATCCAAATAGCCGAAGCGGATATGTAAAGAATGTACAGAATATGAATATCATCTTTCAATGATGCCCATAGAAAAATATTCATGATAAACAGAAAAAGAAACCATCCCGTGAATATGCCATAAATAATTTTCTCGTCTGATAAATAAATGGCCAGCTGTTCATCGGCAACCAGTCTTATAGGTACATGCAACGACTCTCCTTTTTTATCTACATACATCAACACTTCGTCTATGTCCTCCGTAATCGGTATCCAGTAATCCGGATCGTTTAACAGTCTTTGACTGAAAGGATAATTATCTCCCGATACAAGCACTTCCTTCCATGCACCATGTTGTTTCTGGTAAAAAATAATGGTATTGATCAGCGGATTGGCCACCTGCAGCCAATGTTTTCCGGATCTTGTTTTGTTGATGGGCACATACATCCACCAGCCTTCTTTGCTAAAACCAGGATTAAAAAAACCATTATCAATTTTTTGGGAATGTTTCTGTATGGCGGCTATCGCTTTTTCCGGAGAAAGAGAGCCACCCTTGTCTGCAAGTACATACAAAATGGGTTTACTACTTCTCTCACCCGGCCTATTTTGTGAACGATAAATGGTTGTTGCAGTCAGCACAACAAGCACGCAAAGCGATAGTAGCAGAAAAGCCCCTCTTTTTTGTGCTGATATAATTTTTTGTATTTCGTTCATGTACGAATACTAAATGGCTTGAGTAAGTAAAAACTAATCGGGCAACAATTCAAATACAAAAAACTGTGTTTTCTCAAACACCTGAAAATTATTATCCGCTACCAATACCAATGTTTTATGGCCATTGGGTAGTGTGGGACCAAATGTAATTCCCTCTACATTATCTACATAAATACCCAGTGAATCCATGTTCAGTAACAATTGTTTTCGAACCGGATTTGCCGGTGCTTTTATTTGTAATGATGCGTTGCGTCTGATATTGTTTGCACCATTGAGGTCGGCCAAAAAAAGTTTAATAGTACAGGGGAGCCTGCCGGTTGAGAACGATCTTTCGAGTATGATTAACCGGTTGTTACCCGCATCCAGTATATCGGGTATGCCATTTACCATAAAGGCATCCGCCGGTGTGGGTGCATAGGCAACCGGATCTAATGGATACGCATACTGGGCCGTATTTTTTCTCGTGTTCATATTAAAACGATAGATGCGGGCCCATGCTTGGTTGGGCGTGGTGTTTGCCCGCGAGCCATCTTCATACAATGGCTCCTCCAAACTCACATACATAGTTTTGTGGTCGTTGGCAAAACTCATTCCTTCCAGTACACCATTCTGTCGCGGGCCTTTTTCAATCGCGTGCATGGTTAAGTTACGGGGTAATAAAAACGTATCGATATATTTTCCATCGGGTGATATAAGCGTGATGGCAGGGTTTTGCAGGATGGTATCTTTTCCGCGAACAATTCTTTCACCTTCGCTGGTCCAGATCATTTGTTGGGTTCGCGGGTTGTAACGCAATGCTTCCGGATCGGGTGTGTGTGCGGGATCCTGTTGTATTCCGGGATATGGTTTTCCATTCCGTTGCAACAGGGTGGTAACGTTTACAAATACAACGCTGTCTATTTTCTTTTCATCAAAAAATAATTTCGCAGTATAATATCTCGCGGGGTTAATAGCAGAGCGGTCATCGCAGATCAGGTAATACAAACCGGTACCAGCATCATAATCAATACCCGACAAACCGCCAATCGTGGTTCCTTTAAACAATTGGTTATGCGGCACATCGTATTCGCCTATCAGTTTTAAGCGGCCAATACCCTTGTTGTGTTGCTGGGCTGTACCAAAAAAAACGCTTAGAAACAATACAACACTGAGGGATATGGATTTAATCACTTTTGTTATTTGTTAGCAAATTAAGCAAGCCAGATGGAACAGCCAATTGTGCAAATTTTGAAAGTGTAGCTGTTTGAAATTTATTCGGATTTAGTCAGGAATTTTAGCCGCAGATTCGCAGATTATTGGTTGATAATCTGCGAATCTGCGGCTAAAGAATTCAGCGTTTATGCAAAAAAAAATTACTGATTTACAGAAAGGTCTTTTCTTTTTTTCTTATTCGAAAAAAGCCATGGCAATAATTTGGGTTCTGCAAAAGCAGAGTCCCAGCTGTTGTGGCCGGCTTGCGGATACTCTGTATACATTACCTTTTTTGCACCCCTTGTCATCATAGCCTTAAACAGCTCTCTGTCTTCTTTGGGCGATACAGAATTATCCAATGCGCCATGAAAAATCCACATAGGCACCTGGGTTGCCCTTTCCAGGAATAACGGAACATTGGCAGCACCACAGATCGGAAATGCGGCTGCAAAATAATCAGGATAACGGGTGATGAGATCATAAGTACCAAATCCACCAAGCGAAAGACCGCCTATGTACAAACGCCTTTCGTCTACCTGGCGCAGGGTTACCATATTATCGATCAATTGTTTTACCAACTGTTGTGATACGGGTGGCGTTTCATCCGGAAGAAATTGTCTTTCTCCTGTATTGCCTACACGCCTGAATCTTGACCATGCACTATCCGATGGGCATTGCGGAAAAATTACAATCGCCGGAAAATGTTTTCGTATGTCTGCTTGTGCAAAAAGCTTTCCTCCGTGTGTTAATTGTGCTTCGTTATCCCGGCCACGTTCTCCTGAACCATGTAAAAAAACAACCAGCGGGTAGGCCTTTCTTTTTTTATATTTTTCAGGATATTGTATGCGGTAACGCAGTGTATCTTTTCCATTAACGAACAACTTCTTTTCATAGGTCTCATGTTTTTGTGCATGCGCCAACAAAATGGAAACCATCATACCAAACAGGCAAACAATTTTTTTCATAGTTACTTATTTATTGTCCCGGGGGCGGGGGTGGTGGAATCAACAGATCAAGTGAAGATAAATAAGCAGACAGTGTCATGATCGCTTCCGATACTATATTGATCTGCTCTTTGGCTTCTTTCCAGTTTCGTTGTTCAATGGCTTCGCGTACACCCGGTATGGTTTTTACACCGTAACCGGTATAAAAACCCGGTGCATATAATGTATGCCTGTACCAGCTTCTGCGTGGCAATCCATTGGGCGATAATAATTTTTGCTCCGCACGGTATAGCGCTTTATCTAATGAGGCTGCCACCATGGTGTTTCCTGCAAAGGCGTTTCTAAGCCCCCATGCATGTCCAGCAGTTTTTTCCAGCTCTGTCAACGCGTTTTGCAACGGCGAAAAATCGATATAGGGAACCTCTTCTTTTGCTACCGGTGCTTTTCGTTTTTCTTTGGGGTCATTGGCCAGTGCATAACTGTTGGCGCGAATCACTTCGTTTTCTGCAGCCGTGGTTTCTCGCATTTGTTCTGTTTGGCTCATCAGGTCTTTTACATAGTCATTTACTGTTTTGTGCAGACTTCTAAAATCAAATGGCAATGCTTCTGCATTGGCCATACGCAGTGCTGCGCGGCCCGCCGTTTTTGCCAGTGCTACCCCATACGCAAATGTGGGGTCTTTAAATTTTGCATAATCATCATACGAATCGTAAATGGAATGGTATTCGCCACCGGCATCTTCGCCACCATACCCAATATTGAGCGAGGGAATGCCGGCATGTTGTATAAAAGAAGAATAATCAGAACCCGATCCCATGGCATTCACTTTAAACGCTGCCGCTGCCAACGCCTCTTTTTTTGCTTTGGCAGTAGTTGCACTCACTGCAGTCTGTGCTTTGGCTCTTTCATATACACTTACCTGCGTTTGCGGATCTACTACATCTTTGCTAATCTCGGTTACCATGGTTTCCAATGCGTGCGATCCTTCCACACCTAAAAAGCCGCGGGCATTGCCATCCGAATTAATATAGGTTACCGTTTTTTCCTGCAATTCTATGATATGGTCTTCCAACCATTCGGTAGATCCGAGTAACCCAGGCTCTTCTGCATCCCAGGCACAATACAATAAAGTACGTTTGGGTTTCCATCCTGTTTTAGCCAGCTCACCAATGGCTTTGGCCTCTTCCAGCATGGCCGCAACACCGCTTATGGGATCGTTGGCACCATTTACCCAGGCATCGTGGTGGTTGCCCCGTATCACCCATTCATCGGGATATTGTGATCCTGTCATTTTCGCAATCACATTATAGGCGGGTTGTAGTTGCCAGTTAAAATCTACTTTCAAGTGTACCTGCGTTTTACCCGGACCCACATGATAGGTAAACGGCAAAGCCCCCCGCCAGTCTGCCGGTGCCACCGGACCTTCCAATGCCCGCAACAAAGGTTCTGCATCGTGGTAGCTAATGGGCAGTACAGGAATTTTTAATAAGTTGGTGGCCTCTGATCGGTTTAGTCTTTTAGCATTTGCGGTAGCACCAATGCCCGGCGTTAAAGGATCTCCGGGGTAAATCACCATATCCATGATCGATCCGCGCTGTACACCAAATTCGTTTTTAAATGCACCCTTCGGATATACATCTCCCTGGTAAAAACCATCGTCTTTCGGATCAGAATAAATCAAACAACCAATGGCCCCATGCTCCTGCGCCACTTTGGGTTTTATCCCGCGCCAGCTGCGGCCATATTTGGCAATCACAATTTTTCCTTTTACATCAATGCCCAGTTTTTCCAGCTCTTCATAGTCCTGCGGTAAACCATAATTTACAAATACCAGTTCACCGGTAACATCACCATCTGCACTCCACGCATTATACGTAGGCAGTTGCCCATCTTGTCCGGATGTGCCATCTTCTTTCAATGCCGGTTCTTTCAACAATGCTTTGAACAGGGTGGGCGATATCATTTCCAGCACCCTTGTTTTGGGTGTGGGAAACAATACCTGGTAGGTTTCTATTTTTGCATCCCATCCCCAGCTTTTAAATTTTTGCAAAATGTTTTCTGCCACGGCTTTTCCACCCGGCGATCCTACATGGTGGGGCACGGCAGACAATTCTTTTATGGTTTGCCCAACCCTTTGCGCGTTCAGCAGGGCATCAAATTTTTGTTCCAGTTGCACTTGTTCTATGGATGCTTTATCAGAAAAACCGCTGATCTTTTTTTGAGCCCATACAGGCTGATACATCAGTAATAGGGCAAGTGTGCCAATGGCAACCAATTTTTTCATGAGGGTTTGGCTTGAATGAAGAAGTATAGCAATTTACAAAAATTTCGGCATGCTTTTGCCGGCAGTTGTTTTTCATGGCATCTTCGTTGTGTCACTCACTTGTGCTGTGTTGCATTGGGCGCACAGTTGATGTGTCCTCACATCAACCACTTTCGCAATGCCTTGTACCAATTAGACTTTAAAAATACCTTCTAGTTGTTTTCCGCATTGGTAAAAATGTCCGCACCGTCATTTCGACGAAGGAGAAATCTCATGAAGTGTAAGCAGCATAAAATGGTTGAGATTTCTCCTTCGTCGAAATGACGTTCTTTGGGGCGCAGTCAATGATTGTTAACATCACTGGGTATTACTTCTTTCTTACTACACAATAAAAAAGGTAAGTGCCGCAACACTTACCTTTTTAGAATTTTTTTGGTTCAGTAATCGTTCCTATTTAAACATCGCCGGATGTGCCTCATCCCATTCTGTGGCCTGCTGGTACGCTTTGGCTGCTGCCAGTATGGTTGCTTCATCATACAATTTACCAATCAGTGTAATGCTGGTGGGTAAATTAAACCGTTTGTCAAATCCGGTAGGTATGCACACAACCGGGTGACCGGTTAAATTAGTAATGGCGCCCTGGTTGCCGCTGCCGCGGGTGGGGCAGATCATTACATCAATATCTTTCATCACCTCGTTTACTTTCTGCATCAGTAAATAGCGGTGGCGGTTAGCGTTAATGTATTCTACTGCCGACATTAATCGCGATACACGAAAACTATTGGGCCAGTCAAATTTTCCCTGTTGTGTCATTTCATCGTCTATGTTCTTGCGTGTAAAATCATCGAACGCTGCTGCACATTCTGCGCTGATCACAATATCCATGATGTTGAAATTATATACACCACTATCCGGAAAGTTTACCGGTATTAATTGTGCGCCTAATTGCTTATACGTTTCCAATACCTTCCACTCGTTGCGGCTAGTATCTGTAATCCTGTCGAAATAATTTTTGGCATAGGCCACTTTCATTTTTTTAATATCGGCGTTGGGTTTGTAGTTAAACGGTTTGTTTACCGCGCTCATATCATAGCCATCGGTGCCGTGTATATAATTAAATACAATGGCTGCGTCTTCTGCACTTCTGCAAATGGGGCCCACTTTATCAAGGCTCCAGCTTAGTGTCATGGCGCCGCTTCGACTAATGCTTCCAAAGGTTGGTCGCAATCCCGTTGCACCACAGGTAGAAGAGGGAGAAACAATTGATCCCCATGTTTCCGTACCTATCGCAAAAGGAACCAGTCCGGCTACTGTTGCGGAACTTGATCCTGCGGATGAACCCGAAGAGCCAGCGCGTAAATTCCATGGGTTTTTGGTTCGGCCACCGTACCAATAATCGCCCATGGCTAATGCACCGAGCGTAAACTTGGCAACCAGCACCGCTCCCGCTGCCTGCAATTGACTATACACAAATGCGTCTTCCTCTATGGTTTGATTTTTATACGGCGCCGCACCCCAGGTTGTTTTGGTTCCTTTTACGGCAAACAAATCTTTTAATCCATAGGGTATGCCATGTAGGGGGCCGCGGTATTTGCCTTTTGCTATTTCTGCATCTGCCTGCCTGGCTTGTTGCATGGCAATGTCTTCGGTAACAGAAATCACGCACTGCAGGGTGTCGCCAAATTTTTTTATTCGCTCTATAAAAAATTGTGTGAGTGCAACAGAACTGATTTTTTTGTTCTTGATCAGTGATGCCAATTGCAGAATGGAATAAAACGAGAGATCGGATTTATTTAGTGGCATAGAAACTCCGGAAGGAATATTCCAATTAATCGCTTCCTGTTTTTCGTTGAATTTCATGCCGGGTAAAACGGGGCTTTGCCACATGCTTAATGGCACATTATTATTCAGCGGCTGTTTGTGCATCAATCGGTATACGCCTAGATTTTCTTTCACACCATCGTACATGGTGTCTATTTCTTTTTGTGTGAAAGAAAGATCCAGCAGTTTTGCCGCCGCGGGAATATCAGATTTTGAAATAGTGTCCTGCGCCATTAATTGCTGGCCACACACAAGAAGAAGTAATGTGAGGGTTTTTCTCATTGTTTGTTTTGTTGGGGGTTTATTTATGTAAATTACTTACGGTATTTGTTCAAAGGTGTTTCCTTGTCGCATATCTCCTGTATCAAATCCTTTTTTGAACCAGAACATTCTTTGCTGTGAGGTTCCATGTGTAAAGGCATCGGGTACCACATGTCCCTGACTCTGTTGTTGCAGTCGGTCATCGCCTATGGCATTGGCGGCATTAAGCGCCGCTTCCAGATCTCCGGTTTCGAGGAACTGTTTCATTTTCTGGTTTCTGTTGGCCATACCCCTGCGTAGAAATCGGCTTGTAACTCCAGCTTTACGGATAGTTTATTGTACTCTTTTTCGCTCAGGCTCTGCCTTTGTGCATCCATCTCGTTCATGGTACCCAACAGTTTCTGAATATGGTGTCCCACTTCGTGTGCTATTACATACGCCATCGCAAATTCTCCCGGTGCATGAAAGCGTTTATCCAGCTCATTAAAAAAAAAGAGATCTATGTATAATTTTTCGTCTCCCGGGCAATAGAACGGACCCGAAGCTGCGCTTGAAAATCCACAACCTGATTGAGTTTGCTCCGTAAATAAAACAAGGGTTGGCGCAGCATATGTTTGATTGCTTTCGCGAAATATTTCTGTCCACACATCTTCTGTATCAGCCAGCACCACTCTGGAAAACTTAGCTAGGTTTTCTTCTTCTGCGCTTCTCGGTTCGGCAGATTGGGTTTGCTGCTGTTGCTGAACCACGCTGTTCACAATATCGCCGGGATCTCCGCCCAGCAATAAATATATAATGCCAATGACTATAGAGCCAATGCCGCCGCCAAGCGCAAGGCCACCACCACGAATACCGCGGCGGTCTTCTACATTATCGCTTTCTCTTCTTCCTCGCCAGAGCATATGGTTTTTGGTTTAGTTGTTTTTGGGTTTACTTGTACCTTATCTAAATATAATTATCAACCGGCTCCTTATTTTTAGGAAACACCCTTTTGTTTAACGCTCGCTTCTGTGCTTTGTTCGGTTACAACATTTGTGCCCCTTGTTTAGGTATGAGCGCAACACAATACTATTCATCCTTTATTTTCCTGTTCAAATATTCTTCGTAATCGGGTATGGTTGATTCGTATTCTCCGTGCATGAATGGCGAGGTCATAATAAAATCTGCGGTGGCCCTGTCGCAAGCCATCGGTATATTCCATGCTACACATAAACGTAGCAATGCTTTTACATCGCTATCGTGTGGTTGCGCCTCCATCGGGTCCCAGAAAAAAAACATCATATCAATTTCACCGTTTGCAATCATGGCACCAATTTGTTGGTCGCCGCCCAGCGGACCGCTCAGTAATTTTTTAACCGGCCTGTCCAGGGTTTCTTCCAATAACCTACCAGTAGTTCCGGTGGCAAAAAGTTCGTGTTTGGCAAGAGAGGTGCTGTTGTGTTTGGCCCATTCCAGCAGATCTGTTTTTTTATGATCGTGCGCCACCAAAGCAATTTTTTTTCGCTTACCCAATATTTTTATAACAGACATATTTTTTGTATTGATACCGTTTATGAAGATAAGGTAACCGAATCAACCCGGTATCCCATTGTTTTAAATCAATTTTGTAGTGGCCGCCACCGTACAAAGCTCCATGCAGAGATGGGAAACAAACAGAAAACCAAACCAATAACAGGTAAAGAGATCCCGAAGAAAAGTAGCAGCATACAAACTAATAAAACAAATACTGGATACAGGAGCAGCAGGCTCCCGAATAAAACAGAATCGTAAAAAACAGTTCCTTTTGTTTTGGCAAGAATGATTTTTTGTAGCGGCATATACAGTGGGGCATTCATAAGATAGCCGAGTATTGCTGGCAGCAAAAGAAAAAAATACAACGCCGCGCCGCGCTGTTTTATTTTTTGAGGAACATCAATGCAAGAACTTATCTGATGGTGCGCTACCGTATTAAAATGCCGGATATTTTTGGCCTCTTCCAAAAAAGGAAAAAGTGAGGCCGGCAGTAGCGGATCGCCTATATTGAGGTTTACTGTTTTACCAAATCGTGTAAAAGAATCATAGGCTACGGCAACAGGAAGAATGCGAAACCCTTGTTTGTTTCTGCTTTCCCAGGCTATTCTTGCCGCTCCTTTTTTAAAAGGTTGCAATTCATGTTTGTGTACACAAATTCCCTCAATAAAAATAAGCACAATGCCCTCCTTTGCTAAAACCTGGCGGCTTCGTATAAACGCTTCCTCATTCAGACCCAGATTTTCCCTACCCTCGCTTAGGCGATAAACGGGTATCATATTCAGCAGGCGCAACAGGCTGCTATGCCATGGTTTGTGAAAAGCGTCTCCCCTGGCCAAAAAATGGACCGGCTTTTTAAACAAAGCACCAATCAGGATGGCATCAAAAAACGAATTGGGGTGGTTGGCCACCAACAATAAAGGGCCCGATTCCACCAACGTACCCGGATTGGATATGTTTCTTTTCCGACAGAAAATGCGCAAGGCCAGACGAGCCATTATTTTAATCAGCGGGTAGATCAAAGCCAGATAAATATTCTTCTAAATGTAAGAAATGAATGTTTCATTTGTTGGCTTAATAAAAGCGTATCTGGCCTTTTATGGATTGTTTATTAGCCTTATTTCTCTTTATAATAAGAAAATATCTAAATCAGGGGGAAAGTTTTTCCCTTTTTTTGTTTTTCTCCTCACTGCTGTACAATAAAAAAACCACCGCATTTTACCTCGGTGGTCTTACTAACTAACCCATCTCAAAAACAGTTTATGCCTCGGCAACGGCTTTTACTTCGTTGATTTTAGCGCGTATTTTAGCTTCAATTTCGTTGGCCATTTCGGGATTGTCGCGGAGCAGTCCTTTTACGGAATCCCTGCCCTGGCCCAGTTTGTTGGAGTCGTAACTAAACCATGATCCGCTTTTTTGCACAATTCCCAATTCAACACCCATATCAATGATCTCGCCCAGTTTACTCACACCTTCTCCGAAAATAATATCGAACTCTGCAGCGCGAAAAGGAGGTGCCACTTTATTTTTTACCACTTTTACTTTTACATGGTTTCCTATGGCCGCATCACCATCTTTGATCTGCGTCATCCGGCGGATATCCAAACGAACAGATGCATAGAATTTCAGGGCATTACCACCCGTTGTGGTTTCGGGGTTACCAAACATCACACCGATTTTTTCGCGCAACTGGTTGATGAAAATACAGATGGTATTGGTTTTATTAATAGTGGCCGTCAATTTCCGCAGCGCCTGGCTCATCAGCCTGGCGTGTAAGCCCATTTTACTATCGCCCATTTCGCCTTCCAGCTCACTTTTAGGAACGAGGGCGGCAACAGAATCAATCACCACCACATCCAATGCACCAGAAAGAATTAAACGGTCAGCTATTTCAAGTGCCTGCTCACCATAATCAGGTTGAGAGATCAACAGGTTATCAACGTCAACGCCCAATCTTTGTGCATAGGAGCTATCAAAAGCGTGTTCCGCATCAATAAAAGCACACATACCTCCTTTTTTCTGCGCTTCCGCAATCACATGTATCGCAATGGTGGTTTTTCCGGATGATTCGGGGCCATATATTTCTATTATTCTTCCTTTGGGTAATCCGCCTACACCTAGTGCCGCATCCAGCCCAATGGATCCTGTTGAAATCACTTCCATTGGTTCAGTGCTTTTTTCATTCATCATCATTACACTGCCCTTACCGTAGTCTTTATCGATCTTGTCAATCGTCAGCTTTAACGCCTTCAGTTTTTCTGCATTGCTCATTGTGTTAGAATTTAAGGATCAAAATTAATGGAGTGATAAAAGTAGTAGTTTTTACTTATACACACTAATTTTTTTAGTAATTTTTTTACTAACGTATTTAGTTTGCTGTTTATTATTGGTTTTGTAAAAATAACCGGCGTATGGATGGTGGTCAAGCGTATTTATACCTGATGAGGCCGTTTTTTTAACGGTTTTACTACTAATATAATTACCTCTCCCTTCATACAATTTGTGCAGATACCATTCCGGTTGGTCAATATCTTTGTTATGTAAGATGGCATTGGGGGGTGCAGTACCAAAGATGGTGTATGATCAAAAAAGTGTTTTTTTCTATTCTGCTATTGATGGTATTTTCTGTGAGTGATGCACAGGATGACTGGAAATTGATGTCTGATAAAGAAGGCATCAAAACCTATTCGCGCAAGCTAACCGATTCTAAAATCAACGCCGTAAAACTGGAATCCGTTTTTGCGTGTTCCATAGCACAACTGGTTGCTGTAATAGCAGATGTAACTTCTTACGATCGCTGGATCTATAACAGCAAATCCACCCGTTTATTGAAACAGGTTTCGGCTACAGAGTTGTATTACTATTCTGAGGTTGTGTTTCCCTGGCCCACAACTAACCGCGATTTTGTTTCGCACGTGGTCATTGATCAAAACCCGACCTCTAAAAACGTTACCATCAACGCCAGGAATGTGCCCGGGTGGGTGCCGGTTCATCCTAACCTTGTAAGGATAGATTACTCGATGGGTAAATGGATACTTACGCCCATATCTAAACAAGAAACGCACGTGGAATATACTTTACAGGTAAACCCGGGTGGAGAAATACCTGTTATGCTCATCAATTCTTTTTCTTCCACGGGTATGATTAAAACCTTTAAAAATCTGCGGGAGTACCTAAAGAAAATACCTGCCGGCGATGGTAATTTTCTTCCATAAATGAAGGAAGGAAAGGATCCTATTTCATTTGTTTACCACACAACCAAAGAAGGGAATTCAAAATAAAAATATTTTGTTCGGCGCTGTTAAATGTGCGGGAAAGTGGTTGATTGGTACCGCCATAATCCATATCGTTATGACCCATATTTATATACACCATCCGGTATTTTTTGTTTGTCCAAGCAACCGGGTAATAACCACTATGCCAGATCTCGTGTGGCTTCGGACCCGTTCCTAATGGAAAGCTGGTGGAATCTATAGAGAGTAGAATTTGAATGTCTTTATTTTTCTGCAGCTCTTTTTCCCATCGATACCATTCATTGGGTGCGGATATAAATGTGGCTGGCAAATTTTTAGTGGTTGGATGTGTAATAGACTCTACCCGCAACACGGCGGATGTGGGCCGCCAGGTATTGCTTTTGTATTGGCCCGATCCCAGAAATTGATTGTGGTACCAATCCCAATCCTGGTTGTACGCCGAAGGCGTTAATGCAAATGCGGAGAAATGAAATCCCATCCAGGCACCACCGTTTTCCATGTACTGTTGAAACGCAGTTCGTTGTTCGATGGATTCAGGTCTGGTATCTAAAAAAATAACAACAGTATACCCGGTTAGTTCTGCTTTATGTAATCTGCCCCAATCGTTTGTTGAATCGTAAATAAATCCGTTTTCTTTTGCTGCTTTACTGAACCATTGATTGGCTTCGCGTACAAAACTGATATGGGCCGGGTCGTTTTTGGCTGTATAAAAAGCAAGTATTTTATAATTACTTTCTTTTTGCGCATGCAGGAATGGGGGGAAAAATAAATAGCATAAGAAACTTATGATTGCTTTATACATACCGTTTTTATGAGAAGTATTTTTCTCGCAAAGGCGCTAAGGCGCAGTTAATTTACGTTATGGGTATTTTTTTTAGAACCCATTATTTCAATTATCCAATCAATCCTGCCGCACGGCTGATCTCCATCATCCGGTCCATGGGTTTTTTTGCTGCTAAACGCAGGGTTTCGTCCATGGTAATTTCAGGTGTCTCATATTGCATACATAAATACAATTTCTCCAGCGTATTCAGCTTCATATGCGGACAATCGTTGCAGGCACAGCTGTTTGTTGGTGGCGCAGGGATAAAGGTCTTGTTGGGGCTGTTTTGCTGCATCTGGTGCAGGATGCCGGTTTCGGTGGCCACAATATATTCTGAAGAATAATCCGTTTCAGAGTACTTTAATAACTGAGTGGTACTTCCAATATAATCTGCAATGGATAGCACAGCATCTTCACATTCCGGATGGGCAATCAATTTTGCTTTTGGGTGACGGATTTTTAGTTTGGTAATTTTCTCCAGACTAAAAATTTCATGAACCATACAGGCACCATTCCACAGTAACATATTACGGCCCGATTGTTTATTGAGATAGGCGCCAAGATTTTTATCTGGTGCAAAAATGATCGGTTGATCAACGGGAAGACTGTCAATAATTTTTTCGGCATTACTGCTGGTACAAATGATATCACTCAGCGCTTTGATATCTGCCGTGCAGTTGATGTAAGAAATCACCACATGATCCGAATGTTTTTCTTTAAATGCCTTGAAGAGTGGTGCTGGTGCACTATCAGCAAGCGAGCAACCCGCTTTCAGATCGGGTAATAAAACTTTTTTGGATGGATTTAAAATCTTGGCTGTTTCGGCCATGAAGTGTACACCGGCAAATACGATAATGTCGGCATCGGTTTTACTGGCCTGCTGCGCCAGTCCCAGACTATCGCCAATAAAATCTGCCACGTCCTGAATATCTGGTTCCTGGTAGTAGTGGGCAAGGATGACTGCATTTTTTTCTTTCTTTAGTCGCTCAATCTCCGCAAATAAATCGATACGCGGATCAATTTCTATGTCTAAAAATCCTTTGGCTTCAATCTGTGATTTGTCAATGTTCATAAAGCTTGTAATAGTATTAAATAATACCTTTTTATAAAACTAAACTACTACTATTAGGGGTGTGGATATCGGGATAACTTACTTATCCCCAGAAGGCAAAGGTAATTAGCCTTGGCTTATTAACATCTATTCACAATTTGGTGCAGGTATATTTTAGCATTCTGTATTGATTATAGCGCTGTTGTTCACAGTGGTGGATTAGCGTATTCACATATCTATTTTTTCACTATCCACTTTTATAGCACTGTTAATTAACAGGGATAAAATACAAGTGAATTTTAGCAATAGGCTTTATTCTATACTTAACCATGGAGTTTGTTCCACCTCTTTCCACAAACCAAAAGTCAAAAAGCCAATTTCTCCACCAGTTTTGGCGGTTATTAACGGAGGTGTGTGGAAATCCTTTTTGAATATCGAATAATGAATGTTGAATACAGAACGCTGAAGTAAGTAATAATTGTATATATAATTATTATTATATTATTCTAGACCATTTTTGTCCTTTTACTTCAACATTCAACATTCATTATTCGATATTCAAAATTCCCTGCTCCCAAATCCTTACCCCTCTTGCACTGCAATCTGTTTTCCACAATTTGTTCTAATGTTTTATTCCCCTATTTTTGCCTCCCGTTTAAATCCGGGATAAAACCATTAATTAAAGTATTATGTCTGTAATTCAACGTATTCGTGACAGAGGTGCATGGATCATCTTCGGAATCATTGCCCTGGCTTTGATTGCTTTTATTCTGCAGGACGGTGTTGGCCGTGGCGGAAACAGTTTTTCCAATACCAGTGTGATTGGTAAGGTGAATGGCGAAAAAATTGAACGCGGCGAGTTCGAAGAAACGCTTGCACTGCAGGAGCGTATGTATGGTCCGCAGGGAGCCCAGCGTGAGCAACTGATCGGTTCTACCTGGAACCAGGAAGTGGACCGTGTGGTAATGAACCAGGAGTACCAAAAACTTGGTTTACAGGTTTCTCCCAAAGAATTGACGGATATTTTGTTTGGTGAAAGCTCTCCGCTTCGCCAGGAATTTACCGATCAGAAAACAGGCGAGTTCCGTGCTAATGATGCCAGACAGGCTTTTGCCGAACTGAAAAAAAGCAAGAATGCCGATCAGATCAAAATGATCAACAGCGTATATATTAACCCTGCTGTTCAGCAAACCCTGCGTATGAAATACCAGAACCTGCTGTTACAGGCTGCTTACGTTCCCAAATGGATGGTAGAAAAGCAAATGGCAGATAACAATGCAGTGGCCTCTTTCTCATACGTATATGTTCCGTATGCTGCAGTAAGTGATACCCTGGCTAAAGTAAGCGATGATGAAATTGCCGATTATGTTTCAAAACATGCTAAAGAGTATACCAAAACAGAAGAAACCAGAAACATTTCTTATGTTTCTTTCAGTGCTTCTCCAAGCAGTGCCGATTCTGCGAACGCGCTTAATAATGTATTGGCCCTGAAAAACGATTTTGCTGCAACAGATGCGGCCAATATGGAAGCTTACATCACCAAAGTGGGAAGCGAAGCACCTTATTACAATAGCTATTTCAGCAAATCAAGAATGCAACAAACCAATAAAGACACCCTTACTAAAATTCCAGTGGGTGGTGTATATGGTCCATATATAGATGCCTCTACCTATGTAATCGCTAAAATGATGGGCGTTAAACAATGGGCTGATACTGCTAAGGTTCGCCACATACTCATTGCAACTTCTGACCCAAGAAGTGGCCAGATGATCCGCCCGGATTCTGTTGGTAAAAAACTGATTGATAGTATTGAAACCGCGGTGAAAGGTGGGGCAGATTTTGGTGCACTGGTTACCAAATACTCTGATGATCCGGGTAGTAAAGACAAGGGTGGTGAGTATGAATTTCCTCAGGGACAAATGGTGATTCCTTTCAACGACTATTCATTCGACAAACCCGTAGGAAGCAAGGGTGTGATAAAGGTTGATTACGGTTATCATTATGTAGAGGTACTTGACCATAAAGGAAGTAGCACAGCCTATAAAATTGCTTATGTAGCCAAACCAATTGTAGCCAGCAACGAAACCGTTTCTGCCGCCAGTACTGCTGCCGCCCAGTTTACGGTTGCCAGCAAAGACGCAAAAAAATTCAATGAAAATGCATTGAAAGAAAATAAGCCTTTGATGGGTGCGAATGAAATCAAGCAAAACGATTACACCATCAACCCGATTGGACAAAGCCGTCAGTTGGTTCGTTGGGTATATGAACACAAAACGGGTGATGTTTCTGAACCGTTTGAAGTGGGTGATAACTATATCGTAGCCATTTTATCTGCCGTTAACAAAGCGGGTCTGATGTCTGTAAACGAAGCAAGGCCCACAGTAGAAAACCTGGTTCGCAACGAGAAAAAAGCCAAACAAATCATCGAAACCAAATTCAAGGGTACCACACTGGAAGCATTGGCTACCAGTACGGGATCGCTGGTATTACGTGCCGATAGTCTTGGTTTCTCTGCTCCCTTTATTCCGGGAGTGGGAAGCGAACCCAAAGTTGTGGGTGCTGCATTCAATAAATCGTTATTAAGTAAAGTAAGCGAGCCGATAGCCGGCGCAACGGGTGTGTTTGCCATTAAAGCAGAAGCTACCGGAGCCAGAGCTGCCAATACGGATATGATGACGATGAAACAAACCATGTTACAAAGCACCAAAATGACTTCTTATCGTGGTATGGAGGCTTTGCGTAAGGCTGCAAAGATTAGCGATAACCGTTCTAAATTCTATTAATAGAAACTGATTGAGTTAATATAGAAGCCCGGTGCCAATAGCACCGGGCTTTTGTTTTACGCATAGCGAAAACCCGATAACGGGGATATTTGTATTTTTGTACTGTAAAGCAGTAAAGCATGAGCGAGGTTTTTGTAAACAAAGTGGCTGAAAGCGGGCTGATCAGTTTTGATCTGGAAGAGTATTATCCCAAGGGTAATATCAAAACCTTTGATTTGAAGGGGTATTTGTTTATGGAGCTCATTCTGAAAGAAAAAGATTTCAGGGCGGCGCTGCAAACAACCGATTGGACGCAATACCAGGATGCGCTGGTGGCCATTACCTGTTCTACCGATGCCATTATACCCATGTGGGCCTATATGTTGGTGGCCAGTTATCTGCAACCGTTTGCCAAAGACATGGTTTTTGGTGATGAAAAAAAACTAATCAGCACCCTGCTACTAAAAAATCTGGATGCTGTAAAAGGAGAAGATTATCAGGATCAACGGGTGGTGATAAAGGGTTGTGGTGAAGTAGCTATTCCCGAAACGGCCTATGTAGAAATTACCCATAAACTGCGCCCCTTTGTAAAAAGCATCATGTATGGAGAGCCCTGCAGCACGGTGCCCATCTATAAAAAGCCGAAAACATAACCAGGCTCAGCTAAAAATTACCCGAACGGGTTTATCCCGCAACAGTAGTTCCATCTATTATTCCGCCAACCCTATTTATTTTACCGACTATCCGTTTTTGATGCTCTCTTGGGGCTGTGTTTATTTTTTGGTATTAGTTTTGTAGATATAATAGAAACTAACATACCATGATACGTACCCTCATAACCGTATTACTTTTTGGTTTTGGCGTTTCAACATTTGCACAGCAAACAGAACAGCTGGCGCCCGACCAAAACCCCAATTACCAGATCAGCCAACAGAAATACATGCAGCAAAAAGATTCGCTGCTACGTTGGGAGAACACCACCATTCAGGAAACCTATAAGGCATATGACTGGCGGGAGGCAAGGGAAGAACGCAGAACCGAGCGACGAACCTACCGCAGACAATCTTCTTTTTATAACAGCCCGCTTTATGTTAGTCCCTCTTTTAATTATGGATGGAACAACTACGGCTATCAGCCCTTTTATAATAACAACCGCTGGAACCGATGGGGCATTAGTCGTCCGTTCATTGGTTTCCGTACCGGCAACTGGTGGTTCGGATTCTGATCCGCCGATTTAGCAAACACATTATACCTAATCAAAAATCATTCGCATGAAACATACATTTCTACTTATTACCGTAGCAACTACCCTTCTTTTTTTATCCGCTTGTTCTAACAGAACCGTTACCCGTATAGATCCTGCTACGCAGATAGATCTTAGCGGTAGCTGGAACAATACCGACAGCCGCTTAACGGCCACAGAAATCACCAGTCAGATATTGAATGAAAAATGGCTGAGTAATCACGTAACCGCCAAGGGAAAAAAACCAGTAGTAATTGTTGGGCTGATCACCAACAAAAGCCATGAACATATTGAAGCAGAAACATTCATGAAAGATCTGGAGACCTCTTTTATTCAATCAGATAAAATCGGGTTGGTACAGAGCGGTAAGAAGCGCGAAGAAATGCGTGCCGAAAAAGCGGACCAGCAAACCAACGCCTCTCAGAGCAGCATGAAAAAATTTGGTCTTGAAAAAGGAGCCGATTTTATTTTACAGGGATCCATCAATTCGATAGTGGATGCATACAGGCGCGAGAAAACGGTTACCTACCAGGTAAACCTGGAACTTACCAATATTGAAACCAACGAAGTGGTATGGATAGGCGATAAGAAAATAGCCAAACTGGTAAAAAACTAAGCTTCGCCCGGTAAACAATCCCTCATGAAACATTCCCTGAAACAGGCATGGGTAGCATGGCTATGGCTGCCTGTTTTATTTTCCTGTGCTACGTATAATAATAAACTAACCGGATACTATAACAGTATTGATCAGTCGGATTATTATAGAGCCAATGCATTTCTTTCGCAAAATGGTTTTTTGCAGCAGGACAGAAACCGGTTGTTGTTTTTTCTGGAAAAAGGAAAAATATACCATCTGTTGGGATCGTATGACAGCAGTAACCTATACTTTAATCTGGCAGATAATTTCATCGAAAATAAAAGAAAAACCACGGGCGATTTTATTAAAGGAAACCTGCTCAATCCCATGACGCAAACGTATCTGGGTGAGGACTATGAAAAATTTCTGATCCATTATTATAAAGCGCTTAACTATCTGTACAAAGGAGAAAAAGACGAAGCTGTTGTAGAGGCCAGAAGAATTACTTTAGCCACCAACGCGCAGCAGGAAAAGTTTACGCCCAATAAAAACCGTTATACAGAAGATGCGTTTGCCTTATTAATGCAGGGTCTTGTTTACGAAACAGCCGGAGAAACCAACAACGCATTTATTTCTTACCGCAATGCCGCAGATCTTTTTTTAAGTAAGCCCGGAGGATATTATGGGGTTGCCATGCCCCATCAATTAAAGAAAGACCTGCTGCGCACAGCAGACAAAATGGGTTTTGCGGATCAGGTAGAACTATACCAGCGTAAAATAAAAATGGAATATAGTAGAACAGACGAAGGAGAAGGGGGCGAGCTGGTTGTTTTTTTTGAACGCGGAATGGCACCTGCTAAAACAGAGCAGAATTTTATACTTGCACAGGATGGTAACGGCAGCGGCAGTTTTTTGTTCAATAGCCAGTATGGTTCTTTTAATGTTCCGTTTGATTTTTCTGCTGCGAACATATCAAACACCAGTTCTATTAACCGGTTCAGAACCATTCGGGTTGCGGTGCCTTCTTATACTTCACAGCCCTATTCAATGACGGCAGGAACGGTTACCGCAAACAACCAAACGTATAAAGCAGAATTGGCCGAAGACATTAATACGCTTGCCCCTTCGCTTTTAAAAGAACGGATTGTGAAGGAAGTGTCTTCTGCTTTGGTTAGACAGGTAGTTAAAAAACTGGCCGAAGTGGGTGCTTCTGCCGCAGCAAAAGAAGTGGCTAAAAACAACAGCAAAGAAAAAAACGAAAAAAAGAAGAAAGACAATGCAGAACTGGTAGGGTTAACGGCGGGGCTATTGGTTAATCTGTTTAATACAGCCACCGAAAAAGCAGATACACGCAACTGGCAATCGTTGCCGGCCTTTATTCAATACGTTCGTATTCCATTACAAAAAGGAGAGAACACGGTTACACTGCAACAGGGTAGATATAGCAAGAGTATTACCATTAAGGCAAACGGTGGGCTACAGATGTTTAATTGGGTGATTACGAAATAATTGTAAGGCTCAGGACAAAGTAGCTTTCTGCTCTCTGCGGTTTTTTACTTCTTCGAAACGGGCATCGTAATCAGCACGAACGGTTCCGCAAACGCGGTCCCAGAAAAGAAAATACAAACCATAATTTCCCTTAAAATACTGGTGGTGCTGGTTGTGGTTAACTGATGTGTTGATCCATTTACCCATGCTGCTTTTACTAAACCCTTTTGGGTATAATTCATAACCCAAGTGACCGTATACGTTGTATACAATCATCATTAAGAAAAAGAATATCAGGTGTGTTCTGTGTATGGGAATGGTAAATAAAAAGATAACCACAATACCCACTTCAACCACCGCTTCCAAAGGGTGGAAAGCATACGCGGCCCATGGCGAAGGATTGGTTGATTGATGGTGTACCAGATGAAACCACTTAAAAAAATACTTGTGATGCATTAGTCGATGTGTAAAATAAAAATACGTATCGTGCATGATGAACATGATCGGGTAGGCCAGAAAATAATAGACCCATCCGTGTTCTGCAATATTTATATAGCGCGTTGTGTATGGTGCTACTGATGGGTGGGTGATTAAAATAACGGATACAAAAGAAAAAATACCGATGGTAAGTGCTGAATATCCCATCTCGCGCAGGTAGTCGGTGTTTTTTGGAAAACGGGACTGTATTTTTTTATACAGTATTTTATTTCGCAGAAGAATATAGAACAACAGAAAAGCAATACCGGCAATCATAAAATACCTGCCGCCAATTAGCCAGATGCTTTTAAAATAGAAATCCCAATTCATTGATTAAATATACATAAATCATGGATTTCCCGTAACCCTCTGTTTAAGAGATAGCAATTAATTTACCGCAAAGCCGCAGGGGCGCCAGGATTCGCTAAGTATTGTATAAAAAACCTCGCGCCACCTTGCGACCTCGTGTCTTCGCGGTTAAAAATCTCTCTCGCTGTTTTTATCTCTTTCTTTATTGAATCAGCTATTCATAAATTTAGCGAGGCCCTCTTTTGCCTGACGTTGTATTCTTTTGTTCATCCAGGGCGACCAGCCAAACAGTAGCCCGGGCAATCCGAGCGCTTGTCTTGTCCAGCGGTAAATATCAAAGGCGTCGGTGTGTTCTATAATTAAGCCATCTTTAAATTTCATGTGAGCCGTAATACGGTTCACAACGCGCCTTCCCGTCTTCGAAAAAATATACGAGGCCGTCCAGTTGCAGGTGGTGTATTCTTCATCCAGTAATTTAATATTGTTATACACCAACGAAAAATCTTTCGCGCGCTTACACAACATCTCCCACATAGCTTTGGTTTCAATCTCGTCTAACAAGCCGAAAGCAGGATCGTTAAATACGGCCCCCTCGTGGTAACAGGATTGCATGGTGGTATAATCCAGTTGCTGAAAAGCAGTGTAGAATTTGTTGATGGTTTCTTCGTTCGTCATAACAATGTTTTGTAGCCAACAGAAGTTAGCCGGTAAAAATTAGTGCGCTTCTAACCAGCTGGTTCCTATACCCACCTCGGCTTCTACGGGAACGCCGTTGGGCAACACCATGGCGGTAACCATATTATCAATAATCAGTTTCTTTAAATCTTCGGCTTCCTCTTTCACCGCATCAAACACCAATTCATCGTGTACCTGTAAAATCATTTTCGATTGCCAGGTACCTTTTTTCATTTCGTTGTGAATTTTAATCATCGCCATTTTAATCATATCCGCTGCTGTTCCCTGTATGGGAGAGTTAATGGCATTTCGTTCTGCGTACCCCCTAACGGTAAAGTTGGATGAGTTGATGTCTTTCAACCAACGTTTTCTTCCCATCAGTGTTTCTACATAACCATTGGCTTGCGCAAATTTGATGGTATCATCCATATAGGAAGTAATACCCACGAACTCTTTTTTGTAATTATCAATGATCTCTTTGGCTTCTGCGCGGGGGATGGCCAGGTTTTCTGCCAGACCAAAGGCACCTTGCCCGTAGATGATACCAAAGTTTACACTCTTGGCTTTGTAGCGCATTTCTTTGGTAACCGAATCTTCTGCTACATGAAACACCTTGGCCGCTGTTGCGGTGTGAATGTCTTTGCCCTGTGTAAATGCTTCACACATATTGGGGTCGCCACTAATGGCGGCAACAATGCGTAGTTCTATTTGAGAATAATCGGCACTGATCAAAACCCGATTATTATCGCGGGGAATAAAAGCTTTTCTGATTTCTCTGCCACGATCGCTTCTGATAGGGATGTTTTGTAAATTGGGATTGTTGCTGCTCAACCTTCCGGTTACCGCAACCGCCTGCGCATATGATGTGTGCACGCGACCGGTTTTGCTATTAATGATTTGTGGCAATGCATCTACGTATGTGCTTTTCAGTTTCGTTAATTCGCGAAAGCCCAGAATATCTGCTACAATAGGATTGTTGTTGGCGAGCTTCTGTAACACATCTTCACCGGTTGCATACTGACCGGTTTTTGTTTTTTTGGCTTTGGGATCAATCTTTAAAATTTCAAACAACACCTCGCCCAATTGTTTGGGAGATGCAAGGTTGAAGCGAACACCGGCTTGTGCATATACATTCTCTTCAAACTGGCGGGCATCTTTTTCCAGCTCTTTACTGTAGTCATTTAAAAAATCAACATCTATTTTTACCCCTTCAAATTCCATATCTGTCAACACACGAACCAAAGGGTTTTCTACTTCATTAAATACGCGTTCAACATTTTTCTCTTTCAACAGCGGAACAAAAGTTGTTTTCAGCTGCAGGGTAATGTCGGCATCTTCTGCTGCGTATTCTTTTGCTTTTTCTATGTCCACATCACGCATGTTTCCCTGCGTTTTTCCTTTTTTACCAATCAGTTCATCAATGTGTACCGGTTCGTAACCGAGGTATTGTGCACTCAGCAAATCCATGCTGCGCCGGCCTTCCGGCTCAATCAGGTAGTGAGCCAGCATGGTATCAAAAAGGGTTCCTTTTATTTCTTTGTTGTACCATTTCAAAACCAGCATATCGTATTTCAGGTTTTGACCAACCCAATTAATAGACGGTGATTGAAACAGGGGATCCAGCTGATCAAGAATATCTTTTGTTAGCGGTTGATCGGCGGGACAAGGAATGTAATAGCCCTCTCCTTTTGTATATGAAAAACTCAGACCCACCAATTCTGCTTCGTTGGCATCTATATCTGTGGTTTCTGTATCAAAACAAATTTCTGTTTGTGTAAGTAGTGTGTTAACGAGATGCTCGATCGCTTCTTTGCCCTGAACCAAGTGGTATTTGTGCTCTGTGTTGTTAATGTTCTTCTCTGCTAATAGTCCCGAACTTTCTTCTCCCGTGATTATTGTTGCGGCCTCTTTTTTAGCAGCCTCTTTTTTTTGCGGAGTAGAAACACTATTGCCAAACAAATCGGTTTGTACAGATTGCGGCGCACTATGAAACGCATTAAACTCATCGCCCAGAATTCTTTTACCGAGTGTTTTAAATTCTAGTTCGGTAAACACTTCTACCAGCGCCTCTTTATTCCATTCTTTTAAACGATAATCTTCTTCATGAAAATCAACTGGTACATTGGTGATAATTGTGGCCAGCTTTTTACTCATGATAGCCATTTCTTTACCATTACGTATTTTTTCTCCCAGAGCCCCTTTTATTGTGTCTGCATTAGCTAAAATATTTTCAAGTGTATCAAATTCTTTTAAAAGTTTAGCAGCGGTTTTTTCACCCACACCCGGTATCCCCGGAATATTATCAACCGCATCTCCCATCAGCCCCAGCATATCTATTACCTGCTCTACTCTTTGTATATCCCACTTGGCGCAAATTTTTTCTGCAGTAAGTATTTCTTCCGCATTACCAAAGGATGGGGGTTTGTAAATGTAAACGCCCGGATGAATTAACAGCTGGCCATAATCTTTATCGGGCGTTACCATATATACTTCATATCCCTTTTCAGCCGCTTGCCAGGCTACCGTGCCTATTACATCATCGGCTTCATAACCATCCAGCTCAACCACCGGGATATTAAAACCGGTGATGATCCGTTTAATATCCGGAATAGAAGCGAGCAGGTCTTCCGGCGCTTCCTGCCGGTTGGCTTTATAATCGGTAAAATCGGTATGTCTTTCTGTGGGCGCATGTGTATCAAAACATACAGCGAGGTGCGTTGGCTTCTCTTTATTGATGAGCTCAAACAATGTATTGGTAAAACCAAACTGCGCATTGGTATTACGGCCTTTGGAGGTAATACGCGGGTTGCGTATCAGCGCATAATAGGCACGATAGATCAAGGCAAACGCATCGAGCAGAAACAATTTTTTACCCATGCGGCTAAGGTAGGAAAAGGAGTTGATAGTCCATAGACCATGCTCAATGACCAAGGTCTATGGACGCGCGGCTATTTTTTCTTAATAGAGAGGTAATCAAGGAAATAAATCACCCGTAGGGATACGCTATTTTGTTGTGGTGCGCTTAGTGTATTGCCCAGGTTTTTGAAATAGATATCATCTACCTTCTGGTCAAATGTGCCGGCAGCATTTTTCCATACAATATTAATAAAGCTTCCCAGTGCAAATTGCCAGGTGTACACCATATCAATATTAAAATAGTTTACGTTGTAATTGGCTTCTTTATGTACGGTTGTTGTGGGCAGGATACCGCCATCGGCTTGCAGACGAAAGAATTCGCGGTTATCTACTTTGCTCCAGTAGTGGCGCGTTCTAAAACTCAATCCCATTTTATTATTGAAATTGTACTTAACAGTAAAAATATTTTCCACCGTATTTCTTTCGCGAAGCGCAAAAATAACGCCGTCGCTCACAACAGCAGCAAAACCAAGGTTGTTGTGGTAGGTAGAGAGGTTGGTATTGGCGCTGATGGTGAGCTTTTTATTAAAACGATATTGGTTTCGCAAAAACAGATCATATCCGTTTGAATTGTATTTGGAGAATTTTACAACACTGAACTCTGCCGACGTAGAAAACTTTTTAGCATAGTTGGACTCAACCCATCCGCCATAAATAAATCTTCCCGGACGTTTAAATACACGTCCTTCTACCCTTGGTTCATAAAAATCATTTTGTTGTGGCAGAAGGTTGGCAAAGAAACCAACAAACCAAAGGCCTTTTAATTGCCCGTTTACGTTTACGTTAAATCGCGACATCTGGTAGTCCCATGGTTTGTACCTGAGCGAATAATAGCTGTTAAAATTCAGGTTGATGCGATTGTAAATACCTTTTGGTTTTAGCCATTTGTAGCCCATCCATAAATTGTGGTCCACAAAATTGTTGTTGGTAAAATACCCCATATCGTTACTGTTGTATTTATTGTCTGCCAGCTCTTGCGAAAGGTTCATGTTAAAGCGCCCACCCGTTTTTCCGACACCAAGGTTATGGGTATATCCGGACAGTGATTTTCCTTCGGGTAAATAACCAATCAGCTGACTTACACCCACTTTACCAAACAGGTTCCAGTCGTTCTTTTTATCATACAGATCCCAGAGTGCAGCACTTACATTAGCATCGTAGTCGGTACCGGCACGTGTTACATTGGTGTTGATGAATGAGATACTTGAATTTCTTTTGAGCGATTGATCAAATACAATGATGTTATAATTCGTTAGTGGATCCGTTTGTATTTTTCTGGATTCTTTACCGCCCTTTTCAATGGTGGCATATTGTGCATTGGTAACCGCATTAAAAAAACCTATCCCTAAACCCGAGGAGGTTCTGCCGCTTACTTTGGTAGCGTTGATTAAACCGGTTTCACCTGGATTGCGCAATATGCTTTCTCCCGGTTCTAACTGTCCCCTTACGTCGTGGAAATGTATGGGTTCTCCGCCAATGCGTCGACTATAAAACAGGTTCCCTTTTCCAAATAGTTCGGTACCTTCTGTAAAGAAAGAGCGGTTCTCATTGAATTTTACTTCGAAGGGGGTAAGGTTTAAAACCTGGTTATCGCTTTGTACCTGACCAAAATCAGGAACCAATGTCATATCTAAGGTAAACGCCTGTGTAATACCATATTTCACATCCATACCTCCATTAACTGAAGTAGCCGTGTTTTTAATGGCTGGATCTTTATAGGGATAATGGGTAAAGTATGTGGAGACATAGGGTGATAATGAAAGCCTGACAGGCGGCTTGATGTTTTCTATGCCCGTCCACAAACCAAACTGTGCAAAGAAGTTGCCGCCAACGGTTGGGTTGGTGGGGTTCCACATGTATTGCTTACCACTTTTAGAATTGCGTCGTGTAATATTAATTCCCCAGTCTTGTTTACCACCCGCATTACCAAAGCGTATTGCGGAATAAGGTATGCGCATTTCAAACACCCAACCACCACTAACAATCTTTGCTTTGGTTTCGTATACGCTGTTCCATGATTCGTCTTCGCCGTTGGAAGAATATTTAGCATCATACTGTTCACCCAGCGGGGTTACATAGTAGCCAAAGCCGTTGATTTTATCGTTGTAGGTATCAAATAAAATTCCTACAAAATCATTTACACCGATTACATCGCGCCCAACCAGTTCTGTTGAAATGCTATCGTTGCTGGCCTGGTGACAAAAACCGCTGACGTAAATGTTGTTGTTATCATAAAGGATACGGATCTCGGTACTATTTTTTTCATTTTCCACCACGCCATAACTTGGGCGCCATTCAACCATCTCTTTTAAAACGGGGGCCTGTTTCCAGGCCTCATCATTCAGGTCGGCATCAATGGTAATTTTCTGCGTAGTTCTTACTGCAGGAATTTTTTTCACAATCTTCTCTTTCTGTTCCTGCGCAGGAAGCATGATCTGCGTCAGCGTTCCCAATAAGAACATTAGTAATGGTTTCATGGCCCGGTTGGTTTTGGTATGGTTTACTACGAAGGGTAACGTACTAAAACTATAAAGGTTACAGGGTACATGTTGTTAAAGCACAGAGAAGAAAAATGAGCGGAAAAAATCAACGGTAAGCGGTTGACTGTATGGTTGAGATAGTAAATAAAATGTTAAGCAATAAAAAACCCCGTCAATGTATTGACGGGGCCTATAAAGAAAATTAATTGAAACGATATTTATTTGATACCGTATTTGTATTTGTATCGCTCGTACAATTGTCTTTGTTTGTTATCCAGACTTACCTGACGGCCCTGAATAAAAGCATTTACCACAGTACTGCTTTTCATATCAAGTATATCGCCTTCGCTGATAATAATGTTGGCATCTTTTCCTGTTTCGATAGAACCCGTTTTATCATCGATGCCCAGAATTTTAGCTGTATTCAGGGTAATGGCTTGTAACGCCTGTTCTTTGGTAAGGCCATACGTAGCAGCCGTTCCTGCATTGTAAGAAAGGTTGCGGTAACGGGCATTATCGCTTGCATCGTTCAGCGCAAACAACACACCTGCTTTTTGTAAAGCAGCCGGTGTTTTATAGGGCTGGTCTACATCATCATCTTCTGTTGCGGGTAATGCGTGTTGCTCGCCAAGTATCACAGCAATGTTATTTGCTTTCAACAGGTCGGCAATTTGAAAGCTTTCGCTTCCACCAACAATTACTACATCAAAACCAAACTCTTTTACAAAGTCGATAGCAATGAGCATTTGTTTTACCTGATCGCCGTGCACAAAAAGCTTTTGTTTTTTATCAAACAAACCTTTTAATGCTTCAAACTTCAGATTGGTATTGGTGTGTGTTGCTTCCTGCAGATACGCTTTTGCTTCGCGTAAAAAAACCTTGATGGCTTCTACTCTGTCAAGAGCTGCCCTTGAAGGATCAGCGGCTCCAGCACCACCACCTAAACCAAGCTGTGCCAATAATGCTGGCGGAATACCGCCACCACCTCTTCTGCCAAAGCGGTTGATAAAGCTGGGCATACGAACGTGAATGCCTGCATCCATTTTATAAGCCGCATCTTCCCAGTTCCATGCATCTAATTGTACCACACTGGATGATCCGCTGATAGAGCCACCTTCTGGTGTAATGCTTGCCAGCAGAATTCCGTTTGAGCGAAGTACGCCAATTACACGAGAGTCGGAATTGTATGCAGTAATGGAACGAATGTTAGGATTGAATTCTCCCAGTTCAACCGCATCGTTACTGGCCCGTACGCCGGCACCAATTTCTTTCAAACCCAAATCACAGGAAGGAAGAATCAATCCGGGATATACATGTTTGCCCTTGGCATCCACTACGGTAGCGCCACTACCAGAGGCGCTTATGTTGGTACCTACATTGGTAATTTTTCCGTTGTTAATTTCAACGGTTGCATTTTCAATCACGGTTCCGTTACCTACGTGAACGGTTCCTCCGGTTATATATATGCGGCCTTTATTTTCCTTGGCCGGGTATACTACTTCCTGTGCCTTTGTAAAACCGGCGACCAGAAGGAATACGCTAAGTGTGCTGAATATTTTTTTCATAATCTGTCGGTTTTATTTGTTGATGATTTCTCCTTCCTGTAAATCGACGGTATATAAACCATCTTTATGCTCATGGTCTCCACAGCTTAACAAAATCTGTAAGCTGGGTTCTGCAGGTCTAACTGCACCAGGACCACCAGTTCTTTTTTCACCAATCATTTTTTGTACGAGGCGGAAGCGTTCTGCAGTAATTTTCTTGCGCTGTTCGGCATCTTTCTCTCTGTCAAAGTATACAATACCATCTACAATGGTTTTTTCTGATTTGGCATAAATGCTTAATGGATTATCGCTCCAGATAACCAGATCGGCATCTTTACCGGCTTTCAGGCTACCTACTTTATCATCAACATGTAAGGCCTTGGCAGGATTGAGGGTTACCATTTTCAACGCATCTTCTTCAGATACACCACCATAGCGAACTACTTTACCAGCTTCCTGGTTTAAGCGGCGAGCCATTTCTGCATCATCAGAATTAATACAAACGTTCAAACCTACTTTGTGCATAATAGCAGCATTGTAAGCGATCGCATCTGTTACCTCTACTTTATAATAGTACCAGTCAGAGAAGGTAGAAGCACTTGATCCTTGCGCTTTCATTTTATCGGCTACTTTATAACCTTCCAGAATGTGCGTGAACGTGTTGAATTTAAAACCATATTTATCACCAACGCGCAATGCTGCGGTAATTTCGCTTTGTACGTAAGAGTGACAAGTAATGAAACGTTTTCTGTTCAGGATTTCAACCAACGCGTCCAGCTCCAGGTCTTTTCTGGTTTTGGGATCGGCCTTCATTTCTTTTTCATAATCTTTGGCACGTGCAAAAGCATCTGACAATACCTGTTCTACTCCCATTCTCGTATCCGGAAAACGGTTGTTGTTTTGTGAGGTGGTACGTTTTACGTTTTCGCCCAATGCAAATTTGATAAAGCCATCAGATCCTTTGAATTTCAGGTCATCATCATTGGCACCCCAGCGAAGTTTGATCAGTTGTGTTTGTCCGCCAATAGTATTGGCAGATCCGTGCAGGATATGAGATGAAGTAACACCACCGCTTAACTGGCGATAAATGTTAATGTCTTCAGGGTTCAGGTTATCAGCAATTCTTACTTCAGACGTTACAGATTGTCCGCCTTCATTAATAGAAGATGCGGCAATATGTGAGTGCTCATCAATAATACCTGCAGTTACGTGTTTGCCTGTACCATCAATTACTTTGGCACCTGCATCGCTCAGGTTTTTACCTATCTTAGAAATTTTTCCGCCCTTTAGTAATACATCTGCATTTTCCAGTTTGCCTTCTTTTTCGTTGGTCCAAACGGTTGCATTTTTAATCAGGATGTCTTCCTGTTTCGGTGCTTCTTCCCATCCATATCCATCAAAAGGAAACGTTACTTTGGCTAATTTTTGTGGAGCCGCTGCACGGGCAGTAGCTGCTGCTGCGGCCGGTGTGGCTGAAGCAAAGCTGGCCATCCAGGTTAATTTGTTACCCGCTGTGTCTTCACCGGTTCCGTTCCAGTTGTTACCGTTGGCCACTCCGCTCAGGCGATATTGAACACCACCTGCTGCTGCACCACCGGCACCACCGCGGCCTGCGCCACCGAAACCGGCAGCACCACCACCGAAATTACCACCACCGGCGGGTCTTCTGGCTGGTATAGGAGAGAAACTGAGTTTCACCATTTTGCCATCAAAACTGAATCTTCCCGTAAGGGTATCTTTTCCAATAACGTTGGCGGTTGTTGCTGATTTTACATCGAGCGTATAATTTATCGGGCCACTAACCGTATTAATGGTAAGGCTATAGTTTCCTTTTACATCATACCAGGCATCTTCTTTCACTGCATATTTACCACCCTGCACCCAGTTGGTAAGTAAAGTGGTTTTATCTGAGAAAATAGGACCAGAAGTGATAAGGAAATTAGCCAGTTTGCCAGTTTCCAAACTACCCACTTTATCATATACGCCTAAAAGAGTAGCTGGTGTTTTGGTTAAAGCTTCCATAGCTTTTGTTTCTGATAAACCCATTTCAATTGCTTTACGCAGATTGGTCAGGAATTGTCTCGGATCTCTCAGATCTGCTGTGGTTAAGCAAAACGGGATATTTGCTTTTTCAAAAGCAGCGGGGTTGGTGGGTGCCAGTTCCCAGTGTTTCATATCGCTCAGCGATACACCTCTTGCATCATTAGGGTCTTCCACATCCATAGCCTGTGGAAAGTTGAGGGAAAGAATATACGTTGCTTTGGTTGCTGCAATTTCTTTAATGCGCTGGTATTCATTACCACCGCCTTTAATAATATATTGTACCCCAAATTCTTTGGCAATCCTATCTGCACGCAGATCGTTCCATTTATCATCTGCCTCAAAAATTTGTGGTAGTGTTTGGTTATCGTTCCATGCCTGTAAAGAAAGGTTCAAACCTTCTTTGGCCGGCTTGTTTTTATACCATTGCGCATCCATATATGTTTGGCGAAGCAGGGCAATGGTTCCCATCATACTGCTGGGATAGCTTTGTGTAGAAGTTCCTCTGCTGAGTGAATAGTGTGCCGATGCTTTTTCTTTTAGAAAAACCATGTTTTCGTTTTCGTTTGCCAGGGTTACTACCGTTCCGGTTCCGCGGGCAATACCATCTTTCAAGTGTGAGAGTACTGTACCAAATCCAATTTCGCGCATGGCTTTTGCCTTTGCATCGTCAACGGCAAAAAGTTTAGAAGCGTCTGTTTCTGGTTTCAACGCCTGGTTCCATCCATAAGGTCCTTTGGTGGCGGAAGTAATTTGTGCGGGTGCATTAAAGTTAAAACCTGCCGCACCCCTTCCACCCGCTGCATCGCGGGCGGCCATACCATAATCGGTATAAATGTCTACAAACGAAGGATAAATGTATTTGTCTTTACAATCTATTACGATCGCATCTTTTGGCACAACCACACCGCTTGTACCTAACGCAACGATTTTTCCATCACGGATAACCATGGTGGCATTGGTTAAAGTAGTTTGTGCATCTTTTACGATGGTGGCATTGGTAAAGGCATAACAACCTTCACGCTTATCGGCCACGCCATTAACGGGGAATGTTTCCTGAGCCTGCAGCATCAATGCAAACAGCAACCCGGAAAGCAGGAGCTTGAGTTTTCTCATATCATTAGTTTGTTTTGGAAGAAGTTTAAAACTACAGAAAAGCAGTCATTGTAAAAACCATTCGTCCTTTTTTCGGTAAAGCCTGTTTATTGTCGGTGAGCCGCTTAGTTTGTAAAGCCGCCCTTATCTACATCTTTAATAAAGTTGATTAATCCAGGAAAATAATTTGCC
This sequence comes from Chitinophaga pinensis, assembly GCA_943372845.1. GTDB lineage: Bacteria > Bacteroidota > Bacteroidia > Chitinophagales > Chitinophagaceae > Sediminibacterium > Sediminibacterium pinensis_K. The sequence continues at coordinate 204,298 of CALSAD010000003.1, read as the reverse complement.
TGATCATCCCACATAGAACAATGGCTTCCGTTGGGGCAAATCAGGCTTCTTCCTTTTTGTACCTGTGTGGCCATCCATTTCATATGTTCTGGATCCATGGTATCATGCGTACCACCAATGGTTAGGGTGGGTACTTTTATCTTTGGAAGGTCTTTGCTTCTGTCCCAGTTGGCTAGGCGACCGGAAATACCGAATTCGGATGGACCCTGCATAATGGTATACACCTCTGTATTGAGGTGAGGAAACCCACGAAGTATGGGTTCAGGATTTGGTTGAATGCGGCAAAAATGTTTGTCGTAAAAATTGGGCATCAACAATTCCATATATTTTGGATTGGCAAAGTCGCCCTTCGCTTCTATCGAACGGATGGTGTCTAACACTTTTGGATCCATTTGTTTAGCCAAAACATCCTGGGCATATTTTCCATATGCAGGGCAACTGCTCATCATATTACTTATGATCAATCCTTTTAAATTGTCCTGGTATTTAAAGGCATACTCCATTGCCAGTATGCCGCCCCAGCTATGACCCAGCAGAAAAAAATTATCTTTTGAAAGACCTAATGCCTTTCTTACTTGTTCCACTTCTTCTACAAAACGCTCTGTTGTCCACAAGCTGCTGTCTTTGGGTTTGTCACTATAGTGAGAGCCAAGCTGGTCATACTCATAAAACTCAAAGCCCTCTTGCGGAAAAAAGCTTTCGAACGATTCAAAAAATTCATGTGAGCCACCGGGACCACCATGCAGAAACAGAACTTTAATAGTTGGGTTGTTGCCAAACCGTTTGGTCCATACATTGAATTTACCCACGGGCGTTTCAATCGGTATCATTTTCACGCCACCTGTTTGCACACTGGAATCTGAAATGGCGTGATATTCTTTTAGGGAGGTACCCTTGTTTTGTTGACAGGAAAATAAAACAAAGGAAAAAAAGACCAAAGAAATTAGGGGCTTCATAGTGGGTTGTTTTGTAACCCCAAGATATCATTAATTCATTATCTACCCATATACACCATTAGTATCTGAACATCGCTTGGGTTAACACCACTAATGCGGCTGGCCTGACCAAGGGTGGCGGGCTTAATTTTTTTGAATTTCTGCAATGCTTCATTAGACAAAGCGTTTACCCTGTCATAGTCAAAACTGGATGGAATGGCCATATTTTCTAACTGGCTCATTCTTTCAACGATCTCCTGTTCTTTTTCTATATAGCGTTCGTACTTGATCTGTATTTCTGATTGCTCCATCGCATCTGTTGAGATGCCGGCTACTGCGGGCTGTAAAGAGGGCACTGCTTTTACAAGCGAAGGCAGGTCTACATTTGGGCGAAGTAACAGTTTAGCGATTTTTTGTTTCTCTGTAATGGGTGCTGAACCAATGGTTGAAAAGTAGGGATTGATTTCTTCCGGCTCTGCGCTTGTTTCCAACAAGGTTCTTTTTACAGAAGCAACTTGTTCTTTTTTGTCTTGAACATTTTGCATTCTTTGCTGCGAGGCAAGTCCAAGTCGATAACTGATTTCGGTTAACCGCAGGTCCGCATTATCCTGACGCAACAGTGTTCTGAATTCTGCCCTGCTCGTAAACATTCTGTAAGGTTCTTCGGTTCCTTTACTGATTAGGTCGTCTATTAATACACCTATATATGCTTCGCTTCTTTTCAACACAACCGGTTCCAGCTCACGTGCTTTTTGGTGCGCATTAATGCCGGCCATTAATCCCTGGCAGGCCGCTTCTTCATAGCCGGTGGTGCCATTGATCTGTCCGGCAAAAAATAAATTATTGATGGCTTTTGTTTCGAGTGAATACTGCAATTGTGTAGGCGGAAAATAATCGTATTCAATTGCATAACCCGGACGGAAGATGCGGACATTTTCAAAACCCGGAACAATACGAAGTGCTTCGTATTGGACCTCCTCGGGAAGCGAGGTGGAGAATCCATTTACATAAATTTCAACTGTATTCCATCCTTCTGGTTCTACAAATAACTGGTGACGATCACGGTCTGCAAAGCGGTTGATCTTGTCTTCAATACTCGGGCAATACCTGGGGCCAATTCCTTCAATCCTTCCCTGAAACATGGGACTTCTATCGAAGCCTGTTTTCAAAATATCATGAACCGTATCGTTGGTATAAGTAATGTAGCAGCTGCGCTGGTCTTCCGGTTTAATGCGTTTTGTATTGGTATAGGAGAAGCCCACAATTTCATCATCACCCTTCTGCTCTTCCATTTTTGTGTAGTCCAAACTCCTTCCATCTACCCTTGGTGGTGTTCCTGTTTTCAGACGATCGCTTTCAAAACCATACGCAACCAGTTGCTCGGTAATTCCTGTAGCCGCCTTCTCTGCTACGCGACCTCCGCCAAATTGCTTTTCTCCAATATGAATAATACCATTTAAGAAAGTACCACTGGTAACCACAACCGATTTCGATTTTACTTCGTGACCCAGACCGGTAACTACACCGCAGGCCTTATTTCCTTTAATGATGATGGATTGAACCATGTCCTGGTAAAAATCTACATTGGGTGTATTCTCCAGCATTTCACGCCAGGTAGCCGCAAATAACATCCTGTCGTTCTGCGTACGAGGGCTCCACATGGCGGGTCCCTTGCTTCGGTTCAACATCCGAAACTGAATAGTACTGAGGTCGCTCACAATACCACTATACCCACCCATGGCATCAATCTCACGAACAATCTGCCCTTTGGCAATTCCACCCATGGCGGGATTGCAACTCATTTGGGCAATGGTTTGCATGTTCATAGTTATCAGCAACACTTTGCTGCCCATATTGGCAGCGGCAGCAGCGGCTTCACAACCAGCATGCCCGGCCCCAACAACGATCACATCATATTCAGGAAACATAGGCTGCAAAGATAGTTCAAGTAAGATTAGTCTGGAGGCTGGAGTTAGAAGTCTGGATGGAAGCGAATCAATCAGACTTCTAACTCCAGTCTCCAGACTGTGTTTTAAGGTTTTTGGCCTGCGCTGAATTTTCTGAGAATTTCCCTTTCCAATAATATATCGGTTAATGGGGTTCCGTTATTCAGGTCGTACAATTCTTCTTTTGATAGCGAGGCGGTGGTCTCCAACCGTTCTTTGTTTTGAAGGATAAATGCCTCGATAGCTGTATGGCTTTGCAAATGAGAGGCCTTGATGCTTTTGATCTTTTCCAGCATCAGCCTGCACGGCTCGTATCCGGTTTTGGTATATAGCTCTTCAAAATAACCTTCAACAGCAAACACGTCAATACGATGACCTCCTGTTTTGTTAGGGTCAAGCGGTTCTACCCTGATATTAATAAAACTCCAGCATAAATACAGGTCTTCCTCTATCGAATAATCAAAATAGGTGGTCGGAACAATGTGATCAAACTGCCAGGCCTTACCAAAATTATCCCAGCCTAACCCCTCTGTAAACTGACACTCAAACCATTCCCGAAGGGTATGGCTGTCTAGTCCAAAATAGTGTGCATATGATTCACTGGGTAATCCTTCCAACACATACCTGCGATAGGCCAATTGCCATTTACGCTTTTCGCGCACACGCAATAAAGAGTCGGTAATTTCTTCCTGTGCCGTCCATCGTTTCCTTGCCATGCCCAAAATTATTATGTTTCAGGGTGAAACTGTGATTTGTGGAACATATTTTATGCTCTATGTTTCAGGGTGAAACTGTGATTTGTGGAACATACTACTGTTGCAGACAGGCAAAATCCTGTACCAGAAAGTATTGATCCACACCATAGAATGCAGAACCAACTCCAATTTCCCTCAAGTTTGCATCGAGCAGGGTTTTTCTATGGCCCAGGTTAGGAAGTCCGATGTCTAAGTACAGGAGCATAACTGATAATAGTACTCCCTGACTGCTAAGTGCAATGTTTTGGTTGGCACAATATTTAATGCCGGCCTGCTTCATACGGGTACCAAAATCAGTTCCGTTGGTTGAGTTATGGTTGGGTAACGCCGTTTTTCCTGCTATATCAAGAGCGTGGGCTTGTGCTGTTTTGGTTAATATGGGGTTTAGTAGGAACATGGGGAGCTGGCCCATCCGGATTACATCAAGGCGCAGGCTTTTGGCTTCCTGCCTGTTCAGCTCTTTTGGAAAGGTATTAATTACCGGTAAAGCCACACTATCCCAAAATTTTTGAGGACTGTTTCTGCAGTAATTGGTCCAGTAAAGCAATTCTTTGGCTTGTTTGGAAAGCTTTTCATATCCAGGTTGCGACAAATTCCAATTATCCACTGCCGTATCCCTTGTAACAGGCTCCGGTACTTTTTTAGAATCCAATTCAACAATAGAAAGTTGTGAAAACGAAATAAGTGGAAAGGCGAATAGTAAGAAGAGGAAAAGCCTGATCATGCAAGGTGTTTCTCAAATAAACGCAAATAATCCGCCTCTTTCTTCCGCATCAGGATGATTTCACTTTTCTTTTTGTCTTTATACCCACAAAGGTGCAGCGCGCCATGAAAAATTACCCGACGCGCTTCTTCTCCATATGTAATGCCAAGGGTTTGGGCATTGTCTTTTACGCGGTCTAGGCTGATGTAAACTTCTGCTTCAACCGGCTCACCCTTTTCAGAAAGTCCGAAAGTGATGATATCGGTATAATAATCGTGCTGCAGAAAGTCGCGGTTCATCTGAAGCAGGAACTCGTCAGAACAAAAAATATAGGTGATAGCAGACATGGCTTTCTTTTCTTTTTTAAAAAGAAGTTGAATAAACTCTTTCAACCTGGTTTTACCTGTTATTTGTAAACGCCGGTCTGCTGAACGAAATGATACTGCCATAAACTTCTGTCTAAGTGGTTTTTATAAGGTGAAAGCGGCATTGCGAAGTATGTGTACCTATGTTTTGATAGTAGCTCACAGCTAATAGCTTACCGCTTTTCCGATTACTCCAAAATTCGTAACAAAAAGCTATCCAGCGGCTTTACCTTTAAAGAATAATAGCAGAAATGATACGATTGTCAGAGTTAGCGGTTGGGCAAAATGCAGTTATCCATTCATTCGAGAAAGACGATATTTTTATCAAACTAATGGAAATGGGTTGTGTGCCGGGAGAGTTGGTGAAAGTAGAACAGATTGCTCCGCTGGGAGATCCGATCTCCATTTCTGTGGCCGGATATCACCTTAGCCTTCGGTTAAATGAAGCCCATAGTATATTTGTAGAATTATCTAACTAATTATAAGTAGCTGATAATCAATTATATAGATGAAAATCGGTTTGTATTTTGGCTCTTTTAACCCCATTCATGTTGGCCATCTGATTGTGGCCGGTTATGTTGCCAACCATACAGACCGGCAGCAGGTTTGGTTTGTGGTTTCTCCGCAAAACCCGTTAAAGCCTTCTTCTGTTTTATTAAATGAGTACCATCGGCTGCACCTGGTTCACCTGGCGGTGGAGGAAGACCCGCAATTAAAAGCCTCGGATGTGGAATTTAAACTACCAAGACCTTCCTATACAATTGACACCCTTACTTATCTGCAGGAAAAATATCCGCAACACGAGTTCTCGATTGTAATGGGTAGCGATAGTTTTCAAAACCTTCCACGCTGGAAAAATTTTGAACAGCTGGTCAAAAACTATGCGTTCATTATTTATAAAAGACCCGGGTTTGCCATAACCGATACCTATGGGGCAGCTGTTACCTTATTAGACGCACCACTACTGCAGCTTTCCGCCACGGAGATCAGAAACACAATTAAGCTGGGCAAATCCGTTCGTTACCTGGTTACCGAAAAAGTTCGGGAAGAAATTGAGCGGAATAGTTACTATAAATGATTGTATGGTTGTTGGGTCAGGCGACCAACAACGGCGGTCTGCGAATCTAACGCTGCGCTCCTCCTCTCTTCACCCATTCAAATAAAAACAAACCATCATCCGTTTTTCATCAACACATTGCAATAGATTTATAGCATAAAACTGCACTGATGAAAACCAAACTGCTTTCGCTTCTGCTTATGGTATGTGGCTATGCGTATTCGCAAACACTTACTGTTGAAAAAATTATGAGAGATCCTAAATGGATCGGAACCTCTCCTTCCATTGTATTCTGGTCTAACGACAGTAAATCTGTTTTCTTTAACTGGAACCCAGAAAACAAACTCTCCGATTCTCTGTACAATTATGCAATCGCCGGAGGCGAGCCACAAAAAGCGGGCTTTTACGAAGCACAAAAAATAAATGCATTAAACAATGCTGTCTACAACAGTACCAATACCCAAATGGTATATGCTTACCGCGGAGATCTGTTTTTATCAGATAATAAAACGGGTAAAATAACCCGTATTACACAAACAGAGGAATTTGAATCTGGTCCTAAATTCATTATGAAAGATGAGTGGGTGGCCTACACCCGCAACCAGAATTTATATGGATGGAACACCAAAACCGGTGTTACCCTTCAGTTAACCAATATTACCCGAGGAGCCGAAACGGCCATAACGGCGGCACCCGCATTTGGCGGTGCTGGTGGTAACCGAGGCGGTGGTGGTGCATTTTTAGGTGGAGCTGGTGCCGCACGCGGCGGCGCAGCGGGCAATGCTGGAATTGGTGCAGGCACACAGGAACAATGGCTGCAGCAGCAACAGTTAGAATTGTTACAGGTATTGAAAGAGCGCAAACAAAAAAGAGACGCACGCGCAACTTTCTTAAAACAAAACAAGGAAATTAATAACGATACCCTTAAGACCATTGGTATCGGTGATAAAAATATGCAGGGTTTGCAGATCAGTCCGGATGGAAGATTTGTTACCTATCGTTTATACCAGGCGCCTGCACCTTCCAAGAATACCATTGTTCCTGATTATGTAACAGAGAGCGGCTTTACAACAGATATTCCCGGCCGCACCAAAGTGGGCGCACCGTTGGGTAAGTATGATTTTTATGTGTATGATAAACTAAGGGATACACTGATGCTGGTATCTATAGATTCTATTCCTGGTATTACCGATGTGCCGGATTATGTAAAAGACTATCCCAAAAAATTTGCTAACCGCCGCACACCCGTTCGCGGAGTAATAATTGGCGGACCTTATTGGAATGATGCCGGAACGTATGCGGTGGTTGATATTCGCTCGCAGGATAACAAAGACCGTTGGATCATGCGTCTGGATGCGGCTTCCGGAAAATTATTGCCTATCGATCGCCAGCGCGATGAAGCCTGGATAGGCGGACCCGGCATAGGCAGAACCATCGGTTGGGTAAACGATAACCTTTTATATTTCCAAAGCGAAGTAAGCGGTTACTCACACTTATATGTATATGATGTAAGCACGGGTACAAAAAAAGCATTGACCGAAGGAAAATATGAAGTGCAAAACATGGAGCTGAGCCGTGATAAAAAGAATTTTTACCTGCTCACCAATGAAGAGCATCCCGGCAAACAAAACTGGTACCGAATGAAGGTGGATGGCTCTAAAAAAGAAAAAATCACCTCTATGGAGGGTGGTTATGAAGTAAGTATGTCGCCCGATGAGAAATGGATTGCTTACCGTTACTCGTATACTACCAAACCATGGGAACTGTTTGTACAGGAAAACAATCCCGGTAAAAAACCGATGCAGGTAACCAATAAAGCGGCCAGTGAAGAATTTACATCTTTGTCTTTACGCGATACCAAAGTAATCACCATTCCTTCACGCGATGGCGCGCAAATTTATGGCCGTGTGTTTGAACCCGCAGCAGGTAAAAAGAATGGTGCGGCTGTGATCTTTGTACATGGCGCCGGTTATTTGCAGAATGTACATTATTGGTGGAGCTCTTATTTCAGAGAAACCATGTTCAATAATTTATTGGCCGACCAAGGGTATACGGTTATCGATATTGATTACCGCGCTAGCAGCGGTTACGGCCGCGACTGGCGAACAGGCATCTATCGCTGGATGGGTGGAAAAGATCTGGACGATCATGTAGATGCTGCTAAATTTCTGGTAGAAAAATATGGTGTGGATGCTGGCCGTATTGGTTTGTACGGCGGAAGCTATGGAGGGTTTATGACATTGATGGCCCTGTTTACTACGCCTGATGTTTTTAAAGCAGGCGCTGCGCTACGCCCAGTAACCGATTGGGCACATTATAACCATGGCTACACCGCCAATATTTTAAACGAACCGTTTAATGATAGTCTGGCGTATGCCAAATCATCGCCGATTAATTTTGCGGGCGGGTTAAAAAATCATTTATTAATCTGCCATGGTATGGTGGATGTGAATGTGAATTTTCAGGATGCGGTTCGTCTCTCTCAAAAATTAATTGAACTAGGAAAAGACAATTGGGAACTGGCCGCCTACCCCGTAGAAGACCACGGCTTTGTAGAGCCCAGCAGCTGGACGGATGAGTATAAAAGGATATTGAAATTGTTTAATACGCAACTACTAAAAAAGTAGAGGAGGTGAATGTTCTTAATTGGGATGGAAGTACCGCTAAAAATTTCCCCTCCTTCTCAAGGAAGGGGCGTTACCTTTTTTCGCAGAAAAAAAGGTAACGGGGGTGGTTGTTGAGGTTGGGATAATTTAGGTGGAATCAGTATCATTTGCTTCACATCATACGCTTCACCACCCCGCCCCACGCTCAGCCGCGGGGGCACCCCTCCATCAACATAGTTGATGGAGGGGAAATTCATCATAATAAACGTGTTACCCTAAAACAAAAGAGGGCTTCGATTTATCGAAGCCCTCTTTCATTCAATCATATACAAATCCGCGAAATCTACGATCAACGGTAGTGTATAATTCATCTTCTGTTAGAAAACAACATACAATAAAAAAAGTAACGGTATCATAACATTCATCGGCTCCGGATAAGGCAGCAAAAAAATTTGTTAACACATAGATAATTTCCTCCTTCCTTTTTCTTATCCAATTTTACGGCCTGTAATAAAAATTTGTTTACAGCGCAAAGAGCTTCTCTTATAACAGTAAACCGAATGCAACTTTTTTCGGGTTGTTTTCTAATTGGTATGTAAGGGTATTTGCTTTTTGTGCGAATGAAAAAACAGTAACCGCTTATGAAAATTGTAATGACACGTTTCCTTCCCTTTACAAAATGGGCTATCGCCTGTTTTCTTTTTTTTGTTACACCCCTGTTTGCACAACAGAGTAATGCAGATGTTACCGGAACGGTATTAACAGAAAAAGGAGAAGCCTTGCAAGGAGTAACCATCAAAGCCAAAAGGCAAAATGCTGGTTCTGGAGAATCTATTACATCAGCCACAAATGAAAAAGGTGTTTTTGTTTTTAAACAATTAGCTGTTGGCGCTAAGTATAACTTCTCTTTTTCTTTTATCGGATTTGAAGAGGGTGCACAGAATGGTTTTATTGTAAAACAATCTGGCCAATCAAACAATATTCAAATCAGACTAAAAGAAACAAATAGCAAACTAGATGAGGTTGTGGTAACGGCACTGGGAATTAAGCGTCAGGAAAAAGCATTGGGCTATGCAGCACAAACCATTAAAGAATCTGATGTGAATGATGCCCGTTCTAATAACTGGGTGGGTTCACTATCGGGTAAAGTGGCGGGGCTTAACTTACTGTCATCTGGCTCGGGACCATTAAACTCTGTTCGCGTTTCTTTACGTGGTGATGCTTCTATGAACCCCGAAGGAAACAACGCATTGATTGTTTTGGATGGAGTTCCTATGAAAAGTGGATTAACAACGTCGGGTGTAAATAATGCGTATGGCGCAGGATCGGGTAATGATGTGCCAATTGATTTTGGAAATGGCATCTCTGATATAAACCCAGATGATATTGAAAGCATTACAGTATTAAAAGGCCCCGGTGCCACCGCATTATACGGTAGCCGCGCAGCCAATGGTGCATTATTAATAACAACCAAGTCGGGAGCAAGAAAAGAAAAAGGTATTGGCGTTACTTTTAATAGTAATGTAAGTATCAATACTGTATTACGCTGGCCCGATTATCAGTATGAATATGGTCAGGGTACCGGAAAGGCATTAAATACCAGCGGCGAAAAATATTATTCTTATGGTGCCTCAGCAGATGGTGCAAGTACCGGCGGTACCAGTAGTGCGTTCGGTCCAAAATTTAATGGACAATCTTATTTCCAGTATGATCCGGTAACGGAGGGGCAATCGGCCACTCGTTTACCATGGAGGCCCTATACCGATAACATAAAGGGTTTCTGGAGAACCGGGAATACCATTACCAATAATATTGCTCTTGAAGGTGGTGGAGAAAACGGATCGGTTCGTGCATCACTCACCCATTCTACCAATGAATGGATTATGCCCAACACCGGTTATAAAAGAACCACTGCAGCGTTGAGTATTAACCAGCGGGTTTCTGAAAAACTTAAAATCAATGCAAAAGTAAATTACACCAATAAGCAGAGCGATAACCTGCCTGCAACAGGCTATAACAATCAATCCATTGGTTATTTTATGATTTTCCAGAACCCCAATGTAGATCTTGCCTGGTACCGTCCCATTTGGAAAAGGGGGCAAACACAGATAGATCAGGTTCACCCCTTTAGTTCTTTTATTGATAACCCTTACCTGATTGCATATGAAATGATCAATTCGGTAAAGAGTAATCAAATAGTAGGTAATGTGGCAGCTACGTATGAGTTTTCTAAGAAGTTTGATTTCATGGTGCGTTCAGGTATCAGCATGAACAATGAAATACGGGAACAGAAAAGACCTTATAGCACGGCTAATTTTCAACGCGGGTATTACAAACAACAAACCTTGCTTGATTATGAAATCAATTCAGACGTATTGCTTTCTTACCACGATAAGATAAGTACCGATTTTAATGTTACCGGTTCTGTTGGGGCGAACGTACTTAACAAAGAATTTAAAAGAGTAGATGGAACAGTAGAGGGATTGGTAACACCGGGTGTATACAAGCTAAGTAATGGAACCAGTAACCCGCTTATGACCAATGTGGCAAGCAATAAAAAAGTAAACAGCGCGTACGGTACAGCATCCATAAGTTACAAAAACAAGGTGTTTGTAGATATCACAGGGCGAAACGATTGGTCGAGTACGCTTCCGGTAAAAAACAATTCTTTTTTCTACCCTTCCATTAACACCAGTATTATATTAAGCGAAGTATTGCATTTGCCCACCAATATTTCTTTTGCCAAACTGCGTTTTTCAGCAGCACAGGTAGGTAATGATACCGACCCGTATAAAACAAGTAAGTATTACGGAACAAGCGACTTTCCCAGTTCTGCTTCGGTACCTACCATTTTACATAACGTAGATTTTAAACCAGAGATCTCAACCAACTTTGAAGCGGGACTTGATATACGCTTATTTAAAAGCAGGTTAAATCTGGATCTGACGGTATATAGTAATGTAACCCGTAACCAGATTCTGGATGTACCCCTTGATCCTACTACCGGGTATGCACGCGCAGTACTTAATGCAGGAGCTGTTCGTAACCAGGGCATTGAAGTGGTGTTAAACGCTCAGCCGATAAAGAATAAAAATTTTACCTGGAGTACCATTCTAACCTGGTCTAAAAATCAGAACCGTGTTCTTGAATTAGCAGAAGGTATGGATGGCAAACAAGACATTGGTTATGGAGGAAATGCCACCATACAAGCAAGAGTAGGCGGCACCACCGGTGATATTTATGGATTTGGATTTATGCGTTCTCCTGACGGACAGATCGTATACAATAGTAGCGGCCTGCCTGCACGCCCAGCTGATATTCAATATATCGGAACTGCATATGCCGATTGGAAGGGAGGTCTTAGAAATGAATTCAATTACAAAGGGTTCCGATTTAGCATCCTGTTTGATGGTCAGTTAGGCGGAAGAATTTATTCGCAAACACACCACAAAATGACAGAGCAGGGTAAACTAAAACACACGTTGCTTGGAAGGGAAGAGAATTATATTATTGGAACGGGTGTTATACAAAACGCAGATAAGAGTTATTCAACCAATACAACCAAAGTATTGCCGGTTGATTTTTATGCAGACTATTATCGTCGTGCCAATGTTGAATCAAATACGTTTGATGCGTCTTTCATCAAATTGCGAGAGGCGAGGCTGGAGTATATGCTGCCTAAAAAAATGTTAGGTAAATCATTTTTAAAACAGGTAAGTGTTGCTTTATATGGCCGAGACCTGTTATTGATTACTAGCTTCCCCATATTCGACCCAGAAACAGCAGCGTTGAATGGATCAACCATATTGCCGGGAGTAGAAATGGGCCAGTTGCCCTCAAGCAGAACCATTGGTGCGAACATTACAGTGAAATTTTAAATACACTTAAGAAAACAATATGAACATAATAAATCGATCCTATAAAACAATACTACTGATAGCCACAAGCTGTATGGCCCTATCCTGTACAAAAGAGTTTGAAGAAGTAAATACAGATCCCAACCGAATTGATAAGATAAGTCCGGGCACATTGCTTAACCCTATTATCTACGATGCAACTTCTTTTAACACCAGCAAAGCAGATGATTTTACGTTTAACCTGATGCAGGTAGCATTGCCATTTCCCAGTGCAACAGGTGGAGTGCATAGGTATGATGTAACAGAAAATGCAGGTAGCTCAACCTGGACAACCTATTATCGTTTACTCACAAACGTGAAGGAAATGTACAATGCATCGATACAGCTAAACGATCCTAATTACAAAGCCATTGCCATTACACTCCGCTCCTGGATTTATGCAAATCTTTCTGATTGTTTTGGAGATGTTCCTATGACAGAAGCTGCGCGTGGCGATGAGGGGATTTTACGCCCGGTATTTGATAAGCAGGAAACTATTTATAAAACCATTATCGCGGATCTTGATTCGGCCAACAACCTTTTCAATACATCGCTCACTATGTCGTTTGGAACAGAAATACTGTACAACAACAATGTGAGCAATTGGAAAAGGTTTTGCAACTCTTTACAAATGCGTTTATTGCTTCGGGTATCAAAGCGTACGGAAATGAATGCTATGGCCAAACTGCGCCAGATGATAGATAACCCAACCAAGTATCCCGTATTTATAGCAAACGATCAGGCTGCGGTGTTAAAAATAACAGGAGTTGTACCAAATGTATCACCTTGGGGCCGGGCCATAGATTTTACAACATTTCGGGCCATGGGTAAATTCTTCCTAGATAATTTAAACGATCTCAACGATCCGCGTCGTGCAAAATTTGCTACACAGGCAAGGCCATCCACCGGCACGGGTACTATTGGCTATATGGGAATACCCAGCGGGTATTCAGGCGGCGAATCGCAGTTCCAGTTTATTCCATCTAACCTAAACATCGCATTGGTTCAGGCCCCGATGATTGGTTTATTGATGACCTATGCAGAAGTGGAATTGATTAAGTCGGAAGTAGAACTTTTTTATAATAATGCTACTGCTGCAAAAGCGGCTTATGAAAAAGGTGTGAAAGCCACAGTGGAACAATGGGGATTAACGTTGCCAACAGATTACTTTACTAATACAAAAGCAGCATACAATGGTACGTTGGAGCGTATTATGCTCCAAAAATATTATGCCTTGTTTTTTAACGATTACCAGCAATGGTTTGAATACCGAAGAACCGGATTTCCGGTGCTTCCTATAGCCGCAGGTATGATAAATGATAAAAAAGTACCTGTACGTTATCGGTACCCTATTAATGTACGCTCTACCAATACCGAAAATTATAATAAAGCAGTACAGTCAATGGGGGCGGATGATTTCAACACCAAAGTATGGTGGGAAAAATAAAGAGAAAATTGTTAGCATATAGTTTAATCACAAACAATATGTGCCATCTCCATCCACCCCGCCCTTCGCTCAGCCGCTGGGGCACCCCTCCTTGCTGCGCAAGGTGGGGAAATTTGTAAAAGGGAATGGCTTCGAAAACTCGAAGCCATTCCCTTTTAATCATATAAAAATCTGCGCAATCTGCGATTATCGGTTCATAGACATCAGGAATTCCTCATTGTCTTTAGTTCCTCTCATACGCTTCAGTAATTCATTCATCGCTTCTTCTGTATTCATATCGTTGAGGAATAAACGTAAGAGGTTCATTCTTTGTAATACTTCTTTCTCTAATAACAAGTCATCTCTGCGGGTAGAAGAACCTACCAGGTCAATAGCAGGGAAAATACGCTTGTTGGCCAGTTTTCTTTCCAGTTGTAATTCCATGTTACCGGTACCTTTGAATTCTTCAAAGATCACTTCATCCATTTTACTACCGGTTTCAATTAAGGCAGTAGCTAAAATGGTAAGCGATCCGCCGTTTTCAATTTTACGGGCAGCACCAAAAAACTGTTTAGGTTTTAATAAGGCATTGGCTTCCACACCACCACTTAATACTTTACCGCTACTTGGTGCAACGGTATTGTGGGCGCGGGCCAAACGCGTAATGGAATCGAGTAGTATTACCACATCGTGTCCACACTCAACCAGGCGTTTTGCTTTTTGCAAAGCAATTCCAGAAACTTTTACGTGTTTTTCTGCAGGCTCATCAAATGTAGAAGCAATGACTTCAGCTTTTACGCTGCGTTCCATATCGGTAACCTCTTCTGGGCGCTCATCAATCAATACCACCATCAGGTATACCTCTGGGTGGTTGGCGGCAATGGCATTGGCCACTTCTTTCAATAACATGGTTTTACCCACTTTTGGTTGGGCAACAATCAATCCACGCTGGCCTTTACCAATAGGGGTAAAAATGTCCATGATACGTGTGCTGTAGTTATTGGCAGTAGTAAACAGGTTCAGTTTCTCAAATGGAAACAGGGGTGTGAGGTAATCAAACGGAACGCGGTCGCGCACTTCATCCGGGCGTTTGCCGTTGATATGATCAACTTTTAATAGAGCAAAATATTTTTCTCCTTCTTTCGGCGGACGAACAGCTCCATGTACGGTATCGCCTGTTTTTAAACCAAACAATTTGATCTGTGAGGGAGAAACATATACATCATCCGGAGATGATAAGTAGTTGTAATCTGAAGAGCGTAAAAAACCATACCCGTCTGGCATCATTTCTAAAACACCTTCGCCACTAATCACACCTTCGAACTCAATATTAAAAGCGGGCTCTTTGCGTTGTTGCTGGCGTGGGTATTGGTGTTGTGCTGCATCCTGTGCGGTGCTGGCTTCGCCGGGTTGTGCCTGATTGGCATCGCCCTGATTGGTGTTGTCTGTATTGTTATTATTATCCTGCGGCTCCATGGGCTGACCGTTTTCGGGCTCGGCCTGAGGCGGGCGGGGTGTTTCTGCTCTTGGTTTGCGAATGGGGCCTTTTTTAGGAACCGCTTTTTCGGGTGGGGCCGGTGCTTCCTGCATTACTTCTGCTTCTTCGGTACCGTTGGTGGTTTTTACCGTAACGGGTTTGCGTGGGCGGGCATTCTTTTTCTTGGGGTCGTCTTTAATTTCGCTGGCCTGAACTGCCTGGCCATCTAATATTTTGTAAATCAATCCCTGTTTGTCAAGCTTCTTGGCGCCAGTAATGTTCAGCTGCTCGGCAATATCCAGCAACTCAGGCAGGAGCATGTCATTTAATTGCAAAATGTCGTACATAAAAAATAAAATCTGTTAATAGGGGAAATTCAAATTATCAAGGGTTAAAAATCCAGTCTAAGGAACTCGGAACTCAGATCGGGTGTTGTGATTTGTTTTGATCGGAAAGAGAGTAAACAGGTTGTGTCGAGAGCTAAGTGAAGACCGAACCCGTTTGGTTTCCATTGCAATGTTAAGCCAGTTTTTTTGAAAACAAGCATTTTTTTGGAGATTTTGGGTATCTCTTGCTGTTAAAGGGCGGCTAGGTAGGTTGTTTGGTTATCTTTGCAGCCCGAAAGGGGTTATCCTTTACGAAATCTCTGCAACTCCGCATCTCTGCGGTGAATGAAAACTTATATTCACCGCAGAGACGCAAAGAACGGTGAGGTTTCGCAGAGAGAAATCTTTCAGTTTATATAAATACTGCAATTCAAAAAAAGATGTTTAATAAAAGAACAAAAATCAAACAACTGCTCAGCACGGGTGAGGCAGGTGAGCAGGTAACCGTAATGGGATGGGTGCGAACTTTTCGCAACAACCAGTTTATAGCATTGAACGATGGCAGCACCAATAACAACCTGCAGGTAGTGGCCACGCTGGGCGAGTTTGATGAAGCGTTGTTAAAAAGACTAACCACCGGCGCTTCTGTAAAAGTTACGGGAGAAATTGTGGCGTCTGTAGGCAAAGGGCAAAGTCTGGAAGTAAAAGCAAGCACCCTGGAAATATTGGGTGATAGTGATGCAGAAAAATATCCCCTGCAACCCAAAAAACACAGTCTTGAGTTTTTGCGCGAGAAGGCACACCTGCGTTTTCGTACCAATACATTCGGTTCGGTGTTTCGGGTAAGGCATTCTCTGGCTTTTGCGGTACACCAGTTTTTTAACCAGCAAGGATTTGTGTATTTGCATACGCCCGTTATTACCGCCAGCGATGCAGAAGGTGCGGGAGAAATGTTTCGTGTAACCACTTTGCCATTAGAAGGTGCACCAAAGAATGAAGATGGCAGCATTAATTTTAAAGAAGATTTTTTTGGCAAGAGCACCAATCTTACCGTTAGCGGACAGCTAGAAGGAGAATTGGGTGCGATGGCGTTTAGTGATATTTATACATTCGGTCCAACCTTCCGTGCAGAGAATTCGAATACCACCCGCCACCTGGCAGAGTTCTGGATGATTGAACCCGAAGTGGCATTTAATGATCTGGAAGATAATATGGACCTGGCCGAAGCGTTCATCAAATACTTAATTCAGTATGTGATGGATAATAATCGCGAGGACCTTGAGTTTTTGGCACAGCGGCTTGCCGAAGAAGAAAAACAATTACCACAGGATAAGCGCAGCGAATTGGGGTTGATAGAAAAACTGGAATTTGTACTGAACAATGATTTTGAAAGACTAACCTATACAGAGGCGATTGACATTTTACGCGAAAGCAACCATAA
The DNA here is from genome assembly GCA_943372845.1 of Chitinophaga pinensis. Classification (GTDB taxonomy): domain Bacteria; phylum Bacteroidota; class Bacteroidia; order Chitinophagales; family Chitinophagaceae; genus Sediminibacterium; species Sediminibacterium pinensis_K. Next base: position 187,365 of record CALSAD010000003.1, on the reverse strand, counting down.
CAAGAAAAAGAAATTTCAATACCCCGTAGAAGGATGGGGTGTTGATTTGCAGAGTGAGCATGAGCGATACCTGGTAGAAAAGCATTTTAAAAAACCGGTGATCCTTACCAATTATCCCAAAGAAATCAAAGCGTTTTACATGCGCCAGAACGATGATGGCAAAACCGTAGCGGCCATGGATATATTGGCCCCCGGCATTGGCGAAATAGTAGGCGGCTCACAAAGGGAAGAGCGGTTGGACAAACTGGAGCAGCGCATGAAAGAAATGCATATACCCGCCGAAGAGCTGAGCTGGTATTTAGATACCCGCCGCTTTGGAACCGTGCCTCATGCCGGTTTTGGCCTTGGTTTTGAGCGCATGGTATTGTTTGTAACCGGCATGACGAACATACGCGATGTAATTGCGTTTGCGAGAACGCCGAATAATTGTGAGTTTTAGGGATTTTGGAATTGGGAAATTTTGAAATTGTCCAATCCCGGGTTTTGATTTAATCCTCTAGCTGAGCCATGAAAAATTTAAAAACCATGGGTTCAATGTGGATTATTTGTGAAAACCCCCTATTTTTGCTGCCCCGAAAGGGAGTTGGTATTAAAAACGTAATGATACATTACTAATTTTTAATTACTAATTGTTAATTATCTCTCCGGTGCGGTAGCTCAGTCGGTAGAGCAAAGGACTGAAAATCCTTGTGTCGCCGGTTCGATCCCGGCCCACACCACAAGAACCCTGATTCGCCTATGTCGGATTGGGGTTTTTTGTTTTAAGGAGCGTTGTTGGTCTGGCGACCAACAACGGCTAGAGATATGTTGGGTTTTTTGTTTGCATAGGATGGTCTAATTTGCCATACGGCACCCAATTGTAAAATAAAAATGACCATGGAACTACAGATACTACCTACAGATTTGCTTGTGCAGTATACACTGCTGGCAAGTAGCTATGGTGTGTCGGAAGCGTTCAACAACTTAACAGAGGCAGAACTTTCCACTTCTACATTTAGTTTTTACACTTCTGTTGCCTCCGTGTATTCGAGTAAAATTGAGGGCGAGGATATTGAACTGGATTCTTATATCAAACATAAACGCTTTGGAGTTGATTTTCAATCGGATTACACCAGAAAAATCGACGACCTGTATACTGCCTATTTGTTTGCACAGGAAAATAAATTGAACGGGGATAATATAGCAGTAGCGCATAAGTTGTTGGCCAAACATATTGTAACGGAACCCTGGCAAGGAAAGGTTAGAAAACAAAATATGTATGTAACCACCAAAGATGGCAGAATAGAATACGTAGCCGCCGAACCGGCACTGGTAGAAGAAGAAATACAAAAATTGTACACGGATATTGAAATATTGCTAGTGCAGAAAATGGAAATTGAAGAAGTATTGTTTTTTGCTGCTATGATTCATTTGGTGTTTGTAAAAATACACCCATGGAATGATGGCAACGGCCGCAGTGCCAGGCTGCTGGAGAAATGGTTTATTGCACAAAAGCTGGGTTATAAAGCCTGGTTTATCCAATCGGAAAAATATTACTACCAAAATCATCAGGATTATTACAAAAATGTCCGCAAGCTTGGTTTAGAATATCCACTGCTTAGTTATGCAGAGGCAATGCCTTTTTTTTTGATGCTGGCACAATCGGTAGTTGAGACGAAGGAGATATGAACCTGAACTGCGGTACGCAAATAAACCCCATTAAGCAACCGTTCATATAAATGGACTTTGGCAGCGAGCGTGCACTAATTATCTTCCCTCTATGCTTACACTCCTTATCTGGATCATTCTCTTTATACTTTGCTGGCCTCTGGCTATTCTTGCACTGGTACTCTATCCTGTTTTCTGGATACTCACACTTCCTTTCCGGATATTGGGTATTGCGGTGGATGGTGTGTTGGGGTTATTGAAAGGGATTATTATGTTGCCGGGGAAGGTGTTGCAGAGAAGGTGAATATATGTGGGAGAGAAGTCCTATTTCTCAGTATGTAAATTAGCGCACATCCAAACGCATTAGCTTTAATTTGTTGGGCGTTCCTGCCAGACAGATAACTCATAATATTACACAGCATACTTTTGTTGGAATATCTTCTTGATACTATATCCTACTAAAGGGTCTATAGCACAATAAGCTGTTTTATTTATATCTTGTCATATCAATATGTGACCCAATGAGTGATACGAAAGAAATCATACAAGCCTTATTAAAATTTCGCAATGATAGAGACTGGGAGCAATTTCATAATCCCAAAGATCTTTCAGTAGCAATAGCCGCAGAAGCTGGAGAGCTCTTAGAATTATTTTTATGGAAGAATCATGAAGACGCAGATATCGAGAAAGTAAAAGAAGAACTGGCTGATATATTTTCATTTGCTTTTCTGCTGGCAGATAAGTATGATTTTGACGTTAAAGAAATTGTCCTGAATAAGATAAAAATAAATAATGAAAAATATCCTGTATCAAAGGCAAAGGGAACGGCAAAAAAATATGATGAACTATGACCGTGTCATTTGACTTGTCTGTAGAAATATCAGAGCCATATGATTTTAACAAAGAATCATTAAACAAGATTGAACAAAATACTTGGGTTAAAAATCAATGGCCACTGGTTTATTTTATTCAAAACAATGAAAAGAAAGTCGCCTATGTGGGCGAGTCTACCAATGCCTCTAGCCGAATAAAAAATCATTTAGCTAATCCGGAAAGATGTAAGCTGAAGAAAATATCAATCATTGGCTCAGATAAATTCAACAAGTCTGCCACATTAGATATTGAATCCAGTTTAATTCAATATATAACAGCAGAAGGCACATTTGAACTTCAAAATGGTAATTACGGATTAATAAATCACAGATATTACCAACAGGATTTATATAAAAACATTTTCAAAGAAGTTTGGACCAAACTTGTCGAGAAAAAAATAGTTACAAAATCCCTTACTGAAATAGAGAATTCGGAACTATTCAAATACTCGCCCTACAAATCTCTTAACGAAGATCAATACAATTCTGTACTTGAAATATTAGATGGACTAACCTCAAAAAATTCAAATAGAATTTTTATCAGCGGAAGTGCAGGAACCGGCAAAACGATACTTGCAACTTATCTAATGAAATTATTGGTATCAAATGTGGAAAATTTTCTACTTGAAGATTTTAACGATGACGAATTAAAAGAAATCAATTATATAAAAGAATTCAGGAAGAGATTTCCTAATGCAAAAATTGGTTTAGTAGTAGCCATGACCTCGCTGAGAGAATCATTGGAAAATGTTTTCAGGAAAATACCCGGGTTGAAGTCGTCTATGATTGTTAATCCTTCGGATACTTTTAAAATAAGAGAAAAGTATGATTTACTGATTGTGGATGAAGCGCATCGCCTTCGTCAATATAAAAATATAAGTTGGATGGGGGCATTTAAAAAGAATAATCAAAAACTAGGATTAGATAATAGTGGTACTGAATTAGATTGGATCATTGCTAACAGCAAAAACCAGATTTTCTTTTACGATGCGGCACAATCTGTTAAACCATCAGATGTTGACTCCCGGAGTTTTGCTAAAATATTGAACGAAAAAGACACGTTGCGTCTTGAGTTGAAATCTCAAATGCGTGTGCAGGGGGGCAATAATTACATACAATTTGTAGATGAGCTGCTTAATGTTAAAAGAAACAACATTACAATATATCGTGAAGAGAAATATGATATGTTGGTTTTCGATTCATTCGTAGATCTCCATTCTGAATTAATCAAAAGAGAAAAAGAATTTGGGCTATGCAGAATGATAGCGGGATATGCCTGGCCATGGATATCCAACCCTAAATTAAAACCTAAACCTTCTTTAAATGTTACAGACATTGAGTTAGACGGATTAACATTCAAGTGGAATTCTACAGATAAAGACTGGATCAATTCACCGAACGCTTTTAATGAGATTGGGTGTATTCACACCACCCAAGGGTATGATTTGAACTATACCGCAGTAGTTTTTGGAAAGGAAATAAATTTCAATAAAGAAAAGAATGAAATAGAAATTGATCCCATAAAATACTTCGATATTAATGGTAAAAAGGGGATTTCGAATCCCGAACAATTGAAATCGTACATCATCAATATCTACAAAACGATTATGTATAGGGGTATAAAAGGAGTTTATGTTTATGCCTGTAATAAAGAATTACGGGAATATTTGAAAAGCCATATCAAAACCTTTATAAAAGATGTTCCTTTCAGAATCTTGGATAATGATGAGATAAAACCCTACGTTAATTCTATTCCATTAATTGATATAACTGCTGCAGCAGGTAAGTTTAGTGATTTGCAAAATCATTCTGAACTAATGTGGGTAGAGCCCCCTTTGTATATTTCTGTAAAAGAAGGTTACTTTATTTGTAGGGTATCAGGAGAATCTATGAATAAAATAATACCGAATGGTTCCTACTGTCTATTCAGGCAAGATAATGGCGGCACACGAAATGGAAAAGTGGTATTGGTTCAATCAACAAATATTGCTGACTCAGAATTTGGTTCAGGATATACTGTTAAAGAATATCACAGCACAAAGAAACTAACTGAAGAGGATTGGGCTCACGAGACAATTACTTTAAAACCACTATCCAACAATGATGGATATTCGGAAATGGAACTTTCTAATGATGCATTACTTAATTTTAAAGTGGTTGGTATTTTTGAGAGGGTGTTAACTTGACATCAAAATGACCATTTTTTAAGCCTATATCATATACCCCCAACTGTTACAAAGCGATACCGCGCCACAAAAATGAAATCATGACCCCATGGCTGATAGTACACAACAATTAAAGTTTTGATCAGTGCCTTCCGCCACAATTGGAATAATTTCAAAATAGCATTGCCGGATGAATCTTCAGAAATTCCTGCCACGGAAAACCGGTGTCGCCGATTAATAACACTTTTTCGGGACCATACTTTTTTTGGAAAATACTCATTCCCTGATTAACGGAGGCTTGACTACTTTTTACTTCAATAGCAATTAGTTTTCCATTTTTTTCTAAGATAAAGTCTACCTCATTATTTCCTTCTCTCCAATAATGCAGGCTAAATTCACCTGTAATAGAATGGCTAAGCAAATGGGCCCCGATGGCAGATTCTACCACCCGGCCCCACTCTTTAGGTTGATTCTGGATTTCGGCAAACAAGGTAGCTTGCTGGCTACCGATCAATGCCGTATTGTGTACCTGAAATTTAGGACTGGATGAACGCTTTCGTAAAATGGTACCAGCATACTTTTCAATACCTCCCAATAATCCCGCCGTGTTTAGTAAATCCAGATAGTGAGATAAAGTAGTTGTATTTCCTGCATCCTGAAGCTGGCCCAATATTTTTGTGAAGGAGATTATTTGGCCGGAGTACAAACAGCCAAGCTCAAACAACTTCTTCATCAGCGCCGGTTTATCTATCCGCGTAGTCATTAAAATATCTTTTGACACCCCCGTTTCTATCATGGATGTCTGTATATATTGTTTCCAACGAAGCTCATCGGTAATCAGAGAGGCAGACCCGGGATATCCACCAAACCAGGCGTATTGATTAGCATCCCAACCGAAAGCTGATTGCATTTCTGAAAAAGACCAGTGCCCCATATAGTTTTTTTCAAACCTGCCTGCCAGTGATTCGGTTAACCCTTTTTGTAAAAGCATCCGAGAAGAGCCCAATAGAATCACTTTTATATTATGGCCAATACGGGTATCCTCATCCCAAAGAAGCTTTACTGTTTCACTCCAGTTATCGATCTTTTGAATTTCATCAACGATCAACAGTAGTTCATTGGTTGTTTCTTGTTTTACTTTAAGTCTTGCTGTTTCCCACTGCTGCCTTAACCAAACCGTATCTGAAGCGGCGATAGCATCAGCTGATACAAAGTGATTAGGGAAAGATAGTTTTGACGATAATTGGTTTACAAGGGTTGTTTTCCCTACCTGTCTAGGCCCCAAGATCACCTGAATGAATCTTCTTGGTTCAACCATTCTACCCGTAAGTACTTGTAAATGAGGTCTTTCAAACATTTTAGTAATTTTGCTCAATATAGTGAGTAAAATTACTCATTATATTGAGTAAAACAAAATTCAAGAAACTATCTTTCTTCTCCGTAACGTATAATTAGAGAAGAATCTGTTTCGGAGAAGAAAGTAGAAGCGATGCAAAACAAACACCTACACATACGCCACCCCAGCCTCAAACAAACCCCTTACTGCCGCCGTGGTATTGGCTACTGCCATATGCTGGTAATGCGGGTAATCGGGGAAGCTGGTCCATTTGCCGCCCCATTCCAATTCGGGTAGTTGGCTGGTTACAAGTGGGGCCAGTTGTTTGTATTTGTTATCGCTGGTTATGTATTTGCCGTTTTCAAATAAACCAATATCCCAGGCGGTTCCAAAATTATGGTTGCTTTGTCCGCCCTTGGCTTTTGTAACCACGGCCTCGGTGCTGCCATACCTGCCTTTTCTATACAGTGCATCCTGCTCTGCATAGGTTCTGGTGCCGGATATAATGCGAACATCGTATTGTGCAGCTACTAAAATTTGTAAAAACTTTCTGGCGAGCACCTGCACTTTGGGGGCAAGGGTGATAATGTTTGCTTCGCTTCTTGCATCAAAACTGCCATATTGGTTGGCTACATCGCGGCTGTATTCCATGAATGCGGCATCGGCTGCATCTGTTTTTGGTCCCCATTTGCCATCTAGTTTTCCATTGTAGAAATTGTTGGCTTTTAAAAAGCGTTGGTAAAAAAGAACATCAGCTTTTAGTAATTGGTAACTCATAGGTTGGTTTTTTAAAGTGATAAATAGTAGTGAGCTTTTCTTCGTGCCTCTTTGTGACTTGGTGTCTTCGTGGTTCAAAAAAGATAAACCACGAAGACACGAAGGCTCGAAGGAGCACGAAGGGTTTATTTGGTTTTTGTATACAGGTTTAACAATGGAATATCTACATTAACAGAAAGGATAAAACGCTGGTAAAAATTATTTCCCAGTGGGTTAACAACACCCAAATCTCTGAAGAGTGGGCCATACTGGTAGCCACCACTTAATGAAATGGGTAATTTTTTTATTCCCCAGGATACAAATACACCGGGTGCTAAAATATTCTGCAAAGTAATTTCAGGAAGCCTGGATGCGGTTTGTGCGCTATCGCCAAAGCGCAATGCCGTAACAGCACCAATATCAATTAATGAAATAAATGCGGAGAAAGAATGACCGCGAAATTTCGGATCGTTATTGGTTCCCTTTGCTTTGGTATGACAGGTAAATGGCCCCCGCAAATCGCCCCAGCTAAAGGCAATACCAACGGGTGCTGTTACAGAACTGGTATTAGCAATTTTGTGATTCACCAATCCATTGATCCATTCTTTTCCAAAAGCAAGACCGGTATACGCATTCAGCGAAACATTAAATGTACTGAGGCGTTTCACTCTGCTGCTGCCAACGGGTGCGGCTATGGCTTCAATGGCGGCTTGTACGTCTTCCGGATTTTTTGCGGAAGAAACATTGGCGATAAAGCTGCCGTATTTTAGTAATTGGGTAGTTACCTGTTGATTCATTCCCGCAGAATCAAATTCATGCAGCAGAGCAACCGCATTGATAATGGCAGAGGCATATTGTTTGGTGCGGATATCAACAAACAGGTCGCTGGTTTTAGCAAGAACAGTAACCATTTTTTCACCGTACAACTCTATCTTATTTACCATACTATCCTGTAATACCTCTTTCAGTTTCGGTAAACGGGCCATGCCAAATGCATCCTGAAACAAAACAGCAGTGGACTGGTATAGGTTATAGTAGTCTGTAAAATTGATTGTGTCTTTTATCCTTTGTTTTTCTTTTAATTCGCTCATGTATCTATCCACTTCGTTTACATGCGCGGCAAGGTTTTGAATAAAGCTGAGGTATTTCGTAATATTGGTTTCATATGTGGCCGTAGTATTTTTGATTACTCCTAATATATCCGAAACCGAAGTGGTACTGTTTCCATCAAGCTGTTTGAATATTATGGTTTTGCATTGCTGATATAGTATAGCAAAATACAGTTCACGCTGTATCCGGTCGGCAAAAAATAGGGAAACGGATTCAGAAGGAACCCAATACTGATGGGGGGATAATGAACGGAATGAGGCAGAAAGTATTTTTAATAACTGTATCCCCGATTGAAGATTATGCGCTAATACTTTTTGATTGTCGCCCAGATGAATTGTGTTTACGTCATATGCTGTCAGGATATCGCCGGGGTGTTTTCCTGCAGAAAATGCATCCACAAAATAAAAGGCATTATCTAAACCTGTTTTTATTTCGGGGTACTTAGTAAGCAACTTTTTATAGTCGGCTAACCGTGTGAATGCTTTTATATTGGGATAGAGGTTGGCCATGTCTTTTGCAAAAACCTGGCGTAGTGTGTTGAGGTAAGTGTTGAACTGGTAAATTTCTTTATCAATGGCCAGTAGGGTGCGTGCGGTTTGCGGAAAAAGGGTTTGTAATTCTTTGGATGCTTTGATCTCCTCTTTAAAACGATCGAAAAAAGCAATAGACAATTCCTGCTTGGTTCTTTCTACCAGAAAACGGGCAAGACCATCAACAGCATTGGTGATATTGAGTCCGCCAACAGAAGACAGGAAGTTGGATGATTTATCCATTTTCTCTTCATCATAATTGATACCAGAATAATCTGAAAACCCCATAAATTCTTTTATAAACGGATTTGAATTGAAGAAAGCTGAGGGAACAGAATTTTCATCGCAATAATGGGCAAGAATGCTTGCGATTTGGCTTTTATCTGATTCCTGCCACTTCCCGTTCGATTGTATCAGCGCTCTCAGCTTGATTACATCATGATAGGGAGATGGATTTTGCGCGTGCAGCGACATATGACCGATGCAAATACTAAGTAGCGTGCATAAAAAAATTCTCTTCATGGATATTTGATTTTATAAGCTATTAAATATTATTTGTGTTGTAGGCGATCTCTCTGAAACTCCTAATCTCTATTTTGAAAAAAATATCCTCGCGCAAAACAGTTTTTTCACCACAGAGACACAGGGTGCATTGAGTTTTACAGTGTTTTTTATATACTGGTTGTTTCATATTGAAATGTTTGTATTTTATCATAAACAAAAGCCTCCCTGTTTACCTCAAATTTTCTTAGTGCTAAAAGCAGATCGTTTTTGGTAAATGTTTTAGTAGGGTTACCCGATAAAAAAGAAGCAACTATCGCTGTGATCATGGCTGTACAAAAACTACTGCCGCGCGATAGAACAACCTCAAAATGATTGTTGTAAGAAGCATACCTGCACAATGGTGCTAATACATCCAACTCGTTTTTTAGCGAAAAGCCTTTATCAAGTGCTGCTTTATTAATAGCACCTACGGAGATACAATGGTTTACGGAGGCTGGGAAAATATGATCGTTTATTGCTTCGTTATCTCCGGCAGCGCAAACAATGAATTTATTTTTTTGAGCGCAGATGGATGTAATTTTTTGTGTGATCAACTCTTTTTGAACAGGAAAATCGTTCATAATCATAGGCGGAAATCCCTGGCTTAGATTTACAACTACAGGGCCGGATAGCGCAAGAACAGTATCTAATGCGGAGGTCAGATTTGCCAGTAACTTGTCTCTATCTGAAAAGGTGTTTGATTTGTAACGTATAGATAAAAGCGATGTGTCTGGCGCAATGCCTTTTACAGAACCAGTACCCGCAATAATGCCTGCAATAAAATTTCCATGATGTAAATCGTGGTTATCATCCGCAAGATTTATTTCTCTTACAAGTGCTGTATTGAAATGAGAAGCATTTATTATTATTCCGGAATCGATGATAACTGTAGTAACACCGGCTCCTTTATTTTGTAACCAATCGCTGCCAAAATTCTTTACAGTGTCGGCATATGAGATTTTTGTTTCTGCATGCTGAGCTTCTTCCACCCCACCACTCCAATAAAAATTACCAGCCGCATCTTTATACCAGGTATTTATACTTTCATAGGTATCGCCTTTGTAGAGTTTCCCATCCACTTCAAGAATACTACCGGGTGCGATGTATTGGTAACAGCGTGCATTCAGCCTGGGCTCGCCAACACGAACGTTCAGGTTCTTGGTTACAGTAAGTTTCATTAGCCCACACGTTTAATTGGGTTAACAGAAGGGTTATTCTTATCACCCGTAACATTGCTGTTGGAAGAGCCTGTGGAAATGGAACTTTTTAATTTCATTAGTTTATTCAATAAATCAAACCAGAAAGGCGCACCTAATGAAATGGCCAATGCCGTAATGATCCAACCCAACACAGCAAGTAGGAATGCGCCAAAACTTTTGGGTTGAAAAGAATTTATGCCGGTGCCAAGTAGTCCATTTACTTTAGTAAGATCTTCTTTTAGCAAACTATCCATTCTTGCCATAAGTATGTCCTGCTTTTTAAGAAGAGCAGAATCTGTTGCTATGTTTTTATTTGCCTTGCTGATACTATCAGCGTTGCTAAGTGTTATTTTGTTTTCTGCTGCCAGTTTTTCTTTCAGGTTGGGGTGTACTTTTAAAAATGCATCAGCTTGCTGCACCATTTGCTCGCGTAGCTTGGGATCTTTTTGCAGTTTGCCGGCTATCTCTATGGTATCTACATTAAATACCATGGCAATTACAAAACCAATTACCAGCAATACAAACTGAATGTATTTTTTATACCAACCGGTAACACGGTCCATGGTTTCATCAAACCAATTTTCTAACAGTGAACGAAACTTTTCCAGGTCGCCCTGCGAATCAGCCCAGAGTGATTGTAGAAACGAATGGGTTTGTTTGCCAATGGTAACAGGAACATCGCCCCAGGCTGTTTGCCCTTCGCTCAACGCCTTATTAACCAGTGCAGCATGGTTTTCACCTGCAGTTGCCTGATGGCCTCGTAATAAATCAATCATTACTTTGGAAAACACAGCATGATTGATATAAGATGGTTTTTTTAAAGAAGGATCTTCGCCTAAAAATTTAATCAACGGATGATCGTAAAAGAGATGGGAAAATTTCATGGCATCTCTTTTATGATTTGTCATGCGGTTTATGCGAATGCGAGGCAGCATACTTTTATGCGGCTCATAATCTTCGAGCATGCGCATAATGGCTTTTTCTAAAAACTTGGCGCGGTAAGAAAGTTTGGTAGCAACAATTTCCTGGATAATGGTGGCCAGCAGACTATACAAAAGATAAATAAACACCAGGCCGATTACAACATCCAGCACAGAAGAGTTGAACATGGATTTTAATTAGTAGTGATGTAATATGTAAAGTGAATAAATTATACGCTACGCTTTGCTACAAGCAAGCATGATCATTAATAAGCCAGCAAAAAATGATGGGGGGAGGTAAGAGGGGGCTGATGTAAATTTGTAAATAATATTGATATATACAAAAAATAATTAGATTATTTTTTTGCAATGGCAAAATGTGTGATGCTTCTTTCTAGTGCAAAGAATTTGTAGAAGCAGTAAGCCTGTTAAACGTAATCTCCCCCAACAAAACCACTCTTGGATCTAACACCAGTAAATCGGGCTTAGTGGCAGATGGGATTTTAAATTCGGTTTGTAATGTGTTCATGCTAACTTTTTGCATAGTTGGTGTGGCGTTGCCGTCTTTATAAATAGCAATCTCAAGAGGGAAATCAAAAGCTTTGCCCGAAGATTGTGTTTGCTGCAGACTAATCACAATTTGTTTTGTCTGTTCATCATATTGCCAATTTCCCTTTAGCTGAAGGTTATCGGCACGGTTCAGGTATTGTGCAAAGAAGGCTTTCAATTCTTTACCGGAAACTTTTTCCATTTCGGTGATAAATTCGGCGGTAGTGGTGTTGGCATTAAAATACTTTTTATAATACGCCTGTATCCCTTTTCTGAAAGTATCGTGCCCTATTTTTTCGCGCAGCATATGCAATACCCATGCGCCTTTCTGGTAGGTGGTGCCGCTGGTTACGGGTCCGGTTTCTGCAGAACGGTTGGCCACAATGGCAAATGTGGAATCTTTCTTGTGCAGGTCGTACACGGTTTTGCGGGCGGCTTTTATGCCGGAGAGAAATTCTTCATGCCCGTAAGCATTTTCTATAAATAACAAAGTAAAAAAAGTGGCAAAGCCCTCGCTAAGCCAGGCATCATCCCAGGTGGTTTCGGTAACGGCATTGCCAAACCATTGGTGTGCAATTTCATGTATTACTACATTGCGCAACCTGGTGGTATATTGTCCGGTTACCATTTTTTCATCATAAAAAATAGCGGATGATGTTTCCATACCACCGCCTACACTTTGTGTTTCTACGCTGGCTAATTTCTCATACGCAAAGGGCCCTACATAATCTGAATAAAATTGCAATACCTGTTTGGTAGGTTCCGCAAAATCGCGAAAACCTGCTTCGCGATCTTTGGGGTATACCCATGTTTGGATGGACTTTCCCATAAAATCATCTACATACTGAACAGCAAAATCTGCAACCCCTAACACAAACAACCAACAGGATACAGGTACCGATTGTTTCCAGTGTGTTCGTTTGGTTTCTTTGGTAAGCAGTGATTCTTCGAGCAGCAGTCCGTTGGAAATTACTTTGTAATGTGCCGGTGCCGTTACAATAAATTCTGATGTGGCTTTATCGTAAGGATGATCAACCGTAGGTAACCAATGCCTTGCATTATTAGGCCAGTTCTCGCACATAAAACTGCGGTCGCCAAATTTGGTAGGTTGAATTTTCATGCCGCCGGCAGGTATGCCTGTATACTCAATCACTAATATGATTGGCTGATCTGTTGTGGGTGCATTGGTTAAAGTAATCAGCAGTTCATCATTCCGGTGTGAAAAAACAAGCGGTTGGTTATTGTGTGTAACCGATTGAACCTGCATACCCTTTCCCTTCCATTTTTCGGAAGCATTGATGAGATCAAGCCTAACCTGTTTCACCTCATTTTTTTTACACTGTAGGGTGATGGATGCTTTGCCAATGATTTCATCAGTATTATCAGAAAACGTTAAGGTAAATGCATAGTGAATAATATCAATAGCATAGTTGCGCGGGTAATTGTCTGCAAAGGAATGGGTATTGCATAAAAGCGTTAGGGCTACCAATAGGCAGAAAGCATGTTTCATAAGCAGTGATTATGCGAAATAGTAAGGTACGGATTATTGTATAAGAATTGCCACTGGATGCACATATCTATTCAGTGCGTTCAGTGGCAATTCTTTTTTGTTACTCGTATTTGTATCCGAAATCCCAAAGCTTTGTATTATAATTTTTTTGTATTAATTTTATTTTACTGCTGTTGAAATTTATTTGGTGAGAGTGTTTTGTAATAACTCAGCAGAAAAGGGAGTCTGGTTACACAGGCATATATGTGAATAGGTTCCATTGTAATACATCATCCTTTATCCATGATACCAAACACCCAACTACTGCGCGTAATTATTGTATTGTTTCCTCTTTTTTGTACTGTTTCACTCTTTGGTCAACCAGAAAAAGATGCTGCGAATAAAGCTTTGATGAAAAGCTTTATGCTTTCTGAAAGCAAGATCAGCTTGATGACTAAAATAGACCGCCTGCAATCTAGAAACGACAGTCTTGTTCTTGAACTGGATATGGAACAAAGACAATCTTCTGCCATTATCAGCATTCTGCAGAAATCGCTGCGTTATGCCATGCTGTTTGGCAACCCTAAGAATACAGAAGTGGCGGTACTAAAAGCGAATGCGGCCAAACTGAATATTCCTCTTTACTTTGATGAGCAGGCGCGACTAGTTATTGAATTGTCTCCTGAAATAGCAGAAAACCTCTTCGGTTATCAAACCATTAACTCGCACGAGAACTGGCCTGTATTGCAAACACTTGAAAATGAAAACAAAGTAGTGGTATTGATTGTAAAAGAGGCAATGACTATGGGTCCGGGTTTACAGGTTCCTGAAATTGTGGTTCCTGATTTTGCAGTAAGCGGATTGGAATCGGTTGCACAAAAAAGAGTGATTGCGAAACGCTATTATACGTATATAGAAGAATTGTTTGGCACTTATCCGCAATTGCCTCCAGCATTATTCAGTGATTTTAAGCGATTAGAAAGAGAAAGGGTTCCGGATAACAATGCAGATAAGATTATCGAGTTCCGGTTACGGTTTATTATTTTTCTTAAACAAAATATTCGCAATCTTATTACCTCAAATTAATTACTATGAATAAAATAAGGCTATTCTTATTTTTCATCCTTGTGCTGCTGTCTACAGCACATTCACAGGAAAAAAAAATAGCAGGAAAAGGGACTCCTACCATTGACATGTTTAAAAAATGGGACTCGTCTACTGCCCGAATAGATTCTGCAGTAAAAGCCGATATAGACAAAGCCGTGATGGGCCAAGCCGGTAAACGGGGACAAGAAGTGGCCGATTTGCAAATGGTCTATTACCGTTTTAGCATTGAGCACCAGATTAAAGTGCTACGTTGGCAGTTTTATAGTTCCATCCTGATATTTTTTTCTGTGATATTGATTGTATTAACGGGCCTCTATCTTTCGTATCGCCAATTTGAACTGGCGGTGCCGGGTATGAAAAGAGCTGCGCGAAAAAAAGCAGTTGAACAGGCCGGAACCGAAGAGATACAACTTGCGCAAACCAAACTTGAGATCAGCAAAGACAGTATAAAAATTGATACGGCAGTAATAGGTTTGGTGATTCTGGTGATATCAGTAGCGTTCTTTTTTCTGTACCTGGAGTTTGTTTTTCCTGTGTCTATTTTAAAATAAATTCAATTAAGCATAACAAGGTCTCCCTCTTTGCGAAGCAGAGAGGGTCGACGGGCGAAGCCTCGTCGGGGTGAGTTGATTTTTTGGGAAACAATGAAGAAAACCACCGTACACCTGCCAATATACAACATAATGCCCCAATCCATTCTGCCGCACAAGTGTGCGACGCAACAATAGCTAGTGTTTATTCCGTTGCTTGGCCCACCAAAAATTAAGTAACCAGCCGGTCTTTGTTTTTTGCTGCTAAATACCCATCCATACTCCATGCCCCAGAGCCGATAACCCCAAATACCGCACATAGAAGTGCAAGTATAAATGGATGTTGATCATCCGTAAATATGTTACCATGGCCCATCGTAAATGTGATCAGTAATAAAGTGGCCACAAGGGGCAGCATGCAATACCGTACCCACAAACCGAGCAGTAAAGAAATACCCCCAACCAGTTCGGCCCCTTTGCCTGCATAGGCAAATAATGCGGGTTTGGGATATTGCAAATCACCCAGCCATTGGGTATAGCCTTTCATCTGCTCGGGGATAAATACTTCTCTCCCGTGATAAATGAGTAACAATCCTGTAATGATTCTGATAATTGCGAGAATGCGAGGTTGCATAAAAGCTTTTTTTAAATATAATAAGTCTTAAGCCTCAATAATCATTTATAAGTTAAAATAAGATTCGAATTACAGAATGATAGTTCTATTGATCCGCAATAGTGAAAGTGTTCGGTTGAGCCTGAAAAATCTGGCATAGTTTTTTATATATGATCATAAGACCTAACCAAACCCCGATACCATGAACCGTATTATATCCGTATTACTCATTACCGCCCTGATGACGGGGTGCCGTAAGGAAACAGTTTCTTCAATAGACATCAGTGGCCCCAATACCATGGTTGATAAGCAGTCCGTTGGTGAATCGGCCAACGCATTGCTGGGTGCTGATACCTATACCAGCCTAACGCTTGAAATTCAATACGCACCGGGTATGAAACCGCAGGACCAGTCTGTTACCAACCTGGTAAACTTTTTAAATACCTATCTCAATAAACCCGGCGGTATTACTGTGGTACAAAAAGCTGTTGGCACAGCGGGTGCTACTATGGTAACTGCACAGGATGTGGTGAATTTTACAGATAAAAACCGAAACCTTTATACAGATGGTAATACCATTTCTATATACCTATATTTTGCTGATGCAGATTTTAGTGAGAAAGATGTAGTGGGCATCTCTTTTCGAAATACAGCTGTCGCCATTTTTGAAAAAACCATACAGGCGAAAAGCGGAGGACTAAACCAACCCAGTCGCGTAAAAGTAGAGTCAGGAACATTAATGCACGAAATGGGTCACCTGTTGGGACTGGTGAACACCGGCAGTGCCATGGTAAAACCACATGAAGATGCGGCCCACAAAGCCCATTGTAGTAATACCAATTGCCTGATGTATTATGCCATTCAAACCTCGGGCCTGATGAATGCGCTGAATAATTCAATACCTGGATTAGATACAGATTGCATAAATGATCTGAAAGCAAATGGAGGTAAATAAATTTTTATCAAGACAGCAGCCCTATTGTTAAACAGAGATAAAGGAAAGCAGAAACTTATTTCATAATAAATTAATGCACCATAATATACTGGTAACACAACGCTCGTTCTTTTGCACAAAACTACATAATGAGAAAAACGTTTCTTGGTGCCGGTATGCTGCTAATGATAGTAGGTGGGTGTAAAAAAACCGAATCAACGCCACAACCTTTAGAGTTTACCGTGAATGAAGACCTGGCCACCTATGTTCAGGTAGCTTCTGTTAACCTGGGCGGATTAGGCGCTGCAGAAATCACCACATTTGATCCGCTTACCAATAAATTGTTTGCTGTTAATAACGGTACCGTTAATAAAATTGATGTGATCGATATTACCGATCCCAATGCAGCTAAGTTGGTTAGCTCAATTAGCATGTTGCCCTATGGTGGTTATGTAAATAGTGTAGATGTTTCTAATGGCAAACTGGCCGCTGCTATAGAAGCCACCAATAAACAGGCAAATGGAAAAGTAGTCATCTTTAATACAACTACTTATGCCGAAGAAAAAATAATCAACGTAGGTGCCCTGCCTGATATGATCGTGTACAGTCCCGATGGCCGTTATATTCTTACCGCCAATGAAGGCGAACCAAGTGCCGATTACACAAACGATCCCGAAGGCACCGTTTCTATTATTGATGTGAATAATAACTATGCGGTTAAAACCATCAATTTTTCATCCATGGCCGGGCAGTTAACCGCTTTGGCCGCAAAAGGCTTTCGCATTTTTGGACCGGGTAAAGATTTTGTAAAAGACATAGAACCCGAATACATCACCGTTTCAGACGATTCGAAAACGGCCTGGGTTACTCTTCAGGAAAACAATGCAATCGCAGAGATCAATATCACAGATGGCATCATTACTAAAATAATGCCGCTGGGTTTTAAAGATTATAATGTGGCGGCCAACGGTATGGACTTCAGCGATCGGGATAACATCATTTCATTTGCACCCGCTAAAGTATTTGGCACCTACATGCCCGATGCTATTAGCTTTACGCGTTACAATGGCACACCCTATCTGTTTACCGCTAATGAGGGCGACTCAAGAGAGTACACTGCTTTTACAGAAGTAAAAAGAGTAAGTGCGGTAATGCTGGATGCCACCGCTTTCCCAAATGGCGCTACGCTAAAACAAGATGCACAACTGGGAAGATTAAATATTACCACCACCCTGGGCGATACGGATAACGATGGCGATTTTGATGCACTCTATAGTTTAGGTGCACGTTCTTTCAGTGTATGGGATGCCAACACGGGATTGCAGGTATTTGATAGTAAAAATGAAATTGATAACAAAGCCAAAGACCTCAGCCTTTACGACGATGGCAGAAGTGATGACAAAGGAAGCGAGCCCGAAGCCATTACCATTGGCCGTGTAGGTAACAAGCTGGTTGCTTATGTAGGTTTGGAGCGATCTGATGCAATAGCTATTTATGATATTACCGACCCTACCAAACCGGTATTTATAAAAATGATCGCCACTGGCGATGCTCCTGAAGGGGTACTGTTTATTTCAGCTTCTAAAAGCCCTATAAAGCAAAGCTTGCTGGTGGTAAGTAGTGAAAATGATGGGGTAGTGAAAATATACAAGGCAAACAAACTCTAACAAACGAAATACAAGCAAAGCCCCAACAACCTATATGCAGGTAGTTGGGGCTTTTTATTTCCGGGTATGACCACGACTTTATGCGATCAGGCAAATCCCGCCAACGTTTTCGTACTTATTCTGCCAAGCTCTTAAACATTGGGGGTGGTTATATGGTATATTAGAGTTGCAAACAAAACCATTGCGCCTAACGATTCGCAATAGTTGCATTCCCCTAATTAAACAGCCATATGAAACCAACCCAAAAATCGCGCCGCTCATTTTTAAAAAACGCGGCCCTGCTTTCCGCAGCGTCTGCCATTCCTTCTGTATTCACCAAAGCCTATGCACAATCGGTGCGTAGCACAACCATGGCCGGCGAAAAAGTAAAACTGGCCTGCATAGGTATTGGTAACCGGGGCGGAGAAGATGTAATGTCGTTCGATAAAACCGGTCTTGCTGAATTTGTGGCTTTCTGTGATGTAGATATGGGTGCACCACATACACAGGCCGTATTGCAAAAATTTCCCAACGTACCACGCTTCCAGGATTTTCGAACGATGTTTGATAAAATGGGTGGACAGATAGAAGCCGTTTCTGTTGGTGTTCCCGATCATTCGCATTTTCCCATTACCATGATGGCCATTGCACTGGGCAAGCATGTATATGTTGAAAAACCTATGGCCCGTACTTTTAATGAAGTGGAACTGATGATGAAAGCTGCGGCCAAACATCCCAATGTAGTTACCCAAATGGGTAACCAGGGCCACTCAGAGGGAAATTATTTTCAATTTAAGGCTTGGAAAGAGGCGGGCATTATCAAAGATGTTACTGCTATTTCCGCTCACATGAACAGCTCTCGCCGCTGGCATTCATGGGATCCATCCATTAAAAATTTTCCCGCCAAAGAACCCGTACCCACAACACTGGATTGGGACATCTGGCATGGCGTAACACAAATGCACGATTATAACCACGATTATATTAACGGACAATGGCGTTGCTGGTACGATTATGGTATGGGCGCCCTTGGCGATTGGGGTGCACACTTAATTGATACGGCACATGAGTTTCTTGATCTAGGGTTGCCCTATGAAGTAAATATGCTGAAAGCCGAAGGACACAATTCTTTCTTCTATCCCATGTCATCCACCATTCAATTCCGTTTTCCCGCGCGAGGCAATATGCCCGCCTGCGATATTAATTGGTATGATGGTGTAAATAACTTGCCACCAATACCAGCCGGCTATGGTGTAATGGGATTAGACCCCAATATTCCTCCTCCCAGCAGCGGTACCATTCGGGCTGCCAGACTAAACCCAGGTAAAATTATTTATAGCAAGGAACTAACTTTCAAGGGTGGTTCGCACGGAAGTACCCTATCTATTATTCCGGAAGAGAAAGCCAAAGCAATGGCCGCCTCTTTACCACAGGTGCCGGTGAGCCCATCTGACCATTATGCCAATTTTCTGAAAGCCTGTATGGGACAGGAAAAAACACGTTCACCATTTGCCATTGCCGGTCCGTTAAGTCAGGTATTTTGTCTGGGTGTAATGGCGCAGAAAATGAATACCACCATTAAGTTTGACAGAAAAAGCAAACAGGTAACCAACAATAAAGCGGCAAACGATTTTCTTACCGGACTTCCCCCACGCAAAGGATGGGAGCAGTATTATAAAATATAATACTGAACTGCGAGTAGATTGCAAAATGTAAAACAGCTATTTATTAGACTTCAACATGCTAGTAAATTAGTTATTGTAAACCGTGCCTTTGTGCCTTCGTGTGAAAAACAATCGCACACGAAGGCACAAAGGCACGGTTGCTTTTAATCTATCATCCCTCTTTGCGTTCATAGCGGTTCTTAGCGAACTTTGCGATACAAAAAAAATCGTAAGGTTAGTTATGATTCTTTAGGTAAAGTCTGTTAAACAGGTAATACCCGAATTACTGAAAACTAAAAAATATACCGCACACTCAGTTGCCCCTGTGCCCTTGATGTAATAGGATCTGTTTGCCAGGGCGTGGATGAGGGATTATTAAAATTCAACAAGGGTTTGTTGCTGCTATTGATACTTTGCAAACTAAGCAGCTGATAATTTCCATTTAATAGATTGGGAACAAAATATTGCTTACCCCAATTGCGCGAAATAAAATTCGATAAGTTAAATACATCTAATGAGATCTGGATATTGCGTGTGGTATGATGCAACGGAAAAGTTTGGATCAACTTCATATCCAGCTGCTGGTTCCAGGGAGTTCTGGCTCCATTACGTTCTGCATAGCCACCTGTTCGTTTGCGCAGGTATGTATCGTTTTGAATATAGGCCGATAGATCGTTCCATTGCTGTTGTGCGCTGATGGTAATATTTCCGTTACCATCTTTACTATCGGTAAGGTTGGCATCTGCCTGTGAAGAAGGAATATAAACGAGGTCATTGTTTGGCGAGCCGTCGCGGTTAATATCGCCAATGTACACATATGAATACGGGCTTCCGGATTGCAGGGTATATACCAGTGATAAAGAAATTTGCGCACCTTTTTTCCAGTTCCATTGTTTCTGTACAAGGCCGATGAAACGATGCCGCAGATCTGCATTGGAATAGGTAAGTGCCGGGTTATTGGGAAGGATGGTCTGGTTAAACTCCCAATTGGCCTGCGGCGAATTGCGTGCACCATTCACAATATCTTTCGACATGCCATAAGTATAGGAAGAACTGAAACTTAACCGGTTTTGAAATGTTTTGGCTACAGTAGCTGACAACTGGTATTTATATCCCTGCGAAGTATTGGTGAGTAAAAATACATTCGTAAAACGGTTGCCTATTTTCTGCTGGTCGCCACTGCCTAGGTATACAGTGCGCGTATCGCCGCTACCGGTAAGCGTTGCGGTGGAATCTTTCAGGTTAATGGTTTTATATAATACATCGCGGATGGTTTTTGTATAAATCGCTTCTATGGTAAAGGTCCAATTATCTGCCGTTTTATAATCTATACCCAAACTGGTTCTGAATACCTGTGGCAGTTTAAAATTATTATCCATCAAATTGATCTCGGTAATATTGGGTTGATAGGTTGCCGCAATTTGAGAGAGATCGCTATTGAGTGGCACCACTGCACCGCTAGGGCGATAGTCGATATTGCCATATCTTTTTCCATCATTGTAATAAGGATAAGCCAGCCAGTTAAAAGGCAGGCGGCCATTAAAAATACCGGCACCTCCACGCAGCTGCAGGGTTCTGTTGCCCAGCACATCCCAGTTAAAACCTATCCTAGGTGCGGCTTGTGGTTTTGCATTGGTGGTATTCTGGTATCGTGCAAAAGCGGGAATACCAGTTACTTTGGTATTGGGTTCTTCTACATCCGGCTGCAGGGTAACATCAAAACGGATACCGGCCGTAAGGGTAAAGTTTTTATTCATCGCCCATTCATCCATCAGGTACTGGCTTAATAGCAGTACACGAAAATTTGCAGAAGAAGATGACCTGTTGTTGTCATAACCATTATCACCCAGATTGTATACACCCCTTATTCTGGAGGGTCTTGCAGCAAAAAAATTAGCTGCACTGCTGTAGGCCCATCTTCCATTCCAGGCAGTTAAAAAACGATAGTCGATAGCATAGATCTCGTTGTGCGTGCCTATGGTTATGGTATGTTTGTTTCTGTAGAAGGTAAGGTTATCGGTAAGTTCGGTGGTGTTTAGTGTTAATCCATAAATAGCTGCTTCGCGGTAAGCACCTGCAAAAATGGTACTGGCAGTATTGTATGTGATCTCTATATGCGGAAACAATTCACCACGTATATCCCTACGATCATTTACAACCGTATATCCTACTATCAACTGATTAGACAGTTTATTGGAAAAATTACTTTTTAGTTCCAACACCGCACTATTGGTTTTGCTGATATGGCGATAGCCCTGGCTCTCGTAATTCAATGCGTTGGCACCTCTCTCCAGGTAATCTGCATAAGCTGCCACATAATTGTTGCGCAACTGCAGTTTGTGTTTTTCATTGATGTTCCAGTCGATGCGGCCAAACAATTTGGTGCTTTGGTTTTCAACAGACACCTCTCCATACGATCCGCTTTTGTATTGATACCTGGCCAGTAATGTATCGGCAATGGCTTTGGCTGTTTCAAAAGGAATAGCAGCGTCTTTACTGCCGGGTGCAAATAAAACAGGCTCTTTGCGTTTACTCATTTCTGCTGATACAAAATAAAACAGTTTGTTTTTTTTCAATGAACCACCTATGCGCATACCGGTTTGGTAATCGTAAAAGTTTTCTATGGGTGTTCGTAACGCGTCTGCGCTTTTACCGGTAAGCAATTGATTGCGGCCGCTAAAAAATACAGAACCCTCTGTTTGGTTGGTGCCACTTCTGGTTACCGCATTAATGCTGCCTCCTGTAAAATTACCTGCAGTAACGTTAAAGGGCGATACGGCCACCTGCACTTCCTGCACACTCTCTAAACTAATGGGTTGTGTTCGCGCCAAACTGCCCGGGGTACCGGTAGCCTGCGAGCCACCCGCACCGCTGGCCGGTTCTGTAAAACCAAATGCATCATTCAATGCGGCACCATCTATGCTAAGGTTATTGTATCGGTAATTGGTGCCTGCAAAACTATTACCATTGGCCTGCGGTGATAATTTAGTAAAATCCTGCAGGCTTCTGCTAAGCGTGGGCAATTGTGCCAGTTGTTCTTTGGAGATATTATTGGCAGCACCGTTTCGTTTTCTGTTAAACAGGCTGCTTCGTTTGCTATTTACGGTTACCTCGCTGATCAGAACAGAAGAAGGAAGCAAATCAACATCGTGCACATACAAATTGCCAAGAGAGAGATATACATTGCGAATGGTATCGTTACCAAAGCCGGTAAAAGAGCAGGTGATGGTATAGGGTCCGCCGGTTTTCATGTTCGGAATTACATAGTTGCCATTTGTTTGCGTGGCTGTTTGGTATTTTTCGCCGGTAGTTTCCTGCACAGCCATAATCAATGCACCCGAAAGGCGCTCGCCTTTATCATTCAATACATACCCGCGAATACCCGAACTGGTTACCTGGCCTATGGATAAGAAAGGCAAGAGAAAAAATACCCACCCCAAAAATGCTTTTACCAACTTCATAAGCAAAGGCTGTTTTATGCAGAAACCAACTGCCTGTAACCTGCTGGCATTGGTTTGAACTGTATATACGCCTGAGGTAATCAAAAGGTTTTACGGGATAGCGTAACATTTTCGTATACACAGAGTACTACTACCTATATCATTCTAAACTGCGCCTTTGTGCCTTGGCGAGAAAATCAATTGCACGCCAGGGCACGAAGGCACGGTTGTATTTCTGTTGGATGTATCATCCCTTTTGCGTTCATTGCGGTTCTTAGCGATCATTGCGATACAAAAAAATAAAGTAGTATCGCAAAGTTCGCCAGGGTGCGCAAGGTTCGCAATGAGGATGTAGTAGCACAACACATTATTTACTGATATCCTTCCACCCCTTCCACCAACACTCCATAATCCACCAGCAACTCTTCTCCCTTTTTAATCTCACGAAGTGTGATAAAATAGTCGCCCTCCTGTACGGATGCAATATTGGGTGTAGCAGAATGATTAAGATAACTGGCCATATCCATTACTTTACATCCCTGGTCGGGGATAAAATATTTTTCTTCATCGTACAGGTAATAGGTTTCAATAAACTCGCGGCTGTGCGCAGGTAATTGTTCTGCTTCCGCAAAAGATAGTGTAAGCCAGCCCCCGGTATTTTTAGAGAACAGGGTAGTACAACCCTCCGGTATATCGCACAAAGCAAAAACACCAATACCATGAACCGCCGAAGGTTGTAAGGCAATCCACATTTCGTGTGTCAGCTCGTGCAGCAGTTGTTCCTTTGTCATGGTATGAAGATAACAAACACAAGTATAGTTATTTGCAATACAATTTTAGTCCCCTCATTCTCCTTCCCTCTTTTTCTCTTCCCCTCTTATTGAAAATTCTTAACTAGCCTTACCAGCGTGCCAGCTATTCTAAGATAATGAACCAAACCGTAAAACAAACATTCGCTACTTCTATCCTCTAACTATTTCAATAAGAGAAGAACCGGAGAAAAAGAGTAAAAGAGACGACTCTTACTACCCTCTTTTTCTCCTATCCTCCTATTGAAAATTCTTAACTAACCTTACCAGCGTGCCAGCTATTCTAAGATAATGAACCAAACCGTAAGGCAAACATTCGCTACTTCTATCGCCTAACTATTTCAATAAGAGAAGAACCGGAGAAAAAGAGTAAAAGAGACGACTCTTATTTCCCTCTTTTTCTCCTTTCCTCTTATTGAAACAAAAAACATCCTTCTTTAGTATCTTACGCCTTTATCAAATCTGCTATGAAAAAAAGCCACACACTGTTTATCGTTTCCCTCTTGGTGTCTATGGTTTCACTTGCACAGGATACCACACAACAAATAGTACCCAACCGCCGCAATGCCCCATCGCAATACAAGAAGCCGTATGTAATATTGATTTCTGCCGATGGTTTTCGGGCAGATTTTACCGAAAAGTATGAAGCCCGTTTTCTGCAGTCTGTTTCACAAACCGGCGTTCGGGCCGAGTATATGATCCCTTCATTTCCATCACTCACATTTCCCAATCATTATAGTATTGTAACGGGTATGTACCCCTCGCACCACGGGCTCGTAGACAATAGTTTTTACGATACCCAGCGCAAAGAGTTTTATGGAATGGGCAACAAACAAAAAGTGGCAGATAGCAGTTGGTATGGCGGCACACCTTTATGGGTGCTTGCCGAGCAGCAGCAGATGCTGTCTGCCAGCTTTTACTGGGTGGCATCCGAAGCGGCCATACAAAATACAAGGCCCAGTTACTATTATATCTACAACGAAAAAATAGATATGCCTGCCCGCATACAGGCGGTAAAAAACTGGTTAACCCTTCCAGAAGAGAAGCGTCCGCATTTGATCACTTTCTATTTTCCACAGGTAGATCATGATGCGCATACCTATGGTCCAGAAGATGGCCGTGTAAAAGAATCGGTGCAGTTGATCGATAACAGCATACAACAATTGCAACAGGCTTTGGCGCCTCTTGGCCTGCCCATTAATTATATACTGGTATCAGACCATGGCATGACGGCGGTGGATGCAAACAATACCCTTCCATTGCCATCCGTAATTGATACAAGTTCTTTCACCATCCCTTCGGGCGATGCGTTATTGCACCTGTATGCCAAAAACAAAACACAGATAGAACCCACTTATCAGGCATTGAAAAACAACAAAGACTTTACCGTATACAAACTGGATGAAACCCCCGATTACTGGCATTACAAAACTACAGACGATCGCTACCACCGCTTAGGAGATTTGATATTGCAGCCGCATTTACCCAAAGTGTTTAATATCTCGGGCCGCAAAACAACCACACCGGGCAAACATGGTTTTGATAACCACCTGCCCGACATGCGCGCCAGTTTTATGGCATGGGGCCCGGCTTTTAAAAAAGGATTACGCATAGTTGGGTTTGAAAATATAAACGTCTATCCATTGGTGGCTAGTTTGTTAGGATTGGCATATGATGAGAAAGCAATTGATGGGAAGCTGGAAGTGTTGAAGGGAATATTGCAATAAATTAATTTTTACGAGATCGGGTAGAAGTAGCTACGCTGAGTAGTGATAAGCACCTTCATCTGCTGATTACATATTGATAAGGCGTAATTGTATTGTGCACTTCACTTTTTGTGGATTGATATAGATTTTTTGAGAAAGGTATTATGTATATTTAATAATGTGTGCAATCGTATAGCATCTTTTTTAAGCTATACTATTCATTTTTATGTTTTGATGATTATATTTTGTCAAAGCAATACTATTTATCATTTAAAGTTTTAACATGGTAGTATACATTCTTTTATTTTGGATAGTTGGTCTAGTTTTTTTTGGCTTTCTTTTATATTTTATTATTAAGACAGCGGTGGTCAATGGTATCAGAGATTCGGGCATCTTACAAAGAGGGCATGATGAATGTGTTGAAAAAAAGATTGCTGAGCATAAACCCAACTCTGCATAAGTTTTACTGAAAGAGCAATACGAAAAAGGGGAGATGACATTTGAAACATATAAATCAGAATGGAATAGGCTGAAAGGATAATGAATATCAGCAAATAGCACCATTGAGTCTCAGTGCAACATTTGCAAAGCGAGCCACGTATATGCTCTAGATGTCAGTGTCGTAAGGGCTAAAGCCCACAAGTACAAGGGTAGATACTTACCCCACGCTGAAGCGTGGGGTTAATAGGAGAAGTTGTTTTCGCACACAACCACTAACCCCAGCCTTCAGGCTGGGGCCAAAAGAATCGCCGATATATCATGGGCTTCAGCCCCCCTTCACAAAGACTGAGGTTTGTGCTTTAATATATTGACCATAAACACCATTGCAGATTACCATGAACAAAGAAGTCCAATCATACAACAACACACAAACGGCGGATGACAAAGCGATTTGTGACCTGCTTGCGAAAACTATTAACAGCGTGCTGAAAGAGGCTGAAAACAAAATCTGGCATGCCCACCCTGTTTGGTTTTTAGAGGGCAACCCCATAGTAGGTTACAGCAAGCAGAAACCCGGCATCCGCCTCATGTTTTGGAGTGGGGCTGATTTTGAAGAGGAGGGCCTGAACGTAGTAGGGAAAAAATTTAAAGATGCCTCTGTTTTCTATAACCATCGTTCTGACATTACAATAAAGGATATAAAACGCTGGTTACAAAAATCAAGAGACATACAATGGGACTATAAAAATATTGTTAAGCGAAAAGGTCGGTTGGAAAAAATTAAGTAAACGGCTTACGAAAAAGAAACACATGCACTCTAGTGTATCCTGCAGTACATCCCGACGTATCTTTCGCAGGCTAAAAGTTTCGCCGGTAAAACAAAACCCGGTAACATCAATACGCTACTCTATGCGATGTATATTACTTTTTTCTTTCCTGCTTCTCTCATTGCAAACGAATGCACAAAAAATTGAGTGTCGGGATGATTCAATTTTGATAAATGGCTTTTCTGTTACCGTTGCAACCGGAAAATCAACGCTGGATAGCCTGTTACAAACAAAGGGAAAAGAACGCACGCAAACGGGCCACAATGACACGCGTAAAATACAAATAACCAGCTATACGTATAAACGCCTCGGATTGGTTTTCAGAAAATCAATTGATGATACTAGCCTGTTTTCCATTCGCATAAAATTAAGCAGGCATTCAGATCCAACAGTTGATATGCGCGCTATGGCAACACAGCGCTTTAAGGGCGACCTGTATTTTGCCAATACGCATATGAACAAAATAAAGCAACTAGAGCAGTTACAAGAATTGAAAAATTGCAAAATAACCTACTTAAAACAGCCCATCGAAGTGCCCAACTATCCGCTTGCCGGCGTTGTTGGTGCTTCTGTATTCTATCATAAACGGTCAATGCACGTATCACTTGATTTTCTAACAGACAGGATTACACATGTGGACATTAAATGAAATAAGTATCAGCCCTTTTAGTTCTTTGTAACATATTGCACTATAAAAATCAACGATCGCCAAAAAACATGATACAAATACAACCGAGCCTTTGTGCCGTGGTGTGCAATTATTTTTCACACCAAGGCACAAAGGCTCGGTTTAAAAAACGATCTGGTTTAAGCGCACAGTAAGTTAATTACCCCTTTCATCATCTAAACCCAAACAAAAACGGAAACAGAAAAGTTACTACAATGGTCCAAATAAAATATACAGGTAGGTAGGTGGCAATCACTTTTCCTACTTCTGCTATACCGGCTTTTCCGGATAATGCCCTGAAGAGTTGTCTGCTTACCAACGCCAGGTTAATTAAAATAAATATATTACCTCCCATAACTGCAATTCTGTTGGGGGTAATGCCTAATGTTGAAATGCGGAATAAGATAGCAGAGAGCGCAATACCATTTACCAGTATGGTAATAACAGATAATAGAAAGAGCACAATGATTTCCGGTTTGCTTTTTGATGCTCCGGATGTTTCGGCAACAGAAAAGAAAATGATGGCCATCACACCGATTAATAAACCATTGAACATCAATAAAAACTCACGATCGTTGTAAGGGTTCTTTCCTGAATACACAATAGCTCCGAGATACACTACCAGCATAACCAATACCAGCGGACTGAATATTTTAGCAATTACCGGAGATACTTTTCCTACGAGCTGCGGATTGGTTTGAGTAAGGTAAGTGCCCACAATAGGAGCAGCGGGAAGACCGAAGACAACAATGTTCTCAAAGTAAAAAGTTTCGATCTGAAAGCCAATTAAAGAGAACAGCGCAATGGTGATACCCGTGAGTATGCCACCTGCTATCACAATCAATGTTGTAATCACTACCAGATCACCATTGTATTTTAAAAAGCCAAGTCGCTGTGCTTGAGTATGTTGTTTGCCACCCACAAACGAAAACCCTAATATCGACCACAGAAATAAAACCAGGTGAATGCAGGATAAAAGCAGGGTATCGCTTTGGGCAACTGCCGGAAGCAAATTAATAAAGACCAGCCCAACCAGGGTAGCACCTGTTATTACGGCTACCTGGCCTGTTGAAACTTTATTATTCCATGCGAAGTAGGCTGTTAACAGCGGTAAAACAATAAAGCCAATATTTCTTTGATAGAAAAAATCTTCATTGATACCGAAGAAGAATGGCAATTTTGCGATAACACCTGCAACCAGTATTGCTATGATCACAAACAGCAAACCC
Source organism: Chitinophaga pinensis (assembly GCA_943372845.1). GTDB lineage: Bacteria > Bacteroidota > Bacteroidia > Chitinophagales > Chitinophagaceae > Sediminibacterium > Sediminibacterium pinensis_K. The sequence goes on along the minus strand of CALSAD010000003.1, from coordinate 158,636 downwards.
TTGCGGTTGCCACTGGAAACTTCCGGGTTGGCAAAGTTTAATCGCTCATTCCAAAAACCGGCAAGGGTGTTGTTGGCCAGTGAAGGATACACATGATTAAAGGCAAGTTTAAAACCCGTTTTGTCTGCCCTGTACAATTTTTCAAGCTGTTCGGGATGATCGAGGTTGGCCAAAATTTCGTCTCTCATATAATGTTTGATAAATGGTTATTATTTTATTGAATTGTGATATGATAAGCGCTGCGGAACCTCTCTGCCCTCCCGTTCTCTGCGGTTGAAAAAAACTTACATAAACGGAGTGATACATCGTGCAAACTCAATCCAGTAATGTTTACTTGATTCCCTTAATCATACCCTCCAACGCTTTCACATGATCTTTAAATGCCCGTTCACCCTGTTTGGTAATGGAGTAAGTAGTATTTGTTTTTCTGCCAATAAATCCTTTGTGCACTTTAATAAACGCATTCTCTTCCAGGTTAACCAGGTGCGTGGCCAGGTTGCCATCCGTTACTTCCAGCATTCCTTTCAGATCGTTAAAGCTGATTTCTTCATTAACGATAAGCACGCTCATTACACCCAGGCGTATGCGGTTATCAAATACTTTATTTAAACCTGAAATAGGGTTTTTCATTACGCGTCTGCTTTTTCGTTCCGCTCATATTTGGCCCACATCAATATGCCATATACTATGTGTAATACACCAAAACCCATAGCCCAGAAATACAAGCCATATCCTATGGCCCAGAGGTTAAGTAAACCCAATGCTATCTGTGCGTAACCGAGGTAACGAACTTCAGATAGTGTAAACTTGGCAGCATTGATTAATGCAATACCATAAAACAGCAGGCATACAGGTATTACCAAACCATACAAACCAAAGTCGGTAATGCGCCAGATGAGTAAGCCACCCACCAGCATGGGAACTGCTATATGCACCACTATTTTACGAATCAGGTAGCCCGGCAGGGAGCTGCCTGTTTTCTGGCTGCGCAAAATGGTAAACAGCCAGGCAAAAAGAAGGGAAACCATAAAAGTGATCAAAGCCAAAAGCAATAATTCATGATCCAGTTGCACAAGCTTCTCCGTTCTGGTAACAGGTGCAATGGTTTCATAGTCTTGCATGGTTACGCCGTAATCGGTATATTTTTTTGTGGCCCACCAGGCCGCAGCCAGTGCCGAAACGCCTGCTGCTACACCGCTCCAGCCGCTTAGGTTCACAAACCGGCTGCCCCGGTGCATCATTTGTTTGATTTCTTCCAATGCCTGTTTGGGCTCGTTTTCTGCATACATAAAAAGTACTTTGAAATACAAAGTAAAATAGAATTTATCATATTTCCAAATAGTGGAAGAAATAATGAGTTGTTAAAGTGTTGGCAGGTAGATTCTGCAATTGTAGTCAAAGTAATCGCTATCAATATTTTGTAGCAACACAACCGTGCCTTTGTGCCTTGGTGTGAAAAACAATTGCACACCAAGGCACAAAGGCGCGGTTTAGGATAGACTGATTTAATAGAACACAACCCGTTTTTAGATATTATAGTATGTTCATTGTATACCGGCGATACACCTGATCTGGCTGCACATAAGAATGCATTGCAGTAGGATTTGGTATATTTATGTGTTAACTGAAATGGATCAGTGTAACTGATGTAAACCAATTCATATCCACAGGAATATATGGAACAGATTAAGCAGGTAATGAAACAAATGATTGCGGTATCAGATGAGGAGCTGAACGAATTCCTTAACCAGGCAATCACTAAAACCTGTAAGCGACAGGAAATACTAAGCAGACCAAACGCCATCCCGAATGAAATATTTTTCATCAACAAAGGACTTATCAGGGTTTTGATAACGGACAATGAAGGAACAGAGCATACGATACATTTTGCTTTGGAAAATCAGTTCATAGCAGACTACGCAAACTTTATTCAAAAGCAACCTTCGCTATACAGTTTGCAGGCACTTGAAGAAACAGAGGTAATTGTTTTGCCACGCTCTGCCATTGAGTGGGGTTATAAAAATTTACACGAAGGCCAAAAAATGGGGCGACTGATTGCAGAGTTTTATTTTATTTATCAGGACGACCGCATAAAAAATATGTACGCCAGAACGCCCAGGCAACGGTACGACAGTATAGCAGAGGTTTTTCCAAACATACATAATCGGGTTCCTCAACACATGATCGCTTCCTATCTGGGCATTACACCTGTTCATTTAAGCAGACTTAAAAAAGCAGACTTGTAAAAAAGTATAAACATTTGTTATCGTTTGCAGACTACGTTCTGTACAATTTTGCCAGATAATTATTTATCACCATGGCAAAATACATTTTTACTTTACTATTTATTTCTTTTAACTACTGGAGCTACGCGCAGACAGGTACCGTTATTTTGAATGTTCAGGGTATACAGGTTTCAAAAGGCGGCGAAATTTCAGCAGGTATTTTCAAGAAAGAAAACTTTCCGAAAGTAGGTAAGCAATTGATTGGAAAAGAAGTAGCCGTATCTGCTACGCAAATGCAAATTGTATTTGATAATGTACCTGTCGGTACGTATGCAATGGTTGCATTTCAGGATATTGACAAGGATAAAAAATTGAAATCAAATTTCTTGGGCTTTCCCAAAGAGCCCATTGGTTTTTCGCGCGATGCAAAAATAAAGTTGGGTCCCCCGGATTTTAACGACGCCAAAGCAGATGTACAGCCAAATACAACCCTGACCATTACCATCATTTTACGATGAAGCATTTTATAGAAGAAATAAAAACAAGAAATGAAACACTTTTTTATTTCGGCTTGCTTTGCCTTGTTTCTGCTATTATTTTTTTAGTGGCAACTAAATACTCCGCTACGCAGGTGTATCGTATCAGTGCGTGGTATAAACCATTTAAGTTTGCATTTTCTACATTTCTGTTTGCGTGGACAATGGCGTGGTATGGTTATTATTTACCCTCATTCAATATTCAATTTTTTAGTTGGACCGTTATCATTTTATTAGGTTTTGAGATAGTGTATATTGCCATACAGGCTAATAAAGGACAGCTTTCTCATTACAATTTGAGTACACCCGTTTATTCGGCCCTATATGTTGCTATGGCACTGGCTGCAACAGTAGTAACTGTTTACACAGCGTATGTTGGCATCTTATTTTTTGTAAATGATTTTCCTGCGCTACCTGATTATTATTTGTGGGCCATCCGCCTTGGGATAATGATTTTTGTTGTGTTTTCTTTTGAAGGTTTTGTGATGGGCTCAAAACTTACACATACCATCGGCGGTGATGATGGTGGAGCTGGTATTCCCTTATTACACTGGAGTACCAAATTTGGTGACCCGAGGGTTGCTCATTTTATAGGCATGCATGCCTTACAGGTATTGCCCGTGCTTTCTTTTTACATATTTAAAAATTCGAAACTAACCATTGCTGTTGCCATACTGTACGGTGTTCTGGCGGCGTTTACCTTGATTCAGGCATTGCAGGGCAAACCATTTTTTTCATTCAATCAACAACAAAATGAAACTATCCGATAGTGAAAAACGAAGACTGAAATCCAATTACGGCGAATGGGCTATTGTAACAGGGGCTTCATCAGGCATTGGGCTTGAACTGGCAACCCAGTTGGCCGCAGCAGGTTTTAATCTTATTATCAATTCAAGACATTTTGAAAAGTTGCAAGAAGTCGAAAAGCAGCTAAAAGCAAATGCAGCTATTCAAATTAAAATAGTTGTTGCGGACGTTTCAGAAACGGAAGGTGTTGATAAAATCATTCAATCTGCACAAGAATTACCTATTGGTTTACTGGTTGTTTCGGCGGGCTACGGAACATCGGGGTTGTTTACTAACAATTCTTTGCATGCAGAAATCAATATGCTGAAAGTGAATTGCGAAGCATTGCTTTCGTTAACACACTATTATGCCCAGCAATTTGCGCAACAGAAAAAAGGCGGTATTATTTTAATGAGCTCCATGGTAGCTTTTCAGGGAACGCCGTATGCGGCCAACTACGCGGCCACCAAAGCTTATGTACAAACACTGGCAGAAGCACTGGCTGTAGAATTAAAACCATTTGGCGTATCTGTTTTAGCAGCAGCCCCGGGACCCGTTGACAGTGGGTTTGGACAGAGAGCCAATATGAAAATGTCTATGTCAATGACACCCTCACAGGTGGGTGTGCCAATTTTACAAGCATTGGGCCGCAAGACAACCGTTTTGCCGGGATTGCTGACAAAATTTTTGGTTTACGCATTAAGAACTGTTCCAAGATGGGGTAAGGTAAAAATTATGGAAAAAGTAATGGGCGGCATGACAGGGCATCAAAGGAAATAGCAGATAGATGCACTAACACAGCTAATCTTTTTCCGCCTCATCCGAAATCAATTGCGCAATCAAACTTGTCCAACCGCTTTGGTGGCTGGCACCAAGGCCTGTTCCGGTATCGCCATGAAAATATTCATAAAATAAAACCAGGTGTTTGTTTTCCGGGCGACTGTAAAAATTGTTCTGGTTGCCATGCAGTTTGCGGTGATTATTTTCGTCGAGTAAAAATAAACTGGTTACCCGTTTAGACAATTCACTGGCCACCTGTTTCAGATCCATGTAGATGCCGGAACCTGTTGGATATTCTATGCTTAACGTAGCATCGTAAAATTCACCAAACTTTTTAATGCTTTGAATGATGAGGTAATTAATAGGCATCCATACAGGGCCGCGCCAGTTGCTGTTGCCGCCAAAAAAATCAGAAGTAGAATCTCCGGGGTCGTATTGAATGGAGTATACATGTCCTTCAATGGTAACAGAATACGGATTTTTTTCGTGGTACTTGGATAAGGCACGGATACCGCCTTCAGATAAAAATTCTGTTTCGCTTAATAACCGTTTTAATAAAGCGGTGAGTTTGTTTTTTGGGATGAGGGAGATCAGAATTTTATCTTCATCGGCCACTTCTTCATTGGGCCAGAATTTTTTATTCTTTAAACGGTATTGTTCAAACCAGGTAATGCGTTTGGTAAAATCCTCCAGCTTGTTCAATACTTTTTTCTCTATAATGGATACAGCGAATAAAGACGTTAATCCTACAATGGATTGTATGCGTAATTGCAAAGTAGTGTTATCGGGCAAGCCCAGTGTATCGTAAAAAAATTGATCCTCTTCGTTCCATAAACCCAATTGGTTCAGGGCTTCGGCAATCAAAACAAAGTGTTCAAAAAATTTAGTGGCACTATCTTCAAACGCCTCATCTTCCATGGCAATTTCAATGGCAATATCCATCAGGTTCAGTGCATACATACCCATCCAGCTGGTGCCATCGGCCTGTTCTAATTTGGCTTCGCTGTGTAATTGAATGCTGCGGTTGAATACACCAATATTATCTAACCCTAAAAAGCCACCTTCAAACATGTTGTTGCCATTGGGGTCTTTACGATTGATCCACCAGGTAAAATTGATCATCAGTTTGTGAAATACTTTTTTCAGAAAACTGATATCGCCCTTACCTGTTTTATTTTTTTCTATCTGGTATACCTGCAAAGCCGACCATGCCTGCACTGGCGGATTTACATCGCTGAAATTCCATTCGTAAGCAGGTAATTGTCCGTCCGGTTTCATATACCATTCGCGCATTACCAATAATATCTGGTGTTTGGCAAATGTGGCATCTATCATGGCCATGGGTACGCAATGAAAAGCAAGATCCCAAGCGGCATACCATGGGTATTCCCATTTATCGGGCATGAGAATAATGTCCTGGTTTTTCAGGTGTTGCCAATCGTGGTTGCGGCCTGTGCTTCTTTGTTTACTTACATGGGCAATGCCATCGGGCTCGGTAAGCCAGCGTTCAATATCATAATAATAATATTGTTTGCTCCAGAGCAATCCGGCTAATGCCTGGCGCTGTATGTTTCGTATATCATCTGTTAGGTTAGGAGGTAAAACAGCGTTGTAAAAATCATTCGCTTCTTCTTTACGCTGCGCAAAAATATCGGTAAAGCCTTTGGTAAAAGGCGATTCCATGATCACATCACTCAAACGCAGGTACAATGTTTTGGTTTCGCCTGCGGCGATGTTGTATTCGTATACAGGTGCAAATTTGGTTCCTGTTTTTTTATTGCGTAAAGCTTCTTTGTTTTTGTTTTGAATGATGGCATCGTGAAAAGCATCTTTTACAAAAACGGATTCATTTTTTTTGCCGAATAATTTTTCGGTGTTGGTTTCGTTCTCAGTAAAAAAAGTATCGTTGGTTTTTGGATAATAAAAATAATAAGAGCCTAACCGTTCGTGTGAGGCTTTTACGGTTGCATCTTTTCCAACCGCTTTGATCACAGGTTTTCTGTCAAGGCCGCGTGTTTGCCATCGGTTAAAAAACCAGAGCGTGGGCAATACGGTAAGCGGTGCAGCGGTGTTGGCACGGTTGGTAATATCTATTTTGATGCCGATGTCTTTTTTATTCACCTTGGCGTAGGTGATGCGCACATCAAAATATTCGTTGTCTTTAAAAATGCCGGTATCCAGAATTTCATATTCCGGTTCCTGTTTGCTGCGGTTCCTGTTTTTGTTAACCAGTTCCTGGTAGGGAAAAGCCTGTTGCGGATACTTGTACAGCATCTGCATATAATAATGCGAAGGGAGGTTATCGAGGTAGTAATAGAGTTCTTTTACATCCTCTCCGTGGTTGCCTTCGTTGTTACCGAGCCCAAACAATCTTTCTTTTAAAACAAGGTCTTTGCCGTTCCAGAGAGAAATAGCAAAACAAAGGTTGCCAAAAAAATCAGAGATGCCACCCAATCCATCTTCGCCCCAGCGGTAAGCGCGTGAATGAGAGTGACTGAAGGGAACATAATTCCAGGCATCGCCATTTTCGCTGTAGTCTTCACGCACGGTACCCCATTGCCGTTCTGAGAGATAAGGGCCCCATTGTTCCAAAGGTATTTTCCGTGCGCTATTGGCTTTGAGCCGCTGTTCTTCTGCTGTCATATCTGCCACTAAATTAAACGGGATGTGAGAGGATGGCAAATAATTATCTATTTGTTTACCTCCGGATACCATTAAATACAAGGCTTTTCTATATAAAAAGTGATTTTTTTGGTTTATGAGTATTTACGGAGCAGAAATCATGGGATGTTGTATGAATTATGGAATACACTTATGTAACTGTTGATCTATGACACAGATGATTTTTTAGTAATAAAATATCCTTAAATTACATATCCCTTCATGGTAAACTGAGTTGGTATCCCCCCTCGTTGAATACTCTGATTTCATGAAGACTTTAGTGGTTTGCGTTCGTATATATTTCATTACAGGCAACAGAATAGCCTGTTTGGTCGTCTTTCAAGTAACTGTTGATAATCCTCATGGTGAAAAATTTCGATATCCGGGAACTAAGCTGCTCCAGAAAATACATCGCTAAACTTTGTGTGGTGTTCTTTTTTCTGTTGATAGGAGGCGCGGGCACTTTGTATGCGCAACATACACTGAGTATCTGTAGCGGGGCTTCAATCAATTTTGCACCTCCGGGTAATGCCAGTTCCATTCGGTATACATGGGGTGTTCCGGTGGTTAGTCCGGCCAATGCCGTAAATGCCACCCCACAGGCCACTTCGCAAACAGGCGTAATACAAACTTTAACCAACAGCACAACGGCTACGGCTACTGTTACCTATACAGTAAGTGCTACCAACTCTACCACTTTTACTTTAGTGGTTACGGTGTTTCCCAGACCCATATTAACCAATAGTGTGGCCACAACCTCTATTTGCAGTGGCGCTACATTTATTTACACTTCGGCCAGTTCTACGGCAGGAACAGCTATCACCTGGACTAGGGCGGCCGCCGTCGGTATCAATCCTAATACCAATAATGGTAATGGAAGCATTAGTGAGGCGCTTACCAATACTTCGGGTAATCCCGTAACGACTACCTACTTAATGAGCCTGACAGCGAATGGTTGTAGCAATACACAGAACCTTTCTGTTATTGTAAACCCCATTCCTACTTTAAACAGTACACTTACACCTGCGGATGTTTGCAGCGGTTCTATTTTTTCTTACACACCCTCTTCTGATCAATCGCCCAATATTAATTTTTCATGGAGCAGGGCGGCAGTGGCAGGTATCAGCAATGCCGCGGCAACAGGTACCAATAGCCCGGATGAAACACTGATCAATACTACCCTTGCACCCATTGCCGTAAGTTATGTATATACTTTGCAAAACACTTCTACGGGATGTAGTGGCAGCCAAACAGTAACGGTTAATGTAAATCCCTTACCTGCTTTAAGCAGTGCTACCAGTAATGTAACTATTTGCAGCGGGGCTACTTTTAATTATAACCCTACTTCTGCTTTGGCAGGCACATCCATTACCTGGTCAAGGGCTTCGGTGGTAGGCATTAGTCCGGCCACAGGGCAAAGCAATGGCAGTGTAAGTGAGGTGCTGGTGAATAACAGCAATACAACTGCTGTAACCGCTACTTATTTGTTTACGCTGAGTAAGGATGGCTGCAACCGCAACCAGAGTTTTACGGTTACTGTTAATCCTTCTCCTGCATTAACAAGCACGCTCGTTGCCCCTAATATCTGTAGTGGTAATACCTTTAATTACACGCCTACTTCTGCACAATCGCCCAATGTAACTTTTGCCTGGAGCAGGCTTGCGGTAGCGGGCATCAGCAATATTGCAGCAAATGGAACCGGTAACCCAGGCGAGGCGCTCAACAATACCACCCTGCTGGCTGTTCCGGTAGCATATTCCTATACCTTAACGAATATCATAACCGGTTGTGCGAATACGCAGAATGTAACCTTTAGTGTAAATCCGATACCAAGTATTGCCGGTCCCATTAATGTAAGTACCTGTAATTCGCAGGGGTTTTATTTTTTCCCCAGTGGTGCACCTGTTGGAACTACCTATACCTGGCCAACACCGGTTATTTCTCCCAATGGTGCCATAAATGGCGGTGCTGCAAATTCTGCAGGATCTGCGGGTGTAGGTCAGTATCTCAGTAATAATACCGGCTCTGCGGCAACAGCTACCTATACTGTTACGCCAAACACCTCGGGTTGTATAGGCAGTACATTTTCAGTAGTGGTAACGGTTAATATAGGGGTAGCTCCTGTAATTGCGCTTAATACACCATTAACCAACACGCCGATTTGCAGTAACACGCCTTTTACCTATACGCCTGGTAGTAATGCAGTAGCCCCTACTTTTAGCTGGCAAAGATTGTATGCAGCGGGTATCAGTAATCCATTGGCTTCTAACACGGGAAACATCAATGAAACACTAATCAATACCACTACTTTGCCGGTAACGGTTACCTATGCAGTTACCACTTCTTCGGCCGGATGTTCCAATACTGAAAATGTTACGGTAAGTGTAAATCCCGCTACGCAGTTAAACACCACTTTAACGCCTGCGGCCATTTGTAATAGCACGGTTTTTACTTATGCACCCGGTAGTAATACTCCATCAACCATTTCTTATAACTGGGCAAGAGCGGGTGTAGCAGGAATCAGTAATGCAGCAACAGCAGGTACTGGCAATCCATTGGAAACGCTTACCAATACCACCACGGCACCGATAACGGTTAATTATGTATATACATTAAACACATCCGGCGGGTGTTTAAATTCGCAAACAGTTTCTGTGATTGTAAATCCTACGGCACAGTTAACCAGTGTGCTTACGGCCACCGCTATTTGCAGTGGTACCACTTTTAACTATATTCCCACAACCCTTACGGCCGGCACCACATATGGCTGGTCAAGGGCTGCCGTTCCCGGTATTAGCAATGCGGCACAAACCGGTGCCGATAATCCGGCTGAGTTACTGGTAAATACGGGTACAACCAATGTTACTGTATCTTATATTTATACCCTTACGGCCAACACTTGCGCCAATACACAAACAGTTACCGTTGTGGTAAAACCGGTTCCGGTAATAACGGGCCAAACAGCTACCATTTGCAGTGGCAATACATTTACTACTGCACCAACAGGGGTACCTGTGGGCACACAATACACCTGGCCATTACCAGTAAGTGTTCCGGCAGCAGTAATAACGGGTGGGGCAACGGGTACCTCGCTGAGTAATATCAGCCAGTTGTTGAGTAATACCACAACCGATCCGGGCATCTTGTATTATACAGTAACGCCTGTATCTAATGGTTGTACCGGACTTAATTTTACAGTAGCTGTTACGGTAAACCCTATACCAGTTGCCGCCAACCAAACCGTTGCGGCTATTTGCAGCGGAACCGCCTTTACGTATACACCGCCGGGCATTCAAACCGGTACTACCTATTCATGGAATAGTCCGGTAATAAGCCCCGCTTCTTCCATTACAGGAACCAGTGCGCAATCAGCCCAAACGGCAATCAGTCAAACACTTACCAATCTAAACACCACTGCTTCTACTGTTACCTATACCGTTACACCATTAGCCAATGGATGTACGGGTTCTAATTTTACCGTAACGGTTCCGGTAAGCCCTGTGCCTGTTATTGGCGTTCAGGCAACGAGTGTTTGTTCTGCCAATAGTTTTACAGTGGCACCCACCACAGTTCCGGTGGGTACTACGTATACATGGGCAGCACCGGTAAATACTCCTTTTGGGGTGGTGAGTGGTGGATCTTCTCAAACAACACCTGCATTATCTATTTCTCAAATACTTACCAATACCAGTTTTGTACCTGCACAAACCGCCTATGATGTGGTGCCTGTAGCAGGTAGTTGCGCAGGAGGAGGGTTTACTGTAACTGTTACGGTTAATCCTGCTACTGCATTAAGCAGCAGCCTTACTCCTGCCGCTGTTTGCAGTAATACCTTATTCAGCTACACGCCTACCAGTAATACCCCATCTACCAATGTATATAGCTGGACACGCACTGCGGTTGCCGGCATTAGTAATGGTGCTTCGTCAGGTACAGGTAATCCTAATGAATCCCTTATCAACAGCACCATTGCTCCAATCAATGTGGTATATAACTATTCACTGGCAACCACAGCCGGCTGCACAAGAAACGAAACAGTTACGGTTGTGGTAAATCCAACACCTGTGCTAAGTAGTTCTCTAACACCAGCTGCGGTTTGCAGCGGTGGGTTGATTACGTACAATGCCACATCTGCTATAACGGGAACGGTTTTCAGTTGGGCAAGACCAACGCTTTCTGCTATCAGTAATGCAGCAGGTGCGGGAACAACCAATGTGAGTGAATCATTGGTAAATACTTCTCTCTCGGCAATTGCTGTGGGATATAATTATACATTAACTGCCAATGGTTGCAGCAATAACCAAACGGTTTCTATTTCTGTGAAACCCTTACCGGTGGTGGCTGCACAAACGGCTACTATTTGCAGCAATGCCAGTTTTCTGGTAGCGCCCGGTAATACACCTACCGGCACACAATACACATGGGGTACACCGGTAAGTAATCCTTTGGGTGTGGTGAACGGATCGGCAGCTGTGTTGCAAAATAATATCAGTGCAATACTAACCAACGCAACGGTTGCACCGGCTGTTGCAACTTATACGGTAACACCTGTTGCGAATGGTTGTACAGGTAATGATTTTATCCTTACCGTAACCGTAAACCCGATACCGGTTGTAAACGACAGGGTTTTAGCATCTGTATGTAGCGGAACAGCATTCAATTATTCACCAACCGGTGTGCCAACCAACACTACGTATGCATGGAACAATCCATTGGTTACACCTACCGGTGGATTAGCGGGAGGTAGTGCACAAGGCAGCCAGTTTACCGTCAGCCAAACCTTAACCAGTTCTAATAATATAGCCAATACGGCAGTATACACCGTAACGCCTTCGGCAAATGGATGCGCAGGAAATAGTTTTCAGTTAACGGTGCCGGTTAGTCCCACACCATCGGTAAGCAACCAATTGGTAGCCATTTGTTCGGGAACTGCTTTTACCGTAAACCCAACACCAGTACCTACCGGAACCACCTATACATGGGGTACACCAGTGCAGTCGGCTTTTGGTTCGGTTAGTGGTGCAGTAGCGCAGGCTGTGGCCGTTCCAAGTATTTCACAGATATTGAATAATACAACAACAGCATCAGCGCAGGCTGTTTATACAGTAACCCCTGCTTCAGCATCGTGCAACGGAACGCCTTTTACCATCACGGTTACAGTTAATCCTGCTACTCAATTAAATCTAGCATTAACCGCCACAGCTATTTGCAGCAATACGGTATTTAATTATGCAGCGGCAAGTAATACACCGGGCACAACACTACAATGGACAAGGGCCGTGGTTGCGGGCATTAGTAATATTGCTGCTACCGGTATCAATAATCCTAACGAAACACTGATCAACGTTACCAACCAGTCACTCAATGTTTCTTATGTATATAACCTTAGTACACCTGCGGGATGTACCAACACACAAACCGTTACCGTAACGGTTAAGCCTATTCCGGTATTAACCAGTGTTACACTGGCACCTGCTGTTTGCAGCGGATCGCCGCTTACCTATCAGCCAACGGCAAATGTAACCGGATCAAGTTTTACCTGGAGCAGAACGGTGCAGGCATTCATCAGTAATGTAGCGGCTTCGGGTACCAATGATCCCGCTGAAATTCTGGTAAACACTTCTACCAATACAGTTCCTGTGGTGTACAATTATACCGTTTTGGCAAACGGCTGTTCCAGTCAGCAGGCCATTACCATTCCGGTAAACCCTACACCAAATATTGCTAACCAAACGCAGACCATCTGTAGTAACAGCAGCTTTAGTTTTGCATCCACCACAGTGCCTACGGGAACACAATATACCTGGGGTACACCGGTATATACCCCAACAGGATCTATCACAGGTGGTTCTGCACAGGTAGTTGCACAGGCTGCGGTAAGCCAGCAATTAACCAGCCAGACACTAGTTTCGGGTGTGGCAACCTACACCGTTATTGCATCTGCAGGAGGTTGTTCGGGTGTTCCTTTTACGGTAGCGGTTACGGTGCAACCGGTGCCTGCCATTGCTAATCAAACCATATCGCCTGTATGCAGTGGCATTGCCTTCAGTTATACACCTGCATTGGTGCCTGCCAATACAACGTACACCTGGAGCAATCCGGTGATAGCACCACAAAATACATTGAGCGGAGGTAGTGCGCAATCTGTGTCGCAAACCGTGATCGGTCAAACATTGGTTAGTACCAATAACGTGATGAATACCGCAGTGTATACGGTTACCCCGGTTGCGGGTGCCTGTACCGGAAATATTTTTACTGTTACCGTTCCGGTAAATCCAACGCCGGTGGTTGTAGATATCAGGGATACCATTTGTACCGGCTCCACTTTTGCGGTGGTGCCTTCACCTACGCCTATTAATACAAGGTACACATGGGGCAGCCCAACCATACAGCCTTTTGGTTCTGTATTGGGGTCAAGTGCGCAGGTATTGCCGAGCGGAAATATTTCGCAAACACTGATCAATACAACATCGGCCCCGGCCAGATTAACTTATATCATTACACCGGTATCGGGTACCTGTACCGGTATTCCTTTTGCGCTGATGGTGAGTGTGGGATCTACCATGCCTGCTATTGCAGATCAAACGGCGCAAATTTGCAGTGGAACGGCATTTAATACCAACCCGGTAAATGCGCCGGTGGGTACTACCTATACTTGGGCCTTACCCGTAACCAATCCTTTGGGAAGTGTTTCCGGCATCAGCAATGCTGCGTTCCCACAAACTGCGGTAAGCCAGGTGCTAACCAATGGCACGGCTATCAATGGAGTGGCAACCTATACGGTAGTGGCAAAAAACACCGGATGTATCAGTAATACCTTCAGGTCTGTTGTTACCGTATTGCCTACACCAAGGGTAACGATAACCGGCAACCCGGTAATCTGCCGTTATCCATTCGATACACTTTCGCTTGATTTTACCGGCACTGCCCAATGGAGTTTTACTTATGCGGAAGATAACAATGCACCGCGTAATATTACGGGCATCAATACTTCGCCATACAGATTGATACTTCCTGCTTCTGCACAAACGCAGCGAAGGTTTATGTTTACCAATATTGCATTTGGCTCATGCCTGAACACAGTGGATACTACTTTCTTCACCCAACTCATTAATCCGTTACCTACAGCTACCATTAATTCGCAGCGGGGTATTTATTTATGTAATAATATTCCGGATACACTCTTCATTACCTCGCCCGATTCTCTCGGATATCGCTGGCAATTGAACGGGGCTGAGCTTACAGGTTTTACAGACGATTCACTGGTTACCGGTGTGCCGGGAAGATACAATGCCTCTATCACCAATAAATTTGGTTGTGTAGATACCATTGCACAACCCATTACCCTGTACAAAGTAAACCAGCCCGTTTTACGATTACTGTATGATACCTATTGTGTAAACCTTCCCTTGAATCTTACCAATATCACGGATACCAATACCACAGGCCCCATTAACTGGAAATGGGATTTTGGAGATGGTAAAACACAGAACACGTATCACGGAAGCAATGTGTTTACAACAGGTGGTAACCACCATATACAACTCATTGCTACGCAAGTGTATTGTCCGGCAACACCTACCACGCTGGATACCACCATCGATCTGCAAATACCGATACCGGGCGTAACCATGCCTTCGGTAAGTGCTTACAAAACGGTGCCTACACCGGTAAGTGTGCGTACGATAGCCGGATACCGTTATCAATGGACGCCCTCAAGAGGCATTGATTTTTCTACCAGACCCGATGTACGTTTTGATTATACCACCACACAGCAATATGTGATCAACCTGATTTCTCCTGCGGGATGTATTACGTACGATTCTTTATTGATCAGGGTGTTTGATGATAAACTGGTGGATATTTTCTTACCCAAATCATTCACACCTAATAATGACGGAGTGAACGATAAATTATTTCCGTACCTCACAGGTGTGAAAGAATTCAAGTACTTTAAAATATTCAATCGCTATAACCAGCTGATGTTTGAGAGTAAGAATTATGATGATGGATGGAATGGCGCATTGAATGGAACACCACAACCCATGGGCATTTATATATGGGTGGCTGTGGGTATTGCCAATGATGGATCGATGGTACAAAAAACTGGACAAACACTTTTATTGCGATGATGCATAACTGCTGACAAATGAGAGGACTTAATTATATACTTCCGCTATTGATGCTCTGTTGCGCAACAGTTGTGCAGTCTTATGCGCAGTCGCCGTTGTTCTCTCAATTCTATGCATCGCCATTAAGTATTAATCCCGCATTGGCAGGAAATGGAGATGCGGATTGGCGGCTGATGGGCATCAGAAGAAGCCAGTGGATTGGATCGGGCGTAGATGCGCTGAATACAACTTCTATTTCTTTTGATGGAAAACTAGTCAGGCAAAACAACAATGAACAGAATTATATTGGTGGTGGTGTATTTTTTCTGCAGGATAAAGGATTGGGCGGCGCTTATAACAGCAACTCTTTCAATTTTGTGGTAAGCTCACACATTAGTCTGGATGAAGATGATCGTCATGGTTTATCTGGCGGATTAGGTGGTACCTATTCCAATACACTAATTGATTTTGCGCAGCTGAGTTTTGGGCAGCAATTATCTTCTTCTGGGTTTAACAGGGCGTTGCCAACCAATGAGGCGTATCTCTCTGCCATTAAACCGTACTATTCTGCATTTGCCGGTATCAATTATAGTTATACCACCGAGACCTCTAATTTTGACATTGGCTTTGCCGGTTATCGTTTTATCAGCACGTCACGTTCAGCCCTGGAAGATCCTAACCAGCTGGACCCACCGAGATATAATTTTCATACCGATTATCAGGCATTTTTATCCGAAAGACTTGTGTTTAACGCGAATGCATTATTTGTTTTTGAAAACAAAAGCAGTACCTATGCTGCAGGTGTAAATTTTGGAAAAATAATAGGAAGTAGCAACGATGATGAACAACCTACTGTTTTAAATTTTGGAATATGGTATCGCCGGCAAGAAGCCATCATTCCGTATCTGGGACTCTCTTACGGTAATATACAAGGAGGTTTCAGTTATGACGTAAATGCATCCAACTCAAAATCGGTAATGGGACCTTTGCAAACATTTGAATTTTCATTGAGCTTCCGCTCCCCGCAAAAAAGAAAGAACCCGATTCCTTGTCCGTGGAAATAAAACACCTACCCGTTTATTTCCATTTTGCTTTACAGCTAATTTGCATGGGTATCTTTAGAAAGCTTGGAGAGAAATTATCGTCTTCTTAAATAAATCATACGCAAATATAACCGTGCCTTTGTGTCTTGGTGTGCAATTATTTTTCACACAAAAGCACAAAGGCACGGTTTAAAACAAACAGTTTGAGTAGCACAATACGTTAATCATTCATTAGCCTGCAACGCTTTTTTTCTAATCAAATAAGCGGTGGTATGTTCACCGGTATGGCTCCAGCCAGGAGGCATGCATACGTATAGAATTTTATTTTTAATGCCCGGTGCTTTTGCCACATCACGTACCAGAAAAACAATCTCACCAAAATACACATCCCAAAAATTATGGGCCTGTATTTTTCGGGTTATGCCATACTCAATGGGTATCGTTATTTTTTCGTGTTGCAGCGTACCAAAAATACGGTCCCATATATTCAGCAGGTTACAAAAATTGGTATCCATGTACAATGGGTTGCGCGCATGGTGTACGCGGTGGTGTGAAGGGGTAAGGATCCATTTTTCAAATTTTCCCAGGCGCGCATCTTTCAAAATATTTTCACCTACATGAATAAAAGTGCCCCAGGTACCATCAATGAACATAATGAGAAAAAGTAGCGGTGGACTAACACCCGCAAGTATGCAGATAGAGGTGCGGATCACATCTGCATACGGCGCTTCCAGAAAAAAATGGGCATACGATACGCTCAGGTTCATGCTTTCCGGTGCATGGTGTGTGGCATGCAGGCACCAGAACAAACGAATTTTGTGTGCGAGAAAATGATATACAAAATGGGCGAATTCCCAAATAATATATCCGTAGATGAGCCAATACCAGGTAAAGCCGGTTTTAAATAAAGCATATTTTTCAAGAAGAGCAATGCAAAAGGAAACCATGCCGATGGAAAGAAAACGTGAGATCACCCGATTGATCACAAAGATGAAAAAAGGAATTTTATAATCTTCCAGCTTAAATTTTTTATGCACGGCTGCACGGATGATCTCGATCAGCAGTAAAAAAGGAATGATGGGCGAAATGATCTTTAGTATACCATCCAGTGTAAGCAGTTGATCATATTTCCCTTCACGCAAAAGCGTAACAATAGGTTCCAAATTCCAGAAAGAAGTAAACTCACGGAAAACGGCATTAAAAAAATCGGCAACCATAGCAACGGTTATTTAGCAGTTAGTCCATTCACACAATCGCTGCTATGAATATACAAAGTAGAATGATAGTCTGTATCATATTACGGGTTGTGCTATTAGAAAATCCAAATAATAATTTACATAAGGAATAGAATTTACAACTATAGCGTGATTGATGAATAGTTTCTAATCAGTCCCTGTGGACGGGCCTCTTTTGGTTTGATGCCGGGCGAATGGCCACGGCAAACAAAATGATGCGTAGCATCCCGCTGTTTAGCGGGATTAGAAGCAAAAGCAGCCCGGTAACAGGGACGGGGCCTAGCGGCCGTGAGCGATATGCGATCTCGGATACTAGTATAATTGATTCAAATAGCACAACACGTTATAAAGTATTAAAATCCGCCAATATTTTTTACTACATCAATACTGGCTTATCCAGGCAAAATGCTGCTTAACAATGGCTGCTTTGTGTTTGCGTATGTATTGCAGGTATGCATTGGCTACTGCTGAAAGTTGTTTTTTCTGCAGCCATATCATCCGCCATTGCGAGTGAAGTGGAAATCCTTTTACCGGAATTACTTTTACTGCTTTTTGCTGCAGTTCATTTTTTAAACAAAGTATAGATAAAACAGAAAATCCCAAACCGGCAACCACTGCTTGTTTCACCGCTTCTGTGGAAGTGAGTGATAAACTTATTTTTGGCCGGATATGTAGTTTGTGAAAATACTGTTGCATGGTAAAACGGGTACCCGATCCTTCTTCCCGAAAAATAAGGGGGAGTTCTTTAAATACAGAAGCATTCTGTTTGCTTTTGGTACCAATGATTTCGTTGCCCGCGCCAAACAGGTATAGTTTATTTGGCATCAGTTCTTCTTCGTGTATGGCCAGGTGCGGAGGTAAGACTGATACCAGCGAAAAATCCACTTCATTATCTTCCAAGCTGCTGATCACTTTTCGTTTATTGGTTACATCCATCTCCAGATCAATGCCAGGATTGGCTTTCAAAAAATCGCGAAGAAAGTAAGGCATTACATATTTTCCGGTAGACACCACCGAGATCCGCAATTTGCCCGATAGAATACCTTTGTAATTTTGCGATTGGTAACTGATAGAATTCACCTCTTCCAATACCCGTAAAGCAATACGGTATACTTCCCTTCCAAAATCGGTAATATAAATACGACGGCTAACAACTTGGGTTAGCGGAATATCAAACTGGTCCTGTAATTTTTTTAATTGAATAGACGCAGCCGGTTGTGTCATATTCAATTCTTCTGCTGCTTTGGTGATACTTTGTTTTTCAACAATCACAGCAAAAACACGTAGTTGGTGAAGGGTAAAGTTCATAAATAATAGTTATGACTGGTATAGTAAATATAAATAAAAGAATATGAATAAGCGGTTGCACTTTTGCATCACGAAAACAAACACCTATGTAAGTGGTAATCGTGTTTGAGAAGCCCAACAGATGGCCCAGAAAAAACGTTTAATCAAACCGGCTTTTAACAAACAATTAATCAAACGGCTTGTTATAGCTGATATATTTTTGAGGAAAAATTGTGTTTCAAATCACACAGGCTTTTGCTGGTAGATGAATGCTATTAACTATGGGAAAAACCAAATACAGATCGGCAGGCGAAGTGTTCAGGGCTTTTTTGGCCATGCTTCACCTTGACAGGAAAGACATCAGCGCCATTTACCTGTTTGCCATACTTGCCGGATTGGTGCAGTTGTCATTACCCCTGGGTATACAAACCATTATCAGTTTTGTATTGGCAGGTTCTTTGTCTGCTTCTATCATTGTATTAATTGTGCTGGTGGTAGCAGGTACTTTTATTAATGGATTATTACAGGTTCGTCAGTTACAGCTGATTGAAAAACTGAAGCAGAAAATATTTGTTCGCTATTCGCTGGAGTTTACAGACAGGTTTCCTAGAATGAATGTAGAGAAACTGGATAATTATCATTTACCCGAAATGGTGAATCGATTTTTTGAGATCCCATCTCTTCAAAAAGGGATAGAAAAAATTTTACTCGATATTCCAACAGCCATCATACAAATTTTACTGGGGTTATTATTACTGTCGTTTTATCACCCCGTATTCATTGGTTTTGGAGCGGTATTATTGATCATCATTATTCTCATACTACGTTTTACCTCTCAACAGGGCTTTAGTGCTTCACTCGAAGCCAGTGATTATAAATACCGCGTGGCGGCATGGTTACAGGATTTGGCAAGAATGATCAAATCATTCAAATACGCAGGTCACAGCACCATACATATTCAACGAACAGATCAGTTGGCAAGCGGTTATCTGGAAGCCAGAACCCATTATTTTAAAATTCTTCTTGCGCAGGCATGGGCTTTTATCGGATTTAAAACACTGATTACGGCAGCCATGCTGGTAGTAGGTGCCACATTGCTGGTTGATCAACAGATCAATATCGGTCAGTTTATTGCTGCAGATATTGTGATACTCTCCATCATTGGTTCGGTAGAAAAACTGATTGTAAACCTGGATAAGATTTATGACAGTTTTACCTCGATAGAAAAAATGAATCTGGTTACTGAAGCAGAAATAGAAAAGGGAGGAAATCAATTATTGCCACAAACAAACCAAGGGGTAAGTATTGAATTTGAAGACGTGGTGTTTGGTTATGCCAACAGCGAAAAAGTATTGAACAAGCTAAGCTTTCAAATTGAGCCGGGTAAGATCGTGTTGATCAATGGTGCATCGGGTTCGGGTAAATCCAGTTTACTTCGTTTGTTAACCGGCGCCTATCAGCATTTTGAAGGAAATGTATTGATAGATGGATTACCTGTGGGTAATTACCAGCTTGCATCGCTGCGTTCACAAACCGGTGTATTGATTAACCAGCAGGATATTTTCCGTGGCACCCTATTGGAAAATATTACCATGGGCAATGCCGCGATTACCACCGACGAAATTTTACAACTGGCAGAAAAAACAGGGTTGGCCGGTTTTATACAATCCAATAAACAGGGATTTGATACCATGCTGGATCCCTTGGGCAAACGATTGCCACAAAGCATTCGTCAGCAGATTTTGCTAACCCGCTCCCTACTGGGCA
Source organism: Chitinophaga pinensis (assembly GCA_943372845.1). GTDB lineage: Bacteria > Bacteroidota > Bacteroidia > Chitinophagales > Chitinophagaceae > Sediminibacterium > Sediminibacterium pinensis_K. Next base: position 138,205 of record CALSAD010000003.1, on the reverse strand, counting down.
GGCACCGCATGTTGTTATTGGAAGAACCCTTTCTGCATGTAACTGCTGAACAAAAATCAGCCATCATGCATTACCTGAAAACACAAAAAGGAAGTACAGTGCTGATAATCGCTGCCAAAGAAGAGAACCTCAGTGCTTACGATGGTATCATACACTTGCATAACGGAACATTACAGGCGTAACCCAATTAGCATGAATAATTATATACAGAGCAATATTGAAGAACAGCTGGCTGATAATTCTTTGGGTTCGTTCGCAAAAATTTATCAGGTACGAAAAACCAGTCGGGTAAAAAAATGGTTATGGGCCACACTGCTGCTATTGTTTGTGATACTCTGGCTACCATGGACACAAAATATTCGCGCCAAGGGATCGGTTACCACTTTGCGGCAGGAGCAGCGACCGCAGGAGTTGAATACCATTATTGCAGGTAGGGTAATTAAGTGGTATGTAAAAGAAGGCGATTATGTAAAGGAAGGTGATACCTTACTGCAACTGGGCGAAGTAAAAATAGAATACCTCGATCCGCAATTACTGAACCGTACGCGTGAGCAGATAGATGCCAAACAAAACAGTATCGATAATTACCGGAACAAGGCCATTACCGCCGAAACACAGGTAGCGGCCTTGCAACAAGGTAAAGAATTGAAACTTCGCTCCATTGATAATAAACTGGCACAACAATATTTAAAAGTAACCAGCGATAGTACCGACCTGATAGCGGTAAACAATGAACTGGCGGTTTATAAGCGACAGATAGATGCAGCAAAAGTGATGCTGGATAGTGGATCTATCTCACTCACCGAATTTGAAAAGCGAAAAGTAAATTTTCAGAATGTACAGGCCAAACGCATCAGTGCCGAAAACAAATACCTGCAAAGCAAACAAGAAGTAAACAACCTGTTGATAGAAAAGAACAGTACCATACAGGATTACACGGATAAGATCTCGAAAGCAGAAGGTGAAAAATATGGCTCATTATCTAATGCTGCAGGAACAGAAGCAGAAGTATCTAAACTGCAAAACCTGTATGCTAATTATGATGCGAGAAACCAATTGTATTATATCAGGGCACCACAACGCGGGCAGGTGATCAAGGCCATGAAAGCGGGTATTGGTGAAATGGTGAAAGAAGGAGAAATGATTGTGCAGATAGTACCCGATAAAGTACAGTATGCAGTGGAGCTGTTTGTAGAACCCATGGACCTGCCTCTTTTGGCCATAGGACAAAAAGTGCGATTTATTTTTGACGGGTTTCCTGCCATCGTATTCAGCGGCTGGCCGCAAAACAGTTATGGAACTTTTGGTGGTAAAGTAGCGGCCATAGAAACAGAAGTAAGTACCAATGGAAAATTCAGGGTACTGGTAACAGAAGATAGTAACGACAGGCCCTGGCCCAGACAATTGCGTATGGGTGGTGGTGCCAATGGAATTGCGTTGCTGAAAGATGTAAGTATTTATTATGAATTGTGGCGAAACATCAATGGGTTTCCGCCGGAGTATTATAAAATTAATGCAGAAAAGAAAGAAAAAGAGAATGGAAAGTAGACAGTTGTTTTTTCTGTATATATGGTTACTTGCGCCACTAATGCTTGTGGCACAAACTAACAGGCAGGTGCTAACAGCAGAAGCTGTGATGGAGTTGGTTCGCAAAAATCATCCTGTGGCCAAACAGGCGGCATTACTGGTAGATCGTGCGGCAGCCGAATTGCAATCGGCACAGGGTGGTTTTGATCCGGCTATTGATGTGCAGGCCAGCCGAAAAACCTTTGACGGTAAAAATTATTATTACTATACCAATCCTGAATTGCAACTTCCAACGGCGGCGGCACTGACGGTAAAAGCGGGATTGGAAAACAATGGCGGCGACTTACTTACTTCTGAAATAACCAAGGGAAGATCCAGTTATTTTGGTGTTGAGTTGCCATTGGGAAATGGATTATTGATAGATAAAAGAAGAGCAGCTTTGCAACAAGCAAGGATACTGCAGAATCAAAATGAACAGGAAAGAAAAAACATACTGAATAACCTGTTGCTTGATGCAAATATTCATTATTGGCAATGGGCAGGTGCTCACCAGTTGTATACAGTATATACAAATTTTGTAACGAATGCAGAAAACAGGGTGCGCCTTGTTCGCAATGCTTTTGTGAATGGAGACCGTTCGTTGATGGATACGGTAGAATCGTATACACAGTTGCAGCAATACCGTTTACAACAATCAGAAGCTTTGTTGAAACTGAATAATGCGGCCATTGAATTATCTTATTTTTTATGGAAGGAAGATAATACGCCGTACCCGTTACCCGAAAACAGTATGCCCGATACCAGCGGCTTTTCATCAACACAAACGGTTCCGGTATTGGATGAGATGATCTCCAGATCTACACAAAATCCACTGATACAAACGGCAGAATGGAAAGTACGTAGTACGGAAATTGATAAACGATTAAAGTTTCAGGGCCTGCTACCTTATGTAAGCGTAAAAGCCAATATACTCAGTAAGGAATATGATTTTGTGAAAAGTTGGAACACCGCCTACCTCCAGAATAATTTTGCATGGGGTGTTAGCTTTCAAATGCCGCTTTTTTTGCGGCAGGGAAGAGGGGAGTATGCAAAAGCACAGATAAAAGTAAAAGAATCGAAACTGGAATTGGCGGGTAAGCAATGGCAAACTGAAAATAAAGTTCGTTACTATCATAATGCAAGTACACAGCTATTGCAACAATGGCAACTGATTTCTCAAATGCAGGAAAACTACCGCCAGTTACTGCGCAACGAAGAACTTAAATTTGCACAGGGCGAAAGCAGCCTTTTCCTGGTAAACTCACGTGAAAATAAATTACTAGAAGCGGCACAAAAGCAAATTGAGTTACGGGTAAAATACCTGTCTGCCAGTTACCAACTTACCTGGGCATCCGGCTTGCTTCAATAATGGTTGCGATTGCGTCATAGGATGAAGTAGAGCACTCGGAAAGACCTATCCTCATGGATTTATTACTGGCCTCTGAAAAAAAGCGTTAAGAAATTTATGGAATGTAGCGTTAAGAAATGAACGATGCTTGGCCTTAAAATAATGCTCAAGTGCATATTTGCATAAATATTGAATTAAAGCTGGGCCTTAGACTTCGTTCATTTTAGCGGAATGGAGTAAATTTTAGCTTTTTTTCAGCAGCCTTGACTTTTTTTGTTATTTTTTTGTGTCAAGACAAAAAAGTAAATAGCGTAACTGTAAATAGTGAACAGATTTGCGCTTGTTATATCTAGTCTCAACTACGACATTCAAAAAAACAGATGGCTTTGTTATCGGTTCACTAATTTGTGCAAACAAACCCGTGTATGAAAACACTAACCATCTTTCTGCTTGTACTGATTTGTTTTTCTTACCTGCCTGCTAAAAAAAAGCAGGTGATTGTTTGGCAGCCTTCTCACCAAACCAATACAGGAAAAGATTTTAGTGAAGCTGCTGTATGTAATGCTATTGCAGAAGCGGCCATGACAACCAAACCCTTTTTTAAAGAATACAAAGTATGGAGCCTGGGTAGAAAGGATGTACACAATGCAGATAGTGGCAGCAATACCATGATTGCACATACATCTGCCGTGGTGGATGGAAATTTATCCGGCTATGCATGGGAATTGAAACAATCCAACAAACACAAACCCGATGTATTTATCGCACTGCACAATAATGGCGGAACCAGGCGCCATGCCGTGTGGGGTTATATACATTACGGAGATGCATACGAGGCTGAGAACAGAGAACTGGCTGCACAATTGATTGCCGCCATTGCATCGGCAACAACTTTAGAAAACCGTGGCGTGCTGCTCGACAGTACTACCGGGCGCAATGATTACCGCTGTGCCAGTACCGGCAAATTATCTTTTTATAGTCTTGATGAACATGTAAACACAGCCCCCATTCGTGTATTACTGGAAATTGGCGATAACGCTGCCAGTCATGATTTTTTACAGGACCCTGCCAACCAGCAAAAAATGGGAGAAGCAATTAAACTTGCGTTGGCAAAGTGGTTGGATAATAAAAATAGATAAATCGAGCTTCCTTTTCCGCTAGAAGACTGCTGCATATTTTCATATCCACCTTTAACATTTCTTTGATAACATCCCTCTTTCTTTTTGCATCTAATAGTTGCTAACAGCTTTCTGCAAAAAATAAAAGAGCCTATACACAATTCTACACAATCGTATTACGCAACAAAAACCATTGTTATGAATTGTGCTATTATTTCATCTCTGCGAATGCAGCCGGGCTTTCCTCTACTTTCTTTTACTGCAAACGAATTGACCTTTAGCAGCCGCCATCTATGTATCAGTAACCGTATAGAAACAAACGGTTATCCTATCCGATAGCACACCAGCCAGCTTTTATTGATTCATACACTACTGCTTAGTTTATGCTCACAGGCCTTATACAAATACTACTCATACTAACCCAATCGCGCTTTATGCCCGATATGTATGCAGTATGGCATCCACAAACGGTACAGCAGCAACAGGCACATATCTGTCAGCTACAGAATACAGAGTTACAATCCTTCGATTTTACTTTTTTTAATACACGGCGTGCGGAAGCCGTTAGGGAAAACGATAGAGAGAAGTGGGCATCCATATCCTTATACAAAGCCCCCCGTTTTATACCACGATCTCTGTGTAAAACCCTGCAGGCAAAGCGCACAGCAGGCAAAGGAAAATTGTACCTGGTATTTTGCCAGTTGAAAACAGAGGGCTAACAATGGTGTAAACGAAAAAAAATGTACAGCAGAAAATCTTATTACAACCTAATCAAAAAAGAAAAACACGTAACATGAAAAAGCAATTGAAACCAACCTATACTTATTTAGCAGCAGCTTTATTGATGATAGCAGGAGCCACATCCTGTAAAAAAGAAATCTCAGGTGCTTCTGCAGAGGTAGTGGCAACACTGGCTACTACGGCAACTTCATCAACGATAGCAGTAGCCACCAATGGAACTGCAAGTGATTCCGTTTATGTAGTTCATAACTGTGAAAAAGGACAGCGCCGTGATTCTGTAGCAGCTACTGCTTTACCGGCTACTATTCAAACCTATCTTACCACCAATTATGCCGGGTATGCTTTTACCAAAGCATTCTCAGTAAAAGATACTACCGGTGCGGTAAAAGGATATGTAGTGATCATTCAATACAATGGCAAACCGGTAGCACTTCAATTTACAACCGATGGCAGTTTTGTAAAAGTGCTGGAGCAGCGCGAAAAAGGGGATGTACATGGCAATGGCTGGCACAAAGGCGGGCGTTTTGAAAAACGTGGTGGTGAGAAAAAAGATACCGTTGCTTTAAACAATTTGCCTTCGGTTGTTACTGCTTACTTATCTGCCAACTATGCAACCGATACGCTGCTAAAGGCATTTAAAACAGCTGATGGTGGTTATCTGGTATTGTCTAAAAATGGGGGTGTGTATGCAACCTTGTTTACCAGTGCGGGGGTATTTGTAAGCCGTATTTCCTTACCGGCTCCGGGCAGTATTTTATCTGTGGCAGATGCTACTTTACCAAATACCGCATTGGCATACCTTACGGCTACCTATCCTAACTATGTATTGGATAAAGCATTCAGCGTTAGCATTGCAGGTGTGGTGAAAGGATATGTTGCCGTGATTGATGCAAACAATACGCGTTACTGTGTAGCTTTTGATGCCAGTGGAAATTTTGTAGCAGTGAAAACGATCTGGTAAAAAAACTCTTACAAGAAATAAAGTACGGCAGGCACAATGTATTTGTGCCTGCCTTTTTTGTGGTGAACCACCCTGCATCGCTTAGTTTTGTGGTTTGATTAATTTTTAATGTGTTGTACTATTAAAATCAATCACACTGTTATTCGAGATCTCTTGTCGCTCACGGCCGCTGGGCCTCGTGCCTGTTACAGGGCTGCTTTGGCCTCTGATCAGACCTGCTTCGCATGATCTGATCTGTCTACGCTGCGCTGGACACCGAACCCAAAGAGGCCCGTCCACAGGCACTGATTAGGGTTTATTGATCAAACATCCTGAATTGACAATTTTATTAAAATAATATTTGAAATGGCCTCTGAAAAAAGCGTTAAGAAATTTATGGAATGTAGCGTTAAGAAATGAACGATGCTTGGTTATTGTATACAGTTGAAGTGCACATTTGTATCATTATTGAACTAAAGTTGGGCTTTAGACTTCGTTCATTTTAGCGGAATGAAGTAAATTTTAGCTTTTTTTCAGCAGCCTTGACTTTTTTTGTTACTTTTTTGTGTCAAGACAAAAAAGTAAATAGCGAAACTGCTATTTATAAACCTATTTGAAATATTTAATAGCACAACACATTATTTTTTATGTACAAACCAAAAGCCGGTATTGATGTAATTGCCAAAGTGCTGGATGCGCTGTATCAGCATAATCCGGATGCATTGTTTGTAATGAGCCTGATGCACCAATATGAAGAGCGGGGAAGCCTGAGTAAAAAACAATTGCAGGGCTTGTTATCCAAAGCACAGAAAGTACCTGATATACCTGTAAGCTGGCTGGGTACACTGGAAGCAATTATTTTAAAAATGCCCACCCGTTATAAATCAGTTGAAACCATTACGCCTTCTCCCATTTATCAAAAAGATGAATCCACAGGACAGCTAATGCAAGCCATTCTTGCCAAATATCCGCAACACAAAAGAGTATTATTTTTGCAAACAAAATTCAACCACAACGAACCATTGAGTGCAGAGGAAACTGCCGAGGTAAAAAAATTTTATAAACTGCTTGGCATAGCAAAATAATAGACGGACTATTAATAAGGCATTAAAATTTAGTGGTTTGTTGAAGCAAAGAGAAGTTTTTAAGAATTAGTTTTCATATTCGTATCATGTATATTCACATAAGGCTGCAATTTGCAGGATTATTCTGGTTGATACCAAAACTGTTGCATGGAAGGCTGTACCATATTAATTGTTGAAGATGAATCTTTAGTGGCCATGGATATGGCTGAAATGCTTACCCGGATGGGTTACCAGGTGCTTCCCAATGCTATGGGTTACCAGGATGCGTTAGGCATATTGGACAATCAAAAACCTGATATGGTTTTGGTGGATATCAATTTAAGCGGTACCAAAACGGGTATTGACCTGGGCAGGATTTTATCGGATAACTACCACGTGCCTTTTATTTTTATCACTTCACATACCGATAAGCAAACGGTAAGCGAAGCTGCTGCAACATTGCCCAGTGGTTATCTGGTAAAACCTTTTGATGCCGAAGATCTTTTTACTTCTATTGAAGTGGCATTGGCAAATTTTGCTGCAAGAAACGGACAGGAAAAAAGCAGTAGTTCGGCGATACGTGTGCAAGACAGCATTTTTGTAAAAACGGATAAGAATTTCGTGAAGGTTAAGATAAACGAGATCTGCTGGCTGGAATCGGAACACAACTATATGTTTATTGTTTCAGAAAAAGCCAAATACATTGTGCGCAGCAGCTTTAAAGATTTTATGGTGAATATTCCCGGAGAACGGTTTATGCAGGTGCATAAATCTTTTATTATCAATCTTGATAAAGTCGAATCTTTTTCGCATACAGATATTACCATTGCCGGTAAAGAAATCCCCCTTAGCCGTAATTACAAAGACGATTTTTTTGCAAAAATGAACCGGATCGTCTGATACAAAACAGCCTAAAACCCTTGTGGTACCTGTTTCTCTGCATTTGGTACCTATTATTTACTGCTTTCCGCTGTTTACCGATATTTGTTGCCATCGCCATGCAAAAATGGTTTACCATACTACAGCGTATCTGTAAAAGAATACCAATACTATTCTTATTACTGCCCTGTGTACAGGTACTACTACCATTGTTCTCTGCAGCACAATATCCCATCGTAAATATCACCGCTATACAAAACCAAATTGCTGCGGCAAAAGAAGATTCAACCAGGGTGCGCTTGTATGGGGTATTGGGTTGGTCGCTGCGGTTTTCTGATACAAAAGAATCACAGCGATTGGCCGAAGAAATGATTCGTTTAGCAACACCTGTTAACGATTACTTACGTTTGGCGGAAGCATACCGCATCAAGGGGTTTGCAAGGGTACTGGAACAAAAATTAACAGAAACACTGGATATGTATGCGATAGGCACTGCTTATGCAAGCAAAGCAAGCAGTGGCTATATGCTGGCACATTTTAAAAGTTTGATTGCCGGAATGTATCAGGACAAAGGCGATTTTGATAAAGCCATCTTATTTTATCTGGAAGGATTGAAGATAGCAGAGGATTACAAAGATCCTGAAATGATTGCTACGCTGGCCAATAACCTGGCCGAAGCGTATTCAGATGCGGGCCGGCCCATCAGTTTTACACTTCCTTTATACCAGCTGGCATTGAAACAGGAAATGTTGATGGGCAACTGGCAGTATGTTGGGATGATCTATTCCAATATGGCCAAAGAATATATGCTGGCCGGCCAGCGAACAGAAGCAGAACAATCCGCTCAAAAAGCCATTGATTTCATCCATAAAAAAAACGACCGTGCTTATGTGTATGCAACGGTTGTATCTGATATTGGCGAAATGTATGTTGGCATGAAGAAATATGCAGATGCAGAAAAATACCTGCTCGAAGGGTTTCACATATTAGACAGTATAGGAACCAAAGACAATAAGCTGATACCGCTTTCGGCATTGGCTAAAATGTACATCCTGCAGCATGAAACCGCCAAAGCAGCAACAGCCGCCAAACAATTACTGGCATTGGCTACAACGTATAAGACCAAACTTTTTCTGCGGGATGGATATAAAGTTTTGTCTGACGTTGCCAGAAAGCAAAACCAGCCTGTATTGGCCCTTACCTATTTTGAGCAATACAAGAACTGGAATGATAGCCTGTTTAATGATAGCAAAGAAAAAAGCATTGCCAATGCAGAAGGCCGGATGCAGCTAAACCGGAAAGAGCTGGAGGTGCGGTACGAAACAGAAAAGAAAGCCAGGGAAAACAAAGAGCTGAAAATATCCAATGCGGGACTTAAAAATCAAACCGTAGCGGCCATCATCATTGCGGTTATTTTATTGTTTGTGGGAATGGGTTTGGTAGTTGTAAACCGGATTCGCAACAAAAAGAACAGCGAACTTGAAATGCAGAAACAGATTATTCAAAAACAATCCGAAGAGAAGGATACCCTGATCAGGGAGATCAATCACCGGGTGAAGAATAACCTGCAGATCATTTCCAGTCTGCTGAACCTGCAAGCTAATTCGCTTACGGATGCAGGAGCCATTGATGCATTGCGTGATAGCCACAAAAGAGTAAAAGCCATAGCACTGATACACCAGAAATTGTATGGCTTTGAGGATATTGCTTCTATTCCACTGGAAGAATACATCACCGCTTTGTTTGCTGATTTAAAAATGGTGTATGCGGCAAGCTCCGTACAACTGATTTGTAAAACCATGCCCCCCAATCTTTATCTGGATATAGAATCTGCCGTGCCCGTTGGTTTGATATTGAATGAAACCATTACCAACGCACTTAAATACGCATTTGTGCACCGAGAAACCGGAATGATAGGAGTGGAATTTACGGAGGACGAACATGGCCATTGCTCGCTGGTGATATATGACAATGGTGTGGGATTACCCGTGGGATTTGACCCCGATACATCCACCTCTCTCGGGTTTCGCATTATCAAAGAACTTACCCGGCAGTTGAGGGGTCAATTTACGTATACCTCGCAGCAAGGGACAGTATTTACCATTTCTTTCCCCAATACAACGGTTCGTAAAACCATGAGCTGAGGATTTCCTGTATTTGGTAACCTTTGTTTTGCATTTGGTACCATTTGTTAAATAAATGTTGCAGTCTTATCTACTTTAACAGCTTGGTTATCTACTCATAAGGGTGTTTAATCAATTTAAATTGTCTGTATTAACATATACAGATACATTACCATTTCTTTTCCAAAATCCCAATATTCATAGTAAGCTATTCTGTAGGCATTGTATGCTGTTTGCAGGGTATTTGATGTTATGCATACCAACCAAAACCTGTTTAACATGAAGACAAAATCAGTCGTTTCATTTGCCATTCTCATTGCTTCTCTGCTTCTTTTCAGCAATTCCAACGTTTCGGCCCAATGCAGATATGTATCGATCAGCTCGGCAAACGATACCACAGCCTACTATATCCCAAGCGATTTTCCTGTAAAAGAAATCACCGGAGATACTACAGTTGATAATACCACTTATTCCACTATTTTCTCCCTATGGGTTAAAGAAAAATTAGAGATAAGTAATATGCAGTTACCGGTTGCGCTACTACCCGGGGTTAGCAAAATTTATATTGAGATCTCGAAAACTGATTTCGATCTTTTTTCGGATGAAAGAAAAAACAGGATCAAGTCGAACCCTGCGTTCTATCATGTGATCAACTAATCTGCATTCAACACTGTCGAAAGCATTCAATCATTTATACCACCATCCATCTGATACCAATTCTAAACATCATTTTATGGGCATTGTAAGGTTATTCAAACTGTTTCCTGCGATTTTTAGCTTCGTTGTTTTACTGGCAGGTTTTTCATCTGTTCAGGGTCAATCATCGTACAATTTCACTAATTGTGGTGCGGTTGGTAAAAACGGACCTACACAGGTACAGGTAAATGCAACGTATACCGGTGCCAATACCTTAACGGGTGCAGTAACGGTTGCTACCCAAGGCATTCAGCAATGGGTGGTGCCTACTACAGCATTATATAGAATTATCATTGCGGGTGGTGCCGGAGGTACTGGTGCTTTTTCTGCCGGAGGAGGTGGTAGAATTATCTCAACAGATGTTTCGTTAACAGCCGGACAGGTAATTAATGTAGTGGTAGGTCAGAAGGGGCAGCAAAGTTCTGCTACCGGTGCCTATAATGGCGGCTCGGGCGGCGGCGGCTCTTTTGTGTATACCGGTGCGATTGGTGGTGGAGGATTGATTGTTGCAGCAGCTGGTGGCGGTGGTGGATTGGCTTCTGGAAACAATGTGCAGCCCGGTAATGTGAGCAATGGCAATTTTGGAACCAGCGGTTCTACTATATATGGATGGAACAATGCGTTTGTTGCTTTGGGTGGTTTAAATGGTAATGGAGGAGGTTTTTCAAACAGGCAGGCACTATCGGGTGGCCCGGGCTCCGGCTGGATCTCTGATTATAACCCAGCTTTCGGATCACCCAATATTTCAATGGGGGGAACCAGATTTGTAGGTGGCGTACCTAATACAGGTAATACCACAGGAAAAGAGGGTGGATTTGGCGGTGGCGGCGGTTCCGGAAGTGCCAATGGATCTACACTCACTTATGGCGGCGGCGGCGGCGGCTATTCTGGTGGCGGCGCAGGCCATAATGTTGGCCAAAGTGATGGACAGGTAGGCGGTGGTGGCGGCTCTTTTATTACCGGAGCCAATCAAACAGATTTGGGGTTGAATGCTGTTAATAATGGTTCTGTAACCATTACGGCTTTGCAAACACCTGCAGGTGCACTTGATTTTCAGGGAACCGACGATTATGTTGATCTGGGTTCGCCACTGGCTTCGAATGCTTCTTATACAAGAGAAGGATGGATTTTTAACGGTAACCCATCATTCCCCAATAACAACCTGTTTTCAACAGCAGGTGATCCGGTTTATATCCCGGGAGGAACTTTGAGTGTAGCACAAGGTGGACAATATGGTGTGCTTACAGATCCGAATCCATTCCCCGTTAGTACCTGGACACATGTGGCCATCACGTATGATAAGCCAACCAATACGATCAAATTATATGTAAATGGTGTTCTAAAAGCCACCAATACCAATGCCCCTGCTTTTGCGGGTGGAACCACTTATTTAGGAAAACACCCATCAGGTGGAGGCCAATCTTCAGTACGTATGGATGAGGTTCGTTTTTGGAGCCGTGCCCTTACTTCCTGCGAGATCAATGCCAACATGAATTGTGAATTACCCAGTCCAACTACCCCAAACGGATTGGTTAGGTACTATAAGTTTAACCAGGGTTTTATTAATGCAGACAACTCAACTATCACTACGCTTACAGATGCCAGTGTAAATAATACGCCCGGTACTTTGGTAGGGTTTACCAAAACCGGTACTACTTCTAACTTTATTGCAGGCACAATAAGTGGAACTTGTGCCGCGTATGTAATACCAACAGCAGTTATTACAGGTACCACTACGTTATGTATGGGAACCAGTACTACACTGGCCAATACCCAAACAGGTGGAATATGGAGCAGCAGTAATTTATCTGTTGCCACTATCAATGCAACCAGCGGTGTAGTGTCTACTATTTCAGCAGGTACTACAACCATAACCTATACGAATACCTGCGGCGGCGTATCTACCGCAACTGTTACCGTTAAAGCATTGCCTAATATAGATGCTGTAAGCAACCAGGAAGTTTGCCATAACGGTGTTGCTGTTTCGGCCATTGTATTTAGCGGAGCCGTATCAGGAACTGTTTATAACTGGACAAATAATACACCATCCATTGGCCTTGCTGCCAGTGGAACGGGCGATATTGCTTCTTTTGTTGGTCAAAATAGCGGAACTTCTCCGGTAACGGCTACAGTTACTGTTACACCATCTTACGATGGCTGTACCGGTTCGCCAGTTACGTTTACCATTAGGGTGAATCCTATCCCGACATTTGATTTCATCGCCAACCAAACGGTTTGCGCAGGTGCAACTGCCGGTAACATTACGTTTGTTGGGCAGGTTGCGGGTACCACTTACCAATGGTCTGGTGGTGCAGCCATCGGCTTAGCCAATGGAAATGGAACTACACTTCCTTCTTTTACAACTATTAATACAGGTAACATACCTGTTACAGCCAATATACTTGTTATCTCAAATGTGGCTGGTGCTACGGGTAGTTGTGGAACTTCCCGATTATTTACCATTACGGTAAATCCACTGCCGGTTGCCAGCATTACCGCAGCGGGCCCAACCTCTGTGTGTCCGGGTGGTACCGTAACCTTACAAGCTAATACAGGTAGCGGATTAAGTTACCAATGGCAGCAAAACGGGGTAACTATTCCCGGCGCAAATGCTGCAACCTATACTGCTACCATTAATGGAGATTATGCAGTAGTTATTACAGACAATGGCTGTGCATCTCCTGTTTCTAATGTAATTACGGCATCTATAGAGGATGTTATACCACCTTACATCGTAACGCCGGCAACCATTACTACTCCTGTGAACAATGCAGGCGCAGTGGTTGCTACCAGTGCAGCCGGTGCGGTGGTTGAATATACTTTACCGGTTGGAGCAGATAATTGTACATCAACTCCTGCGGTAACTGCCGTTCCGGCAAGCGGATCGGTATTCGCTATTGGAAATACTACGGTAACCGTTACTGTTACAGATAATGTTGGGTTAACCTCAACCAGTTCTTTTGTGGTTACGGTATCTGGTACATTGCCTGTGATCAATTGTCCTGCTAATATTACTGTAAACAATACAACCGGACAGTGTGGAGCAATCGTAAATTTTGCTGCAACAGAAACCACAGGTATTCCTGCTTCGGTAATTACCTACTCTGTTCAGCCGGGTACTTTCTTTAACATAGGTACACATACGGTTACCGCTACAGCTACCAATGCTTTAGGCACGGTGAGCTGTACGTTTACCATACAGGTAGTGGATGCAGAAATGCCAACATTAACCGTTCCTGCAAATATTACGGTTAATAATACAGCTGGTACTTGCGGTGCAGTGGTAACGTATGCCGCACCTACCGCAACAGATAATTGTTATACCGTTGTAACCGGTAGCCAGAATTTCAGCTATTCCGGAAATATTGTGAATTTTACCGTTCCTGCGGGCGTTACTTCCATTACCATTGATGCCAAAGGCGCACAGGGTGGAAGTGGTACGATATATGGTACCAGTCTTGCCGGCGGTGGCGGTAAAGGAGCCCGTATGCAGGGAACAGTGAGTGTAACACCGGGAGAAGTGATCAGGGTGCTGGTGGGACAAATGGGTGGATCAAGTGGTGGACCTCATGGTAATGAAAATGGTGGTGGAGGCGGCTCCTTCGTGGTAAGACAATCGGGCAATGTTCCGCTTATTGTAGCCGGTGGTGGCGGTGGTGCACCTTCCAGTTCTTATGGACTTTCCTGCACAAGAATAGCTGCCAATGCAGATGGACAAATTGGAACTTCAGGTATTTCAATTAATTGCTATACATCTGCAAGTGGTGGTGCAAATGGTAATGGTGGAAGTTCAGCAGGCTCTTACCAAGGTGGTGCCGGCGGTGGATTTTATAGTAATGGTGCCAACGGTGGTACACATTGTTCTACAGCTATTGGCGGAGCCAGTTTTCTGAATGGTGGTACAGGAGGTACCGGAAACAACTGCTATAATATTAATAATTATGGTGGATTTGGTGGCGGCGGCGGCGGCCAATTAGGTGGCCCCGGCGGCGGTGGTGGTTATTCAGGAGGTGCCAGTGCAGGTGCCTGGTCTTCAAACTCTACCTATGGTGGTGGTGGTGGTTCTTATAATATTGGAACCTCTCAGGCAAACACCGCAGGAGCCAATGTGGGTAATGGATCTGTCACTATTTCCTGGAATGGAAATTCTACTCCGCCTGTTGTACAAACCGCAGGTTTGGCATCAGGTGCTACTTATCCTGTTGGAACAACTACCAACACATTTGTAAGTACAGATGCAGCAGGAAATACAACTACAAAAAGCTTTACAGTAACGGTGGTGGATAACCAGAACCCAACCATTACCTGTCCTTCAAATATTTCAGTAGGTGCTATCAGCACTTTGGGTGCAGTAGTAAATTATACAGCTCCGGTTGGTACCGATAATTGTTCTGGCGCAATAACTACCAGAATTGCCGGACCAGCAAGTGGATCTACTTTCCCAATTGGAACAACAACCGTAACGCACCGTGTAACAGATGCAGCTGGAAATACAACCACCTGCTCATTCACTGTTACCGTTGTATCAGCAGCACCGGTTATTAATTGTCCGGCTAACATAAGCGTTGGCAATACATCCGGATTATGCGGAGCCAATGTAAATTTTGCGGCAACAGAAACCACAGGCGTGCCTGTTTCGGTAATCACCTATTCTGTTCAACCGGGCACTTTCTTCAACATAGGTACACATACAGTTACAGCTACTGCTACCAATATATTTGGTTCATCCAGTTGTTCTTTCACGGTAACTGTTGTTGATAATCAGGCACCGATAGTGGTTTGTCAGAATATCACCATTCCTTTGGATGCTACCGGTAACGCGGTTATCACTGCTGCGCAGATCAATAACGGATCTTCTGATAATTGCGGCATTGCTTCTATCACGATCAGTAAAACAAATTTCGATTGTACCAATATTCTTACAACAGCAACCACCAACTTTAAAGTATTTACAAGCACCGGCTCTTTTGTAGTACCAAATGGTGCAACCAATGTGCGTGTGCTTGCTATTGGTGGCGGTGGTGGCGGAGCCAATGGTCACCAGGGTGGTGGTGGTTCCGGCTATGTGCAAACTGCTACGCTTGCAGTAACACCTGGGCAAACCATTCCAGTAACTGTAGGTGTGGGTGGATTAGGCGCAACTTTACAGCCTAATAATAATATTATTGGATTAACACCTGGCCTGGCTTCTTCCTTTGGATCGCTCCTAACTGCCAATGGCGGAGGTGCGGTTTCAGGTGTTAATGCAAGAGGCGGTGCCGGTGGATCCGGTGGTGGTGGGTCTTGTAATTCAGGTCCTCTGGGAGGTTCTGGTGGAGCAGGTGGAAATAATGGTAATGCCTGTTCTTATTTAGGCGGCATTGGTCAGGGTAATTATGTACCATCACTGGCTTTATTTACTGCCAATTCTATAACAGCTGGTGCCGGTGGTGCCGGTGGAACTTCTTCTCATTCTGGTGGTGGTGGTGCCGGTGGCATACTGATTAATAATGCAGGTATCAATGCTGGAGATGGTTCGCAAACTTTCAGCGGTAAAGGTGGTAAAGGATATGGTGCAGCCGGTGGCGCAGGTGGTTATGAAGGTTCATTAGGTGCCAACAGATGGGCTGGTGGAAATGGTGCCAGCGGATTGGTATATGTTGAGTGGGAATCACCAGCAGGTAATCCTGTTACACTTACTGTTACAGACATTAACGGAAATACAGCAACCTGTACAGCCCTGGTTACAGTGGTTGATAACATAGCACCTACATTTAGCAGCTTCCCGGCAGATATTACAGTTAATGCAACCAGTGCAGCAGGTGCAGTTGTAACCTACAGCACACCGGTAGCAGCTGATAACTGTTCTGCAACAGCAGCTAAAACAGCAGGCCTAGCCAGCGGAGCTACCTTCCCTATTGGAACCAGCACCGTTACGTATACTGCAACAGATCTTTCCGGAAATACCTTTGCTCGTTCATTCACAGTTACCGTTGCAGGATTGATGCCGTCTATTGTTTGTCCTGCAAACATTACGGTTAACAATACACCGGGTCAATGTGGCGCCAACGTAAGTTTTGCAGCCACAGAAACCACAGGTATCCCTGCTTCTGTTATTACCTATTCAATAGCACCGGGCAGTTTCTTCAATATCGGAACGACAACCGTTACCGCTACGGCTACCAATGCAGTAGGTGTATCAAGTTGTACGTTTACAGTTACTGTGGTTGATAATGTAGCACCTGTATTTACCATCTTCCCAACTAATATCACATTATATGCAACCAGCGCAGCGGGCGCAACAGTAACGTATGATACGCCTGAAGCAGCAGACAACTGTTCTGTAACAGTGGCACAAACAGCCGGTTTGGCAAGTGGCGCTACGTTCCCTATTGGAACCAGTACTGTTACGTACACAGCAACTGATCCTTCCGGAAATACATTTGCTCGTTCATTCACGGTTACCGTTGCAGGGTTGATGCCGTCTATTGTTTGTCCTGCAAACATTACAGTTAACAATACACCGGGTCAATGCGGTGCCAATGTAAGTTTTGCAGCCAGTGAAACCACAGGTATCCCTGCTTCTGTTATTACGTATTCAATAGCACCGGGTAGCTTCTTTACCGTAGGTACCACAACCGTTACCGCTACGGCTACTAATGCGGTGGGTACATCAGTGTGTACCTTCACTATTACCGTGGTTGATAATGAAAACCCAACCATTACGGCACCAGCCAATGTTGTTACCAGTACAGACCTGAACAGCAATACAGCTACCAATGTAGTATTGGGCACACCGGTAACTTTTGACAATTGTGCCGTAAGCAGTGTTACTAATAATGCACCGGCTGTATTCCCGATTGGAACAACGATTGTAACATGGACCGTAACCGATCCGGCAGCACAAACTGCTACTGCAACACAGCAGGTAACGGTTGCGGATAACCAGGCACCAACCGTGATCACGCAAAACATAACTGTACAACTGGATGCCAATGGCACAGCAAGCATTACTGCTGCTCAGATCAATAATGGCTCAACAGATAATACATCAATAGCAACTTATAGCATCAACAACACCAACTTTAGCTGTGCTAACTTAGGTAACAATACAGTTGTGTTAAGTGTAACTGATATCTATGGTAATACAGGAACTGCAACAGCAATTGTTACAGTAGTGGATGTCATTAATCCTATCATCGTATGTGCCGGTCCGCAAACAGTGAACCTTAGCGCAAACTGTAATGCAACCTTACCTGATTACAGAAACCTGTTAACGGTTAGTGATAACTGTAGTACGCCAGGTACATTGATCATTACACAAAGTCCGGCAGCTGGTACCACTATTACAGGTACCGGAACCATGACAGTAAGCTTTACGGTAACAGATGCCTCAGGTAATGTTAGTACCTGCAGCATTACTGTAACCAAGAGAGATGTAACAGCACCGGTCATTGTTTGTCCGCAACCAGTTGTGGTAAACAACGATCCGAATGTATGTGGTGCGGTAGTAAATTACGGAGTTAGTTCTTTGCTGGCATCTTCTTCTACCGGACTGAATGCAGGAAGTGTATTCTCTGTTAACACAACAACCGGCGTAGCCACATTGATTGGTGCCAACGGACTGGGTCTTGGCTCAAACCGTTTAACCTCTCTGGCCAAAGATCCTGCAACAGGTATACTGTATGGTGTACTGGGCGGATCTGCTAACTTAGGTGGTTACCTCATCAGAATTAATACAGCAACAGGCGCCGGAACATTGGTAGGCCTGATAAGCGGACCTGGCTTTAACGGAACACCAGGTATTGGCGGTGCCGATGCCTTGGCTTTTGCGCCTAATGGCGATCTGTATTCGAGCGGATGGAATGGTGGTACAAGTGGCGGTGGCTGGTTCTTAAAACTGAACAAAGCAACCGGTGCAGTAACACAATCATTCTATGTAGGTGCTGAGTACACGGGTCTTGCCTTTTCTCCAACAACTGGTGTATTGTATGCAAGCAGGGGTGGAAACAGTCCGGGCCGCATCCATACCGTTAACCCGGCCAATGGTGCTATTCTCACGAACATCAATCTATCTGATGGCAGTGCCAGAATTACGGATCTTGCCTTCAGTGCCAATGGTACTTTATATGCACCCATGGGTGGAAGTTTAAATAATTTAATCACCATCAACACAACAAACGGTGCCATCACCACTATCGGTGGGTTTGGTTCAGCCGTACAGAACATTGCAGGTATGACTTTTGCAGGATCCTCTAACGGTCCGGTACAGGCTACCGATAATTGTTCTTCTTCTGTAACAGTTGTGCAAACAGCCGGATTGCCTTCCGGTTCGGTATTCCCGATTGGTACTACCATCAACACATTTGTAGCAACCGATGCATCAGGCAATTCCTCTACCTGCAGCTTTGCAGTAACCGTAACAGATAACCAGAAACCAACCATTGTAACGGTTAATAAAGCACAAGGCAATGATGCTGGCGATTGCGGTGCAGTGGTAAGCGTACCAGTTCCGGTAACGGCTGATAATTGTGCAGTGGCTACTTTGGTGAATGATTACAATGGAACGGGAGATGCGAGCGGACATTACCCGGTAGGTACCAGAACCATTGTATGGACAGTAACCGATATTAACGGAAATGTACAAACAGCCACACAAACTGTAACGGTAACAGATAATGAGAAACCAACCATTACAGCGCCGGGTGCTTACAGTGTAGTAAACAATGCGGGACAGTGCGGAGCAACGATTGCAAACATTGGAACACCGGTAACGGCCGATAATTGCGGCGTTGCATCGGTAACCAATAATCATCCTTCCAGCTTCTATCCGGTAGGAACTACGATTGTTACCTGGACAGTAACCGATATACACGGAAATGTAACCGACACAGCCAAACAAAGTATTACCGTAATGGATAATGAGTTACCTACAATTGTGGTAACCAATGTAAGTGTTAACAGTGATCTGAACCAGTGTGGTACTAATGTTTTGTTGGCAGCACCGTTAACAGCTGATAATTGCGGTGTAGCAACAGTAACCAACGATCATCCATCTGCAAACTTCCCTGTGGGAACCACTACGGTAACGTGGACAGTAACGGATATTCATGGATTGCATGCATCAACCGTTCAGACTGTAACTGTTACTGACGTGCAGGTACCGACTGTAATTACACAAAACATAACGGTTAATCTGGATGCAAATGGCATTGTAAGCATTACTCCATCACAAATCAATAACGGATCATTTGATAATTGTTCGATTGCTACTATTACATTGGATAAAACATCATTCAATTGTACTAATGTAGGAGCTAACACAGTGATCTTAACGGTAACAGATGTAAATGGAAATGTATCAACATCACCTGCCACTGTAACTGTGGTTGATAATATTGCACCAACTGTAATCACACAGAGCATCACGATTAACCTGGATGCGAATGGTGGAGTAAGCATTACCCCCTCACAAATCAATAACGGATCATTTGATAATTGTTCGATTGCTACAATGACATTGGATAAAACATCATTCAACTGTACTAATGTAGGAGGCAACACCGTGATGTTAACCATAACTGATGTAAATGGTAATGTATCAACATCACCTGCCACTGTAACGGTGGTAGATAATATCGCACCAACGGTTATCACACAAAACATCACAGTTAACTTAGATGCGAATGGCACTGTAAGTATTACTCCATCTCAAATCAATAACGGGTCGTTCGATAATTGTGCAATCGCTACAATGACATTGGATAAAACATCGTTCAATTGTACTAATGTAGGAGGCAACACGGTGATCTTAACCGTAACAGATGTGAATGGTAATGTATCCACATCGCCTGCAACGGTAACGGTGGTAGATAATATTGCACCAATCGTAATTACACCGGCTGCACAAACCTTCTGCGCCAATGCGAATGGCAGCAATCTGTACACCATACCAGTTGCATCAGCAACGGATAATTGTACCATTGCAACCGTAACCTATAGTATAACAGGAGCCACAACCAGAACCGGTACCGGCTACAATGCATCAGGTGTCTTTGCCATCGGTACCAGCAACATTACCTGGACCATAACCGATGTTAATGGTAACAGCACCCAGCTTGGCACAACTGTAATAGTTAATCCATTACCGGTAGCTACCTATGTAAGCAGCAATGCCGATGCGTTCTGTAATGGTGTAACCCTTACCGGCTCATCCAGTATTAATGCAGCTACTTATAGTTGGTCTAACACCAATGCAGCAGCAAGCTTTAGCAACAGTTCTTTATTGAACCTTGGTTTAAGCAATGCTGATGGTAACTACTACCTGTATGTAAAAGCAGCAGCCACCGGTTGTGTTAGTGCTACTGCAGCGGTATACAATTACCAGAAACAAACCCTTACCAGTAGCTATACCATACTTGCTTACAAAGAAGTGGAGCTGGGTAAATACAATAAAGTAGTAACAGGTAGCGTAGGTGTGATGACTACTAAAGGAGAAGCGGAGTTTAAGAGCTACACATCGGTTAACGGAGTGGGCGCATTTGTGAAAGCGCCTAAGATTGATAAAGACGGATCGGGTATTCTGATTCCTAACCAAATCATCGGCGTTGCCACTGTAACCTTACCGGCCATGCAACTGAACACCAGCAGCACCAATAACCTGCCAAGCTTTACTGCATCTGTAAATAATGCCACCCTTAGCGGTAACTACAAGAACCTTACCATTAAGAAAGGTGTCAGTGTAACACTCACCAACAACACCTTCGGCAGCATCAGGTTGGAAGAAGGGGCAAGTGTTAAGTTTACCAGCAGCATCCTGAACATAGAGAGCTTAACGGCCGACAAAGGAGCTAAGAACAACGATTACAGCTATGTTCGTTTTGCACCAAATACCAGTGTAAGGGTAAGCTCGAAAGTTAGCTTTGGCAGTCAGGTGTTGGTAAATCCTGAAGCGAACAAAGTAACGTTCTATATGGGCGATAACCGCAAGGATGAAGAGAAGTTCACTGTAAAAGGTGGCGATACGAGGGTAATTGCCAATGTATTTATGCCGGATGGTAAGTTACGTGTAACAGCCACCGACAGTGATAATGATGATCATGATAACTGCGACCACAAAGCCCACGATTACCGTAACTGTAAACACAAGGGCCATGAGCACAACGATTGTGACCATAGAAGTCACCATGCAAGCAGCTGTAATGATGATGTGTATATGACCGGACTGTTCATAGCCGAAGAGGTAGAGAGCAAAGGCAACACAGTAATCTGGAACAGTTTTGATTGCAGTGCACCTACACCGGTACAACCGATTGTAAATAAAACCGGTACTACCCAAACAGCAACAGAAGAGAAAACGGAAGTAAAAGAAAGCACAGAAGAAGAACTGAAAGTAACGGTAATGCCTAACCCAAGCACCACCTACTTCACTTTGAAACTGGAAAGTAAATATGAAACACCTGTTAACCTGCGTGTAATGGATGGCAGCGGCAGAGTAGTGGATGCCAAATCTAAGATTGGTGCTAACAGCACGTTCCAGATAGGGCATAACTACAGCAGCGGTACCTATTATGCCGAGTTGATACAGGGAACTAAACGTAAAGTAGTACAGCTGATCAAAGCACGGGGATAATGTCGGGGGATTTTATCCGAATGTATACATCACTGTAATACCCCCCCCAAGGCCTGCCTGTTAAAGGGCAGGCCTTTTTATGTATGGTATTGCCCGGTATGTTGATAGAGAAACAAAACCATTACCAGTAAAACAAAACCCTTTATACGCCAATGCATTTCATAACCTTTGTATGGTATTTGATACCATTGCCGAATGATATAATTACAGCGAGACTAATTTTACAAACAGAAAACGGATCTCTTATCCCCTATAAATACATGTTGCAAAACGCAGTAAGGCAAAACCAAACATTTGCGATCTGCGTACATTAAAATAGTATAGTTGAAGATCTCCGAACAGGTATTATTGGCGTAATATTCAAAAGGTAAAGATCTGTATAAAACAGGCCTGCTCTTTCCAGAGTGGGCCTTCGACATATTGATAGTTGTGCATAGAGGTAGGTTTCGATAAGAGAAAGACAGGAAAAAAAGAGTGTAGCAAGAGAAAGCCTCCTTTACTCTTTTTCTCTTATCCTCTTATTGAAATAATCTTTTCCTTTAAACATCTCTCCGACTAATAAAGGCTTCTGGCCAATAATATTCGCAATCTGCAGAGGTAAGTTTCAATAAGAGAAAGACAGGAGAAAAAGAGTGTAGCAAGAGAAAGCCTGGTTGCGTTAATTTTTAATCTTCTCTTTCTGAACCGGCGAATAATCGGTTTTGGAAACACCATTTACCTGTAACTGGTTAAAATAACATTTGGCACCTGTGGCAATGGTCATGTCTTCTACATTCTGGATATGAAAATGTAAATGTGGTTCAGATGAATTGCCTGAATTGCCACATAGTCCAAGCACCTCACCCTGTTTTATTTTCTGTCCCTGTTTTACCAGTATGGAGTTTTGTTTAAAATGCGCAAACAGCATGTATTCGTTATTGGCCGTTTTAAGTATTACAGAATTACCCGGAATATACAATGGGTTCATGGTGCCGGGTTTGTTGTCTTTAATACCATCTACAACCAATACCACTTCAGCATCACAAGGTGCAAGCAATTCTTTACCGAATGCATAAAAATCTTCATTGCGCTGGCCACTGGATTGGTAACTCTTTCCTTGTTCATTGGTAATCACCAGATCAAATGCATTTTTCTGCGCCTGGCTTTCTACATGGTAGTTTTGTGCTTTGGTATCTCCACCCCAAATCACAGTCCATTCATCTTTAAAAGGAAGTATCAGTTGGGTTTTGTTACGTTCTAATTTTGGCAGGGTATTTTCTGTAAAAGGCTTTACGTATAAGCCATTGATCTTACCATTATTATCTACCGAAATATTGAGTGCGTACTGCAGTTGTTCAAATTGGGTTTTATAAACAGCGTACGTATTTTCATAGCGAACAAACTGGCGGGTTACGATACTGCCGGCCCCGGTTTTCAGGGTGTTTAAAAAATCCCTTGTTTTATCAATGGGTAGTGCCGCCTGCATTTCAGGTGAGAAGCTGCGAAAGATGGCGTTAAAATCACTATTGTTAAAATGTTTTTCAAAGGTGGCTGTGGCAGCAATGTAGTTTTCTTTTTCGGCTTGGCTAAAACCAACAATACTGCAAAGCAGTAATAAGCAGAAGTTAATTGTTTTCATATTAAAGAGATTACTTGTTGTGCTATTCATTAAATCCTCTGCACTTTTCAATGGTATATATTTTTATTCATGTATGGTGCAATATCTGTGTTGCACAGAAAGAGGGGCATCTTTTATTTTTTGCAGCGTTGTATAAAGCTACTATTTATATCAGACAAACATCCTTGTTATATTAGAGGAGATGTATTTCGACTTTTTGATTTCAGATATTGAATGAGTGCGCCCGTAAGTCCAATAAGCGGCGTTACAAAAACGGCTATACCTATTCCAAGAAAAAGAAAAATCTGTACGCCATTCACACAGTAAAGTTCATTTGGATCAATGCCATAACTAATTCCATAACTTGAAATATATGTTGCGGCTATTGATAAAATGAATCCCAGAACAAGTGTCAATAAAAAAATAGCAAATAAAGAAATTCGCGTCTTGTTTTTTAAACGCATAACCGTATACGCTATCTGAAAAATAGATGGCATAAATAGTAAGAGCGTCGGGATGATTAGACTTAATAGTATTCTCATAATAAATTATATCCAGCGTTGATTTATTATTAATTGAATTCAATGATAGTAAACCCCTGAAAAAATATCTGTTAATTTTTTTTGATGAATATATATGCTGAAAATTCAACGTACTGCCAAATGGCTTACCTACTTGAAGAGGCAAAGTCGCTAACAACGTCAAAGATGTTTTCCACATCCTACCTCGCGCACCTTCGAGCCATCGCGACCTAGCGGTTAATTGATTGACTATACAACGGTTAAGCATTTAATGTAAAGCACTACCAAAATTTCTCAACGCAAATCCATTATCTTCATTTTCATAAATCAGTATGCATGGAGTTACAAATACGCAACCAACTTTTCATAGTAGGTGGTGCCACTTCAGGTTTTGGTAAAGCCATAGCAGAAGCATTGGTGGCCGAGGGTGCCCATATTATTGCTGTGGCAAGAGGTGAAGAAAAATTACATGAGCTACACCTTACTGCCCCTGAACAAATAGAAACGCTTGCAGGCGATATTTCGGAGAGTGAAGTAATTGAATTATTGGTAGATATGGTAGGTTCACGGCAACTACATGGCATGGTAATTAATGCAGGCGGCCCACCCGCCAAAACCGTTCTTGAAACCACCCTGGCTGATTGGGATGATGCCTACCAAAAAATACTTCGCTGGAAAGTGCAGATAACGCAGGCATTTGTGCCTAAGATGGTGGCGCATAGTTATGGCCGCATCGTTTACATAGAGAGCTCTTCGGTAAAACAACCTTTAGAAAATTTAGTACTCAGCAGTTCTTTGCGCGTGGCTGTGGTAGGTATGGTAAAAACCCTTTCGCAGGAAATTGCAAAGAGTGGGGTTACGCTAAACATACTTGGACCGGGCTCGCACAACACACCAGCCATTAACCGTATTTATACCAAAAAGAGTGAGCAAACGGGTTTGGCATTTGATGAGGTAAGAGAGAATGCCATTGCACAAATACCGGTGGGTATGTTGGGAGAGGCTTCAGATTTTGCGGGATTGGCCCTGTGGTTGCTTAGTCCGCAAAGCCGTTTTGTTACTGGGCAAACCATTACCGTAGATGGTGGATCGGTAAAAAGTATGTTATAAGAGCCTGTTTAACAATGAAAGATTTTCGTTGTAAGCTATTAGCTGTAAGCCGCAAGCTTGAAAGGTGCTTATCGAGATAAATAGTGCAGCTGTCATAAAGTTTCAATAGACCTATGGTAGTTGAAAACTTTCATTTTAAACAGGCGCTAAAAATATTTGCAAAACTTTTTTTAATTGAGCGTATGAAAAAATTAATCGGAATTTTTTGCTTACTGTCTTTTACAGCCCAAGCGCAAACAGCTGCTACTATTGGCCCTGAAAAAGGATCGCTGATTATTATTGGCGGCGGTGCCGTTGGGCCTGAAATCTGGACAAAATTTGTAGAGCTGGCCGGTGGTGCGGCCAATGCCAACATTATCATCGTTACTACGGCCGATGAAGATTCTTCTATTAGTCGCGGCAACTCTTCAGAGCGCGATGCATTGCAAAAAATGGGTGTGCAACAGATTGGGTTCCTGCATACCAGAGATCCCAAAGTAGCCAACACAGAAGCTTTTATTGAACCTTTGAAAAAAGCTACCGGCATCTGGTTTCGTGGTGGCCGCCAATGGAAATTGGCAGACTCGTATTTACATACCCTCACCCAAAAAGCCTTTAACCAGGTATTAGAAAGAGGTGGGGTTATTGCCGGTACCTCGGCCGGTGCTACCATACAGGGTTCGTTTATGGTGCGTGGTGATACCAAAGGCAACAGCATTATGATAGGCGATCATACTGAAGGGCTTGATTTTATACATAAAGTAACCATCGACCAGCACCACCTCAAACGCAACCGCATTTTTGATCTGGTAGAAGTCATCAAACAACACCCCGACCTGCTGGGTATTGGATTGGATGAGAGCACGGCGATTGTAGTGCAGAAAGATCTGTTTCGGGTAATCGGTACTTCATATGTTGCTATTTATGATATAGACCAGATCAACGGGCAAAGCAAAGGTCCGCGTGAGCAGAACAGTACCTCAGGGCCATTCTACTTTTTGAGCAGGGGGCAGGGATTTGATTTAAAATTGCGTAAAGTGATTAGATAAGTGATAGTTGGATACAGTATTGAAATAAAATTATTGTGAATCTTGCGATATCTATTGACGTCCATAGTATCGCAATGAACACAAAGAACCGCAATGTCCGCAAAGAGGTATCTAAGCCAGTATTGTTCAGTAAGTGCTATGAGAAGATAAACGCAAAAAGAGAATTATGCCCCTGCTTCTTCAGCCGGTGTAACATTCTTAAGGCTTAACTGAAATTTGGTGTTGAGAGAAACCACATAATGGTTTTGTAGCAGGATGGCTTTTACATTGGCGTCTTCCAGCATTACAAAAGCCAGATCGGAAGCCAGCGCAGAACCGCTAATGATATTGGCCACACGGCCCTTGGTGAATTCAATAGAAAATTTATAACCCGCTTTACGTCCGCTGCCGGCTCTTTCAAAATCAATACGGTTCAGATCCAATACCTGGTCGCCATTAACAGTTCGTTTCAATAAAATTTTGATAATGGGAAGGTATTTACTCCAGATCTGTGTGTACATGCGGGTGTTTTAAGTGTAAGGGGATAATTTGCCTTTCTTGTATAGCAAAACTGATGTAAAGGTGCACTTTTTATAGGGGAAAACCGAATTTGATTTTGGTTGGGCGCGCCTCAACTTGATTTTTTGAGTGCTGAATGGGTAATACATTTACCGCAAAGACACAAGGTCACGAAGGTTCGCTAAATAGCTTACTAAAAGAATCTTTGCTTGGTATTGCGCCTTAGTGGTAAAGATTTCAGAGAGATAGAATAACAGGAACTCACCATTATCTTCGCAACTTATGACAAACATCGACAGTGTTCAGCTAAACCAGGTTATCGTGCATAAAGTGGGCAACCCTACCCGCGGCGAGGAACTGAAACTATCTGCCAACCCCTTAACCCTGAACGATGGTATTGTTCGTGGTTTGCTGGCTAAGTATTTTCTGGGGGCATTTAATGAACATGAGCAATACCGGTTTACGCATATCAGCGATTTGGGTATGAACGAAGTGTATCATTATGTAAGTGAGCTATTTAACCAACCCAAACAATTTACCAAATACAGTGCGCAACTGGCTCAGTTTCTCTACAACAAAAGCACGCATGCTAAAGTGAAAGAGGGCGAGTTATATGTAGCACATTTTAGCAATGTGCCTTTTGGAACGGAATACATAGATGCCATTGGTATTTTTAAAAGTGAAAACAAAGAAACTTTTCTCAAAGTATTTCCGCATGGTGAAAATTGGGAAGTGATAGCGGAAGATGGGATCAACATCAATAAACTGGATAAAGGTTGTCTGGTATTTAAACAGAATCGAGAAGAAGGCTATGTAGTATATGTGGTGGATAATACCAATAAACAAAACGATGCCCAATACTGGGTAAACGATTTTTTACAGGTAACCCGCTGCGCCAATAGCTATCATTATACCGATGCGGCCCTGGGTATGTGTAAATTATTTATCAGCAATGAACTTGCAGAAAAATTTGACGTAAATAAAAGCGACCAGATAGATATGCTGAACCGCAGCATGGATTATTTTAAAACAAAAGAAGAATTTAAGTTCAGCGAATTTGCCGAAGAAGTATTACACCATCCAGAAGTGATAGACAGTTTTACACAGTACAAACAAACCTACGAAACAGCACGACAGGTAACCATTGAAGATGAATTTGACATTCATTTATCAGCGGTAAAAAAACAACAACGCGTATTTAAGAGCGTATTAAAACTGGATAAAAACTTCCATATCTACATCCACGGCCGCCGCGATCTGATAGAGAAAGGCTACGATGAAATGAGTGGTAAGCATTACTATAAATTATTTTTTGAGGAAGAGAGTTAACAGCCACTCTCTGCGTAACCTTTGCGCCCACTGCGGCTCTGCGGTGATTTTTTTCAAACAGTAATTACAATTCATCCAATTCTTTCTGCAAATCATACTGAATATCTTCATGTAGTCCTTTCATTGCCATGCTTATTTTTTTCAATTGCATGGTATAGATATTATTCAGTACCGTACTTTTCTGGTAAGGGATACCCGATGTTTTCATCAGGCTGCAGAAGTGAATGAGTAAAGAAGCTTCTGCCAGTTTAGATCCCGAATATTTAATATAACGGTTGGCAATGCGTAAAATTTTGCGCAGACTTTTTTTGGTGAGGTACAGATTAGGCTTGGGAATTTCGGTAAAACCCTCCTCTAGTAAGGCTTTCACGCCATTTATGTATGCCTCTTCATCATGAGACTCGAATAGTAAAAAAGTAAGTAGTTCTTTATTCTCTTTTTTAAACCGTGCCAGCCGCAGGCAAAGCTCAAGCAGTTTGGCATGGCTGGTATCCTGCAGTTCGTGTTTCAATTCCTGAACGGTGGCCGTTTTCATAGAGGCAAAGTAACTACATTTCCTCGCCTCATCCCCAGCCCTTCTCCATTTCATGGAGAAGGGAGCTCCCCCCCTCTCCACACAGTGGAGAGGGGCCGGGGGTGAGGCGATAATCCTTATTTTTAGGAATGCCTTTCGATACCACCCATCTCCACCCCGAACTCCTCCAACAATTGGTAACCATGCGCATGCCCTACGGTAAATACAAAGACCGCCTCCTATGCGATATACCCATGCATTATCTGGAATGGTTGCAACGTGAGGGATTTCCAAAAAGTAAACTGGGCATATTACTAGAAACCATGTATGTGATACAGCTCAACGGGTTGGCCTATTTACTCGATCCACTTAAAAAAAGATAAGCAAATCCTTATGGTATAAATCAACGGTGCCCGGGTACCCTTGTGTGTAAAAAATATTACCTGGCCATAGGGGTTATGATCTTTTTCTACAACTGATTATTACGTATATTGAATCTCCTTTCGATTACCTAACCGCCATATAAAGCTTTTACCTATGAACAGTTCCCGCAGGTCATTCCTTCAAAAAACGGCCCTCGTGGTAGCCGGCAGTTCTTTTTTCTCCAAACAGTTACTGGCTGCCGCCGCACCCAAAACCATTACCGGCATACAACTGTATTCTATCAGAGATGAAATGAAAAAAGATCCGCTGGGAACCCTAAAAGCTCTGGCAGATATGGGTTACCGTTATGTAGAACACGCCAATTATGTAAACAGGAAATTCTATGGATATAGCGCCACTGAGTTTAAAAAAATACTGGAAGGGCATGGTATGAAAATGCTAAGCGGACATACCGTTATGGGTAAAGACCATTGGGATACGGGTAAAAAACAATTTACAGACAGTTGGAAATACACCGTAGAAGATGCAGCTGTGGTAGGGCAGGAATTAGTGATCAGCCCCTGGCTGGATGAAGGCTTGCGTAAAACCTATGATGATATGCTTCGCTACATGGAAGTGTTTAATAAAAGTGGAGAGCTTTGTCAGAAATCGGGTATGCGATTTGGATACCATAACCACAACTTTGAGTTTACGGTTGAGCTCAATGGAAAAAAAGTATACGATATTATTTTAGAAAACACCGACCCCAAACTGGTAACCCAGCAATTGGATATGGGTAATTTATACGGTACCGGAGCCAATGCTTACGAGCTAGTGAAAAAACATCCCGGACGTTTCGTGTCCATGCACGTAAAAGATGAGATCAAATCAGCCAAAGGCGAAATGGGTGAGGGATACGAAAGTACCATTCTTGGCGCGGGTGTTGCCAATACAAAAGCCATCACCGACCTCGGAAAAAAATCCGGCGGCACCATACATTTTATTATTGAACAGGAATCGTATCAGGGTAAAAAACCTTTGGATTGCGTAAAAGAAGACTTAGTAATCATGAAGAAATGGGGCTACTAATCCAACCCCTCTCAACTCATCCCCCAACCCTTCTCTGCTTCGCAAAGAAGGGAGCTTTGCTCCCCTTCTCTACAAAGTAGAGAAGGGGCCGGGGGATGAGTCGATGGGATTGAGCGCCGAGGCAATCTTCTGCAAAACCCCCACCAAATCCCCATTCACCTCCTCATTCCTCACCCGCAATACCTGCAACTGCAGTTCCAGCATAATTATATCCCGCGCCCTGTCATAATCCTCCTGCAAACAGTGAATTAATCCATCAATTTCTACAACCAGTCTTTTTTCTGCACAATAAAAATCGGCATAGTAATAATGCCATCTGCCGCTCGTTTCCCAAACCTTAATTGGATGCTGCCGAACAAACTTGTACCCCTTAAACTGCCTGTTACGCAACAACCCCCACATAATACTTTCCTCACGTGTCTGGTTCCTCCGCAACATCCTAGCAAATGCAGTCGAAGAACTAAATTGACTTGATTGCATAAAATAATATTTATACTGACCTCCCCCAATACCCCCCCTCTCTACAAAGTAGAGAGGGGTGACAAGCGAAGCGATGTCGGGGTGAGTTGATGTTTATTTTTTCCAAACCCCCTTCTCCACCGCATACCTAATCACCCCCGCAATACTCTTAGCCCCTACCTTATCCATAATCCTTGTACGATGGCCCTCTACCGTTCGTTTACTCAGGCTAAGCGTATAAGCAATCTCTTTACTGGTACACTCTTTACAAATCAACCGCATGATCTCCCTCTCACGCTCTGTAAAATGCACATCGGGGCTCGGCGGTAACTGGTAATTTTTAGTAACGATCTCGGTTAATCTCTCTGCAATCTCTTTACAGAAATAAGGTTTATGATGGTATACCGTACTAATGGCTTCAGAAATCTCTTCGCAGTCTGCCGTCTTTAATACATACCCCAGAGCACCGGCTTCCAGCATTTTTAAAATGGCTTCCTCTTTGCCAAAGGCCGACAAAACAACAATGCGGCTGCCTAATTTGCGTCGTGCAATTTCTTTGGTAGCAACCACACCATCCATAACCGGCATACCAATATCAGTAAGTATCACATCCGGCGTTAATTCGATAGAACGCCTCAGCAGTTCCTGACCATTAATGGCTTCACCCACTATATCTATATTACCCAACTGGTTAAGCAATGTGCGCAACCCTGAACGGAATAGCATATGATCGTCTGCAATCATTACCCGGATTTTTCTTTTTTCCATACATGTGTTTTAAGGATTATGAAATATTCATCCCGCTTACAAGATAGAAAACGGAGCAAACCATAACAACCGTTTAAACACGGTATTATTAAGTATACTTATTGCGAATAAGGTATTCAACATAACTATGAAAACAAGACCTAAACAATAGGTAAGGGTATTAACAGCCATACACCGTAAACAGCATAACAAAGATGCATTCAGTCATCTGTTAATAATTGTGGTTTAAATGTGGAGTATTAACAAGCTTCAAATGCAATAACCATCTATATTTTATTGAAATTTAAACTTATTGGTTTTTTAACAATCGAAGGCTTATGATTACTGCTGTTACATCGGCTTACAAAATGGTTAGCAAACATGGTTTTGCAGATATCATGCAAAACGGAATCACTGGTGAAAAATCTTTACACGCCGCTTCTTTTTTCGATGCCGGCGAAACCATCTGCGAATTTTCTGCAGATAAGGTATTGGATACAGCAACTTATCTAACCGTTCAAACCGGAGAACAAAAACACATTACACTCGAGCCCGATTTTTTACAGTATGTAAACCACAGTTGTGATCCCAATGTTTTTTTCGACACGGCACTAATGCTGTTCATAGCCCTGAAAGAAATCCAACCGGGCGATGAACTCATGTTCTTCTATCCCTCAACCGAATGGCATATGGCACAGCCTTTTGATTGTTTTTGTGGAACCGCAAAGTGTTTACATAAAATTCAGGGTGCTGCTTTTCTTTCTGAAGAGGAAACCAAACGCTACCGGCTTACTCATTTTATTAACGAACAACTGCAGAGCAGAAAGAAGTAACCTCCATGCCCCTCCCTGCTCAATGGATTCCTGCCGTTCCTGTTAACCGTTTAAAAGTATGGGTACTGGCTCCGCATCTTATTACAGCGGATGCCAATATTGATTACTATTACGATTTTTCACAAAGTATAGAAGAGTATACAAGAACCTTTGCCGAACTCAATATTCCCTGGCAATGGCAACCCATTACGGTAACTGATTATCCAGCTATTATAGAAAAAATTTGTACTGAAAAGGAAGAAGCCATTTTTTTTCCGGTGGTATTGAATTTGTGCGATGGTGATGAAGTGAACGGTACACCCGGTATTTCTGTGGTACAGTTATTACAAAAAAAAGGACTGGTATACACCGGTGCCGATGAATACTTCTACCGTATTACCACCTCAAAAATTCCGATGAAGCAGGCTTTTGACAAAGCCCATGTACCTAATGCTTCATGGGAAGCCATTACATCACAAAATCAAAACCTAGAAGGTATTTTTGAGAAACTGGGTTCGCCTATTATTGTAAAGCCTGCGGTTTCGGGTGGTAGTATGGGTGTGGGTATCAAAAATGTGGTATACAATATAAATGAGCTGCTGCAACAGGTACAACAAATGTTTACCGGCTATCGCGGATGGAACCTGGCAACAGATGGTATTGTTGCAGAAGCTTTTATTACCGGTCCTGAATACACCACCATGGTTATTGGCTCTGCCATTTTTCCCGAAAGCTGTACTGTATTGTTGCCGGTTGAAAGAGTGTTTCATGCTTCACTTCCGGACACAGAAAAATTTTTATCATTCGACAGGTTATGGGAAATTTATGAAGACGAAACACCCATGCCCGGCGAAGCTAATTTTTATGAATACCAGTTGCCTGATGCAAGTCTGCACAAAGCATTGCAGCAGCTGAGTATGGACGCTTACAAAGCTACCGGTGGAACAGGTTATACAAGGGTAGATATCCGAATGGATCGATCAACCGGAAAATTATATGTGCTCGAAGTAAATGCGCAATGCGGCCTAAGCGAAGATGAAAATTATACCTCCATCGGCGCTATCTTGCGTATGAGTGGCGTGTCGTTCACCGAAGCCATTGTTGCCATCATCAACGATGCATTCAAACGAATGCCCTCAGTGTAAATCAGTGAAATCAGTGGCCAAAAAATGATGAAGATCTGCGTACTACAACCCGATTATTCAACTACCTCGGTAGATTATCAATACTATGATCCCCCCCGCGATCTTTCTAAACTATTGCCCGAAGCACAGGTAGATCATATTTTTCTCAATAAACTCACTACCTACAAACAGCTCAAAGCTTTACAACACAAAGGCTACACTATTTTTATCAATCTCTGCGAAGGCTACCTGGAATGGGAAGTACCTTCCATTGATGTTATTTATACGCTGGATCTGTTGCAACTTCCTTACACAGGCCCAACGGTACTTTTATACGACCCTTCCAAAGAGCAGATGAAATACGTGGCTTATTGCGAAGGCGTTGCCACACCATCGTATGTACTAATTGAAAAGGAATCTGATATTGAACTTGCCTGTACGCAATTACAGTTTCCACTGTTTATCAAACCCGCCAAAGCCGGTGATAGTTTGGGTGTGGATGATCAATCATTGGTGCACAATAAGCAGGAACTCATTCAAAAAGTAAATGCCACTACACAGGAGTACCCGCAATTATTAGCAGAAGAATATATTGAAGGAAGAGAATTTACTGTGCTCATTGCCGCAAATGCCGATGGAGAAACTGCCACCACATTCAAACCGGTGGAGTATATTTTCCCCACCGGCTTTGCCTTTAAAACGTATGCGTTAAAAACATCCGAACTACATCCATATGCCAATATTCCCTGTAATGATGCGCATATTGAAGCGCAACTTCGTGAGGCGGCACAAAAAATATTCAAAGGCTTTCAAGGTGCCGGTTATGCACGATTGGATTTTCGTTTAAATGATAAAGGCCAGCTTTATTTTCTTGAAATAAATTTTACCTGCTCTGTTTTTTATAGTAACGGATACGAAGGCTCGGCTGATTTTATTTTGCAATATGATGGTATCAGCCAACAGGGTTTTCTTCGCCATATGATTGCCGAAGGGATGGCCCGCTACCAAAGAAAAAATAAAAAGTACACCATTAAAGGAAATGCCATTGCCGGTTATGGTATGTATGCTACCCAACACATTCAACCCAAAGAATTGGTGTTTGCAGGCGAGGGTCGTTCGCAGCGCATCATTACCCGCCGTTTTGTAGAAGAAAACTGGTCTGATACAGAAAAACTAACCTTCCGCCGCTATGCTTACCCACTTAGTACTGAAGTATTTTTATTATGGGATGATGATCCCGCAGCATGGGCACCTCAAAACCACAGTTGCCAACCCAACACCGCCTATGATGGATTGAATGTGGTAGCACTTACAGAAATCCATCCAACAGAAGAGCTTACCCTCGATTATGCCTCTTTTCTGGATGAACATATGGAGCCTTTTCAATGCCAATGCGGCGCACCTAATTGCCGCGGATGGGTAAAAGGCCAGCCCGGAAATTCGGTTACGGCCAGAGAAAACAACAGACCGGCTTAAACATTAACTCCTTTTAGCAGTCTTATACAGCAAGAAAGGAGCTTGTTATGTCGAGATTTGAGATTCTTAAAAAGCTGATGCAAAAACACCGTGCGCAACTGGTATTGACCTACCTGTTGTTTTCACTGGAAATGCTTGGGGCTTTGCTTCGTCCTTTCTTTTTGGGAGAAGCAGTGAATGATCTCATCAAAGGAAGTTATCGCGGGTTGATCATCCTCTCAGCCGTGCATCTTGCCTGGCTCATCATCGGCACCCTGCGGCATCGCTATGATACCCGAACCTATTCTGCCATTTATACATCTTTGGTTACAAGATTTTTATCGAGAAGAATTGACCAGTCAGAAGTTTCTAAACTCAGTGCCCACTCTACACTGGCCAGAGAGTTTGTAGATTTTTTGGAGTTCGATCTGGTGTATGTAATTGAAGCCGCCTATAATTTATTGGGCTCTGCCATCTTATTATACTTTTACGATAGTTCTGTAGTGGTATTGTGTCTGGCTATTTTATTACCCGTTGTAGGCATCAGTTATATCTATGGTAAGCGAATGAAAAAATTGAATCGCTTAAAAAATGATGAACTGGAACAGCAGGTGGACATCATTGGCTCGGGCGATAAAAATGCCATCTTCAAACATTTCAATAACCTCCGTCACTGGCAAATACGCATCAGCGATCAGGAGGCATGGAATTTTGGTATTATGGAATTGATGGTAATGGTTGTGATAGGTATTTCATTACTCATTACGAATACCGTTTCTGGTTCTACCATATTGGCCGGCAACCTCATCGGCATCTATACCTATATTTTAAAATTTGTATCCGGTCTCGATACCATTCCCTACACCGTACAGCGCCTCACTTCTCTGAACGATATTACCCGAAGAATAGAATTACAGGCCGAAGATTTTCCCACCGAAGGCACCGAAATCATCCAGCGCGATAAAACCGTTCGCCTTTCCAAAATGCCCAAACCGGTATTATAAAAAAACTGCGCCTTAGCGCCTTTGCGTGCAAACTCCCCCAAAAACCAATTAGAGGCCAACAAACAATACCACAAAGACTTAGGCTTGATTAACGATTTTATTAATAGATTAGCCGTATGAAAAAGACACTCCTCATCTCTTCTGCCATACTGCTTGCCGGTACTGCTATGGCCCAGAAAAAAATAAACCAGGACAGCCTCTTTAAAGAAGCTGCTAAAACAGAAGTATGGGAACCCGTTCCTGCAATGGTTGCGCCGGGTAAAACCAGTAGCGATGCACCTTCGGATGCGGTTGTTTTATATGGCGGCAAAGACATTGCCCAATGGCAAAAAGAAACCGGCGGTATGCCCGGTTGGAAAATAGATAAAGATGGCGCACTAACGGTGGTAAAAGGTTCGGGTAATATTGCAACAAAACAAGGCTTTGGCAGCTGCCAGTTACATATTGAATGGAGACAACCGGCTTTGATTGCAGGTGCCAGCCAATCACGCGGTAACAGCGGTATTTTTTTTATGGGGCGATATGAATTACAGGTGCTAGACTCTTACGATAACCCTACTTATGTAAATGGACAGGCCGCCAGTATTTACAAACAACATATTCCACTGGTAAATGCCAGCCGCAAACCCGGCGAATGGCAAACCTACGATATCATCTTTACGGCCCCCGCGTTTTATTCAGATGGTAAACTGCAATCGCCGGCAAAAATTACGGTATTGCATAACGGTGTATTGGTACAAAATAATGTGGCCATTAAAGGGCACACCGAATGGATCGGCGCACCTAAATATGCAGCACACGGCGAGAAAGAACCATTGGTATTACAGGATCATGGTATGGATGGTGGCAATCCCATGAGCTACCGTAATATCTGGATTAGGGAATTGAAATAAGTAGTTTACTACATTAGATACACGAAAACGGCTTCCCAAAGGAAGCCGTTTTTCATAGGACATATGAATGATAAACAGGAATATGATTTTACAACAATCGTTATTGGATAGTGTCAGCATGCAAAAGAAAGGAATCCTTGCGGTTTGTACAACGGGGAAAATACCCTTTTTTCTTGCGTAATAATGCTTAATCAAATAAAGAAGGCAGCACTTATCTTGCAGGCGAATGAGCAAAGGCAATACAAATATCACCACCATCGCAGAACCACACCAGATACTGGAATCGGTTTTTGGTTATACTGAATTCAGGCATAACCAGGAAGAGATCATTACCCATTTATTACAGGGCAACGATGCTATTGTACTAATGCCCACCGGCGGCGGTAAAAGTCTTTGTTACCAGGTACCGGCCCTGTGTTTTCCAGGGGTTACTATTGTGGTGAGTCCGCTGATAGCCCTGATGAAAGACCAGGTAGATGCTCTGGTATTGAGTGGCGTTAAAGCAGCTTTTTTGAACAGCTCACAAAGCAATAGCGAACAAGCTTTCATTTTACAACAACTACGCCGCAATGAATTGAAACTATTGTATGTAGCCCCTGAAAGACTGGTAGGTGGCGAAATACAGTTTTTGCGCTTTCTGCAGGACATACCCGTTTCGCTATTTGCAATTGATGAAGCGCATTGCATCAGCCAATGGGGGCACGATTTCAGAAAAGAATATCGGGTATTGAGCCAGTTGAAAGATATTTTTCCTTCCATCCCAATCATTGCGTTAACGGCAACCGCAGATGCATTAACAAAGAAGGATATTATTGAGCAACTGCATGTTACGCATTACCGTGTTTTTGAAAACAGTTTTAATCGCCCTAATATTTATTATTACATCAAACCCAAGAAGGGCTATTATGATGTATTGGTAGATTATCTGGAAGAACACAAAGAAGATAGTGGTATTATTTATTGTTTAAGCAGGGCCGCCACCGAAAACCTGGCAACCGATCTGCAGGCGGATGGGTACAGTGCGGCAGCGTATCATGCAGGACTGGAAAAAAATACCCGCGACGAACGTCAGGATCTTTTTCTGAAAGATGATATTAAAATTATGGTGGCTACTATTGCCTTTGGTATGGGCATTAATAAAAGCAATGTGCGTTTTGTGGTGCATGCCGATTTGCCCAAAAATATGGAAGGCTATTACCAGGAAACCGGCCGTGCCGGCAGGGATGGTTTACATAGTGAAGCTATTTTATTTTATGGTGCCGGAGATGTGATCAAATTAAAAGGCTTTGCACAGGTTGAGGATAATCCGGCGCAAACAAAGATCTTATTAAAAAAGCTCGACCAGATGGTTCAGCTTTGCGAAACCAGAACCTGCAGAAGAAAATACCTGTTGAATTATTTTGGTGAAGAAGCACCTGATTATTGCGGCAGTTGCGATAACTGTTTAAGCAAACCCGAAGTACAGGATAGTACCGTAATAGCACAGAAAATATTAAGTACGGTATACCGGCTTAACCAATCGTTTGGTATGCGCTATGTGGTAGATATTTTAAAAGGCAGTAATGGTGAGAAGATAAGGGAAGAGCACAAAAAACTATCCGTATACGGTATTGGAAAAGATAAGCCCAAAGAAGAATGGCTGCATTATGTAAAAGAGCTACAGCATTTTGGTTATCTGCAACAAAGTGGCGGTGAGTACCCCGTACTGAAACTGACAGAAAAAAGTAATCCCGTTTTATTCAAGGCCGAAAAGGTATTCTTAACCGCGCCGGTACAGGTGCGTATTGCCAAAGAGCCTATTATATATCAGCAACACTCTTACGAGAAGGAATTGTTTGAAGAGTTAAAAAAATTACGCAACCGTATTGCGCATGAAGAAAATGTTCCGGCCTATCTTATTTTTAGTGATAGCAGCTTGCTGGATCTGGCCACCTATCTGCCTCTCAGCAAACAGGATCTTCCTAATATTTCCGGATTCGGTGCTTTTAAAATAGAGCGGTACGGCGCCCCTTTTCTGGAAAAAGTGCAGGACTACTGCAACGATCACTCCCTCGATACCAGAATGGAATTAAAGCAACCCGCACGAGCAAAAAAAATACGTGCACCAAGAGAAAGGGCTTCTGATACCAAACGCATCAGTTATGAAATGTATCGTTCCGGAAAAACCATTTCCGAAATTTCGGAAGAACGCCAACTAGCCATCACCACGGTTGAAACGCACCTCAGTTATTATATTACTACCGGTGAATTGGATGTGAACGTTTTTGTTCCGGAAGACAAACAGGAATTGATTGCCAAAGCCGCAGATAAGTATGGACGATTAAGTTTAAAACTGCTGAAAGATAATTTACCCGAAGAGATCAGTTATGGTGAAATACGAATGGGAGTTGCTTCACTAAATGGTAGGGATGTGAATTAACATAACACCAATGACCAATATATGGCAATGAGAATGTTGTAGGAAAGTATGCTAATATGCTTTTGTGCAAGTATGGATATGCAGATGAATAAGTACCTAAGAAACTCCTTATTCCCTACACCTAGCCTCAAAACAGCATCTATAATTAAAAAATAACTCGTGAAAAGTTACCTACTAAAAATATTGATGGTCCACTTTTCAATTGCCCTCGCATACTCATACTTTTCTTATTCCCAGTATCTTTCAGACAATAGCCCAGGTTCTCTGGGAACAGGTATACAGCTTTGGTTTTTTACGTTGACCCACTTGGCGCTAACAATTCTGTTCTGCTCAATACCTTTAATCAACACCAAACCCAGAAAACCCGCAATCATAAAACTGTTGCTCAATGTTGCAGCTGTTGTTTTCTGGACAGTTTTACATTCGATTTTGTCAGAACCAATTACAGATTATTTAGAATGGTTGAGCAATTAAATTTTATCCCATCCCCAAAAAAGTTATTGGTGGATAGATAGTTTCCAATCATGTACTGATCCGCGTCATATTTTTTCAGTTTCCCCCAAGGGGTTCATTAAAAAATAAGAATTTACTTACTGAGTGTTTGATTATTATTTCTAATCAGTTCCTGTGGACGGGCCTCTTTGGGTTCGGTGTCCAGCGAAGCGCAGACAGATCAGGTCATGCGAAGCAGACCTGATCAGAGGCCAAAGTAGCCCGGTAACAGGAACGAGGCCCAGCGGCCTTGAGCGATAAAAAACCTCGAATAATAGGGTGTTGGATTTTTAACAGTACAACTGTAACTAATATAATAATATGCTAACTAATTTCCCCCTCCGACCATTCAAGTGCCCTCAATTCCGCCCAGCTAAAAACAGAACCCGGTAACATAAACCCGCAATGCCCACCATGGTCAGTGGTTTCTAAAAATAAGAAAGAATTATTAGTAGCTTCTTCTGTACATACACATTCTGGTGTAAGAAAAGTATCATTCAACGCCTGTACAATCAGCGATGGCACACGAATGTTGGAAAGAAAAGGTTTTACACTGGCTTTTGTATAAAAATCATACGCATCGGTAAAACCATGCAGGGGTGCGGTGTACCGGTTATCAAAATCAATAAAATGTTTGATCTTCTCATAACCGGCATAACTAATCAAGTCAGGAAATATTTTTTCCTTTGCTTTTATTTTCTCTCCCAGTTTGCGAAGAAAACGGGTACTATAAATGGTATTTGTTTTTTGCGACAAGATCTTTACACTACTTAACAGATCGCAGGGAACAGAAAAAGCGGCTACCTTTTTTACCTGCATCGGTACCTCGTCCGGAAACTCTGCCACTACACGCAAACTTAAACTGCCTCCCATGCTGAACCCCACAAGTGTTATGGCTGAATAACCATATTTTCTGATGGTATGTTCAATTACCAGTCTCAGATCTTTTGCATCGCCATGGTGATAGAAGCGCGGTAAACGGTTTAACTCGCCACTACAACTCCGGCAGTTCCAGCCCAGTGCATCATATCCATTTTCTGAAAACAATTTAGCCATCCCCAAAACATAATGCCGGTGCGAATCGCCCTCCAGTCCGTGGGTAATGATTACCAATTTCTTTTTTTCGGGTTGGGCAAAATGCCAGTCAAGGTCTACAAAATCCCCATCAGGTAATTCCAGTCTTTCTCTTTGATGATATTTAAAAGCAATTTTTCTGAACAGACTGGGTACAATGGTTTGCAGGTGTCCATTGAATTGCCAGAAAGGTGCAGTAAAATGTGGTTGCGGAAGAACGGGCATAGGTAGCAACAAATGTAAAACGAAACAGGATACAATCATTGGCCAATCCACGAATCCTTCCGTTCATATTCGTACCTTTCATCTATGGCACAAAATAAATACCTGAAATATTTCAATGTATTGTCTCTATTCAATACCAAACGTACCAGGGATATTTTTTTGGTAAATCCCACTATACCACCACAGCGCGAAGAAGCTGCTGAGATACACATCAACGTATTTGATTACAATAGCGCACAGTTGGAAGAAAAAAAATACGATCATATCGCCGATTGTTTTCCACTACACGATAATGGTAATATATCATGGATCAATATTGATGGTATTCGTAAGGCAGATGTGGAAGCCATCTGCAACCGGTTTAATATACATAACCTGATACAGGAAGATATCATGAGTGTGGGCCAGCGCCCTAAGATGGATGAAATGGATCCCATACTTTTTTGTCTGTTGAATATGTTGTACTTCAACGATCGTACGGGTGCTGTAGAAACGGAACAGATCAGTATTGTAT
This sequence comes from Chitinophaga pinensis, assembly GCA_943372845.1. Classification (GTDB taxonomy): domain Bacteria; phylum Bacteroidota; class Bacteroidia; order Chitinophagales; family Chitinophagaceae; genus Sediminibacterium; species Sediminibacterium pinensis_K. Next base: position 96,852 of record CALSAD010000003.1, on the reverse strand, counting down.
TGGGTAAAGATTTTGTGATCTCTTTTCAGGAAGATTCTCAACGGGATGTATTTGATCCGATCAGGGAGAAACTACGGGTGGCCAGTACCAAATTACGCATTAGTAATGCGGACTATTTGTGTTATGCACTGATTGACATGATTGTAGACCATTACTATATTGTAATGGAAAAACTGGGCGAACACATAGAATTGCTGGAAGAAAAAATTATCCGAAGTAGCAATACCAGAGCATTAGCCGAGATCAATAATCTGCGTAAAGAATTGATTGTTTTAAAAAGAAATGTAAGCCCTGTACGCGATCTGGTGAATGGTTTTATTAGAAGTGATAGTGACTTATTGGAAGAACGAACCACAAAATATTTTAAAGACATCTATGATCATATTGTACAAGCAAACGATCTGGCAGAAAACTACCGCGATATGATGATGAGTCTTCAGGATTTATACATCAGCAATATTAATCTGAAGATGAATGAGGTAATGAAAGTAATGGCCGTAGTAACCTGCTTAATGGCACCACCTACTGTAATCGGCGGTATTTTCGGGATGAACTTTGATAAGCTTCCTTATATCCATGACGAATACGGTTTTTACATTGCAGCCGGTTTAATGATATTTATTCCGATAGCCATGATATTTGTCTTCAGAAAACGCGGCTGGTTTTAACCTCCCCTCTGCGTAAACTCATATAACTCCGCGCCTCCGCGGTGAAAAAAATCACCACAGAGGCACTGAAGTTATGGTAGAGAAGAAATCAAATCTTAATCAATTTCCATTTCCCTTTTTTGAACAGAATCACACTGGTAATGGTAATACAGGTTTCTGTTACTACAATGGCAATGAATACACCGGTAGGTCCCATCTTCAAAACATCGGCCAATACATATGCAAACGGTATCTGAAAAATCCAGAACCAGAACAGGTTGATCCAAGTAGGTGTTTTACTATCGCCTGCACCATTAAACGCATTGATCATCACCATACCCACACCATAAAAAATATACCCGAAGCTTACAATACGCAAAGCAAGTACAGCTGTTTTTACTACAGCCGGTTCTGTATTAATCAGTGATACAAAAAACTCAGCACCGATAATAAAAAGTAAGGAAACAATACCCATAAAAATGGCATTGTACTTGGCCGTTTGCCATACAGAAGCTTCTGCCCTTTCGGGTTGTTTGGCACCAAGGTTTTGCCCAACCAATGTAGCAGCTGCATTACTCAATCCCCAGGCCGGCATTAAAAAGAATATAAGCAATCGAATGGCAATGGTATAACCCGCCATGGCATCGCTTCCAAAACCGGAGATAATACGGGCCATGGCTATCCAGCTGGCAGAGCCAATCAGAAATTGCAAAGTAGCCGTTGAAGCAATACTGAAAATAGATTTCAATACGGTAAGGTCCGGTACAAAATGATGCAAATGTATTTTAATGATACCCTTGCCTTTGAATAAATGATAGATCTGGTAACAAACACCAATGCCTCTTCCGGTGGTAGTGGCCATGGCTGCACCCGGTAACCCATATTTGTGAATGAGTATGGGACATAATATGATGTTACAGATATTGGCTAGCCATAAACTGCGCATGGCAATGGCAGCATCTCCCGCTCCGCGAAAAATACCATTGATAAGAAACAACAACATAATTACCACATTACCCGTAAGCATAATGCGTGTATACCCGCTGCCCAGTGCAATAATCTTTTCATCGGCACCCATCAGTTCCAGAATATTTTCTGCAAAGAAAAAACCGGTAATACTGATGAGGATAGTAATGATAAATGAAAGCAGTGCAGCCTGTGCTCCGGCTTTGGCCGCACCATCCGGATTTTTTTCGCCTACTCGTCTGGCTACCATAGCCGTTGCAGCCATACTAAGCCCGATGGCAACAGAGTATACAATGGTTAAAAAAGATTCAGTAAGGCCAACCGTTGCCGCTGCATGCGGACCCAGTTTGCCCACAAAAAAAATATCTACCACAGCAAATACAGATTCCATGCACATTTCCAGTATCATGGGTATAGCGAGCAGGAATATGGCTTTGCGGATGCTGCCGGTAGTAAAATCAGCGTGTTCGTTGTTTAGTGATTGTTTTATATAGGACCAGACAGTTCTCTTGCCCATAGTTTTGGTATCAACAGTCATTGTGTAATGATTAATAGTAAATATAATTTAAGACAAATCCCTTACTAAGGAATTAATGGTAGGGTGGGTTGTGAGCTCAAACGTTCAATCATGTCTGCCTAAGCTCTGCTTAGATGGTCATCGGCGTAAAATTGGTAAAAGAAGCTGCCACATTTTTTATGTGGCTTTGCAGAACGAAAATAAGAAAATGATTGAGAATACAAAACTATTAAAGGAGATAGGGGGCAGTAGAGCGGGGTTAGTTAAAAACGCTAAAGAGGTTACAACAGGTAAAGGGGGACATCTAACCACACTTTAACTATTGTAACCTCTTCAACCCTTTTAACTTCTTTAACTACAAAGAAATCACACTATTGCTTCCACCATACACATTCGGTGTTTCGCTATCGGCGGCAGGCTCATTGGCCCATTCAGAAGCATTGATGCGGTATTTAAATTCGTGCTGTGAATCTTTTGGTAACGATACATCAGTACTAAAACTGCCATCTTTTTTCTTGCTCATTACGATTGCATTTTCCCAATCGCTGTTCAGGCCAAGAATTTCAATAGTTTCTGCGTTTTCAACGGCAAATGAAAATTTTACTTTACAGTAATCTTTAGTTTTGAAGTATGTTTTCTGTATCATTTTGTATTTATTTCTACTCCTTAATACCCTTTTTGGTAAAAAGTAACCCATACACAGGCGTGAATACTTCAAACAGCAAGCATTTCAGATATACAGATATAAACAACCGTTCGTACGCCTCTGCTTTCTGCGCAGCAGAAAACGGAGGCGTACGAAAAAAAGGTATTCACCCTCTCTACAAAGTAGAGAGGGTCGTCGCACGAAGTGCCGACGGGGTGAGTCGATTGGGTGAGGGATATTATTTATAACGCAACCCCTCATCAAACCTAAACAACGAATACCCCGCTCCTTTCAAATACCCTGGCACATCCGATAATTGTTTTTCAACAACCGCATCAGATACCGGCGTTGTAAAAGGCATTTTCCCCGATGGATTAAACTTGCCGGTTACCACATCCAGTAACGCTTCTATGCTAGTACCAAATGTAGCCACCACCCCTTTGATGTTTTTTTTGTTCCGGTCATCATAGATCTCATCAATTACCCATGGATTGGTGTAATTAATGGCTAGTACAGAAGGCTTTTTAGCAATCAGTGAATTGATGTAGTTGATATCAACCGAATTCTTCGATAAAGAAAGATATATGGGCGAGCCATCCGACTGAAACAATGATTTGGCACCCGGTGCAATCCATACCAATATCATATCTGCCTCTTCCGGTGTTTTTACAAAACTGATATCGTATTTGTTATTTTCAGGCTGGTATACGGTACTGGCACTACCATTTCGTTTCTGAAAATAGGATTCAACGTAGATTTTTGTTTTAGGTTTAGCGGGCAGTGTTTTATTTTCATTACGGAGTAATACAATGGATTTGCGCATAGCCAGATCCGCCTTCGCCTGAAAAGCCGCATTGCCTACAAATGCATCTGCCGCTTTTTCATCAACATACGGATTTTCAAAAAGTCCTAATGTAAATTTCTCCATCAGTAAGCGGTACACAGAATTATCAACCAGTTTCATATCTACCATACCCGATGTTACGGTTTCCAGTAATTTGGACGGATCAGCGGTACCGGAATACAGATTCACACCAGCTTCCAATGTTTTTTTGTACCGCTCGGTAAGAGATAAATTTTCTGCACCCCATGGCATCATTTCAATTGGGCCTGTGTCAGAATTAATGATGCCTTTAAAACCCAGACTATCGCGCAGCAAATCTTTAATCACTGCTTTGTTATATGCATACGCAATCTTTTCATACTTCGTATCCTGCGGAATAGAATAATAAGGCATGATGGCTGAAGTGCCAGCTTTTATAGCTGCTTTAAAAGGGATCAGGTTATTCTGAAATAGCTTGCCCGGAAAGTGTTCATACTTGCCCCATTCAAAATGCGGATCCTGTCCGCCAACACCGGCACCACCTCCCGGAAAATGTTTGGTGGTCATGGCAATAGAGGAAGGTGATAATTGGTTGCCCTGAAAACCCAATACAATTTCGGTGATCATTTTGGCTACCCATGGCGCATTCTCACCAAAGGTTCCTTCAATTCGTTGCCATCTGGGTTCGGTACTCAGGTCGGCCATATACATATACCCTTTGCGTAAACCCACTGCTGCCCATTCCTGACGCGCAATATTGGCAAACTCGCGAACCAGTTTCAGATCGCGCATGGCAGATAAACCCAGTTCGCCCGGCCAGGTAGAGAACACCGTTTTGCCCACACTCAATCCAATAGCTGCATCTTTGGTGATATGGTTACGAGGGTTAGAAGCAATAATGGCCGGTATACCCAACCCATCACTTTCACACAATGCCTGTAATTTATTACTCCATTCTGCTGTAATGCGCGCAGATTCGTTGGCCCGAAAAATAAAATGACGCAGATGAAATTGCGTAACACCCTTAGTAGAACCTACGGATGACATCATAGGTACCGGCAAAGGTTTTCGGGTAAACATATTATTGGGCTGTACCTGGTCTTCTTCATTCAGATCGCTGGAAGCAATACTACTACCACCCGCTCCGGGCAAAGGTGTGGCAGAACGATCGCTTTTTAAACGTGCCGTACTAATCAGCATAAAGCCAACCTTTTGTGCAACCGTCATTTTCGAAAGCAGATCCATAGCCCGGGTATTGTTGGGCAGGCGCCAGTCTTCATATTTGTCTAATACGCCATTCCGGTTAAGGTCTTTGAATTGAAGACCATTAACGGTTAATAGTGTAACAGACCGATAGCCCAGAACAGGCTGTGTAGTTTTTTTTGGTAAAGGGCTTTGTGAAAAACTGGTGTTGGAGAGCAGGGACAATACCACTAGTTTTGAAAAAAATGCAGAGGGCATACAATACAATTATATGGTTAAGCAATGGTGTTGGCAGATGCATGGGCTTACCAACATAAATAAGTTAGCCCCAATCCCATAAATGTTTCTGCAAGAAGACAACTTAAATGTATTCGCTTTTGCATTGGTGGAAAGGAATAACTGCGAAAACGATTTCGGATAGCAAACCCGCGCATCATATGGTTTTCTATATGGGGTGGTCAGATCAACTCACATAAAAAAACATACATTCGTATACGGTAAATATCTAAAAACAATCGCTTTGAAAAAACGTGAAAACTATATTTCCTGGGACGAATATTTTATGGGTGTGGCCCTGCTATCAGCACGCCGCAGTAAAGATCCCAACACGCAGGTAGGTGCCTGTATTGTTAACCATAAAAATAAAATTGTAGGTGCCGGATATAACGGTTTGCCAATGGGATGCGATGATGATGTGTTTCCATGGTCCAAGCAGGGAGAATTTCTCGAAACCAAATACCCCTATGTATGTCATGCCGAGCTGAATGCCATTTTAAACAATATCGGTATGGACTTACATGGATGCAAAATATATACAGCACTATTTCCATGCAATGAATGTACCAAAGCCATTATACAATCTGGTATTACCGAAGTAATTTACCTGTCGGATAAATATGCAGCAACCGATTCTGCCAAAGCTTCCAGAATGATGTTGGATAAGGCAGGCGTTGTTTGCCGCAAAGTGAAAGTGAGTATACCGGATTTGGTATTGTCATTTAACGAAGCAGACGTATAAATAAACAAGTAAAGGCCAAACGATATGCTTAGAAAAGGTCGTTACTGTTTGCTATAGATCTTGTTTACGCACCCAGTTTTCCCATACAAATGTATACCGCATCGTTTGTACATGTGTTAACGATAACTTTTCATAGAGTTCTTTTAACAGCAACTCGGCATTGGGAATAAAATCATGAAATTGGATATGCAACTGTTGTATGTTTTTGATAAGTCCTGTTTCAATCAGCCTGTTCAGCAGGGCATATTCAGCACCTTCGGTATTAATTTTTAGTAGATCAACCTGATCAATTGGGTACTCTTTAAAAAATGTTGCTACATCTTCCAGTTGAATGATTTCGGTAGCTGATGTGTGTATGAACAAAGAGGAACCTTCATCGCTCAAACCTATTTGTTCTGTTCCTTTACTTTGGGCCAGTGCCAGGTGAAATATTTTTATTTTTGGATTTCTTTTAAATCTTTCCACTAATTGGTTATAGTAAAGTGTAACTGGCTCAAATACCAATAGGGTACAATTGTATTTAGCGTAAATATCTGATGCCCATTGACCTTTGTAACCGCCCAGATCTATCACCAAAGATTGGTCTGTCAGCGTAAAACTTAATCTGAACCTTTCATCGCCGCCGTCTGCAAAATACCTTGCTATTTCTTTCTCATGCGGCGTTGGGAAAAATTTCATCCGTAATTTGGTGCAAATGGATTTTATTAGTTTTAGGATAGTCATAAAAGAGGTTCAGTTTTAAAGATAGTATTTCTGTTTTAGTTTGCTACACACTTTTCGCAGAGAATAAGCAATTTGAATTCATTAAAGCACACTGCTTCTTAAACGATTGGCAATATATTGAACCACGTTGTGTAGATTTATCAATGTTTCTTTTACAAGTAAATAAATATTGTATGCAAAAACGAGATTATTCTAATGTGATGATGGCCATATTCCTTGTAATGAATATGTTAACCAGTACTGCAGGATTAACGCAGTCAAAATACCCAACCCCTATAGAAGGCGATTACCTTGTTCAGAATTTTACTTTTGCTACTGGCGAAACCATACCATCATTGAAATTGCATTATACCATAATTGGTAAACCGCAGACAGACAAAAATGGTAAGGTTACCAATGCCGTGCTGATCATGCACGGAACAACAGGTAGTGGTTCTAATTTCTTGAATGACCGTTTTGCGGGATTTCTGTTTGGGCCGGGTCAGTTGCTGGATGCAGACAAATATTGCATCATACTACCGGATGGTATTGGCCATGGCAAATCTAGTAAACCCAGTGATGGGTTACACATGCGTTTCCCCAAATACAATTATGAGGATATGGTATTGGCAGATTATCGTTTGCTAACAGAGCATTTGCATATCAACCATCTTCGTTTGGTAATGGGAACCTCAATGGGTGGTATGCACAGTTGGGTGTGGGGCTATCAGTATCCTGATTTTATGGATGCGCTGATGCCTTTGGCCAGTTTGCCGGTAAGTATCGCAGGCAGAAACCGAATTCAGCGAAAGATGGCTATTGATCTGATTAAACTGGATCCCGAATGGAAGGGTGGAGAATACGCACAACAACCACAGGTAGGTCTGCGCGGTGCTATTTCTTCACTGATATTTATGACAAGCAGCCCGTTACAATTGCAGAAATCGGCGCCTACACGAGAGTTGGCCGAGACCATGTTGGATAACCTTGAAAAAAGATACCTGACCACACTGGATGCCAATGATTTTATTTACCAGTTCGATGCCTCGCGCGATTATAACCCTGCTCCGCATCTTGCCAAAATAAAAGCACCGCTTATGGCCATCAATTCCGCGGATGATCAGGTAAACCCTCCCGAACTAGGCATCATGGAAAAAGAGATCAGGAACATAGCCAAAGGAAAATTTATTCTCTTACCCATCACCGATCAAACCAATGGACATGGAACGCACTCCATACCCGCTATCTGGTGGCCTCATTTGCAGGAGTTGTTGAAGTTGTCGGATCCGGTAAAATAAAATGTAGAGAACTGTTTCTGAAACTTTTTATAAGAGATAACGTGTTGTGCTACTAAGCCAGTTCGTTTTACAACCGTGCCTTTGTGCCTTGGTGTGCAATTATTTTTCACACCAAGGTACAAAGGCACGGTTAATTCACTAGGTTAGCAACCGTATGTAAGGTTCCGTTAGATGATTTATTTATGTTTATCCCTTTACCTTTAATTGCTTATTTTAATACATGTTAGTCAGTACTAATTTCTAAAACTAAAACCTGATGCCATGGCGGTTACAGAGAAAGATCATTGGGAAAAAGTTTTTGCTACAAAAGCAGAAACAGAATTCAGCTGGTTTCAGGCATATCCTAAAACATCGCTGTCTTTTTTGCAATTGTTTGATCTTTCGTTAGACGCGAATATTATTGATATAGGCGGTGGCGATAGTCATTTGGTTGATATACTTATTGAAAAAGGGTACCGCAAGGTGTTTGTACTGGATATATCTGAAAACGCACTCAACAGAGCAAAACTACGATTGGGTGAAAATGCCCATAAAGTACACTGGATTGTTTCTGATGTTGTTGATTTCATACCACCGGTTCAGTTTGATTTTTGGCACGATAGAGCCGCTTTTCATTTCCTCACAACAGAAGACAGGATAGACAAGTACGTACAAATTGCAGAAAGCGGTATCAGGTCTTCCGGTTATTTAATACTCGGAACTTTTTCAGAAAACGGACCCCAAAAATGCAGCGGACTCGATATCAAACAGTATACAGCGTCTTCTATGTCGAACAGATTTGAAGAAAAATTTGAAAGAATTAAATGCATTACAGAGGTTCACGCTACACCCTTTCATACATCACAGGATTTTTTATTTTGCAGTTTTAAAAAAAGATAGAAAAGTTTTTAAGAAACTAAATACCATCCGGGCTTACCAATACGTTAAATAGTGTAATTTCGATTCAGTGAAAATCGTATTCTTTTTATTTTCTTTTTATATGTTGTTGTTATCAACCGTTCCCTGTTGTGCGGCTGATAATTGTGTTGAAGAAACCGGGCAAACAACAACCGATTCCAATCATTCTGATAATGACGATTGTAAAAACTGCTCTCCATTTGCTCTGTGTGGCAATTGTAGCGGCTTTACCCAGTCGCTGGTATTCTTGCAAATGCAAGTGCCGCAGCAATCAGTATCTACTAAACACAACGATTTCATCCTTTTATTTTTTCCTAAGTCCTTTTCTTCTTTCTGGCAACCGCCGAGATTGAGTTGATACACCCGGTTTACTTTTTATCAATCAATCTATTGTAATGAAATCAATTTACTTTTTTTGCATAGCCATGCTATGTACGTTGACTGTTAATGCACAGCACACTTATAAGACTGTTGTAAAAAACAAAGAAGCAGCACCCTTGCCCGGAGCCGTTGTATTTGTAAAATCAATTAAAAAATCTGCCATTGCCGACTCAAATGGGCTGGCTATAATCAAAGACATACCCTCCGGTACATACGAAATCACGATTTCACATATTGGTTATCAGGATGGAAAAATCAGTCTTTCTTTTCCATTGGATAATGCAGATGCAACGGTGATTACCATGGAAGAAGCAGAAGAAGAGGAAGAAGAAATTATTGTTACTGCCACAAGAACCAGCCGCACCATTGCCAATACACCTACACGGGTAGAAACCATATCGGGTGAAGAACTGGAAGAAAAAGGCAATATGAAACCCGGCGACATACGCATGATGCTGAATGAAAGTACCGGTATTCAAACACAACAAACGTCTGCTACCTCGTATAATTCAAGTATCCGTATCCAGGGGTTAGATGGCCGTTATACACAATTGCTGCGTGACGGTCTGCCACTCTATTCCGGATTTGCAGGAGGATTGAGTTTGATGCAGGTTGCGCCACTGGATTTAAAACAGGTGGAAGTAATTAAGGGTTCTTCTTCTACTCTATATGGTGGCGGGGCTATTGCGGGCCTGGTAAACCTGGTGTCAAAAACGCCGGGCGAACAACGTGAACTGAGTTTTGTGGCCAACGCAACATCAGCAAAAGGTTTGGATCTGAGTAGTTTTTACAGTCAGCGTTTTCAGAAGATTGGCATAACTGTTTTTGGTTCTGCCAACTCGGCTGCCGCATACGATCCTGCCGGTATTGGTCTTACGGCTATTCCAACCTATGAGCGGTACACCATTAACCCCAGGCTGTTTTTGTATGGTGAAAAAACAAATGCAAACATAGGTGTCAGCTATATTACAGAAAGCCGTTTGGGTGGTAGTATGAATTATATTAAAAACGGCACCGCGGGCTACTTCGAAAAAAATAACAGCCATCGTTTTACAACGCAGGCAGATATTCGGCACAACATCAATGAGAATATGGTGTTGACTGTTAAAAGCAGCTATACAAATTTTAAACGACTGATAACTATACCTGCTTATATTTTTGAAGCTACACAGCAATCATCTTATTCAGAAATTAACCTGATAAGTAAGAGCGAGAAATCTTCCTGGATTTTTGGTGCTAATTTTGTAACAGAGGCTATTAAGGAAGAGAAACGTACACAGACTTTTTTGAGGGATTATCAATATAATACGTTAGGCACTTTTATTCAGAACACATGGACGCCTTCTGCCAGTTTTAGTTTGGAAACAGGATTGAGAGGCGATTATGTAAAGCAGTATGGGTTTGAATTACTGCCAAGAATAGCCGCCATGTATAAGCCGAGTGAAGCCATTACACTGCGGCTGGGTGGTGGCCTGGGTTATAAAACACCAAGTGTATTTAATGAAGAAGCAGAGAGGGTACAGTTTCAGCAAATTCTACCCATTGACCAGCAAACTGTTCGCAATGAAAAATCGATAGGGGGAAATTTTGATATTAACTACCGGATCAAAATGGGAGAAATAGGCATCGCTGTTAATCAGTTGTTTTTTTATACAAGATTAAACAAGCCGCTGTTGTTAACTGCTTCGGGAGCTAATTATGCATTTATCAATTCAACCGGATTCATAGATACCAAAGGGATAGAAACCAACCTGCGTTTTACCTATGGTGATTATAAATTGTTTATAGGCTATACGTATGCGGATGTGAACAGTTATGTTGCAAACACAAAAAACTGGTTTCCACTTACCGCAAAGCATAGACTGAATAATGTATTGATGTATGAGAAGGAAGGGGTGTGTAAAATAGGATTGGAGGCGTACTATTTCAGTCCGCAAAAATTGAGTGATGGATTAACGGGTAAGTCTTACTGGATCTGTGGAATTATGGGAGAAAAATTTTGGAAGCAGTTTTCCATCTTCCTGAATTTTGAGAATCTGTTAGATACGCGGCAAACAAAATTTGATACCATTTATTCCGGCAACATCTCTAACCCCTTATTCAGAGATATTTATGCACCGGTAGATGGATTTGTAGTGAATGGTGGCATTAAATGGAAATTATAATTTTCGCAAAATGAACTGATAGTAAAGGATCCCTATTTTAAGGGATCCTTTACTATTTAGGTATTGTGTTAATACTGTAATACAAATGAATCAGGTGTGATAGTGACCTATCAATTCCGGTAGGTTGGGCTAAATAGATACAGAGTTGATCGTTGACTTAGGGCAACTGAAGCAGCTTAATATTTCTGAAAGAAATACCTTTGGCCCAATCCTGCAAGCCAATATGACCGCGGGTAGCTTTTCCAAAATCAGGAAATTTTTTAAAACCACTTGATGCTACTAACTCTTTCCAATGTGCATTTGTAAAATCTTCATCGGCAGTTTTTACCCCATTTAGCCAAAAGCTAACCTTGCCTTTGTTTTGATGAATTCTTGATTGGTTCCATTCTCCAAATGGTTTAGGGTCTACTTTGTTTTGTAAAGGAGCTAAACCATATAAACAACCCGCTGCCCGCATACCATCGTTCAAATAACCTTCTCTTACATGGGCATTATCGAGCAACTGGTATTCGGGGCCGGTAGCCCATGTGGCCATATAACTGGTATCTTCTGTTACGTTAATGAATACACCACTATTTCCTTCTTTTGCAATTTTCCATTCAAACACCAGGTCAAAATTTTCGTAGGTTTTATCAGTTACCATATCACCACGCATACCTGTTTTTTCGTTGGTATCACTCACCAATTCGCCATTTACTGCTGCAAAGGCAGGTGTGTCAGCAGTGTGGTTAAAAAGATGCCAGCCATTGGTAGTTTTGCCATCAAACAATACTACCCAGCCCTCTTTTTTTTCGCTATCAGAAAGAGTATTGTGTAAAGGTTTTTTTTGTGTGCAGGAAAAAAGAGTAAGGCTACAAAAAAGAATCAAGTATTGTTTTAGTAGTTGTTTTGTATGCATCTGTGTTAGATTTTTTTGAAGGTAGGTGTTTGTACAGCATAATCAATATAACAGCGTTCTCTCTTTTAACAGCACATGCATACTGAACAAAGAATTCTGATCTTTATTTTCAGAAAGGTTTAGAGAAGCGTGCACTTGGCACAGTAATTTTTGAAGCGATAGCTTCTATGGTACAAAGACCAATGGTAGTGAGTAAGATTAGCGCTCCCCACAAACAGCTTTCAGTATCTTCAAATAGGGCTTCCGGTATTTCTATATCATGGTTTCACAAACAGCCAGTAACTTTCCGTTTTGTATAGTATGGATATATTTTCTTTTTATTCCCTTTCTGAATGGCTGCTAATTATGCTGGCTGCTTTTATTATCGGTATGAGTAAGGCAGGGTTAAAGGGGATAGACATGTTAAGTGTTACCCTGATGGCATTTGTTTTTGGAAGTAAATCGTCTACCGGTATCGTATTGCCCCTGTTATGCCTGGCAGATATTGCGGCTGTAGCGTACTACCATCGGCATGCAGAGTGGAAACATTTTTGGAAACTAACGCCCTGGATGGTGATGGGTATTCTGCTGGGTGTTTACCTGGGTAAGGATATGGGCGAAGTACTGTTTAGAAAACTGATGGCAGTGATCATACTGATTACGATTGTGATTGTGCTGTTGATGGAGAGACGAAAGTCGAAAGAAGTACCTAAGCATCCGCTGTTTGCAGTAACCACCGGTTTATCAGCAGGCTTTACCACCATGATTGGCAATTTGGCCGGCGCCTTTGCCAACCTGTATTTTCTGGCTATGCGCATGCCTAAAAATAATTTCATTGGTACTGCCGCATGGCTTTTCTTATGCATCAATCTTTTTAAATTACCCTTTCAGGTTTTTTTCTGGAAAAATATTACACCACAAACTTTACAGACAGATGTAGCATTGGTGCCGGCACTTGCATTGGGTTTCTGGATGGGCATTCGTGTGGTTGGAAAAATTAAAGATGATACCTATCGTAAATTGGTAATTGCTCTAACATTAGCAGGTTCTTTACTAATGTTATTTAAGAGATAAGAGAGCTCTCCTGCAATACAAAACGGTTTACTTTTCTCTACTAATTTTTAGATCAGAAAAAAATCCTTCCGTATCTACATCAACAAAAAGACCAATGGCTCCTTTACTATTGGGTCCATGTTTTAAATCGTTGACAAGTAAGGAAGGCTGTAACGCATTGTTTACAAAAAGTTTTGCCTGTGCATCTTTCACTACTATTTTTAATGTGATCCATTTGTTCAATTCCATATCAGCATACGATTCATATTCACCGGCGGCTTCTTTTCGTAACCGGTCAAATTTGTAATCAGGGTAAGAGAAGTACTGAACCGAGCGGTTTCTTCTTAACTGCTGCTCAGCCCTGCCATTGGTGGGCCGAATGTAAATGCATTCAAACTTTGAATTGTCTTCGTTTATCCTGAACGATATACCAATAAAACCCCTTGACAAACTAGAGGCATTCGGTAACAATTTGCTTAACACCTTCACTTCAATTACCCCATTGGTAAAATCAATACCATCCAGCCGAACAAAAGTTGGTTCATCCACTCCTTTGATCGTAGTATCCTTTGTTACCCTTACTGCTTTTTCCCCTTTGATCTCCGTTAGAGACATAGAAACTTGTATGGGCTTCAGCATTGTTTTCTCAAAATCAATGTTTTGTGCAAACAGTGCTAACTGCTTGAAAAGTAGAAGTGAAAGAAATAGGAATAATGATTTTTTGGCTTTCATGGTATGAAGGTAGGTTTAAGTATTCTTGAAAAAAGTGAAAATGGTTTGTAACAAAATACATATTTAATCGTTTGGCCGTTATGAAAAATCGATTATACTTTATAGACTATGTAAGGGTATTTGCCTTTTTAGTTCTTATACTATTTCATAGTGCCATGCCGTTTGTTACATACAACTGGGAAGTAAAAAACGAGCAAAAATCAGACATGCTGTTAAGTGTTGTACTATGGTTTCATCAGTGGAGATTACCTCTGCTATTCTTTATTTCCGGTGCAGGTATTTATTTTTCTTTACAAAGCAGAAGTATTTTAAAATTTGTATGGGAAAGATTCAAAAGGTTATGTATTCCTCTGCTGTTTGCCATGTTTTTTACTATTCCTGTTCAGGTATATGTTGAGTATTTACAAAAGGGAAGAATACATGAAAGCTATCTTGAGTTCTATCCCTCAGTTTGGGAATTGATTCCTTACCCTGATGGCTCTTTAACCTGGAGCCATATGTGGTTTGTTGTTTACCTGTTGGTGTTTATTATTTTATTGTTTCCGCTTTTTTCTATCATGAAAATAAAAATAATAGAAAAGTATAAAGATGCATTATCCTCTTTTTTAGCCAAAAAATATGGATTCATTTTTATCTGTTTCATTATTTACATCAATTATGCAAATTTTTATTTAGCGTATCCTGAACAGGGAAGTCTGGTAGATGATTGGTTTGTGTTTAATTCGTCTATTACCTATCTGCTTCTGGGATACTTTCTTGCAAGCAGCCCTTCATTTTGGGACACTTGTGAAAAGTACAGAAAAGTAAGTCTTCTGATTACCTCACTGGCAAGCGTATATCTTTTTGTTCAGTACTATCTGCCGAATCGTTTGCCCAAAACAGATGGAATAAGTACTCAGCTATATTTCATCATTGACTCCATGCTAATTTGGAGTATCATATTAACCATTATTGGATACGCAAAAAAATACCTGAATGCACCTTCTGCTTGGTTAGGCTATCTAAACCGGGCCGTATTTCCTTTCTTCATCATACATCAAACAATTATTGTAGCATTAGGGTATTGGGTAGTTCAATTACCTCTTTCCATTTTAGTAAAGTACCTTCTGTTAACAATTTTATCCTCAGTATTCATTTTTGGAATCTATGAGTATGTGATTAAAAGAACGAGTGTAACCAGGTTCCTATTTGGGATGAAAAGTTGAAAAATGCAAAGCACTGCCAGCCCGGAAGTAACCCTTTCATCTGAGTACAGAGGTATGAGATAGAGAAAATAGCAAAACCTATCAATTTTGATAGGCTTTGCTTGCTCCCCTTGCTAGTCCAGAATTAAACCCTTTATATGAGAGTTTGAGGAAAATATATGATTTGAGCCAGATTTTACAGGAGGTATACTATTGACTTATACCAAGGGCTCAATATTCAATAAGCTTTCTTGCTTCCTAGCTCTTTCCCAATTCTCCATTAATTCTTTTTGATGAAGAGCGGTCCATTCAGTCACAATACCCAAAACTCGGGGAGGTAAATACCCGCTGAAGAGCTCGTTCTTTTCGATGTCTATCAACGCTTCATACTGTGCATATACGGCATGAAAATGTGGTGGATTGTGATCCCTGTAAAACATCCGGATAATAACACCGAGGAAGTAACTAATTTGTGGCATAAGAATGAGGAGATGAGAAAACTTCACCCGGCGCTTTCCCGGACAATTCAGCATAAATAGTGGCTGCATCAATCTCTAATTGATCAGACCAAGCTATTGAGTAGCCAGTAGTATATACTTTAGCAAATTCTGTGGTATTCTTCAAAGGAAGAAAAATCCCGCTTTCTACAAGATCATTCAAATGAATAATGCCAGCTACACCATCTTCAAAAAGAACATGAATGTCATAATTGCCTTTATAGGTAGCTTCTTGCACTTTCATACCTTAAAATTAGTGAAAATTGAGTAAAGAGATATGAGATAGAGAAAATGACAAAGCCTACCAAAAAAATTGATAGGCTTCGTTAGCTCCCCCTTCTGGACTTGAACCAGAGACCCTCTGATTAACAGTCAGATGCTCTAACCAACTGAGCTAAGGAGGAGTATGTAAAATTTCCCCTAAGGGGTTGCAAAAATAGGGAAAAATGTTTTCTGACAAAATCTGTATTGAAAAAACATGGGGTGTTTTCCGAAGTTTTATGCGAACAGTTGCCCCTAACCGTGCCTTTGTGCCTTCGTGTGAGATTTATTTGCACACGAAGGCACAAAGGCACGGTTGGTGGCTTATAATCCAAAAAATCCCTTGTTTTCCCAGCCTACATAGATCCCGTCTTCCCGGGTTTCTATCTGGTATGTCTTTAAATAATACCCTTCGCCGCTCGTATTGCGGCCATTTTTCATATCAAAACGGTAGCGATGCAAGGGGCAGGTTACCTGTCCGGCGGCATTGATGTACCCATCGGCCATAATACCACTGGCATGTGGGCATTTATGGGCAAAGGCAAATAACTGGCCGTTAAAGCGGGCAACAGTCAGCTTTTTATCACCAGCTTCTACCAAACACATGTTATTGTCTTGCCAGTTCAGTGCCAGTTCTGAGATTGCTATTTTATGCCAGACCATCTTGTTAATTTGAAAATTTGAAAATGTGGTAATTTGAAAATGTGGGGATATCATTTTCAAATTTTCAAATCAACACATTTTCAAATTGCTGTTAAAACTGCACCGTTCTATACGGATAGCGGATCTTGTACATATCCCTTACTTTTTCCAGTATCATCTCCCGCAGGGCATCAATATTATTTCGCTCCTGGGCCGATACAAATACACAGTTGTTATCGGTTGCCGCATCCCATTTTTCTTTCAGCTCGCGTAAAATTTCCTGCTGAACACTCTCATCCAGCCATTCGTCAAAATTCTTTTCCTGGTACAGGTCCATTTTATTGAAGATGGTGAGAATGGGTTTTTCAAATGCTTTCAGTTCCTGCAGCGTTTTGTTTACCACACCAATCTGCTCCTCATATTGCGGGTGAGAAATATCTACCACATGTAATAAAATATCCGCCTCGCGCACTTCATCCAGCGTGCTTTTAAAACTCTCTACCAGGTGGTGTGGCAGTTTGCGGATGAAACCTACGGTATCACTTAATAAAAATGGCGTATTCTCAAACACCACTTTGCGGGTGGTGGTATCCAGTGTGGCAAATAATTTATTCTCGGCAAAAACTTCACTTTTACTCAATAGGTTCATGATAGTGCTTTTACCCACATTGGTATAGCCTACTAATGCCACACGTATCAATTCACCTCTTTCTTTCCGTTGGGTAAATGCCTGCTTGTCTATCTCGCCCAGTCGTTTGCGTAGTAATGAGATTTTGTCTTTTACGATACGGCGATCGGTTTCAATTTCGGTTTCACCAGGTCCACGGGTACCAATACCACCGCCCTGCCTTTCCAGGTGTTTCCACATTCCTTTCAACCTGGGTAAAAGGTATTGGTATTGTGCCAGCTCTACCTGCACTTTGGCCTGCGAGGTTCTTGCGCGACTGGCAAATATGTCGAGGATGAGGTCGCTGCGGTCGATGGTTTTTACACCCAGTTCTTTTTCAATATTGGAGATTTGTGAGCCGGTTAATTCATCATCAAAAATTACGAGGTGAATATTTTTTCCGTTCACATATTGTTTGATCTCTTCCAGTTTTCCTTTTCCTACAAATGTGCGGCTATCGGGATGTGCCAGTTTTTGGGTAAAACGTTTTACGGCTATTGCACCGGCGGTCTCTGATAAAAAAGCCAGTTCATCCAGGTATTCAGTAACCTGTGCGTCTGTCTGGTCTTTCTGTATCAATCCTACCAACACTGTTTTTTCTTCGTTCTGTATCGCTTTTTTTTTCTCGATCAATGGTTATTCGTTTTGGCAAAGATAGCCTTTCGCGGGGCGTGAGGCGTGAATCGTGAGACGTGAGTTTTTTGGGGGCATAAAAAAATCGTGAGTCGGGTATTTGCATTACCCAACTCACGATTCACGCCTCACCACTCACGAACTACAGTCCGCTGAACGTAACGCCGATAGAGAATTTATTCATACTTGGGCCGGCACCATCTTTTAATACGGTGTTAAACTGGTAGCCTGCATCCAGAGAAACAATGCCATATCCAATACGGCCGGTTACAGCCAGCATGGTTCCGTTAAAGAAACCTTTGTTGCTATCTTTTTGAATATAGCCCGGGCCATACACAGAAGCACCGGTTTTAGTAACCAGGTTCTTGCCCTTGGTATACGATTTTAACAGGGTTCCTACTTTTACACCCAGTGCCGCTTTCCATGATTTGGCAGGATCGGCAGGGTTGGAGTAATAGCGTAACTCAACCGGTATCTCAGCGTATATAGTAGTTACTTTGAATTTGCTGAAATGGTTACTACTATCCGCATTGGTAAAAGGCAAGCGGGCAGCGATAGATTTGATATCTACATTGGTATTTTTAAAGAACATATTGCTGCTTCCAATACCAATACCATACGCCACACTCAATTTAGGGTTAGTTTTGAAAGGCTTATCAAACATGAAATAGATATTAAAGTGCCTGCTAAAGCCACCCGTGCGAACACTGTCGGGGCGGTTGGTCCAGCTATCGCCACCATATTGTATCATCAAATGATCAGCGGCACGGTTGCTCAGGTCAATTTTAGGGCTGTTGTTGCCGGTAGTTGACTGAGCCATAGCTAAAAAAGAAACGGAAATGCTAAACAGAACAAGTAGTAATTTTTTCATGTCAGGTAGTTAATGGCAACCATTGTTGCCGATAGGGCGCAAAAATAACAGAATTGGCTGCATACCGGTGGTTAAAAATTAGTCAAAACACAATTCTTTAGCCGCAGATTCGCAGATTTATCGGTTTTTTCACCCACAATCTGCGAATCTGCGGCTAAAAAAAGATGCATGTGCTAAAAATGTGGGCTTGCAAGTCATCCATGAAACAGAAACACTTACATCGTACTGAAGAACCTATCTTTACGCTCAAACATCACATTCATAACTACTATTTATTTTGAATTTTACTGAATTAGGCCTCGATGAAAGGCTATTGGCCGGCATAGAAGCCATGGGCTACGAAACTGCCACCCCGGTGCAGGAACAGGTGATCAAACCTATTTTACAGGGAAAAGATATTATTGCCTCGGCGCAAACAGGTACCGGTAAAACGGCTGCTTTCTTATTGCCGGTGGTGAACAAAATCATTACCGAACCGCACGATGCACACCTGATCAATGCCATGATCATTGTGCCTACCCGCGAACTGGCAGTGCAGATTGCACAAACCATGGAGGGACTTTCTTACTTTACCGATGTAAGTTGTATTGCTGTATATGGCGGTGGCGATGGTACTTCTTTTACAACAGAAAAGAAAGCATTGTCTAACGGAGTAGATATGGTGGTATGTACCCCGGGGCGTATGATTGCCCACCTGAACATGGGCTATGTAAAAATGCAGGCCATCAAATACCTGATACTGGATGAGGCCGACCGTATGCTGGATATGGGTTTTCATGATGATCTGATGAAGATCATTTCGTTCTTGCCCAAACAGCGGCAAAACCTATTGTTCTCTGCCACCATGCCCATGAAAATGCGCGAGCTGGCCAGAAAAATATTGCACCATCCGTTAGAGATCAATATTGCCGTATCCAAACCACCGGAGCAGATTGTGCAGGAAGCGTTTGTGGTATACGAGCCGCAGAAAATTCCGTTGATCAAAGAATTGCTGAGCAGCAGGGATTTTCAGAGTGTGATTGTTTTCTGTTCCAAAAAAATGAATGTGAAACAACTGGCACATGAACTGAAAAGATCCCGGTTTTCTATCGAAGAAATTCACTCAGATCTGGAACAGGATAAACGCGAACAGGTATTGCTCGATTTCAGAAATAAGAAATTAAAAATACTGGTGGCTACTGATATTTTAAGCCGGGGTATTGATATTGAAGATATAGACCTGGTGATCAATTATGATGTACCTAATGATGGGGAGGATTATATCCACCGCATTGGCCGTACTGCCCGGGCAGCCAGTGAAGGAACAGCCTATACATTTGTTACCGAAAAAGAGCAACAGAAATTTGCACAGATAGAAGAACTGCTGGGCCACGCTGTTACCAAAGCGCAGGTACCTGAAAAATTTGGTGCCACCCCTGCTTATAACCCACGCGGTAATCGCGGCTCATCCGGAAGAGGTGGTGAAAGCCGGGGAAGAAAATTTGTTCCGCGCGATAAGCGAAAATAAACAGTACTGTTACTGTTAAAAGAGCAAATGACTTTTTGTAATGCGTTGTATTAACCCAATTTGTCTTAAACCGTGCCCTTGTGCCCTGGTGTGCAATTATTTTTCACACTAAGGCACGGCTGTATCTTTATATGATTAGATTTTTTTTGATCATGGCAATTGCTACGATACAAAAAAAATAAAGCAGTATGATAGAGCAAGCAAGGTTTGTAATGAAGATTTATTTAGGTGTATTATTCCTTCGCCTTTAAATTTAATGACCAACAAGTTATTCGTAATTATACGTGTTTCTTGTTTTTACTGGTATACCATTTATTGTTTCTATATAAGTTACAATCAGGTTATTGGTATTTAAGATAAAGATGGTATAGAGCACCCCCTGCCAGGTAAATCCGTCCTGGGTATCATTGATGGTGATTTTTCCTGCATCATTTACGGCAACCTGATTGGGGGATATTTGAATGATTTTTACACTCCTGTCCAAATCAAAATACAAGCGTTGATCAATAGTGCGAACATTCATTGCGGTATCAACCCATGCAGAATCTGATTGTCCGGCGGGTAATCTAAATATCTCTTTTTTTACCTGCTTCAAACGTTTACCCTGTCCCCACAAAAGCGAGGTAATAGAATCCGATACTTTTACAGTAAGTGATGCCATTTTTCCGCTGTTAACCGAGAGGGTGTAGGTTGTGTTTTGTTTTATCGGACCAGTATCCAACACACCATACAATCCAATTTTTCCGCCATTAAGGGTTACAACGGTAAGCGAATTGGTGCCGTTTACCAACCATTTGATCGTTGTACCTGCATTAAATGCCACTAAGGTGTCTGTAACAAGAAAAGTTTGAATCTCCCCGGTTGGGCCAGACACTACAGGTGGCTGCGGCGTGGTGATAACAGGCTCTGCCGTTTTTGAACATGCAGCAGCCAATACCCATATTGCCAGGTAGAGTAAACCTTTGATTTTTTGTGTAATAAGGTGAGATCCTTTCCGCATTTCAATTATCCTTTATTCCTGGCCAAAGTTGTATAACCTTTGAACCAATACGATAGTTTGGTAGGATAGGGATTTTAACAGGTATAAAGTAAGAATCAGTTGATCAGGCAGGTGTTTTTAGCGAAAAGAACTGCTTACACAATGCCCGTTTTATAACCTGTTTACCAATACTAAAGTACCAAAACCAAAAACACTGCCTGTTTTCAGCTATTTTGACCGCAAAGGTATGAATAAGTTTATTGCCTATATGATAAGAATTGATTTTTTATCCCATTTGCTGCTCCTGCCGGTTACCATACATTTTGTGGATGGCAAATCCTACATCATACGATACATGCGATAAAGTGTAAACATAGTAGCTGGTTTATCTACAATAACCAGAATTCACTACATCATTAACCTAAGGATTCTATTATATTTGAAAATCCGGTTTTCTGTATACCCTAACCCCTGATTATGCAGTTTAACTCCTGGGAATTCCTGTTATTTGTTTCAGGGCTCCTTGTTTTGTATTGGCTGTTTTATAAAAAAACCGGCATCCAGAATGTACTGTTGATGGCGGGTAGTTATTATTTCTATAGTCGCTTTCACCTGCTGTTTCCTGTGTATCTGCTGGTACTAACCCTTGTTGGGTATGCCATGGGATTGGCCATAGCGCAAGCAAAACAGTATCGTAAACCTCTTTTGGTGATAGGTATTGTATTGCTGTCTTCCTGCGTAATTATTCTGAAGTACACCAATTTTTTTATCAATACCCTGAATGCATTTGGTTCCGATTTTCAATTGCTTACCTTATTGGTACCTGTGGGTTTAAGCTTTTATACCTTTGGTTCTATAGGTTACATCACCGATGTTTACCGGAAAGATATTTTAGCAGAGAAGAACATCATTACATACGGCGCATACATTGGATTTTTTCCGCACCTACTGGCTGGTCCCATTCCTTCGGCTGTTTCTTTGCTTCCTTTTTTCAGACAGAAACGGGCAATAACGGCAGTGCAAATAGAACCGGCCATTCAACAGATCTGTTGGGGACTGTTTAAAAAAATGGTGATAGCAGATAATATCAGCATCCCGGTAAACTATTGCTTTACTCATATCGATTCGCTCAATAGTTTTTCTCTGTACCTCGGTATTGTATTGTTCAGCTTTCAGATATATGCAGATTTTTCGGGGTATTCTGATATAGCCAGAGGGGTGGCCGGTTTATTTGGTATTGATCTGTTTGCCAATTTTAAATCACCGTTTTTAAGCAGAAACCCGGCTGAGTTCTGGCGCCGCTGGCATACCTCTTTAACAAAATGGCTCACAGATTATTTGTATAAACCGCTAGGTGGCAGAAATGCAAACAGGTTGGTTTACTGTAGTATACTATTGTTTATTTTTCTTTTCAGTGGCCTCTGGCATGGCGCCAACTGGACCTTTGTGTTATGGGGCTTTTTAAACGGACTCTATTTTTTACCCTACCTGTTTGCCGGAAAACTAATTCGATACAAAGAGGCACCTAACCCGGGCAGGGCATGGCCAACGGTTGGTGTTTTTTGTAAAATACTACTCACATTTCACCTCATCACCTTTAGCCGTATTCTTTTTAAATCAAATACGCTTGGTCAGGCATGGACATATGCCAAAGGCCTGGTGATGCAGTTTTCATTTACTATGCCACCTGCTTTTTTGTTCAAACACCTTCACTGGTGTTTGCTACTGGTTATACTGGAATGGATGCAACGTTTCCGATCGCATCCGCTGGATGTTAAAGCGCCTGTTGTAGTTAGATATGCTACCTATGTACTGGTAGCTATACTGATTGTTTTATTCAGGAAAACTTTATCTTCACAAGAGTACTATTATTTCAGATTTTAATCTGCTATCCCTGTTATGAGAAATCTATTGCTTTTATTATGCTGCATATCTTCCTTAGCGATCGGTTGTGCAGAGAAAAAACCAAGTATTGAAGTAACAGATTCTCCTAAAGAGGCTGTATCAGAAGAAACTAATGCCGAACGCGAGGCCGCACTGAATACCTATCCTGATGTTCCGGAAGCTTCTACCATACTAAAAGGTGGTGATACCGGAGTGGCTGTATATAACCTGTTGAGTCAACGATACACTGAGTCGTTGATGACTTTGAAAAGAGAAACGGATGCATTGGGTGCTAAACTGGTTCTTACCATACTTTGTCCCGAAACCGGAGAAGCTATTACTGCCAGTACCAGAAAAGGCATTCCTGTTATTATGGAAACGGCAAAGAAAGCAGGTGTTGATGTATATGATTTTACAACTCCCCTGGCCAAATACTCGCCACAACAAATCACACAAATGCCCATTGATGGACATTGGTCTGCAGATGGGAGTAAAATTGTTGCTGATTTATACAAGCCCATTATTGCAGCAAATGCGGCAGTAAAAGCTACCAAAACGTTTACTGAAGCAGAAAGAGCCAAAACATTTGGAGATCTGGATCCCAATCAGGATGCAGCACTGGACGGCGGCAAGGGCATTCCTTACCAGTTAGTTACCAATAGCCAGGGTTTACGTATGAAGGAATCATTGACGTTTCCGAAAGCCAAACAGCGCATTCTCTTCCTTGGCGATTCGCAGCTGTATTCTCCATTTCTGGATAATGGTCAAATATTTACCTCGTTATTGCAGCAACAGTTTCCGGATAAAGAATTGATCAATGCAGGTGTTGTTGGGTATACAATGGATGATTTTGCCGGGCTACTTGCCCAAAAGGCAAAATATGCAGAACCGGATCTTATTATTGTGGTAACCAACCCAAATGATATTGGCGATTTTTATTTTACGCAGCGTAATAAAATGAGTCGTTCTAAAAAAGCGTTTGCACCTGTGCCAACAGAACTCGCATTGTATCGTCAACTGTTTGAAGCAAAAAAATAATCATTGGCAGAATGCACAGATACTCTCTTGATGTTATGTAAGTGCCATTCTTCTGAATAGTTGTAACATTGCGGCATTCAACAGGCCGTATATGAAACTGGAAGAGATCTTACAAAACAGAAGTAACCACCAATGCGAATTGTGCGAATCAACAGAAAGCATTCAGCTTTTTGAAGTGCCGCCACAGGATAACAGCAATGAACAGAACTGTTGTATGGTTTGTAGCCAATGTTTGATGCAGATAGAAAAAAAGGCAGCTCTTGATCACGAACATTGGAAATCCCTTACCACAGCTATGTGGAGCGAAGTGCCATCCGTACAGGTACTTTCCTGGCGAATGCTGAACCGGTTGCGTACTGAAAGCTGGGCAGCTGATTTGCTGGATATGTTGTTTTTGGATGAGGAAACACTTGCATGGGCAAAAGCCACCGGCGATCATGAAAATGATGGTAGTGTTGATCTTCATAAAGATGCCAACGGAAATGTATTGCAACAGGGAGATACGGTGGTGCTCACCAAATCACTGGATGTAAAAGGAACCACACTCAATGCCAAAATGGGAACCGTGGTAAAAAATATACGACTGGTAGAGAATAATACCGAACAGATTGAAGGAAAGATAGAAGGACAGCTAATTGTGATATTGACCAAATATGTACGAAAGCAGGGATAATAGCTGCCGCTTCTTAAAAGGCTACTTATTTTTTATTGCAACCTGTAACTGCTACAATAATTTAGTTCCATAATGCCCCAATGTTGTAAACAGGGCGCAGCGTACAATAACACCGATACTGCACCACACTACCATTTTATTTACCGGCACATTAAAGCCTACGCCCACTCCAATACTGATGGGGGCACCTACGGTTAAGGTTCCCAGAAATCCAAGTCCGATAACACCGTACTTTTCCCATATTCTAATGATCAAACCTGTTTTTGGTTTGGCAGGATGTTTGGGCTTTCTGTATTTCGCAATCAGTTTTTTGATCTGGTTACCCAGGTAAGCCGCCACAAATACACCAATCAATCCACCAACGGTGCTGGCAATACCAATAACAAGAGAGGGAAGTTTAAAAGCAAAGCCGGCTGGTATGGCTGCATATACTTCAAAAGTAGCCAGCCCTACAACGGTTAATATTTTTAATGTCATGCGTATAAATGTGAAGGGCGAAGTTAGTTGTAATGAATTGCTAATACTTGTTTGATTTGGCAAAGAAGTGTTAAGGATGCTTTTAAGTAATCTGTAACGTGTTGTGCTATTCAAATCAACACTCATAGCGGGCTTTGCGTTACTGCTTTACCTTTTGAGTATCGCAAGGTTCCATGAACTGCTATATATCATACAGAGATATAACCGTGCCTTTGTGCCTTGGTGTGAAAAAAAATGCACACCAAGGCACAAAGGCACGGTTTAAAATAAATTAGTTTAATAGCACAACACGTTAATCTGCTTGTCTCTTTGAGCTACCTATTGAAAAGGCAATGAATCTTACAGATAACGTTTCGTTACATTGGGTGGTACCATTAATCAAATTTTACAGGAATTTTTTCCGAATAAGCCAGTTCAATTTTCCTGTCAAAATACCGTATTATTTTTTTTCTGATATACGGGTAGCTTATGATATAATTCAGAAAAAGACGATAGTATCTGGGAGATGTTTTCAGCAGAAACCGGTATACCCGAAGACTCCCTTGCATTCGTTTGTACACCTCTCTGTCATAGTGCCGGAACATCTCCTCTGAAAAATCATTTTTTTGTACCGCACGTTGAATAAAATGTGCCGCAATATACCCACTCAGCATACCCGTTCCAATACCTTCTCCGGTAGTAGGGTCTATCAGAGAGGCTGCATCGCCGGTTAATAACCAACCATCACCATATAATTTTTTTTCTAAAGAAGCTAAGGGTAAGCCATACCCCTGAATAGATTCAATGGGCGTTGCATTTTTAAAACGGTCTTTTAGTACAGGGTCGTTTTGAATTAAATCATCCATCACCTTTTTTAAATCAATATTATTTTTGGCAACCAAAGCACTCTGCATGCCTAAACCAACATTTGCTTCTCCGTTGGGTAAATGAAAGATCCATAAATAACCTAGTGGCAATGATTTTGGCAAATACAATTCCAAATGATTGGTGTGTACTCCGCTGATTCCCTTCCAGTATTGCCTGAGTGCAGCGGCATAATGTTGCCTGTCAATTTTTCGTCCTCCTAAAGAACGTACTACTGCAGAATGGTCTCCATCGGCGCCAACTATTAATTTTGTTTTTATTTGTATCTCTTTTCCATCCTGCTTTATATAAATTATTTTTTCAGTTTGTTGATGCAATATTTTTTCAACTTTAGCGCCTTGTAAAAAATGCGCGTATTGCGGATCAATCTTACTAATTAAATAATGATCAAAATAACTTCTTTTGCAAATACAGAAACTCGGGTAACGGGGATAGCCTTGGTCGGAGGATAAATGAATTGATCGTTTCTTATGTTCATTCACATGAATAAGCAGTGAGTAACATTTATTGAAATTGTCGTTTCCTAAAATTTCTTTTTCAACGCAACCCGTTTCTATACTATTCAATACGCGCATTACTGTGGTATCTAATCCATCGCCACACACTTTATCTCGGGGGAAAACAGCCGCATCAAGAATCATATGCGAGATCTTCATTTTCGATAAGGCAAACGAAGTGGTAGCACCGGCCGGCCCGGCTCCAATAATACAGATATCCGATTCAATCATAAGGGTAGTAGTGTGTAAGATGAAATGAAAGTATCATTAATTTCGATACACTTGTTGCCTTGATGAGGGCTAGCATTCAAAAAAGAGGGTGTGGATTGAAGAGAAATCAGTTCTACAGAAGAGAAAGTAATAGAAATATAAAAAGGGTAAAATTTTAAAATCGCAAATCGCGATATTCGATATATTCCCTATCTTTAATCCATGAGAAAGCATAATGGAATGCGTCCGCAGGATATTGTGATCCTGCTTGCCATTGTAACCTTTGGTAAAAATGACTGGCTTATTAAAGATCTGGCCCTTTCGCTGCATATCAGCCAGTCGGAGGTTTCAGAATCATTAAACCGTAGCCAGGTAGCCGGTCTTATCGACTTTAACAAACGTAGGGTAAACCGCCATGCCCTTCACGAATTCCTTGAATTTGGTCTGCCCTATGTTTTTCCGGTGCAGCCGGGGTCTGTGGTGAGTGGCATGCCTACTGCACATTCTCATCCGGCCCTAAAAAGCAAAATTATCAGCGAACAATTCTATGTTTGGCCTGACCCAGCAGGATCCGTAAGAGGTTTTGCCGTTGAGCCATTGTACAAGCAACAGGTAAAAGCGGTGAGAGAAAACAAAGAATTGTATAAGCTGCTGGCAATGGTTGATGTGTTACGTGTAGGAAACCGTAGAGAAATTAAATTGGCTAAAGACATACTCGATAAAAGCATTTTACATGAACCATCACCAGAACATCACCAGGATTAAAGCGGTGTACCATGCGCTTGGCCCCTTGAAAAATAGGGTGGTTTTTGTTGGCGGTGCCACCGTGTCGTTGTATGCGGAATATGAAAATGGCATATCCGAAGATTTGGTACGCCCTACCGACGATGTAGATATACTAATCGAACTTTGGGCTTATGATGCCTATGCCAAAATAGAAGAGCAGTTACGTTCTATCGGTTTTCAGAACGATATAGAATCGGGCGTTATCTGCCGGTATAAAGTACAAGGCATAACAGTAGATATTATGGCAACGGGAAAAGATGTACTGGGGTTTGGGAACAGATGGTACCCTGATGGATTTCAAAACGCTAGGCAACTCACGCTGGATGATGAAGATACCATACGTATTTTTTCAGCCCCCTATTTTATAGCCGCTAAACTCGAAGCTTTCAAAAGCCCTACCCGAAAAGATAACAACGATGGAAGGATGAGCCAGGATTTCGAGGATATAATATTTCTGTTTGAACACAGAAAATCAATCTGGCAGGAAATGAGTGAGTGTGATCCAGTACTCAAAGCATACCTGCAAGAAGAATTTACAAGAATTTCAACGCATCCCGCTTTTGAAGAATGGGTTGATGGTCATGCAGGGTTTGGTTCTCCACCTGCTACTGAGATGATTATTAATCGTATTGGAGAATTTACAGGCAGGTCATAATTTTTTCTGTATATGTGCCTTTACAAAGCCTTCTATTTTATTGTAGGAGAGCCATTAGATAATTAAAATTTCTCTTCGCAAATGTTTCACGCAGAAAACTTTGCGATATAGTATTGGTAATGATGAATAGGTAAACAAATGATATTGAGAAAACGCAATGCTCTATCAGTTGTTCTTAATAGCGTAGCCGAAATTGGGTAATACTTCTGACGAGAATATAAAGTGAGGTATAGTAATTCAAACCGCAAAGTACCCGTTGGGAGGCATTCGCGGAGAATCCTTCTTTTTTTTGAAGTACACGTTGCCCTGAGAAAAGTAAAGTTTCTAGTAAATGAAGCATACAATTTGATAATTTTAAAAGTCAACATGATGCCTGGTATGAAAAAATTCATTATTCTACATCTGTTCCTGTTGCAAACAGCTGTTTTTGCTCAGGTGCCGGTTATCGCCTACCCAATTGATTCCGCATCTGTAGAACATAAAGGCATACCTAAAGGAGAGATCATTAAATTGGTATTTAATCAATCAAAAATATTTCCGGGAACCACACGTGATTACTGGATCTATGTGCCCGCTCAATACAAGGCAGATCAACCTGCCTGTGTGTATGTGAACCAGGATGGCATTCAATGGAAAGCGCCTACCGTTTTTGATAACCTGATCGCCGCCAAAGAAATGCCCATCACCATTGGTGTATTTGTTACACCGGGGCGTGTACGTGCAAGCGATACAGCCCATAGCCAGGACCGGTTTAACCGCAGTTTTGAGTTTGATGCTCTGGGCGATGCGTATGCAAAATTTTTACTGGAGGAATTGTTACCTGAAGTTGAAAAACAAAAAACAAGTGATGGTCGTGTAATCCACTTATCAAAGAGCGGGAACGACAGAGCCATTGGCGGCTCCAGCACAGGCGCCATTGCTTCCTTTACTGCGGCCTGGGAAAAACCCAATGAATTCTCGCGAGTATTCAGTGCCATTGGAACCTATGTGGGACTAAGAGGAGGAGAAAGATATCCAACATTGATCAGGAAAACAGAACCTAAACCGTTGAAAATATTTATGCAGGATGGATCTGATGACCTGAATATTTATGCAGGCGACTGGTGGAAAGCCAATGAGGCCATGGAACGGGGGCTTAGCTTTTCCGGCTATGAAGTAAAACATGTATGGGGTGAGGATGGGCATAATGGCAGACATGGCACATCCATTTTTCCTGATGCCATGCGCTGGCTTTGGAAGGATTGGCCGATGCCGGTGAAAAAACCAACCAGCAAGAACCAGATGCTGGTAGATGTGTTATCTCCGGGAAATGATTGGGAACTGGTGGGTCAGGGGTATCAATTTACAGAAGGTATTGTTGCTAATGCAAAAGGAGAAGTATTCTTTGAAGACATACCCAATTCAAAATCATATAAGATTGGTCTTGACGGAAAAATAACAATGATCAATACTGATTCAAAAAGAGGCAGCGGCAGTTGTTTTGGTATAGATGGAAAAAGATTAGTAGTTACCGGTAACAAACAGATCTTTAGTTATGATGAAAATGGAAAGGCAACCGTGGCGGTGAACGATGTTGCCGGCAACGACTTGGTAATGGCAAAGAACGGTAACCTATACATTACATCACCGGATGGCCGTGAGAACCCAAGTAAGATTTACCTCGTAAAACCCAATGGCGAAAAACTGGTGGTGGATGAAGGATTGAAGTATGCCAACGGGATTGCTTTAACACCCGATCAAACACAATTGTATATCACAGAATCTACTTCGCACTGGGTATGGATCTATTCCATTCAACCGGATGGAACATTAGCCAATAAACAACGGTATGGGTGGTTGCATGTGAGAGATACCGATGAGAACGCATGGGCCGACGGACTCAAATGCGACCGCGAAGGGCGGGTTTACGTAGCCACCAGAATGGGCATTCAGATAATGGACCAGATAGGCCGTGTAAATGCGATCTTACCCGTACCCGGCCCCGAGCCTTCCAATCTCTGCTTTGGTGGGGCTGATTTTACAACATTGTATATTACGGGCAGAGACAAAGTGTACCGCAGAAAAGTAAAAGTACCCGGAGCACTCCCCTTTGCTGATCCTATTAAAACGCCTACGCCGAGACTTTGATGATTGCTTTTTGGTGCGGTGGGAGGGAGTTGGGAAAGGTTATTTGTTAGTGTTTATGAGTGACACATTTCGGAGACAGAAATTTATTTTCTTCGCAAATGTATCACGAAGTGGACTATGCGTTTAAGAAAAAACGCTATATAATTGTCATACCTAATTTCTTTAAATAAATAAATGTTTCATCATAAAAAAATGGATCTCTTGTTTTGTCTTTAACATCACCTTCAGGAACAACTATAACCATTCCTTGACGAGCACGTGTTAATAAAACTCTATAGGCGTTTATTAAATATTGCTTTCGTTCTGGTTTATTGATATTTTGCCATTTACTTCCAACAAAAGAAGATGTTTTCCAACCCTGTGAAGAATAACGTAAATCAGCATCCCAAGTGATACAAACCCAATCTAATTCTAATCCTTGTATTTGAAATTCAGTGGCTACATCTTCTAAGAAGTAGGAAGAACGGACATCATCTTTGCCTTCTAAGAACCAATTTACTGGATCCATTGGAGTTTTTACATCTATCGCTAATGGTTTTAATCGATAAGCTTGAGATGAAACGACCATTCCATAACGTTCACTACCCCTGGCTTTTTCTTTTAACCAACATTTTGCTTTCTGTAAATCTCGGGTGAGTACAATTGGATATTGAGAAATAATTTTAGCTAATGTGTTTTGTGCAGCGACTAAATTAATATCCAATAACTCTTTTACAAATTGCGATAACTTCTCTGCTCGAAATGAACGTAAAGAAACCGCAAGATGTAGGTCATCATTAAAATTGACAATTGTATTTCTTCGAAGTAATTCTATTGAATCATTAGCAGCATATTCCGAATATTTTAAATTAGGAGAAATGCATACTTCCCAATGATTATAAAGATGGTTAATAGCATATAACCACTCTGAAATACCAGCCTCACCCGTATTGATCTCTTGTCCACCGCCAACTAAACAAACTACCACAGCCCAATCTTTATGACGATCAAGGCATGAGATTAAATACTCCGGTTCCGAAAAATCAAAATCTGGTTGACCCTTTTTTCGACGCATAAAATCAACAGTCTTAGTTTTATTCCAAGCACGTTGTGCCTCGTCAAAAATTGCAACATGATCATAAGGAGCGGACTTATCCGCTAAATAAGCATCTCGATAATGGTGAATAATTTGGATAAATGATTTAACGCCTTCTTTTGCACGACTCTTTGTCAAACGGTTCCCCAATTCTTTTTCTCTTTTAACGTGATCTCTCGCAAGAGCTTCTTGTAAAATTGCTACTAGAGGGCCGTTGCCCGAAAGATATACACTAGAGTTACCAATATTTTTATCCAAATGAGATGTAGCAACATCTAAACCCACCAGTGTTTTACCAGCACCTGGTACTCCTGTTACGAAACATATTACTTTTTTCTTTTTTTCTCTAGCATCTGCAATCAATTTTGAAATTGCTTTTGATGTAACCAATAAATTTGAAGCGTCTGCATCACTTCTTGTAATTGCATCAACCGAATGGTTTGCATAAAGTGAAACAGCAGCTTCAATAATTGTAGGTGTTGGCGAATATGAACCTGAAGAAAATGTTTCTCCATCTATTACTTCATATTCATTAGCAAACTCCAGAATATCTTTTATAGCAAATTTTAGGTTTCTTTTATTAGTTAATATTGGAAATAAAAGATGGTCTAAATGTCCACCAGTTCCTATAATAATTGGGGAATCTTCAGCCTCGGTAGATATGAGAATAGGTGCAAGCAAAGAGCTATGACTTGGTTTATGAAAGTTTTTTAAGTCTAATGCATAGTCCCAAACCTGTTCAATTTGGTGGGATTGATATTTGGTTTCCCCTACTTTAAACTCTATTACAAAAACTACATTCTTAATTATTGCTACAACGTCAACCCTTTTACCCATTCGTGGTATAGAAAATTCAAAAAATAATATTCCTGAATATCCAATGAGGCTTTTTTTAAGAATGATGATTTGTTGCTCCCAAGATTGATTTTGATTTTGATTTGAGTCAAATTGATTTGCTCTTGATATCATACCGATAATAACATCGATACTCATTTCATGAAAGCTTTCTATGGAAGATTTAAAGAAATAGTTTGACATATGTATAAATGTAACAATACTTTTTCCTCAAATAAGGTCTTTCTTCACCTTGGGAGGGTAACACTTTTAAAAATCACTGGGGATGATTATAATATCTTCTCACCCAACCACAATAAACAAAAAGCAGTCATGACTTTCACATCATAACTGCTCTACAAGAAAGTAGGCCCACCACGGCATGATCCATGGCCCCCCTGATTGTGAATGGCTTATAAGCACTTTCAATCTGATTTTGCACCAAACTCCTTCCGGTAAGCTATTGGTGTCATTCTGAATTCTTTTTTGAACAGGCGTATAAAAGCGCTCTCGTTCTCAAAGCCACATTGGGGAACGATCTTGCCTACGGTGGCATCTGATTTCTTTAATAGTAAAGAGGCTTGCTTTAATCGTAGTCGCGTGAGGTATTGCAGCGGTGTTAGTTCATAGGTAGTTCGGAAGCAGCGGATGAAATGATATTGGGAAAGGTGTGCTGAGTTAGCCAGTTGAGCAATGGTGATTTTTTCGTCAAGATGTTTGTTCATGTACGCCAATGCGAGTTTCAGTTTTTTATGCAGGTCTTTTTGTGTGGCCTCGTGTGTAGCCGGTATTTGTTTGGCCGTTTGGTATTGAGGTGCCTCAAACCAGGGCTTCTTTGGCCGCGTGGAAGGATAGCCATTTTTTTCGCGGAAGGCTTTGCGCTCGGGCGTGAAGTTCCACCAGTTAAGTTTACTATTTGGGTGGTTGGCAAAATGTACCACAAGCCGAAACTGATCTTCCACACAGGGATCTATCCATACCCCTTTTTGCAATTCGTATTGATCGGTGAGCTTTGCTCCGTCCTTTTTTTTCAGGTCGTGCAGTGAATAATATCCCATCCCGATCAGGTCATGCGCAAACCGTATTCCGATTGAGGGAAGACTTTGAAACTCAGATAGCGCAAACAGCTCCATCGCCCTGATTTTTGAAGTAGTAAGCAACTTCTGCAATACCGCTACTTTGTGCAGGTGCATTTCACTCTTTTTGATTTTCAGCGCACGCAGCTTTTTCACTTCTGCAGGTGTTACTTCCAGTGGATTGAGTTCCTCTTTAGTCATGTTCTGCGAAAGTTAGCAGGTAATTATTATTGTCGCAGAGCGAAAATTCAGTAGCACCATAAAAAGTTTTCTCCAGGCCTGTGAGCAGGGTTACCTGTTCTTTGATAGTATCATAATACTGACGGATGTTATCCATACTAATGTACAACAAAAGCGACCCTCCATCAGCACGACTCACCATCGGGTGCTTGCCTTCCATGCTGGCAAAGGTCTGAAACAGGAAGGTGACAGTTCCGTTCGTCATCAGGGCAAATATTTTTTCACCTTCTGCAGTAGTCACTTCATCGGAAAGGGTAAAGCCGAGTTTGGTGTAAAAGTTGATGGTTGCTTGTATGTCGTTCACAAAGATGTTTGGCGAGATAGATTTCATAAACTAATTGAGTGAATGGTTTATTCAAAAGTAGAGAAATAGTGAATGAGGAAATGTGCTGAAATTGCTAAGTTGAATGAAAAACAAAAGGATCCTAATTGCTTAGAATCCTTTGCTGTAAAGAAGTGGGCCCACCTG
This sequence comes from Chitinophaga pinensis, assembly GCA_943372845.1. GTDB lineage: Bacteria > Bacteroidota > Bacteroidia > Chitinophagales > Chitinophagaceae > Sediminibacterium > Sediminibacterium pinensis_K. The sequence goes on along the minus strand of CALSAD010000003.1, from coordinate 62,781 downwards.
GGCATGATCCAGGGACCCCCTGATTATGAGTGTTTCTGAAACCAATCATTTTTTTGCTTTTTTTAGATATCTGGTAGAAAAGAAGATAGTGGTAGTAGCTATTTTCCAATATTTGCCTTGTTTTTGTGTTAAAATAGCAGAGAATTTGCCAAAGAAGTATCAACCTAAACAACCCGATTTTAAGTAACTTTAAACATAATCCTAAGTATGAATATTGCACCAGTTGTAAATAAAATACCGCTTACATCTTTAGATGAAAAAATGAGTGATTTGAACTATTGGCTGGCACAACCCATAGTGAAACGTTTAGAAGCTGTGACATGTTTAATAGCTCAAACGGTAGACTTAAAAACTACCCGAATGGACAAAACGCATGTTGTAAGAAGAAAATTGAAAGCATGACATTAGCGCAAGACTTTGAAGATTTTGTGAAGTTGCTTAATAAACATCATGTTGATTATATGGTTGTAGGAGGGTATGCATTGGCATTTCATGGCAAACCTCGTCATACTGGGGATTTAGATATTTGGATTAATAGTTCAAAGGAGAACGCAGAAAAATTAGTAGTAACCATTAAGGAATTTGGCTTAGCATCTCTTGGCTTAACGAAGTCTGATTTTATGCAAGAAGGGTATGTAACTCAAATAGGTTATCCGCCACTAAGGATTGACATTTTAAACACCATCGATGGTGTAAAATTCGAAGATGCCTATCAAAATAAATTATTGGTTGAAGTTGATGGAATACAAATAAAATATATTGGTCTTTCAGATTTCATAAAAAATAAAACTGCATCTGGCCGAAGTCAGGATATCGCTGATATAAAAGAAATTAAGAAAATAAATAAACGTTAGGTTTCATGTAGTTTAATTCCAATCTTTCAAACTTTAGGCACTTCAAAAGTTTCAAAATCTGGTAGAAGCTTACTGTAAAGAAAAAGCAGCTATGAGAATTACTTCATAACTGCTTGATGTAAAGTGGGCCCACCTGGGCATGATCCAGGGACCCCCTGATTATGAGTCAGGTGCTCTAACCAACTGAGCTATAGGCCCGATGAACAGTATTCCGTTCAATAAGGCGGCAAAAATAGAGAAAAGCGGATTAAAAATGTAATTTGAAAATTTGAAAATTTGAAAATTCGGAAATCAACCCCTTACTTGCTGCAAAAATTGGTGCTCAACCCGGCACTCAAAAGCCATTTATTTTCAAATTACCTCATTTTCAAATTTTCAAATTGACCAAAAACATCCTCTTCGACCTCGGCGGTATTTTTATAAACCTCAATTTCAATTTAACCGAACAGGCTTTTATCAATCTGGGCATCACAGAATTTCCGGCCATGTTTACCCAACACCATGCCAACACCCTCTTTGAACAATTGGAAACCGGGCAGATTACCGACACCGAATTTTACCATCTCTTTCGCCAGCAAACCCACTCATCCCTCACCAACCAACAAATCAAAACCGCCTGGAATGCCCTGCTGCTAGACTTTCCAGCCGAACGACTGCAATGGCTACAAGAGATCGGCAAAAAATACAACGTATATCTATTCTCCAACACAAACCGCATCCATTACGATGCCTTTACTGAAATTCTGGCGCGGGAAAATAACTGTACCAATTTCGACGGCTATTTTATTAAAGCCTACTACTCCCATATCCTCGGCCTGCGCAAACCCTATCCGGCATCTTTTCAAAAAATACTGGAAGAGCAGTCGCTCAATGCCGCAGAAACACTATTTATAGATGATACGCTGAAAAATATAGAAGGTGCCCAACAGGCAGGACTGCAAACCATACACCTGGTTGCCCCGCAAACTGTGCTTGATCTGGGTTTATAATGTAAGTGCCTGTTTAAAATTAAATTTTTCAACTACCATAGGTATGGTGAAGCTTCATGATAGGTGCACTATTTATCTCGATAAGCACCTGTCAAGCTCGCGGCTTACAGCTAATAGCTAGGAGCTTGCAACGAAAATCTTGAGTTTATTTCACCTCCTCATACTCAATATAATCCCCACCTTTTACAACAGGTTCTTTGGGGGCTTGCGGCTGTGCAGCAGCCTGTTGCTGGTATTGTCTTTGCTGTGCTTCCTGCATTTCCTGCATCTCGCGCATTTTGCTTTTAACCTGCGAAGTGGCTTTGCCAATAGGGATAACCAGCTCAAATACAAACTTATACAGCAGGTAGAGCAGGAAACTGTAGAGAATGATCTTGTACATAAGGGGGTAAAGATAAAGATTATTAAAATCACCTCACCCCCAACCCCTCTCCGTTTTACGGAGAGGGGGGCTACCCCCTTCTCCACACAGTGGAGAAGGGCCGGGGATGAGGCGAGGGGATGATGAGGGGATGGAGAAGAGAAATTTGGAACTTTACCCCCATTTCCCCTACATTTGCACCAACAAAGAATCAACAGAAGGGAACGACTATCGTTCCCTTCTCCTTTTTACATATGGCAAACGAAGTGGCAATACAGGAAGTAGAAAAAATGTTGAACACCGTTCTGGAAGCAGAACCGGAGTACTTCCCCGTGTCTGTAAGAATCAAGCCCACCAACAATTTCAAGGTATTTATCGATGGCGATAACGGCATCACCATCGAAAAATGTGTGCGGTTTAACCGGGCACTCTATAAACTTATCGAAGAAAGCGGCATGTACCCCGATGGCGAGTTTTCGCTGGAAGTATCTTCTCCTGGCATTGATGAACCATTGAAAATGCACCGCCAGTATGTAAAAAATACCGGCAGATATATAGAAGTAACTTTTGCAGATGATACGGTGAAAGAAGGCAAACTGCTATCGGTTACAGAAGCTGATATCATGATCGAACACACAGAAGGCAAAGGAAAAAAAGCGGTAACCCAGCAATTGGTCATCCCGTTCAGTAATATAAAAACAACAACCGTTCAAATCAAATTTTAAAGGACAGCCACGAGCTTTGGGCTCTGAGCTGCGAGCCAAAAACAAACAAAAACGTTCAAATCCAGCCGCAGCTTATGGCTCACGGCTTGAAGCAAAAAACAACTACTATGGCCAGTATCAACCTGATTGAGGCATTCCAGGAGTTCAAAGACGCCGAGAACATCGATCGTCCTACCATGATGAAAGTGGTGGAAGACGTTTTCAAAACCCTGCTCCGCAAAAAATTCGGAAGCGACGATAATTTTGATGTGATCGTTAACGCAGAGAAAGGTGACCTTGAAATCATCCGCAGACGTATGATTGTGGATGATGGTGAAGTGATGGACCCCCTTGCAGAAGTAGCGTACACACAGGCTTCCAAGATCGAACCCGATTTTGAAGTGGGTGAAGAACTCTATGAAGAAGTAAACATATTCGATTTTGGCCGTCGTGCTATTCTGGCCGCCAAACAAACCCTGGCCAGCCGTATTAGCGATCTGAAGAAAAACGTATTGATCAAAAAATATGGCGACCGCATTGGCGATATCATCAGTGCAGAAGTATACCAGGTTTGGAAAAAAGAAGTGTTATTGCTGGATGAAGAAGGCAATGAACTGATCCTTCCCAAATCAGAACAGATCCCGCAGGATTATTTCAAAAAAGGCGAAAACATCCGTGCTGTTGTAGCCCGTGTGGATCTGAAGAATAACTCACCGGTTATTATCTTATCAAGAACCAGTCCTTTATTCCTTGCCAAATTGCTCGAAATTGAGGTTCCTGAAATATTTGACGGATTGATCGCCATCAAGAAAATTGTTCGCGATCCGGGTGAAAGAGCCAAAGTGGCCGTAGAATCTTACGACGATCGTATTGATCCCGTGGGTGCCTGCGTTGGTATGAAAGGTAGCCGTATACACGGTATCGTTCGCGAACTGAAAAATGAAAACATCGACGTAATTAACTTCACCACCAATATTCAATTGCTGATTCAGCGCTCGTTAACACCGGCCAAAATCAGTTATATGGAACTGGATAACGATAAAAAACACGCCGAAGTATACCTCAAAGCCGATCAGGTATCCCTGGCCATTGGCCGCCGCGGGGTAAACATTAAACTGGCCTGCGAATTAACCGGCTACGAAATTGATGTGTTCCGTGAAGATGAAGAAGTGGCAGATGAGTTTGATATTGATCTGGATGAATTTGCAGATGAGATTGAACCATGGGTGATTGAAGAATTCAAACGTATCGGTTGCGATACCGCCCGAAGCATCCTGAAATTAACGGCCGAAGAACTGGAAAGAAGAACCGATCTGGAAAAAGAAACCATCGACGAAGTGAGAAGAATCTTGCAGGAAGAGTTTGACAGAGAGGAATAAGCAGCTATTAAGGAACTATCTTTGTCGAAGAGATAGTCAAAATCATAACAAACGTCCATGGACCATAGTCCATCGTTCATGGACCATCGACTATGGACCATGGACTAAAATAAACTGAATGTCAGAACTGAAATTACCGAGACTGTTAGCAGCCGCCAAAGAATTCAATATTGGCCAGGATACCCTGGTAGAATTTTTGGTGAAGAAAGGATTTAACCGCGATGACCTGAAGCCTACCGCAAAGCTGCAGGAAGACCAGTATTATGCCCTTCAGGCAGAGTTTCAAAGCGATAAAGTAGCTAAGAACAAAGCCGATCAGGTAGAAATACCCAAAGGCGCACAAGGTGAGGCCAAGAAGAAAAAAGACGAAGAAGAGATCTCTTTCAGAAAAGACGATAAAAAAGTCGCACCCAAAGAAGAGCCCAAGCCCGCTCCGGCACCTGTTGTTGAGCCCGCACCGGTTGTGGTAGCAGAAGTTCCTAAACCGGAGCCTGTTATTGAAAAAGCACCCGAAGCAGAAGTAACCAAAATTGAGGCACCGGAACTGGAAGGAACCAAAGTCATCAATAAAATAGACCTCTCGGCCATCGATTCTTCTACCCGACCTAAAAAATCGGCTAAAAAGAAAGACGAAAAACCCGCAGAAGAGCCCGTTGCTGAACAGGCACCTGCCGCAGCACCTAAAGCTAAAAAGAAAGAAGCGGAAACACCTGTTGCAGAACCGGTTGCCATTACACCAGCCCCGGTTGCGCCTGCACCTGTTGTGGAAGAAGAAACTGGGCCTACCATTGAGAATATCAAGGCTGATAAATTAGAAGGTCCCAAGATTCTGGGAAAAATAGAATTGCCTGTTAACAGCGATACCCGTCCCAAACCAATGGGCAGGGATGAAAAACGCAAACGCAAACGCATCCCGGTTGATAAAGCAGGAACGCCCGGTCAACCCGGTGGTCAACCAGGCGCACCGCGCGATCCGAATGCAAGGCCTACCGGACCTAATCGTCCCATTGTTCCTGCCAATAACAATAGTGGCGGACGTGATAACCGCGGCGGACAAGGCGGTGGTGGTGGATTCAATCGTGGCGGACAAGCAGGTGGTGGAAACCGTGGTGGTGGAAATCGTGGACCAGCCGTACGCAGAGAGGATAAAGAAATTGATCAGAAAGCAATACAAGAAAAAATACGCGAAACCCAGGCCAAGCTTGCCGGAACGGGTGGACGTGGTAAAAGCCTTAAAGCCAAATACCGCCGTGCCAAACGAGATGAAGCTGCCGAAGCTATGGGCGATGAAACCGTTGATAACAGGCTGCAGGTTACGGAATTTGTTACCGTAAGTGAGCTGGCCAACCTGATGGACGTAAGCTTTGCCGATGTAATTGGTAAGTGTATGAACCTCGGTATCATGGTATCTATTAACCAGCGTTTGGATGCAGAAGTAATTGAACTGGTATCCAGCGAATTTGGTTTTGAAGTAGAATTTATTGGTCTCGAAGAGGTGGATGAAATGGATGATGATGATTATGAAGATGATGAAGAGCAACAGGTATCACGTCCTCCTATCGTAACCATTATGGGTCACGTTGATCATGGTAAAACCTCTTTGCTGGATTATATCCGTAATGCCAATGTGGTAGCCGGTGAAGCGGGTGGTATTACCCAGCACATTGGTGCGTATGAAGTAACCCTTCCTGCATCAGGTAAGGCCATTACCTTCCTGGATACACCGGGTCACGAAGCCTTTACCGCCATGCGTGCCCGTGGTGCCAAAGTAACAGATATCGCCATTATTGTGGTAGCTGCCGACGATGCAGTGATGCCACAAACCAAAGAAGCCATCAGCCACGCACAGGCTGCGGGTGTCCCGATGATCTTTGCGGTAAATAAAATTGATAAAGACGGAGCCAATCCGCAAAAAATATACGAGCAGTTATCACAGATGAATATCCTGGTAGAAGCTTGGGGTGGTAAATTCCAGAACCAGGAACTCTCTGCCAAACAAGGATTGAATGTAGATCTGCTGCTCGAAAAAGTATTGCTCGAAGCCGAAGTACTGGATCTGAAAGCCAACCCCCAAAGGGAAGGAAGCGGAACCATTATCGAAGCATCGCTTGATAAAGGCCGCGGATATGTAGCCACCATACTGGTTCAGAACGGAACCCTTAACCAGGGCGATCTGATTGTGTCGGGCCAGCATTACGGACGTGTAAAAGCCATGTTCAATGAGCGTAACCAGCGCATTGAAACGGCTCCACCATCCACACCGGTAGTAATACTTGGTTTGAATGGTGCCCCACAGGCCGGTGAAAAATTCCGTGTGTTTGAAGATGAGGCAGAAGCCAAAGAAACCGCTACCAAACGGGCACAGTTACTGCGCGAGCAGGGCTTACGTGCACGTAAACATATTACACTGGATGAAATCGGTCGCCGTTTGGCACTGGGTAACTTTAAAGAACTCAATATCATCATCAAAGGTGATGTGGATGGATCGGTAGAAGCCCTGAGCGATTCGTTACAGAAATTATCTACCGAAGAAATTGCCATACGCGTGGTACACAAAGGCGTAGGACAAATTTCTGAAAGTGATGTATTGCTGGCAACTGCCTCCGATGCCATCATTATCGGTTTTAACGTTCGTCCTTCCATGCAGGCAAATAAATTGTCTGAAACAGAAGGTGTGGAGATCAAATTATACTCTATCATTTACACCGCGATCGACGAAATCAAGAGTGCGATGGAAGGTATGCTGGAACCCAAATTCCAGGAAAAAATCACCGCCAATGTGGAAGTACGTGAGGTATACAAATTCGACAAAGCCACTGTGGCCGGTTGTTTTGTACTCGAAGGAAAAATTGCCCGAAACAGCAAAATCCGTATCATCCGCGATGGTATTGTGGAATTCCCGAGAGGAGAAGGACAGAGCGCAGAACTGGGCAGCCTGAAACGCTTCAAAGACGACGCCAAAGAAGTGGCCTCGAACATGGAGTGCGGCTTAACCATTAAAAATTACAATGATATTAAAGTAGGCGATATAGTTGAGGCATTTGAGGAAGAGGAAGTGAAGAGGACATTATAAGCCGTGAGCTTTGAGCCATGAGCCACGAGCTGGAAAAGGTATAGATCACAGTTTGTTCTATACCTTTTCCATTTACCAAATCCAATAGCTCGCAGCTAATGACTCAAAGCTCATAGCTGTATTTATATTTTGTTAAAAGCCCCAACCCACAATAGAAAGCGGAACCGAATAATTACTTTTGAATAATACCATTAAGCATATGAAGTACCTATTTTCTGTAGCCTTACTCTTTTTGATCGGTGGAAATGTTTCTGCCCAAACCATGAAAGTAGTGGCCGATAAAATTGTTGGCCAGGTAGGCGATAAGATCATCCTTCGTTCTGATATACAGAACGCATTGGCCGATATGAAGCGCCAGGCGCAGGGTCAGGAAAATGTGGTACTGCCAACCGAATGCCAGATCATGGAAGGCCAGTTAATTCGTAAGGCACTGGTATTGCAGGCACAAAAAGATTCATTGAATGTGAGCGAAGAAGAAATTGATGCAGCATTGGATAATAAGATCCGCATGTTCATTCAATCCTATGGCTCTAAAGATGTACTGGAAGAGATTGCCGGCAAAACTGTATACCAGATCAAAGAAGATTTCAAAGAAAGTTTTCGCGAGCAAAAGTTATCCGAGCAGATGCAAAGTAAAATTGTAGATGCCATTAAGATCACACCCACAGAAGTAAAAGCATACTACAGCAAAATACCCAAAGACAGTTTACCCTTTTATGAAAGTGAAATTGAAGTAAGCCAGATCGTAATTCACCCTAAGGCCAATAAAGATGTGGAAGAGTATGTTTCCAAACAACTCTACGATTATAAAAGGCAGGCAGAAGTAGGTGGTGGTAAAAAGTTTGACCAGCTGGCCAAACTGTATAGCGAAGATCCTGCGGTAAAAGACAATGGCGGACAATACAGCCTGAACAGAAACGATAAAAATTCTTGGGATCCTACTTTTTTATCTGCTGCTTTCCGTTTAAAGGAAGGTCAGATTTCTCCTGTGATCAAGTCAAAATTTGGTCTGCACATTATTTTAATGGTAAGCCGTTCCGGCGATGAAGCTGTGGTAAAACACATCCTGCGCATCCCGCCCGTTACCGAAGATGAGATCAACGAAGCCAAACATTTGCTGGATTCTATCCGCACCAAATTGAACGATGGTTCTTTATCCTTCGGCGCAGCTGTAAATAAATACAGTGATGATGATAACAGCAAATTCAGTGCAGGTGCTTTATCTGGAAGAGATGCCAGCGGCGCACCCACTACGTTTCTTTCTATTGATCAGTTAGATAAGGACATTGTGGTTTTGCTGAAAGACATTAAGCCCGGCCAATATTCAGTACCTCAGTTATACAAAGATGAAAGAAACAACCAGGTAGTGCGCCTGGTATACCTGCGCAACCGCACAGAGCCACACCGCGAAAACCTGAAAGAAGATTATGACCGTATAGCCAAACGCGCCATTGAAGAAAAGAAAAGTGCCGCACTGGAAAAATGGTTCAAAGAACATATCCCTACGTATTTTATCTCTATCGATAAAGACTTTACCACCTGCGGCGGACTGGAAGAATGGCGCAGATCTGCAGATAATGCGGAGAAGGCGAGGAACTAAGCGTGAGTGGTGAATCGTGAGTGGTCAATCGTGAGACGTGAATCGTCAATCGTGAGTGGTCAATAGTCAATCATTAATCGGAAGGGTGAGAGTCAAACGGACATATATCCATTTGACTCTCACCCTTTTTATTTTCCCGCTTACTACTCACGATTCACGCCTCACGATTCACGTCCCGCAATCACCACGTTCAAAACCATTGCTAACCAACGAATTGACAACAAAGTAAAAAAGATTTGGAAAATTACATGTATATACATACATTTGTGTTGTGAAATTAGAACAGGCCATACAAAGTACCAAATTCAAGAGCGAAGTGCATAAGGCAGGGTTAAACATATTGTATACCGCGTGGTGGTTAAAAACGGTGATGAGTAAGGAATTGAAAGAGTTCGGATTAACGCATGAACAGTACAACGTGCTGCGCATATTAAAAGGTAAATACCCCAGCCAGATGTGCGTAAGGGATATTGCCTGCCGGATGATTGAAAAGAGCTCCAACGTACCGAGAATCATTGACAGGCTGGAGCTGAAGAAACTGGTAAAGCGTGCCACTTCTGAAATAGATAAGCGTGAAACCGTAATCACACTAACGCAAAGTGGGATAGCTATTCTGGAGGCTTCTACTGTAGTATTAAACAGAGCCATGGACGAGAGCGTAAGCATTTGCGAAAAAGATGCCAGCAGCCTGAATGGCTTACTTGAAAAAGTAAGGATAAGCGAGAAATAATTTTTTTAAACAAATACGTGTATGTACACGTAATAGAAAAAGGAGAATGTATGAAAACAATTTTGCACAAAGCCAATACCAGGGGACATGCCAGTTTTGGCTGGTTGAACAGTTACCACACTTTTAGCTTTGGTAATTATAGCAATCCGGAACGCATTCATTTTGGTGCATTGCGTGTGTTGAATGATGATACCGTTGCCAAAGGAATGGGCTTTTCTAAACACCCGCATGAGAATATGGAAATTGTTTCCATTCCCTTATCGGGCGATCTGCACCATAAAGACAGCACCGGCCGCGATGAAATTATCCGCCAAAATGATGTGCAGATTATGAGTGCAGGAAGCGGCATTGCACACAGCGAAATGAATGCGAACAAAGACAAGGAAGTAAAATTTTTACAGTTATGGGTATTTCCGAAAGAGCAGAATATTGAACCACGCTACGAGCAGAAAACATTCAACCCCGAAGACAGGATCAACCAGATCTTAACAGTTGTAGCACCCGATGATACCAATGCTGTTTGGATTAATCAGGATGCCTGGTTTTCTCTCGGTAAATTTTCAAAAGATTTTACCACAACCTATCAGTTACATAAAAACGGTAATGGTGTGTATGCGTTTATTCTGAGCGGAACAATAACCATTAACGATCAATTATTAGAAGCACGTGATGGTTATGGTATTTCAGAAACAGATGCCATTAACCTACAAGCAACCAGCGATGCGGAAATTTTATTGATTGAAGTACCCATGCAAATACAAGGAGCGTAATATGAAAACGAACAGATCAATTAAATCAATTTTATATGCTCAGCCTATGGATATGGGTGGTATGCCCATCAGGCAACCTTTTCCTTCACAGAAAGCAGAACAGATTGACCCTTTTTTATTATTGCACCATGCCGATCTGAAAGTGCCCACGCATGTTGATACATTGCATGCAGGTGTTGGTCCGCATCCGCACCGTGGTTTTTCTCCTGTCAGTTTTATTTTCAAAGGAGGGGTACACCACAGGGATAGCAGGGGCAATAACAATGTTGTGTATGCAGGTGGTACCCAATGGATGAACGCAGGCATGGGTATGATACACAGTGAAAGACCACCGGCAGATATTCATGAGATTGGCGGAAGGCAGGAACTGATACAGTTATGGGTAAACACACCTGCCAAACATAAAATGGATCAACCCTCTTACCAACCCCTTACTGCAGAACAAACACCGGTGCTTACTTCGGCAGATGGTTTAACTACTGTGCATGTTGTGGCCGGTGAACTGGAAAGTGTAAAAGGTCCTATTCATACGCTATCAGACGTGAACACTTTTACAGCGGAGATGAAAAAAGGAGCCAAATATTTTTTCAAGATCCCATCAACCCACAACGCTTTCATCTATTTGATGGAAGGAAAACTAAACATAACTGACGACAGTGAACTTGATCACAAATACGTAGCCGTTTTTAACAACGATGGAGAAGGTTTCGAACTGGAAGCGTTAGAAGATGCACACTTTTTTATCGGCACCGGCGAACCCCTGAACGAACCCGTTGCTTCACACGGACCCTTTGTGATGAACAACCAAACCGAATTAATGGAAGCTTTCCGCGATTACCAGTTGGGTAAAATGGGGGTGTTGATTGAGGAGTAAACAAAAGAACGTCATTTCGATCCCGCCATCAGCGAGAGAGAAATCTTATGACTGAAAACAGTATATCAATGGAAACAAAATAAGTGTTGGAGTGAATGAGATTTCTCCTCTTTCGTTCCTCACTCGTCGAAATGACGATGGATAAAAAAATATTAAACAACCTAAAATAAACAAAATGTCAACTTACAAAATCGACGCAGCACACAGTGAAATTACTTTTAAAGTAAAACACTTAATGATCACCAATGTAACCGGTAGCTTTACACAGTTTGATGCTACCCTTGAAAGCAATGTCGCTGATTTCAGCGATGCAAAAATTTCTTTTGAAGCAGATGTAAACAGTGTGAGTACCAATAATGAACAGAGAGACGGTCACCTGAAAAGCGAAGATTTTTTTGCAGCAGAGAAGTTTCCTAAATTAAGTTTTGTTTCTACCGGCTTTACACATACAGGTGGTACGGAATTTTTATTAAAAGGAAATCTTACCATTCGCGATATCACCAAACCAGTTGAACTGGCTGTAGAATATGGTGGTACCGCTACCGATCCGTATGGCCAGGTGAAATCAGGTTTTGAAATTGGCGGTAAGATCAACCGTAAAGAGTTTGGACTAACATGGGGTGCCGTAACAGAAGCAGGTGGTGTAGTGGTAAGTGATGAGGTGAAACTGCATTTGTCTGTACAGATGATTAAACAAGCGTAAGAAAACTATATCGTCATTTCGACGAGGAAGAATGACGAGGAGAAATCTCATGACTTGAATACCGTTATTTTGATTCTGCTTCAGAGAAAGAAAATCTGAAACCTGTTGAGCAGCTATTGTGTTTGATGAATATTCAGTTAGCCGTCGTGAGATTTCTCTCCCGCCAATGGCGGGATCGAAATGACGGAATTTATTTTATAACAACTATATAATGCACATGAAACTCATAAAAAGTATCCCCGTTTATTTGTTGGCACTCATCTACCTGATATTTGGTGCCAACTATTTCCTGCAATTTTTAACCATGCCGCCTATGATTGGCAACGCCGGTAATTTTGTGGGTGTTTTATTTAGCACTAACTTCCTATTGGTGGTAAAAATATTGGAGATCAGTATTGCTTTACTCATGCTGGTACCCAAAACAAGGGCACTGGGTTTGATCCTGATCGCTCCTATCACCATTAATATTGTATTGTTTGAATTACTGATTGCACAACAGCCCGGCATTGGTATTCTGATGCTTGTGCTAAATGCTGTTGCTATCATTCAGAATAAAGACAAATACCTCGGTATGGTACAAAACCGTTTGGTGTTGGGAACCGTTTAAATTTTTTGCATGACAACTGCCAGTATTGCTTCCACTCATTACCATGTAAGGCTTCAGAATGGAAGGCATGAATTTTTATCAGACGAACCGATGGATCTTGGCGGAGGAGATACCGGGCCTGCACCTGATGAGTTATTAGAAGCATCACTGGCCAGTTGTACTGCCATTACTTTACGTATGTATGCCGACAGAAAACAATGGCCAGTAGCAGCAATTGATGTTACCGTAAGTCTAGAGCGGAATGAAGGCAAAACCATTTTTACCAGATCCATTGAGATCAATGGTGATATAGATGAAACCCAAAGACAACGCTTACTGGATATTGCCAAAGCCTGCCCGGTGTCAAAATCATTATTAGGAGAGATAGAGATCAACAGTTCGATCTCGTGATAAAGGAATGTACGAATCACTTAAAAACTTCGTGCCCCTTCGTGTCTTAGAGCCTTAGTGGCAAAGTATTCGCCACTAAGACGCAAAGGCACAAAGCGGCACTAAGAGAAAACAGAAGCGCAACAGTTCTTAATATCGTAGCAGGAATTTACGAATCACTTAAAAAAACTTCGTACTCCTTAGTGCCTTGGAGCCTTCGTGGCAAATATTCGCCACTAAGACGCAAAGGCACAAAGCGGCACTAAGGAGCACAAAGAAAAAATATATCACATGCAACACATTTTATATCGCGAAGCAGAAAGAGGCAGTAAAGATATTGGCTGGCTACAGAGTAAATTCTCTTTTAGTTTTTCTTCTTATCAAAACCCTGTCAGAAAAAATTTCGGACTGCTGCATACTTTCAATGATGACCTGGTAAAAAAAGGCGGTGGCTTTGGTTTGCATCCCCACACAAATATGGAGATCATCAGCATTATGCTGCAGGGTAAAATGAATCATAAAGATACCATGGGGTATACCGAAGTGGTAGAAGAAGACTGGGTACAGATCATGAGCGCCGGAACCGGACTTCGCCACGAAGAACATAATGTAGGTGATGATGATGTTCGTTTTCTGCAGATCTGGATAGAACCCAAATTGCAAAACATCAGTCCGAGATACCAGAAAAGATATTTTCCAAAAGAAAAAAGAAAGAACCGTTTACAAACCATTATTAGCAACGAAGAAGGTACCGAGCACTGCTGGATCAACCAGAATGCCAAACTGAGTTTGGGCTGGTTCGAAGCCGGTGCCAAAGTTCCGTACACACTCAACCCGCTAAATAAGGCCCTGTATATTTTTGTACTCGAGGGCCAAGTAACTGTAGCCACACAAAAAATAGGCCGCCGGGATGCCATCGGTATTTGGGATGTAGATAATGTATTACTAGAGATTGAACCCGAAGCAACATTTGTTGTTATTGAAGTACCGATCAATCATTAATTCATTTCATGGCAATCGTCATGGCAAAAAGAAAGTAGATGAACATAGAAATCATATCAGGCAGTCCGCGTAAAGAAAGTGTATCGCACAGAGTGGCTGTATTTTTAAAAAAATACTTAACTGAAAAAACAAACCATACGGTAGACATCATAGACGTTCGCGACTGGAACCTGCCTTTACTGCAACAGGTATTTACTTCTGTCGAAAAAACACCGGATGCCTATAAGCCACTGGCACAAAGAATGTTTGCAGCAGATGCCTATATATTGGTGACCCCGGAGTACAACGGCAGTTATTCTCCGGCATTACAAAACCTGATGGACCATTTCCCCAAACAAAGCCATAAAGCATTTGGGGTAGTAACGGCTTCGCCGGGGGCTATGGGTGGTATGCGGGCTACGCAGCAATTGCTGTTGCTGGTACCGGCATTGTTTGGCATTGCATCACCGTATATGCTGGTAACGCCTTTTGTAGATAAGAAATTTGATGCAGATGGCAACCTGACTGACGCCGGTTTTGAGAAAAGTATAGACCTTTTTGCCAAAGAATTCCTATGGCTGGCAGAAACCCTGCACCCGGAACTGGAAACAGTGTATAATTAACCTTTCAGAAATGTGGCGGAGTTGTACCTTCGCCACTTTCTTTTTAAACACCATCATGAGCGACGAAATCAAACACGAATGTGGCCTGGCCTATATTCGATTGCGAAAACCTTTCTCGTATTTTCTGCAAAAGCACGGATCTGTTACGTACGGTTTAAATAAACTGTACCTCCTGATGGAAAAACAGCACAATCGCGGACAGGACGGTGCCGGTATAGCTGCCGTAAAACTGAATACCGAACCCGGTAACCCCTTCTTACACCGGATGCGCAGCAATGCACAACAACCCATAGCCGATCTTTTTTTTAGAATAGGACAGGAAATTACCGAACTGGAGAAATACCAGCCCGATATTAAACAACACCCCGGATTGATGAAGGGCCACCTTCCTTTTCTGGGCGAATTGTTATTGGGGCATTTACGCTATGGCACACAGGGAAAGAACAATGTAGAGTTTTGTCACCCGTTTATTAAAAGAGACCTGATGCCCGGCAAGAACCTTGCCCTGGCAGGAAACTTTAACCTGGTGAACACCGATGAACTGTTTGACCTGATTAATATGGATCCGGGTGATTTTCAGAAACAGAGCGATCTGGCGGCGATGATGGAAGTATTGCATTATTTTCTGGTAAAGGAAGATGCAGAACATCCCAATGCAGCAGACATCACCAAGGTGTTGAAAAAAGCTACGCCTTTATTTGACGGTGGTTATACCATTGGTTCTTTACTGGGTAATGGCTACAGTTTTGTAATGCGGGATGCATATGGTATCAGACCGGCCTACTATTATATTAACGATGAAGTAATTGTAGCCGCCAGTGAAAGGGCCGCCATCAGAACCACTTTTAATGTAGGCGAGAATGAAGTGTTGGAATTGATGCCAGGAATGGCCCTGATTGTGGATGATGCAGGTAATTATATCATGGAACAGATACTGGAACCTAAGGAGCGCCGTGCCTGTAGTTTTGAGCGGATCTATTTTTCGCGCGGCAGCGATGAAAAAATTTACAGAGAGCGTATCGCCCTTGGGCATCATTTGAGTAAAACCGTTCTGGAAAATATTGAATACGATCTGAAGAATACCATCTTCTCTTACATTCCCAACACGGCAGAAGTAGCTTTTTATGGATTGGTAAAAGGGATGGAAGAGTACCTGAACAAGATAAAAGTAGAACGCATACTCAGCTGGGGAAATGATTTTACGCCGGAGAAACTGGAAGAAATGGTTACGCGTAAAATTCGCCAGGAAAAAATTGCCATTAAAGATGTAAAGCTGCGCACCTTTATTACCGATGATGCTAACCGGAATGAAATGGTGCAGCACGTATACGATATTACCTACGGAACTGTTCGGCGCAATGAAGATACCCTGGTGGTGATAGATGATAGTATTGTACGCGGCACTACCTTAAAAGAAAGTATTGTTCGCATGCTGGCGCGATTACAACCTAAAAAGATCGTAGTGGTTTCTTCTGCCCCGCAAATCCGTTATCCGGATTGTTATGGTATTGATATGAGCAAGCTGGGCGATTTTATTGCATTTCGTGCAGCCATTGCTTTGCTGAAGGAAAGAAAAATGGAGCACATATTAACCGAGTTACTTGAGAAAGTAAAAGAACTGCAACGCAATAACCAGTTGCATACTGAGAATGTGGTTCGTCAGGTATACAAACCATTTACCACACAGGAAATATCTGATAAAATTGCCCAACTCATTACGCCTCCCGAAATAGATCTGCATGTAGAAGTGATCTACCAAACCATTGAAGACCTGCACGACAGTTGCCCTACCAACACCGGCGATTGGTACTTTACCGGTAACTACCCCACACCGGGCGGTAACAGGGTGGTGAACAAGGCTTTTTTAAATTATATGGAAGGGAAGAATGTAAGGGGCTACTAATCATTTGAAAATATGGCAATTTGAAAATTTGAAAATGGAATAAATCAGTTTTGCTTTCTTCCATTTTCAAATTAACTCATTTTCAAATTTTCAAATTCCTCAAACTCTATAACAAATCGCATTAATATTCATCCCCGCACCTACAGAGGCAAACATTACAATATCTCCGGGTTCCAGTTCGTGGGAGCCGAATTTTTCGTGTTTTACCAGATCATATAATGTAGGAATGGTAGCAACAGAGCTATTGCCCAATTTGTGAATGCTCATGGGCATAATATCATGCGGAACATCTCTCAGTCCATATAACTTGTATAAGGCTTTGATAAAACCTTCGTCCATTTTTTCGTTGGCCTGGTGCAGGAAGAATTTTTTTACATCAGTTACCTGTAAGCCACACTTATCCAGGCAGGCTTTCATAGCTAAGGGCACATTTTTAATGGCATACTCATATACTTTACGACCTTTCATTTTCATGTACCGGGTACTATCGGTTGAACCGGGTAAGTATGATTTGCCGTAATGCAGGTAAAAAGCCTCATCCACACAATGGCTTTGCACGCTGGTGGCCAGTATGCCGCTACTGGCATCATCACCAGCAACGCTTTCAATAATGGTAGCGCCGGCGCCATCGCTGAAGATCATACTATCCCTGTCATATACATCAATTACACGGCTAAGCGTTTCAGCACCAATCACGAGGCATTTTTTGGCAATACCTGCTTTGATGTATGCATCAGCCTGTATCACGCCCTGTATCCAACCGGGGCAGCCAAACAAAATATCATAGGCCACGCAATTGGGGTTGCGGATACCCAATGCCTGTTTGATGCGGGAGGAAAGTGCAGGTAAGGCATCGGTTTGAATGGTGCCATGCAATACGTTTCCAAAATTGTGGGCAACAATAATCTGATCTAAGGTTTCCGGATCAATACCCGCATCTTCAATGGCTTTTTTGGAAGCGAGTATGCCAAGGTCAGATGCATTCATATTATGATCGGCATACCTTCTTTCTTCAATACCCGTGATATCTCTGAACTTATCTACAATTTCGTTGGGGGCAGTAACAATACGTTCGTGATCTTCACTATAGAACTCCTGGTTTACAAAATCGCGGTTGGTTTTAACGGTAGCGGGGATAAAACTTCCGGTGCCTGTAATGACGGTTCTGATCTGAGACATATACAACGGTTAGTACTTTTAAAAAACAACAGGAAACAAGGTATGCTGCTTACCAAGGGCATGTATTCAAATGTAATAATTATTCGGCCAGAAACCTTTTGGAACACAGGATTTTAGATACAAAAAAACGACCGGTTGTTAGTACCGGTCGTTTTTGAAATGAGGTATGTATACTAAGAAGCTGTTTGACATAGTTATTTTTAGTTTGCTTACTACTTTTTCTTTGCGAAACCTCTCTGTTCTCTGCTGCTTCGCGGTTGGTTTTACATTGCACCAACCGCGGAGCCGCAGAGCTTTCGCAGAGATAGAAAATAATTAACTTGATCAGCTACCAAAACTTCAACTATTACAGATACTTATCCCCCTTATTGCGCTTTACTTCTGCCACATATTCTTTGATGGATTGTTCTTTTTCTTTTTTACAGATCAGCAACACATCTTTGGTGTCTACCACAATAAAATCATCCATGCCCTGCAATACCACGAGTTTATGATTTGGGGCCGATACCATGCATTTGGTGGCATCTATCACAATCACATTCTCACCGGCTACGGCATTACCCAGATAATCTTTTTCAAGGTTATCATAAGCGTTATTCCAGGTGCCAAGGTCGCTCCAGCCAAAAGAAGAAGGGATCACATATACATTGTCCGCCTTTTCCATAATGGCAAAATCAATGGATACATTGGTGCACAAAGGATAAATGCGGTGAATGGCTTCTTTTTCTGCAGGGGTGTTGAAGTTTTCTTTTTCTGCATCAAACAGCTCGAACATTTCGGGCTGGTATGTTTCAAAAGCTTTTACCACATTCTTTACCTGCCATACAAATATGCCCGCATTCCATAAAAAATCGCCACTGGCCAAAAAGGTTTTAGCCAGTTCCAGATTGGGTTTTTCGGTAAAGGTTTTTACTTTATAAATACCATCTGCAACAGATAGGGGCTCGTGTTGTATATACCCATACCCGGTATTGGGGTGTGTGGGTTTGATACCCAGGGTTACCAATGATTTAATATGCTCTACAAAACCCAATGCCTGTACTGTGGTTTTATGAAAATTCTCTGTATCCAGTATCATATGGTCGCTGGGTGCCACAATCAATGAGGCCAGCGGATCTTTCTGTAATAATTTAAAAGAGATATAGGCAACACAGGGTGCTGTGTTTTTACGACTGGGCTCAGCCAGTATATTATCTGGGTTTAGTTCAGGTAATTGCTCGCGAACAATATGGGTATACTCTTCTGAAGTAACAATGTAAATATTTTCTAACGGGATGAAACTGGCATACCTTTCGAATGTCCAGCGGATCAGTGATTTGCCTGTATTTAAAATATCAAGAAACTGTTTTGGGTAACTGGTACGGCTGCTTGGCCAGAAGCGGCTTCCAATGCCACCGGCCATGATCGCTACGTAATGATGCTTGTTCATTTCTTCCTTAATTGGTTATCGTGCTGTTTAGCGATGCAATATTACAGGCTTATTGCAAGCCATCCGTTGATAATTGTTACACAATTCCTTCTCTCACCAGATCGTGTATGTGTAGCACCCCCAAATAGGTTCCGTTTTCTGCCACGATCAGCTGACTGATATCGTTTTTACGTAATATATCCAGTGCTTCTACGGCTAATAATGCAGGTTCGATCATTTTTGGATGGGGAGATAAAATATCTGAAGCCGTTATTTTACTGATGTCATTACTTCTTTCCAGCATCCTTCTCAGATCCCCATCGGTAATAATACCGGCTACCTGGTTATTGGTATCTGTTACGGCCGTTACACCGAGCCTTTTTTCAGTAATCTCAACAATCACTTCTTTTAATGTAGCAGTAGGCAATACAGCAGGTTTTTCATTGGCAGCAATCAAATCGCTCACGCGCAGGTACAAACGTTTGCCAAGGTTACCGCCGGGGTGGAATTTGGCAAAATCTTCTCCGGTAAATCCGTTCAGTTGCATCAGGCAAACGGCCAGTACATCACCCATCACCATTTGTGCGGTGGTACTGCTGGTGGGGGCCAGGTTATTGGGGCAGGCTTCTTTGCTTACGGTGGTATTGAGCATAATATCACCCTGATTTGCCAAAAAACTATCTGTTTTACCCACCATACTGATCAGGGTATTACCAAAATTTTTGATCAACGGAACCAGCACTTTGATCTCGGGGCTCTCACCGCTTTTGCTGATGATCATCACCACATCTTCCTCCCTTATCATACCCAGATCGCCATGAATGGCATCTGCTGCATGCATAAAAAGAGAGGGGGTACCTGTTGAGTTAAGGGTGGATACTATTTTCTGGGCCACAATGGCACTCTTACCTATACCACTGATTACCAATCTGCCTTTGGAAGCGTGAATGGTTTCAACGGCTTTTTCAAAAGAAGCATCGATAAAAGCTGCCAAACCTGCTATGGAGCTGGCTTCGAGTTCTATGGTATGTAGCGCGGTTTGCCGGATGGTTGCCTTCATGTGTTACAAAGGTAAACTTTACCGCGAAACTCACGGTATTGCGCCCATACTTCATTAACTTCGTTATCCTTTTTACAAAAGCATCCCGCTGACAAGGGAATACTGACTGATTGTGATCGCCGGATCTGTTTCTCCGTAAACCAGCCGTTTAACATTTTTGCGTGGCAATTTCGGGTAAATGAAGTATATTATTATCTGTTTGTACAGTGTTCTGCCAAAAAGGGCAGGAACTAAATTGATTTCGATACATGGCAACAAGTACCAAAAAGGCAGCCCCCAAAAAACCGGCCCCTTCTAAAAGAACCCCTGCCCCCAAAGCAGCGATAAAAAGATCAGACACTCCCCACGAATACGATATTTATGGGGCACTGGAACAATATTTTGGTTTCCGTGAATTCAAAGGCACTCAGGAAAAAGCCATCAACAGCGTTTTAAATGGTCAGGATACTTTTGTGATCATGCCTACCGGTGGCGGTAAAAGTTTGTGTTATCAATTGCCCGCCATGATTATGCCGGGCTGCGCCATCATTGTTTCGCCCCTGATTGCTTTGATGAAAAACCAGGTAGACCTTGTTAGAGGCTACAGTGAAAACGATGAAGTAGCGCATTTTCTGAATTCTTCGCTAAACAAAGGTCAGATTAAAGCGGTTAAGGATGATTTAACTGCGGGTAAAACCAAGCTCCTCTACGTAGCTCCGGAAACATTGACCAAACAGGAGAACCTTGATTTTTTCAGCGATCTGCAGATTTCTTTCTTTGCAGTGGATGAAGCACACTGTATCTCAGAATGGGGCCACGATTTCAGGCCCGAATACAGAAGGCTGCGCGAAATGATGGACATCATTAACCCCGAAATTCCGGTAGTGGCTTTAACAGCTACAGCAACCCCCAAAGTAAAAAGTGATATTGTAAAGAATCTGGGATTGCGCGAGCCTAATATTTTTCTTTCCTCGTTCAACCGCTCCAATCTGTATTACGAAATACAACCCAAGATTGCGAAAGACCAGACCATTAAGAGTATTGTAAAATTCATCACCGGTCACAAAGGAAAGAGCGGTATTATTTATACCCTCAACCGCAAAACCACCGAAGAACTGGCAGAGATACTGGTGGCCAATGGCATCAAAGCAGTGGCATACCATGCAGGGCTTGATCAGAAATTACGTGCAGAAAGGCAAGACCAGTTTTTGAATGAAGATGTGCAGGTAATTGTGGCCACCATTGCTTTTGGAATGGGAATTGATAAGCCGGATATCCGTTATGTCATACATTTCAACATTCCCAAATCCATCGAAAATTATTACCAGGAAACCGGCCGTGCGGGGCGGGATGGGATGGAAGGATTGTGTGTATTGTATTACTCGCACAAAGATGTTTCTAAGCTGGAGCATTTGATGCGCGATAAACCGTTGAGCGAACGTGAAGTAGGTGCACAACTGATTGATGAAACCGTGGCGTACGCAGAAAGTGCCGTTTGCCGTAGAAAAATATTGCTGCATTATTTTGGCGAAGACTGGACAACCCCCAATTGCGGTAACTGCGATAACTGTTTACACCCGAAAGAAAAAATAGAAGCGAAAGAAGATGTGGTAAAAATGATCAAAGTGATCAAAGCCCTCGACGAACGTTTTACCACCGATTATGTGGTGAATGTAGTGATGGGAAAATTAACGCCGCAGATCAATATTTACCGGCACGATGCCTTATCGGTATTTGGTTTGGGTAAAGACAAAGAAGCGCATTTATGGAATAGTTTGGTGCGGCAGATGCTGCTGGAGAACCTGATTAAAAAAGATATTGAAGAATATGGTTTGCTGAAGGTGACGGAGAAAGGAGAGAAGTTTTTGAAGAAGCCTGCATCGTTTACCATTGTGCTGAACAACTTGTATGAAGATGCACAGTTTGATGAAGATGAGGGAGAGAATCCCAACCAAAGTACCGGTGCCACAGATGAGAAACTGTTTGAGATGCTGAAAGAACTGCGGCAGAAAGAAGCAAAGAAAAAAAGCCTGCCGCCATTCGTGATCTTCCTGGAAAATTCTTTGCAGGATATGGCTACCATTTATCCTACCACACTGGAAGAAATGGAAAAATGCCAGGGTGTAAGCAAGGGTAAATCCATAAAATACGGAAGACCTTTTGTAGAGCTGATTGCGAAGTATGTAGAGGAAAATAATATTGAAAAGCCGGATGATTTTATCATGAAGAGTGTGGCTAACAAAGCCAATAATAAAATTTACATCATCCAGAATGTAGATAAAAAAATTCCGCTTGAAACGATTGCTAAAAACAAGAGTCTGAAACTGGATGAACTGCTGGAAGAAATGGAAACCATTGCAGCCAGCGGTACCAAACTGAATTTGGATTATGCCATTGACGAATGGCTGGATGAATACGACCAGGAAGAAATTATTGAATACTTTAAAAGTTGTGAAACCTCATCGTTACAAGTGGCACAGGAAGAGTTGAGTGAGAACAATTATAATTGGGAACAGTTAAAAATTATGCGGATTAAATTTTTGAGTGTGTACGGTAATTAATCGCGGATTGCGCGGATTTTTATATGATTGATATGATTGGCCCGTTCTGTTGGAACGGGCTTTTTTTATGGAATGCATGGGGTGATGCATCTTAATAGAAATCATTTCTTATGGCAGAGCTGAACAACACTTCCGCTAATACTAGTAAACGTGGGGGTATACGTAGTAAAAAACTATCTACACGCGTAGATCTTACACCTATGGTAGATCTCGGATTTTTGCTTATCACTTTTTTTATTTTTACGACTACTATGCAGGAATCGAATGCGATGAAATTAGTATTGCCTGATGACAGCGATACGGATATTCCAACAACTGCAGCAGAGAGTAAAACCATCTCCTTTATTTTGGGAGCCGATGATACAATACATTATTACAACGGACTGAACAGAGCGGCCATGACCACAACCAACTATTCACCATCAGGACTGCGTGCGGTTATTCAGCAAAAAATAATGGCGGTGAAAAAACAATTCGGACAGATGGGAGAAGTAGTAGTGCTGATAAAACCTACAGCAGCATCTAACTATAAAAACCTGATCAGTATGCTTGATGAGATGCTGATCAATGATGTGAAAAAATATGTGATGGTAGAGCCGGAAAAAGAAGAGTTGGTTTTCTTATAATTATACCACCCTAACCCCGGCCTTCAGGCCGGGGAAAATATCACACTATGTTTTTCCGGCTTTAGCCATGATTCCTTTTCGCTTGTGAGCAAGCTCAATGTTGTGAAGCAGTCAGGGCTAAAGCCCGTTTGCAAGTGTTTGGGTTTGTCCCCCGGCCTGAAGGCCGGGGTTGGTGTAAACATAGGATAGTTGCCCCATTGGGGCATCCGCTCTGTAACAAAACGTCTTAGATCATGAGATGTGCCGTAGGTACATCCCCTTAGGAGTTTGCAACCTGAACGCAATCAAAAAAGTCACAGGAAGTAATCCTAACCCCGGCCTTCAGGCTGGGGAAAATATCACACTATGTTCTTCCGGCTTTAGCCATGATTCCTTTTCGCTGGTGAGCAAGCTCAATGTTGTGAAGCAGTCAGGGCTAAAGCCCGTTTGCAAGTGTTTGGGTTTGTCCCCCGGCCTGAAGGCCGGGGTTGGTGTAAACATAGGATAGTTGCCCCATCGGGGCACCCGCTCTGTAACAAAACGTCTCGTAGATCATGAGATATGCCGCAGGTACATCCCCTTAGGAGTTTGCAACCTGAACGCAATCCCAAAAAATCGCAGGAAACAATCCTAACCCCGGCCTTCAGGCTGGGGAAAATATCTCAAAATGTTCTTCCGGCTTTAGCCATGATTCCTCTTCGCTGGTGAGCAAGCGCAATGTTGTGAAGCAGTCAGGGCTAAAGCCCGTTTGCAAGTGTTTGGTTTTGTCCCCCCAGCCTGAAGGCGGGGGTTAGCATGAGTATAGATTCGTGCACCCCGCCAGGGTGGATAGGTGGTGATGCAGGGGGAGGCTTATATCTTCTTAATCAAATCTTTTGCCTTGTCCGAAGTATAGGCTCCAGGAACTTCTTTCTTATCAAATACCATGAAATAAAAGTAGCCATCACCGGCTTTATCGGACCATGTATTTCCTAAACGGCATTTGGCAGCACTGTCTGAATTATCACGGTCATCACCTTTGGTTTCGATAACGATAACCTGACCAGATATAGTAACTGCTATGAAATCCGGATAATGATTGCTCTTGAATCCATTAATACAAAACCCTTTACCACGGCCAAGGTTTCGATGCCAGAACGCAATATTAGGAAGACTGGCTATATCCTGCATAACCGTTGTTTCAAAATTGTTCATGCTGCCCTCTCTTTCATACAGTGATTTGGAAATAGGCGCACCCAACATTCCCGGTACAATCATGGCAGGGAAACGCCATACTGTTTCTACAGAGATCTTTTTTGTTTTTATCATATCGTCAAACTGACCTTCTGCATAGGTGTCTACGTGTTGACGTATCCTATATTTTATTTTTTCAACATAACTTAATTTCCTTAAAAGAATATCCTGTAACTGTTCCGCTTCCAGGCCACTTAAAATGCGTTCAACATAAGAACGTATTTCAGGATCGGAGATGGGATACATATCACCAATCATCTGTATCAATTGGTGGGCAATATCTTTTATCTGGTTCTCTTTTGGCTTTGCCAATATGTATTCTACAATCGGGTTTTTTAATAACTGGTCTTCTATTTTAATAATGCGTGGCGCATACTCATCGGTCCCCGTCATCTCTACATCTATCTTGTATAAATCTGAGCTGATCTGGTCAAAATCAATTTTAGTGTCCTCGTTATTCAGCTTGAAGTTTTTCAATAAGGATTCCTGGTTAAGCGGAATTTTGTCCGTATTAAACATATCGTTTTTGGGAACACTTAAAAAAAACTGCGGTAACACTATACCGGAAGCCAGTGTTTTGTGGGCTTCAATCATTTGATATCGCTTTACTTTATCTCCCATTTCCTGAAAAATATTTTCGTCAACGGGTTGCTGACTTTGTTTGGCAATAAGGGTTTCCATTTCACGATCCTGCGTTTCGGCCATCAGGGTTATTTCGGAAACAACAGGTACTAATGGTAAAACATCGCCTGTAATAACAGGATCAAATACAATCCGTTTCAACTCTATATCTTCTGCATTGGTTTTTTCCGGCTGCTGTTCGGGAAATAAAAATTGTTCCAGTGGCTGCTGTATGACCTGCTTTTTTTCTTCTTCCTGCATCATATCTTTTTCACGATAATCTTTTTCGCTGAAACCGGAAGCCTGTAAGCCTTTTACAATATTATTCAGGGTTTCATTGAATTTGGCCGAAGCCGTTAATACATAAGATACATTCAATAAAGCAGCTGTATGTTTCATCACGTATGGCTGCCGCAATACACGGCCCAATATCTGTTCCACATCTACCGCAGATGATTTATCGGCGAGTGAAGCCAGTATGTAAGCAAACGGACAATCCCATCCTTCTTTCAATGCATTAATAGTGATGATGTATCGTACCTCACAATCTTTCGACAGTAGATTAATCCCTTTTAATTCGTCTTTATCGGCTGTTTTAATTTTAATCTGTGCTTCGGGTATACCTACTTTTAATAACTGCTCTTTCAGTTTTTCAAAAGTGGTATTGTCTTCATTGGTTTTAGATTGTGCCTGAAACAATACAATAGGGCGGATATATTTTCCTCCCTGTTCCTCCTCTTGCAATGCCAGCAATTCCAGTTTTCGCTGCAGGTGCAGTGCGCTATTGATTACTTCTGTTTTGTCGTGGTGGTTGTATACAATCACCGGCAGTTTTACCATGTGTTCCTTCTTGAGTTCAATGGCCGGAACAAGGCTTACAATATTGCTGTTGTCTTTGGGTGTGGCAGTTAAATCCAAAACAAACGAAGGGTTTAATGCATTCAGCATATCCACACTTAGGTCACTTTCTGCATTATGGCTTTCATCTACTACCAACACGGGGTGCAAACTGCGTATCACATTAATTAATGCTGTGTCATCGGTATCGCCAAGTACATGTGATTTGTTTTTATATTGACTGGCAAACGATGCCAGCTGCCCGTTTTCCTGGTATACTTTTCTGTCTTCCTTGTTTTTGGCACGTAAACTGGCAAATCCCATAACGATAATAGACAATTGTTCCTTTACTACCGTAGGATTAAAATTAGAACCCTGCAACAAATCTTTTTTCTCATACACTTCTACCCGGTGATTAAAAAGACTGTTTAGTTTTTGCCGGTAAGGATGATCCGGATTGCGAAGGTTGGCAACAGTTTGATCAAGCAGGTTACTCCAGGGCACCAGCCAGATAACGGCTTTGGGTAAATCGTTTGCGTAGGCATTGAAAATAGAATGTAAAGCATTGCAGGCGATAAACGTTTTACCACCAGCCGTAGGTACTTTAATGCAAACATGCGCCGCATACGGAATGGTATTTTTATACGGTTGCATGCCCTCGCCTGTTAAAGGATTGTATGGGCCAATGCGCTCCTGCCAGTATTTGTTGAAAGCGAGATCTGTTTTTTTATATTGCAGCAGGTACCCAAGATAGCTTTCGAGGTCTTTGATAACTTTGTATTGATAGCTCTTCAGTTCCATATCAAAAACGGGTTATATCTCTCGGGATCTTTTTGAAAACAATATGGTTTTGCAACATGAATTCTTTGGGGAGTAAACAGTTGTCTGCATAGACCACATATTGACCGGCTTTTACAGTAATAGCAGACAGCATCTCAAAGTCAAGGGTAGTTAATTCGTTGGGCTCGTAAATAAAATAGTAGGCGGTATCTTCTTTTTTGCCGAGATAATAAGGGGAAATATTTTTTTCAACGGGCGAATTGTAAGCAGTTCTTGTTTCGCTGTACCAGATGTATTGCCGTATTTTTTCGATACCCACTGCTTCATTCAGGCATTCCTGGTTATCGCCAATAAAAAGTGGTTGCCCCAGTGAGTAGTAATCAAAACTGCCACCGGTGCCTTCGGTATTTCCGTATCCGTTCATTACCCGTTTTACTCTTTCAGCAGTAATGGTTTCGGCATAGTCTTCCATTTCTATGAGAATGAATTTTCGGTTGCCACCGTCCTGCTTGTTTAAGTTGAGAACAGCGTGAGCAGTTGTGCCGGAGCCAGCGAAGGAATCGAGGATGATTGAATCTTTCAAAGTAGCTATTTGTAAAATCCGCTCTAATAAACGAACAGGCTTAGGTGTGGCAAAGGTTTGATTATCGATATCTAATAACGATTTTATCTCTCTTTTAGCTTCTTGATTATGTCCTACTTCATCACTAGTCCACCAAGTGTCAGGGGTTCTTCCTTGCTGTACTTCGGAAAGGAATCGTTTCTTTCTAGGAAAAGCCTCGCCATTTTTGCCAAACCAAATTCTATTTTCCTCTATCATCTTCAGGAGGTTCTCTTTAGAATAAACCCAATGTTTATCAGATGGAACTGTAAATTCTTTACCTGTGGGTCCTTTGATAAAAAAATTGCCATCTCTTCGTATCTCATTTGCAACTAAATCTCCTGATTGCCAGACACCTCGTGGATCATTATCAGGGTTTTTATATCTGGAGTCCATTTTCTCAGATCTGTCAAGTAAGTTGATTTTAATTGAGGATACATTTTTAGCATACAGCAAAATAAAGTCATGGTTAACAGACAAATATTTTGCATCATTTTTTATGCTATGAATTTTTTGCCACATAATATTTGTTACGAAGTTTCCACTTCCAAATATTTCATCTAGCATTAATTTTAAGCCAGCTTGTTCATTATCATCAATTGAGATAAATATTACACCATCTTCGGCAAGAAGTTTATGAAGTAATGATAACCTCGGATACATCATACACAACCACTTATCATGGCGTGTCAAGTCCTCACTTTCTTTCCCAACTACCTGCCCTAACCATTTTTTAATTTTAGGATGATTCACATTATCATTATACACCCATCCCTCATTACCCGTATTATACGGTGGATCGATGTAAATGCATTTGATTTTGCCCTCGTACTCGGGCAACAAAGCTTTTAGTGCTTCTAAATTATCTCCGTGAATGATTTTGTTGCCGCTATGCGTGGGTTCTTGCTGCGGCTCTTTTCCCTGTGTAAAACCATATCCATGCTCCAATACCCGAAAAGGCACATCCCTGTGATGGTTCATCACCTTTTCTTTTCCTATCCAGTGGAGCGTAGGCATTCAGTTGGTCCTGGTTTTCCGGGGTGCAAATTGTCTTTAAAGAACAATATTAAACTATTAAGACAATTAAACATACATAAAGTATAGTTTACTGAACTGTGAGGACAGTTTATGAATGGCAGGTATAGGAATTTTGAACCGTGAAAGACAATACGATAGGAACCCGCATCAGAAAGCTGAGAGTAAGCAAAGACCTCACCCAGGATAATATGGCCATGGATCTGGGTATTACTGCGGGTGCCTATGCCAAAATAGAGCGCGGCGAAACCGACCCTTCTGCCACCCGCCTGATGAAGATTGCCGAAATACTGGAAGTAGCGGTTGCCAGTTTTTTTACAGATACAAACACCCCAACCCCCGCCGCACAATCTACCCAGCAACCCTACGGCTACGCCACCAAAAACGAAGTGGAGCAATTGACTTCACTGGTTAAGCAATTGAGTGTGGATATTGAAAAGTTAAAATTGCAGGTAAAGGCTGGGAAGAAGCTTAAGAGTAGGTAAGCGGAGTACAAGTAAAAAGTAAAAATTCAAAAGTCAAAATTCAAAAGTTAAAACCGATCCAGTTTTGACTTTTTAATTTTGACTTTTTACTTATCCCCCTGTTTGGCATTATAGTTGTAAGATTTGAGCAGCGATAATCAGCGGGGTGGTGTCATATCAGTATCCCCTCGGCTTTTTTCGTTAATAACTATTGTAAAAACAAACGCCATGTATATTCAAAACGCAGCGCAGGGGCCGGTACAGGAGCTAAGCTACCTTACCGTAATGGCCAATACAGCGGGTAAACTGATTCTTAAGGTATTGGATATTGAGGGGCGTATGGCTAAAACGGTTGAGGCCCAGATCAACGAGGGCAAACAACAACTGGAACTGAACATGGCCGATCTGCGAAGCGGCATGTATATCATCAATGCTTTTTGCGGAGACATGTTTATTAACTCTTTCCGCTTTGTAAAACAATAACCAGGGATTCAATTGAGGATATTCATATAGGTCTCGCTTTTTGCGGGACCTACTTGTTTACAAACGCCGCCACCCGCTGTTTTGCATTTTCGCGAATGCTGAGGTAAAACAGATTCATATCGGCGATATGGTAATTTTTAGTGGTGAAAAACAGGTTGCCAAAAAAATGAGGTTTGTCTGTCCACAATACCCCTTGGGTGGCATTGGCGCGCACTACTTTTTTAACCAGCTTATTAAAATTGAGCAGCAGGCCGCCTTTGTTTTGCGCTCTGTCTGCAAAGGGTTTGGTTGCATCCCAGCTAAGCGGGTTGGTAACAACAGAAACAAATGGTTCTCTCTGTATATAGGCTGGTTTATAGCCGTCTTTAAATGTGCGCCAGCTAATGGCACAACCGGTTTGTGTAGGTGAGGTACAGGATGGAATGGAGGTAAACCAATCGGGCTCTAACGGCATGCCTACTAAATAAGCGGCTACCAGTTGTTTGCCCAGTTCCTTCCCCTCAAAAAATTCTTTTACCAAATGTTTGGCATGTGTAGTACCCTGGCTATGGGCGGCAATGATAATGGGCTTGCCCTTGTTATGGTGTTGCAGATAATATAAGAAAGCGGCTTTAACATCCTGATATGCCAGTTCAAAAGCGGCTTTTGCTTTAGCAGAATCTTCTTTGGTTTCAGGAAAATAGCAGAAATAATTGGCCTGCCGGTAGCGGGGTGCGTATACATTACCCGCTTCATTAAAAATACTGGCCTGAAATAAAATGGTGGAGTAATCTGTTTTGGCATTCAGTGCTGCATTGTCTAAGGGAGCATTCCAGCCAAGTGATTTTTGTTTATCGATATAGGTAGTTGGGTATACAAAAAATACATCGGCGGTGGTATCGGGCCGGTAGTTTTTTCGGAGCGGTAAAGGGATGCTGTCTGAAGGATCTTTTTTAGACGGTAAAGCAGCCCAATGGTCGGGATTGCTGTAATCCGGTATCCCCGAAGGGTTGGTAAACGTGTAGTTGGAAACATAGGCATGGTATCCTTTGCTGCAGGCAGTTAGTAAAAAAAGCAGGATACAAAGCGGGGGAATGGTTTTCCGGATCATGGCTTAAAGTTGATAAAATTTTTCATAACCGCCATCTTATCTACACAGTAGCGTATCTAAGCGTAGTTTTGTACTTTTCCACTTGTGTGTTGAGGAGTTGTTGGAGTGGGGGCATGCTACCTGATTGATTCTTTGCGGTTGGTGCAAGCTCAATCTAACCGCAGCGCCGCAGAGGGCAGGGAGTTTTCGCAGAGGGGAACATAAAAAATAATGAACAGATACAGCTTCTCATAAGAAGCTGATTATTCACTTTATAATCTAACGAGTATGTCTATTCCAGTTGTTGACCTGGCCGAATTTTTAAGTGGCGATGCCAATCGCAAAGCTGCTTTTGTACAATCCCTGGGTAAAGCGTATGAAGATGTGGGTTTTGTAGCCGTAAAAAACCATGGTGTACCAGATGAACTGATTGCCCATCAGTATGAATATGTGCAGCAATTTTTTTCTCTTCCTTTAGAGAAAAAATTGCATTATGAAATCAGCGGACTGGCCGGCCAGCGCGGTTATACCAGTTTTGGGCGCGAGCATGCCAAAGGAAGTGAGGCACCTGATTTGAAAGAGTTTTTTCAATATGGACAAACGGTGGAAGACAATGATCCCATTCAATCAGAGTATCCAGCCAATGTTTCGGTGAATGAAATAGGACCATTTAACCAAACCCTTTTTGATGCGTACCGCAATTTTGAAAAAAGCGGTAAGGCATTGTTGCAGGCCATTGCTTTGTACCTGGGATTGGATGAACATTATTTTGATTCTTTCGTGCACAATGGAAATTCTATCCTTCGATGTATTCACTACCCGCCAATTACCAACGAACCAAAAAGTGCCATTCGTGCCGAGCAGCATGAAGATATTAACCTGATTACTTTGTTGGTTGGGGCTTCTGCCGATGGTTTGCAGATACTTACCAAGCAGGGAGAGTGGGTGAATGTAACTTCCTTACCCGAACAGATTGTGGTGAATGTGGGCGATATGCTGCAAAGGCTTACCAATAATAAATTATGCAGTACCACGCACCGTGTGGTAAACCCCAAGAGAGAATTGTGGCATACCAGCCGTTTTTCCATGCCTTTCTTTTTACACCCCCGCAGCGAGATGAGTTTGGCGTGTTTGGATAGTTGTATTGATGAAGCACATCCCAAAGCCTACCCCGATGCTACTGCGGGAGAATATTTGGATGAGCGTTTGCGGGAGATAGGACTTAAAAAATAAAGGGGACGAACGCAAAGTAGAATTACTAACGCATAAATATAACCGTGCCTTGGTGCCTTCGTGTGAAAAATAATTGCACACGAAGGCACCAAGGCACGGTTTTTTAATACACTAGTTTACCAGCACAACAAGAAGCCTCACCATTTCTCATCCTCCGGAATTTCTCCTTCCTGCTTAAATAGTTGTTTGTTTTTTTCTCTTTGCGCAATGCGCTCCAATATCAGCGCAGCAATCATTTCTCCGGCATCGCCGGTGGGATGTTCGAGTAAAACGGAGCGAAGTTTGTCTTCACTTACATCCAATCTATACAGTAACTGAACCAGGCGGGAGAAATCTTTATCAATCAGTTCATGAACAAATTGGGCCAGTTGTTCTGCACTTAGGTCTTCCAGTTTCAATAGTTCATTATCGGTTCCCATACACAATAAAGGTACTTAAAAACAGAAATGAGGACCTTTCAAAACCGTGTAAATGTTAAATATTTATTACAAAATGTAAAAATAATTTGACAAAAAGAATAATTATCTTTACGTTTGTCTTGTCATTAAAAACAAGATCATGAAAAAATTACCCTTACTTCCACATGTATGCCAGCGGATAGGCATACTGGCACTGGTTCCTTTTTTGGCGTTGGGCATTGCCCATATGGGTTGGGATTATACCCTACCCTGGCTCACGTATCATGCCAATAGTAAAGACGGTATTGATTTTAGTACCAATAGCAATTTTACAGATGAGGTAGCTGCAGTAGGTATTATTGTAAGTCTGGTACTGATTGCTTTTTCCAAAGAAAAAGTTGAAGATGAAGCGATTCAGTTTTTTCGGTTGGCTTCGCTGCAGTGGGCGGTTATTGTAAATTATGTGGTACTCGTTATCTGTATCCTTTCTTTATACGGGGGTGTTTTCTTTACTGTGATGACGATAAATATGTTTACCATACTTTTCTTCTTCATCATCCGGTTTCGATATGTATTGTTTCAGCACAATAAAGCAGACGCATGAAAAACAAGATCAAAATACAGCGTGCCATACATAACCTTACCCAGGATGATCTGGCCAGAAAGATCAGTGTAAGCCGTCAAACCATTAATACCATGGAGGCGGGTAAATATGTTCCTTCTACTGCACTTGCCCTTAAAATGGCGAGGCTGTTCGAAGTTTCCGTAGAAGAACTGTTTCAGCTGGAAGAGGGAGAATAAACTACTGATTCTGTTCCAACCTTTTGGAAAGAACAGACTCTTACTGTTATTGGTAACTACTACACACATGGCATCATTCTCTATAAAGCCCGTTCATTCTTTGCTGGCAGCACTTGTATTGCTTGCCATAGCAACGCTGTTTTTTTTCTTCAATACAACTGAAAGTAATGAGAAAAAACAGGCTGATACCAGCGAGGGTGCGGGCATTTTTCATTCTCCTTTACTGTGTAGCTAAGCATCACTGGTATTTCTCCATCACACCCAATCCAAACAAAGCAAAATCATATTTAACAGGATCTTTTGGGTCAAGGGTTCTCAGATAGGTAGTAAGTTCAACCGCTGCCTGCCAATCTATTTGTTTGCGGTGCAGCAAACCAAAACGTTTGGCTACACGTGCCACGTGCAGGTCTATGGGACAAATGAGTTCTGCCGGCGATATTTTTTTCCAGATCCCAAAATCAACACCTTGTTTGTCTCTGCGAACCATCCATCGCAAATACATGTTCAATCTTTTACAGGTAGAGCCTTTGTAAGGAGTGGCAATATGTTTTCGGGTTCTGTTGGGAACATGCTCGAGCGAAAAAAAATAGTTGTGAAAATGTGTAAGAGCTTGTTCAATACCACCCATTTTTTTAAAAGGGAGAAAGGCTTCTTCGAGGCTATTGTGTTTTGTGTAATGATCTTTCAGGAATGCAATAAAGTATAGGAGATCGGTTGCATTAAAAGTTCGGTGTTTGAAATCGGTTAGCTTTTGCAGGTCTTTATCCATATGATGCAGACAAAAATCATGCGGTGCCATATCCATCAACTGCATCAGTTCTTTTGATTTGTTGATGATGGTGGTTCGGTTACCCCAGGCAAATACCGCCGCAAACAAACCGGCAATTTCAATATCGGCTTTCTTTGTAAATAAATGAGGAATGCAAACAGGATCATCTTTTATAAAACCGGGTTGATTGTATTGCAATACCTTCTCATCAAAAAATGCTTTCAGTGTGAGGGTACTTTTTTGCTTCATTCTTTCGTGCATCAAGGGCGTTAAAGCTACAACATTCCAGTAGACACTACCGGTTGGATGCAATACAAACAAATACCGGAAGTTGGATCTATTAATCAATTAACCGCTAAGGTAGGAGGGCGCAAGGGTTTGCTAAGAAGAGGGCATATCCGTCTTTGTGTCCTTAGCGCCTTTGCGTGAGATATTCTTGCAAAGCCGCAAAGGCGCAAGAGGAAGAGGCTGTGTATTTGGTTATCTGCTCTATACATTCGTACTTCGTACTTCAAAAATCGTACCTCACCATGGCTTTTAACCTGCAAACATTTAAAACACGTGCTATAACCGCTGTAATCTTTGTGGCGGTTATGCTAGCAGGTTTGTTGTGGAATAGCTGGAGTTTTCTGGTGCTGTTTTCCATTATTCATTTTGGATGCTGGATAGAATACCAGAAGTTGGTTGGGTTGATTGATCCCGAATACAAAACCATTAGCCCGCTACACCGGTATGGCATTATGC
The DNA here is from genome assembly GCA_943372845.1 of Chitinophaga pinensis. Taxonomy (GTDB): domain Bacteria; phylum Bacteroidota; class Bacteroidia; order Chitinophagales; family Chitinophagaceae; genus Sediminibacterium; species Sediminibacterium pinensis_K. The sequence goes on along the minus strand of CALSAD010000003.1, from coordinate 28,401 downwards.
TCATCGGTTTTGGTGTGATGCTTTGGAATACCGATGCCGGTTTTCATTTTGGATCCATTTCACTCGCCATTATTGGCTGGAGTTTATTTTGGGTGGGGATGATTGCATTTGTTTTGAGCGAATTACTGCTTGCCAAAAAACTCAATCCCCGTTTATGGGCACATTCTGCACTGGGGTTGGTGTATATTTCTGTAAGCTGGGGGTTGATGATGCGCCTTTATGGCAACTTAAACGGAGCAGTAGTAAACAGCTATGCATGGATGGTACCCGTATTGCTTATTGCTTCTATCTGGATCAATGATACTATGGCGTATATTACCGGGTCTTTCATAGGTAAAACACCCTTGTCGCCCATCTCTCCTAAAAAAACATGGGAAGGCACTATAGCGGGGGCTATTCTCGCGGTACTTATTGTTACAGGCATTGGATATTATGCACTCGGCTTTTCAACAAAGGCCTTGTTGATTATTTCAGTAACAGCTGCCATTACAGGAACCTTGGGCGATCTGTTTGAAAGCAAACTGAAAAGACTGGCCGGGGTAAAAGACAGCGGACAGATCATGCCCGGTCATGGTGGGTTTCTGGACCGTTTCGATTCTTTGCTTGTAGCTACTATTGCGGTATGGGTAGTTATTTATGTATGCTATTAAAAGCACGTGACATGGCAACAATTTTCCGCTAAACGCTTATTTACTCTGCGAAACCTCTTCCATCTCCGCGCCTCTGCGGTGAAAAAGAGTTCATCACCGCAGAGGCGTGGAGAACGGAGAGGATTTCGCAGAGGGGTCAGTATATTGCAACCCCAAGCCATTAAATAGGTCGCTTTTTATAAGAAAGCTGCCTTGCATAAAGCCTTACATTCTCAATATTCCGTTTTACATTTGCCTTTCAATTATTTCAGATGACCATTCACAGAGAAGGATACAAAACCATTGCCATTACCGCCCTGTTATTCGGGTTGTTTAACCTGACTTCTTTTACTTTTCTAAGCGAATCACTGCCCTGGCTGGCTATGGTGTTGTTTGTGGTAACCCTGTTTCTATTTCTTTTTATCATTTCTTTTTTCCGCATCCCCAATCGCATATTAACCATCAACGATAACCAGATCATTTGCCCTGCAGATGGCAAAGTGGTGGTAATTGAAGAAGTAACTGAAGTAGAATATTTTAAAGACAAGCGCATACAGGTAAGCATTTTTATGAGTCCGGCCAATGTGCACGTGAACCGCAATCCCATGAACGGTGAAGTAATTTACAACCAGTACCATAAGGGTAAATACCTGGTGGCATGGCATCCCAAATCGTCCACGGAAAATGAACGCTGGAGTGTGGTTACCCGCAACAGCCATGGCGAGATCTTATATAAACAAATTGCCGGCGCACTGGCCAAACGAATCTGTAATTATACCGCTGTAGGCCAACAGGTTAAGCAGGGCGATGAGTATGGTTTTATTAAATTCGGCAGCCGGGTAGATATATTGTTGCCATTACATGCAAAAGTAAATGTAGCGTTGAACCAGGTGGTAAAAGGTGGTGTAACCGTACTTGCCAGCTGGTAAAAGCATATTTTAACAATTGAAAAAGAAGCGGTAAAAAGATTTTTCTTACTTTTAGTTTACTACAAACACATAAAAAGCCAAATATGAAAAAAGTATTTTTATTAGCTACAGCTGCTTTTCTGGTAACAGGTATGGCATTTGCACATGATGGTGATGGTAAAAAATGTGCCAAAGCAAAAGATTGCTGCAAAGACAAGACAGAGTGTAAAGACATGAAGAAAGAAACAAAAACAACAGCAAAGACTACTACAAAAGCAACTACTAAAAAAGCGTAATCTTTCTTAGGAAATTTATAAAGAGCCCTGCAGATTGCGGGGTTTTTTATTTGCATGGAGAAGGGTTAGCCGCAGATTCGCAGATTTTTATTCGATACAATCTGTGAATCTGCAGCTAACACATTCTTACAAAATATTCTCCAGCTCCTTTAAATGATACACGACATAGGTTGGGGTTACATGTGGTGCCACGTTCAGGTGGTTTACAAAAACAGTATCCATACCTGCATTCATACCGCCTTTTATATCCGCATCCTGGTTATCGCCAATCATGATACTTTCTGTAGCAACAGTTCCTGCTTTTGCAAAAGCATAGTCAAATATTTCGCGGTGTGGTTTCAGGCTGTTACTGGCTTCTGAAGTAATCACATGATCAAAATACGGGTGTAATCCAGACAATTGTATTTTATGGTGTTGTACTTTTTCAAATCCATTGGTTACAAGGTGCATGCGATACCCTTTTTGTTTCAGGTAGTCCAATATATCAATGGTGTAAGGAAACAATGTGTTTTTAGTGGGTAATTTTTCCAGAAACTGGAGCGATAAGTTTCGTGAAAGCGGTTCATCAGCCAGTTTAAAATCCAGCAGGGCAAGCCACATTCTTTTCCAGCGCAGTTCGTCCTGTTTAATAAAACCTTTGGTATAGCGATCCCATAAACGTTCGTTGTGGTAACTGTACCGTTCAAAAAAAAGATCAAAATCCGGAACCCCTTTGGCAGAAAGATCATTGCTTTCATACAGGTCTGCCATAGTCTGTTTGGCATTGGTTTCAAAATCCCACAATGTATGATCGAGATCAAAAAATAGATGACGGTACTTCATGATGCAAAGTACGAAGTACAAACTATGAAGTACGAATTTGCTAAGTAAAAATGTTCGTACTTCGTACTTCAAACCCCGTACTTATGAACATAGTGATTACAGGCGCTTCTAAAGGAATTGGTAAAGCCATTGCCCAACAGTTTGCAGCAGCAGGTGATACCTTATTGCTGGGAAGCAGGGGAGAAAAAGTTTTGTATGATACCATGGCAGAACTGCAAACCAGCTACCCGCAGTGTACCGTTAAGGCAATGCCGGTTGATATGGCTGTGAAAGAGCAAGTGTTTGCTTTTGGAGCCTGGAGTCTGAAATTCGGAGTACCGGATATCATTATTAATAATGCGGGACAATTTTTGCCAGGTAGTATATACAATGAAGCAGAAGGTTTACTGGAACAGATGATGGAAGTAAATTTGTATAGTGCCTATCACCTTACCCGTTGCTTATTGCCCGCTATGATGGAAGCCAAAAAAGGTCACATATTCAATATCTGTTCCATTGCCTCGCTGAATGCTTATCCAAATGGTGGCAGCTATAGCATTAGTAAATTTGCCTTACTCGGATTAACTAAAAACCTGCGCGAAGAAATGAAACCGCATGGTATTAAGGTAACCGCTGTTTGTCCAGGTGCCACCATGAGTGCCAGCTGGGATGGTTTTGAAGTTGATCCCAAGCGCATTATGCAGGCAGATGATATTGCCAAAATGATCTTTGCAGCTTCTCAACTTTCACCGATGGCTGTGATTGAAGATATCATTATGAGGCCACAGCTGGGAGATCTGTAAAATTCGACAATACCTCATGTTGCAATACTTTTACCGCTAAGACGCAAGGCCGCAAAGGTGCGCTAGGTATCTTAACTGGCTTTACTTAGCGAATCATCGCGCCCTTGTGTCTTCGCGGTTATTCTTTACTCACGTTTTACGCCGTAACAATTTCTTCACACACAAATCATATTCACATAACACAGCTGTAACATTCGCATCATACGCCTGAAGGAGTTTTGCTAAACCCCTTGTATGGAAAGACGCGAGCTTGATGTTGTTGTAATGAGTGACCTGCACCTGGGCACCTATGGCTGCCATGCTACAGAGATTATTAATTACCTGAAAAGTATCCGTCCACAGATATTGGTTTTGAATGGCGACATTATTGATATCTGGCAATTCAATAAAAGATATTTTCCGGTGGCGCATATGCAGGTGTTCAAAGAAATTATGAACCTGCTTAGCAAAGGCACCCGCGTAATTTATATTACCGGTAACCACGATGAAGCCCTGCGCCGCTACAGCGATATTGAAATGGGCAATTTTCAATTGACCGATAAAGTGGTGATGGAGATTAATGGTAAAATGACATGGATCTTTCATGGTGATGTGTTTGATGCCACTACCAAAGGAAGCGCAAAGCTTTTGGCAAAACTTGGTGGACATGGTTATGATCTGCTGATTCATATCAATAGCTTCATCAACCTGTGTTTGAAAGCAATGGGGAGAGAGAAAATGAGCTTTAGTAAAAAAGTAAAGAACAGTGTGAAGAAAGCCGTTGCATGGATCGGCGATTTTGAACAGACCGCTGCTGAACTGGCCATTGAAAAAAAATATGACTATGTGATTTGCGGACACATTCATCAACCGCAAAAAAGAGAAGTGGTTACCAAGGATGGAAAAGTGATGTACCTGAATAGTGGAGACTGGATAGAAAATTTAACCGCATTGGAATACCACCAAAACGACTGGACCATTTATCAGTACGATGAAAAACAATTTGCTTCTGCAACCACTCCGGTGGTTACCATGGAAAGAAAATTGCCAGAGTTGAATGTGGTTACCGATGAGATCGCTTTATTTCTTCACTCATTAGCCCTACCGATATGAAAATATTATACGCAGTTCAGGCAACAGGTAATGGCCATATCAGCCGCGCCATGGAGCTAATGCCCTACCTGAAACAGTATGGTGAGGTGGATGTTTTTTTAAGTGGAAGTAATAGTCACCTGCAACCTAATTTGCCGGTTAAATACAGAAGTAATGGCGTGAGTTTATTTTATGGCAACACTGGCGGACTCGATTACCTGCGTATGTGGAAAGAGTTTAACCTGAAACGTATTTGGAAAGAAGCCAAGGAATTACCTGTTGAAAAATATGATGTGGTACTGAATGATTTTGAATGCATTACTTCATTGGCTTGTAACTTAAAAAAAGTATCCAGTGTTGGCTTTGGTCACCAGGCAAGTTTTAGAAGCGATGCTACACCCAGAAGTAGAAAAAAAGACTTGGCAGGTGAATTAATTTTAAAGCAATATGCCACCGCTACCAATTATGTAGGCTTACATTTTAAACAATATGCCGATTTTATTTACTCGCCTGTAATTAAACAGGAGATCATTAACGCTACGCCAACTAATCAGGCACATGTAACCGTATACCTTTCGCATTATAGTGATGAAGTGGTGTTGCAAGCACTTACAAAAGTAAAAGATGTGCGGTTTGAAGTATTCTCTAAAAAAGTATCACAACGGGTTGTGGTGGGCAATGTAACATTGTTTCCTATCAGTAATGAAGGCTTTACACAAAGTCTCATAGACTCACTGGGTGTAATTACAGGTGCAGGTTTCGAAACACCGGCAGAAGCTTTGTATCTCGGAAAAAAAATATTGGTATTACCTATCCGTGGTCAGTATGAGCAATTGTGCAATGCAGCAGCTTTGAAAGAATTCAACGTGGTAGTGATAGATAAAATAACGACAGACTTTGCTGCAAAGGTGGAACATTGGTTACAAACACAATCTATTCTTTCCTTACAGTTATCACACAGTACGTATCAAATTGTACAATTAGCTGTAGAGAAAGGAAGGGCTTTGCAAAAAGCAAGTTCTTCTTTCAATGATGGGTTGCTTACCGAAGAAGATCTGCTGGCTATGTTTTAATTATTTTCTCCTGAAAGCAGTATTTGCCACGCTTCGGCTATTTTTCCTTCATTTAATAATTCAGCTGCATAGAGATGTAGTTCTTTTTCCATTTCAACCGGGCTGATGGAGTAATACTGAATGATATTTTTCAATCTGCTATCCTCAAATGCAGGATTGATCTCAGGTACATCATGTACATTACCCAACATACCCAAATGGTTACCGGTTAAGATATGGCTGTTACGAATGCCTGCTGGCAAACTATCTACTCCAATACCCAATTGTGTGTTGGGTTTCGGCACCTGAAACAGATTGCTCTCATCAACTTTACAATACCAATCGCCGCCCAGTCTGGCTACCAATTGTATTTTTCTTTGATCTATTTTTCCGTCATCACCTAAAATACTTTCATCCACATGCATGCACAATACTTCAGCAATAACCAGTTGTCCGGCGCCGCCTTCTTCGCCTAAACTTTTTACTTCGTTCACTTTACATTCCAGTTTTATTTTTGCTTCTTTCACCATGGGTGGAGTAACCATAGTTGCAGCTTCCTTGGTAAAACCTGCTTTCACAAACTCATCCACACTTTTCGGAAATTCACAACTGGCAAGGCTGGCCTGTTGTACCATGGCATAATCTACTATATTGATAACACACTCAGCTACTTCCTGAACGTTTTGTAAAGTGTGTTTGGTGGTATTGTCTCTTACCCTCCTTGCAGGTGAGAAAATAACAATGGGAGGTTGCGAACTGAAGAGATTAAAAAAACTGAACGGGCTCAGGTTTACATTACCCGTTGCATCGATGGTGCTGGCAAAACAAATGGGCCTCGGTGCAATGGCATGATTTAGCCATTGCTGTTTTTCTGTTGTTGATATTTTTGAGAAGTCTATTTGCATATATTTTCCAACCGCAGAGAACGAGAGAAGCAGAGGTTTCGCAGAGTTATTTAGAAACGATAAACTAATCTTCTAAACCCATCCTTTAGCAGTGTTACGTTAAAATTAATAAGATACCCAAGTTTTTTATCAGACAGCTTTAAATAGGTGATTAATTGAGATTCAAATATCGGATTCATTACTTCAGCAGACTTTATTTCAATTATGATTTCTTCCTCGACTAAAATGTCCATTACATAGGCCTTACCTAATGCAATACCTTTATAGGTAAGTTCTATAGGCACTTGGGATCGGATATAAATGTTTCTCAGTGAGAGTTCTCTGGCAAGAGCAAATTCATATGCAGATTCAAGTAACCCAGGTCCTAATTCCCGATGAACAGTAATAGAGGCATCTAAAATAATCCCACCCAAACTGTTTAGCTTTTCTTTAGTCATACTCTGCGTTTAACTCTTGTAACTCCCTTCTCCGCGGTTGGAAGAGTTACGTATAAAAACTGCTAAGCTAACTAAGACATACAAAATGTACTAGCGTATTTATACGCAGCAACCAAACAAAAATCACTGTTTCTTCCTCGCTAAAATGGAAAAGGAACTCTCTTCCGCAACAATGGTATTACTCAGTTTTCCAATCCCTTCTATTTCCATTTCTACGGTATCCCCCGCCTGTAACCATTGTTCGGTATACGAAGGATCAGTAAGTTTACCGGTTCCATTTAATTCCAGAAAACAACCGGTGCCCACGGTGCCGCTGCCAATTACATCACCGGGATGAATATCGGTACCATAGGCACATCGCTCAACGATTTCGGCAAAGGTCCAATCCATATCGCCCACATTGCCATTGCTTACCTGTATCCCATTTACCCAGCACTTCATGGGTAGGTTCCAGTTTTTACCGGTATGTCCTTCCTTACAGGGAATTTCGAATGCAGTGAGTTCATCCAGTGTAACCAAACAAGGACCTATCACCGTAGAAAAATCTTTTCCTTTAGCGGGGCCAAGGTTCAATAACATTTCTTCCATCTGCAAACGGCGTGCACTCATATCGTTCATGATCATCAGTCCACCAATATATTGATCGGCTTCTTCTGCCGGTATGTTTCTTCCCTGTTTACAGATTACAATAGCGGCTTCGAGTTCAAAATCCAGTTTTTCAAAATGATCGGGCATGCATTTGATCTCGCCTGGCCCTTGTATACTGTGGTGATTGGTAAAATAAAAAATGGGGTACTGGTCAAACTCTGCAATCATATCCACTTTTCGGTTGCGGCGTGCCGCTGCCACATGCTGGCGAAAAGCATACCCATCGCGGCAGGAAGTAGGAAAAGGAACAGGCGCCAATAACGCAAGATCTTCCAGCGGAATACCCTGCTCATTACTGATTTTTCCGGATTTGATAGCAGCATCTACTTTTTGCGCAATGGGAAACATATCATCCCAATAGTGCAAAAACATATTCATGCTATTGGGTAGGTCGGGATGCAACAGATCGCAATCATACACAAGGCCATCTACTAAAAAAGCCAATTGGTCGCGGCCATCATTGAGGTAAGAAACCAGTTTCATAAAGCAAACAATATTAGGAGGCGAAAATAGCTTAAAAACAGGAGGCGGAAACAAGGTGCGGTAAGTATCTTTAGTAACCAATGATACCGGTATGAAAAAAAATTATTTGCTGTTGATGGTTGTTCTCTTAAATACATGCGTTCTGGCGCAAGAGCCTACCTGTATACGCATTAACCAACTGGGCTATCCTGCAAAAGGAAGCAAAGTGGCGGTTTGGGGCAGTAAACAAAACAAAGGGATAGAAAATTTTGATTTGGTAGATGCCACTAACGGTAAAACAGTGTATACCCATGCAGCCGGAAAAGCATTTGGTAGCTACGGTCCTTTTGTTGAAACCTATCGCCTGAATTTTTCAGCATATACCAAACAGGGTTCTTATTTTCTTCGAACAGGCAACATACAATCTCCGGTGTTTGTTATTAATGATGACGTATACAAAGGCACCGCCGATTTTTGTTTGCGGTATATGCGCCAGCAACGTAGCGGCTTCAATCCTTTTTTAAAAGACAGTTGCCATACACATGATGGGTATACCATGTATGGACCAATGCCAGATAGCACGCATATTAATGTTAGTGGTGGCTGGCACGATGCGAGTGATTATTTACAATACACCACAACTTCGGCCAATGCTACATGGCATTTGCTTTCGGCTTACCGCGATTTTCCTTCGGTGTTTACTGATAAGAAACAGGCAAATGGCCTGGATGGAAAGAACGGTACACCCGATGTATTGGACGAAGCCAAATGGGGATTGGATTGGTTGCTGAAAATGAATCCGAAAGATGATTGGTTGTTTAACCAATTGGGCGATGACCGCGATCATATGAGTATGCGTATTCCGAAAGAAGATCCTTATTACGGTAAAGGATTTGAACGGCCGGTGTACTTCATCAATGGACAACCACAGCAACGCGGAAAATTTATGAATGCCACTACCGGCGGCGCATCAACCGCCGGAAAATTTGCCAGTGCATTTGCTGTTGGCGCAGGCGTATACGCTCCGCTGGATTATGCTTACTCAACAACCTTACTTACCAAGGCAAAAGCTGCGTATGCATTTGGACTCTCCATGCCGGGTGTAGCACAAACAGTATCGGTACGTTCGCCCTATATATATGCAGAAGGAAATTGGACAGATGATATGGAGCTGGCCTCTGCCGAGCTGGAATATTACCAATACAAATACGGCAGAGATTATCGAAAAACCGATTTGATTCAGAAAGGTTTTGCCTTTGCTAAGCAGGAACCCGTTACACCCTGGTTAGGAATGGATACAGCCCATCATTACCAATGGTATCCCTTTGTAAACCTTGGCCATAACCAAATGACAAGACTGCTAAAAAGTGTTGAAGGATTTGATACGATGGCTGATTCTTTACAGGAGTATTACAAAAACGGAATTGAAAAAGTATGGAACAAAGCAAAAGCCAATGCGTTTTACCGGGGTGTGCCTTTTATCTGGTGTAGTAATAACCTCACCGTTTCTTTTGCCATGCAGTGTTACTGGTATGCGCAGTTAACGGGCGACAACCAATTTACTGAACTGGAACAGGCTAATATTGATTGGTTGTTTGGCTGTAATCCCTGGGGAACGAGCATGGTATATGGTTTACCCGCCAACGGCGATACACCCGTTGATCCGCACTCTGCTTTTACACACTTAAAAAATTATCCCATTGATGGAGGTTTGGTAGATGGCCCTGTGTACACATCCATTTATAAAAGTTTGATTGGGATACAACTGAATGAGGCAGATGAATACGCCGCTTTTCAAAGTGATCTTGCCGTATACCATGATGATTATGGCGATTACAGTACCAATGAACCCACGATGGATGGAACCGCTTCTTTGATCTATTTATTAGCAGCGAAAGAAAATGATTTTAATACAAGAGCAAAAGTATCATGGCGGGCGTTTCCTCCTTTTCCAACGGGGTATCCTATGTATGAAAAGGCTATCATACGAGGTATGGATACTGAAAAAAACATCACGCTTGTGTTTACGGGAGATGAATTTGGTGATGGACTTACAACCATTACCAACACATTGCAAAAGCAAAACATAAAAGCATCTTTCTTTTTTACAGGAAGGTTTTATCGGAATAAACAATTTCAACCTGCTATAAAAAAACTCTATCAGCAAAAACATTTATTGGGGCCGCATTCAGACCAGCATTTGTTGTATTGCGATTGGACCAAACGCGACAGCACCCTGGTAACCCGCGACTCACTAGTAAGAGATTATTATGCAAATACCCGTGCGATGACGCAGTTAGGCATTAAACAACCTAATGCTATTAAATTATATATACCTCCATATGAATGGTGGAATGCAGAGGTAGCCAACTGGTTTGGGTATGAAGGTGTAAAACTTTTCAGCTTTACACCTGGCACCACCAGCAATGCCGATTATACCTGGCCCGAAATGGGAACCTCATATAAAAGCAGTGATGCCATTATAACATCCATTAAACAATACAATGAAACAAAGAAGGGTGCTTTGAACGGTGTGATTTTATTGATACATGCCGGCACCGACCCGCGCAGAAAAGATAAATTGTACAACCGCTTAGATGAGTTGATTGGATATTTAAAAAAAGAGGGATATCGCTTCAAGCGTATTGATGAATTACTGAACTGATCATAGTAGAAGAACAGGGAGTTACAAAATATGGTAATCATCTATGGTTTCTGTTCTAAGAAACATCCGCTGATTAGTTTCGTGAATCGCTTCAATTTTTATTAATTTCCAGCCAAAACCAAACACCCCGATGGTTTTAACGCGCCATATGCCATTTTTACGGGCTGTGTTCTGGCACAGCATCACTGCTTTTGGTGGTCCACAGGGACATATGGGTATGATGCTAAAAACCTTTGTACAGCAGCGGCGCGATGTAACGGAACAGGAACTAATGGAGTATAATGGTTTTTGTCAGTTATTACCGGGTGCATCCTCTACACAAACCTTAACGCTGATTGGGTATAAGCGCGGGGGTATTCCACTTGCTATACTCACTTTATTAATCTGGATCTTACCGGCCTGTACATTAATGGGAGCCATCTCTTTTCTGCTGGATTATTTTGCAGATATGGGTTTGAAAGTGGGTGTATTCAAATTTGTACGCCCCATGGCCATTGGTTTTATTGCGTATTCTACTTTTCGCATATTTGGGGTGGCGGTACACAATACCATCACCCGTGTGATTATGGTGGTGGCCACGGTGGCCACTTTTCTCTTATTTAAATCGCCCTGGGTTTTTCCGGTATTGATTGTGGCAGCAGGTATTGCCACCAATTTTAGTAGCAGGCGTATCCCGCAAAAAGAAGTACCTCCCAAAAAAATCAAATGGGGCAATATTTTAATCTTTTTTGCCCTGTTCGGATTGGCAGGTTATTTGTCAGAAACGGCCAGCAGAAATAACTGGGAAAACAGAAAATCTGTGAACCTATTTGAGAATGCCTACCGTTTTGGCAGCCTTGTTTTTGGCGGTGGCGATGTGCTGATACCGCTGATGTACGAGCAATATGTAACCCGCCCCGAAACCAAACGGGTACTGGAAACCAAAAGGGAAGTTTTGCGCATGAGCCGGGAAGATTTTTTAACGGGTTCGGGTATGGTACGTGCCATACCGGGGCCGGTGTTTTCTATTGGGGCTTTTACCGGAGGGATGGTGATGCGTGACCAGGGACCCGCCATGCAATTATTGGGATGCATCATCGGGTCGGTAGCTATTTTTCTGCCCAGTGCTTTATTGGTACTGTTCTTTTTTCCGGTATGGCATAACCTGAAAAAATACGCCGCCATTTACCGCTCGCTGGAAGGTATAAATGCTGTGGTAGTGGGTATTATGGCAGGTGCCACCTGTTACCTGATTAAGGATACCTTTTTAAGCTCCCTTATACATGAAGAAATGATTGGTGTGTGGGATTTGCTGATTGTAATCGCTACTTTTTTGCTCTTAAATAGCCATAAAATACCCGCGCCTTTTATTGTATTGGGTTGCTTGGTTTTGGGGTGGTTGATCTGATTCACTACTAACGATACAAACCGCGCCTTTGCGCCTTTCCGAGAAAAATTGCACGCAAAGCCGGTATTTCAAAAATGTCCCAAACCTTTGTATAATTAAGGAAAACGTCATTTCGAACCCGAAGAATGAGGGTGAGAAATCTGCTAAACGATTAGCAGATTTCTCTTTGCTCTTTCCTCGCTCATCGAAATGACGTAGCTAACGTTTTTTTGCAAACCTTTGTATAATTAAGGAAAACCGTATATTAGAGGATGGTCACATTAGCACTTTACAACCTGAAAGGTGGTGTAGGCAAAACTGCTGCCACCATAAACCTGGCGTATTTAGCTGCCAAAGAAGGCTATAAAACATTGATATGGGATATGGACCCGCAAGGCTCCTCTTCCTTTTATCTGGGTGCCGTTGCCTCCACCAAAAACGAATCGCGCAAATTGCTGAACAGCGAGATGGATTTGCTGGATGCGGTACAAAATTCCGCCTACGAAAACCTCGACATCATTCCCGCCGATCTTTCTGCCCGCCATGCAGATGTATTGCTGAGCGAAATGAAACAGTCTAAGAAAAAGATTTCCTCGTTACTGGCCGGACTGAAAAAAGAGTACGATATCGTAATACTGGATTGCCCGCCCGGCATTTCTATTTTACACGATGCCATTTTTTTCGGTTCAGACTGGATACTGATGCCCAATATCCCCACCACTTTATCCATACGCTCATACGAAACGGTGGCTGCGTATTTTAAAGAAAATGAACTGGATGCGTCCAAGTTGAAATGCTTCTTCAGCATGGTGGATCACAGAAAAAACCTGCATCATGAGGTAATTAACAGTTTTTATAAGGATAAATATTTCCTGAAAAGTTATATCCCCTACCTGAGTGATGTAGAAAAAATGGGCATCAACGAATCTCCGCTGGAAACTTTTGCTGCCAGCAGTTACGCAGCACAATGTTATCGTGATCTGTGGAAGGAGATTAAGAAGAATTGTATTGATGATTGATATGAATAGTCCATCGACCATGGTCCATGGACTAAAAAAAACTTCCCATGAACCGTGAACTTACTTCCTGGCACAGCCCATCCCTGAATAGAGAAATGCCCATTGCATCCTATGGCCATTATGGTTTTGCCTTGTTATTGATACCCACCGCTGCTGCTGATTACTTAGAGTATGAACGGTTTCAACTGATAGATGCGTTGGCACCTTATATCAATGCCGGAAAATTGCGTGTGTTCAGCATAGACAGTATGAACAAAGAAAGCTGGATGAATAATGAGATGGTGCCCGAACACAAAGCCATCCGTCATAACCAGTTTAATGAATATGTGTTTAATGAAGTGTTACCCTTTATTCGCAATGCCACCAGTCAGGATACCATGGTGTATACCTGCGGTGCTTCGTTCGGTGCCTTGCATGCGATGAATCTTTTTCTGAAAAGACCCGATATGATCAATGGCGCTATCAGTATGAGTGGTGTGTATGATTTGACAGAATATACCAAGGGCTTTTTTGATGATCAGGTGTATTATAATAGTCCCGAACATTATCTCCCCAATTTGACCGATCACTGGTACCTCGAAAAAATCAGGGCCAGCCATCATATCCATATTTATACCGGCAGTGGTTCTTATGAAGACCCCGAAGCCTCCAAACGTTTTGCGGGCGTGTTGTACAACAAAGGCATCTGGTACGATCTGGATGTATGGGGTGCAGACATAACCCACGACTGGCCCACCTGGCGTACCATGTTGCCGTATATTATTGATACGAAGTTTTAGTAGCGAGTTGAATAGTCCATAGACCATGGTCCATGGACTATGGTCTATGGACCATCTGCCAATTCTGCAAAAGCATCGTTAATTCGACACACATCCCTTGTACTCTGCCATGGCTGCTTTAATATTACAACCTAAATCATGGATTTGAGAAAAAGGTTACCCATTGCTCCGGTACTATTGGTTCTGTTTTCTGTATGTCTGCTACCAAAACTGAATGCGCAACGTTTTGTAACGATTAGTGGAACGGTGTACGATATTTCTGCTCGCAGGCCATTGGAAGCAGTGGGTGTGATCAGTACTTCGGGGCGTGGTGCGGTAACCGATTCGTTGGGACGCTATACCATCAGTGTTCCCGTAAAAGATTCTATCTGGTTTTCTATGATAGGAAAAGCTACCATGAAATATCCGGTGGATACCATTTCTAATACAGACAATTTTAATGTAATGATTCATGTTCGCGCTTTTGAACTGCCGGATGTAAAAGTGCGCAACAGCTACTATAAATTTGATTCGCTGCAGAACCGGAAAGATTATGCCAAAATATTTGATTTTAAAAAACCCGGCTTACGCTTAAGCAATAGCCCCGGATATAATCCCGGCGGACTAACCGTTGGATTTGATCTGGATGAGATCATCAACATGTTTCGAGTAAAGCGTAACCGGAGTATTTTGAGCCTGCAAAAACGTTTGCTGGAACAGGAAGATGATAAATACATTAGCAGCCGGTTTACCAAACCATTTGTTCGCAAGATTACCAAACTAACCTCGCCCGAGCTGGATACATTCATGGTACGCTACCGCCCCGATGCAGAAGTGGTAAGGCTATTGAATGATCTGGAATTAGGCTATTACATACAACAAAGTTTTGAGCAATACAAGCTTGCCAAAAACAGAAGAGGCGCGCTAAGAAGAAGAGAAGAATAAAAAACGTCATTTCGAGTGAGGTACGAGCGAGAAATCTCATCAATTGAAATCAGATTCACTTTGTGAGATTTCTTCTCACTCATTCTTCATTCGTCGAAATGACGAGTTTGGGTAGTGACATTCTACACTTCTTTTTCAATGGCTGCTGCGGCTCTCTCTCCCAACAATTGTATCATGGGTAACAATGCACCAAAACGTACATCTTTGCTATGCCCTTGTTTCCATCGGTGATAAATCTGTTGAGCAATCACGGCGTTTTTGAATAAGCCAAACACATAATAGAAAACAATTCCGGAGAGATCTCTTCCGGTTTGAGAAGTATATCTGTCAATCAATTCTTTTCTGGTGGCATTACCCGGTAGCCAGGTAAGATTATATTGTTTAAATACATCGCCCTCGCCGCTTTCAAACCAATAGGCCAGTGTGGCACCAAGGTCCATGAGTGGATCACCTACGGTAGACATTTCCCAATCCAGCACACCAACTATTTCTGATAAATCTTCATTCAGAACCACATTATCGTACTTATAATCATTGTGTAAAAAAGCAGGCGATTGAGTTGGTGGTAAGTGTTGCCGCAGCCATTGTGCAACAGCATCCAATGCAGGTAGCTTATCTGTTTCTGCCGTGTAATATCTTTTAATCCATCCGTCTACCTGGCGTTGTACATATCCATCGGGTTTACCCAATTGTTCCAGTTGCGTAGTCTGAATGTTCAATGAGTGAAGCGCAGCGAGATTATCAATCAATACAATCGATAGGTTGTAAAATGTTTCAGGCGCAATATTCATTTTTGGTGCGTTGTACGCACGAAGTATGGTTCCGGAAATTTTTTCCATCACATAAAAAGAGGTGCCTATAATATTACTGTCTTCGCAATACACAATGGGTGCAGGAACTTTTGTATAATGTGGTTTTAGTAAAGACAGCACCCTGAACTCACGTCCCATATCATGTGCCGATTTAATGTTGGCCCCATGTGGTGGTGTGCGTAATACATATTCTTTGTTTGCTGTTTGTAACAGATACGTAAGGTTGGAATATCCTCCGGTAAAACGGGTGATGGATACAATGTCTTCAGTAATGGAGGAAGATGTTTGAAGATAGGCGTTGAGTACGTTGAGGTTAATCTGTTCCTCTTCTTTTAGTGCAACAGTATGTTTATCCGGATTCATTGTTTATTTTTTTACACGTCATTTCGACGAGGAACGAGGAGAAATCTCATCAATTGAAACCACTTTCACTTCATGAGATTTCTCCTCACTCATTCTTCATTCGTCGAAATGACGGTTATCTTTTCTTTTTGGTATCCAATCCATATTTTTTTAAAATACTCAATGCTAAATGCTGTTTATGCACTTCATCCGCACCATCCCAGATACGGGCGCCACGTTCATGCTGGTATAAACTGGCCAGCATGGTTTCATCGGTTAGTCCCATACCACCATGTACCTGTATAGATCGGTCCAATACTTTTAGTACCATATTGGCCACATAAAATTTAATACCCGATATTTCATCGCGAACGGCTTTGGCACCTACCTGATCAATGTTGTAAGCAGTGCGTAATACCAGTAAACGTGCAGCATCAATTTCTACACGGCTTTCTGCAATATATCCCTGTATGAATTGTTTTTCGCCAAGCATAACGCCCTCTTCCATTTCACGTGTGGCTGCTCTGCGGCACATGAGGTCAAATGCTTTTTCGGCAATACCAATCCATCGCATGCAGTGATGAATGCGGCCCGGCCCCAAACGTTCCTGCGCCAGTTTAAAACCCATGCCTTCTTCACCAATTAAGTTAGTAACCGGTACACGGCAATTTACATAATTGATCTCTGCATGACTGGCCCAGCCCTCGCCTGCTTCGCCAAAAACAGGAATGTTACGAACCAGTGTAAAGCCCGGCGTATCTGTAGGCACAATGATCATGCTGGCACGCTCATGCGGTTTGGCATCGGGGTTGGTTACGGCCATTACTATGGCAAATGCAGCACCATCTGCAGAGGAGGTAAACCATTTATGTCCATTGATCACATACGCATCTCCATCGCGAACAGCCCTTGTTGCAAGGCGTGTAGGGTTAGAGCCCGCAAACTCAGGCTCGGTCATTGAAAAACAACTGCGGATCTTTCCTTCGAGTAAGGGTTGTAAAAATGTTTCTTTGATAGCAGCAGAGCCAAACTTGCTGATGAGTTCAGTGTTACCAATATCGGGTGGTTGACAATTAAAACTGTATTGCCCGTAATAAGGTACCAATGATAAAACCTCACTTACCTGTGCAAATTCGCAGAGTGTTAAACCTTGTCCGCCCTCTTCTTTGGGCAGGTGCAGGTTCCATAATCCCAATGCTTTTACTTTTTCTCTTTTTTCTGCCAGTATTTTTTCGGTTTGTTTAAAGGGGCGTGTGGTGTGGTCTTTTTCTAAGGGTAATAATTCTTCTACTACAAATGTGTGAACCCTGGGTAACAAATTTTTTAAGCGGTCGGTGGCGAAGACGGATTCCATGGTAAGGTTTTTTTCAATAAGAGCGTAAGAGAAAAAGAGAAAGAGGAGTCGTTATCTTTTTCTCTTGTATGGAAATGGTTTTAAATAGTTACGCCTCCATCGGCGGTAAACAAGGTGCCGGTGCAATAGCCTGATGCATTTGATGCAAGGAATAAGGCAAGGCCTGCAATTTCTTCTACTGTTCCCATTCGTGCAATAGGTAATTGTTTTACAAAATGGCTCATCCATTTTTCATTTTGCCAGAGGGCTTCCGAGAATTTGGTTTTGATAAGTCCCGGACAAATCGCATTTACCCGTATTCCATCTGCTCCCCATTCTTTGGCGGTTACTTTGGTAAGCATATTTAATGCGGCTTTGGAAACAGAGTATATGCCGAGTCCGGGATCAGGTGTAAGACCAGAGATAGAACTGATATTGATCACACTGCCACCGCCTCTTTCTTTCATAATGGGGTGCACGAGCTTTCCCAATTCAAAAGGGGCTTTCACATTTACATTCATGATCTTGTCAAAAGCCCATTCTTCGCATTGTACTACTGGTCCGTATACCGGGTTAGCTGCTGCATTGTTTACCAGAATATCAATACCGCCATACAAAGCCACGGTTTCATTTACCAAATGCTTACATCCTGCAATCTCTCCTGCGTTAGCGGCAATACCGGTGCAAATGCCACCGTTCAATTGTATGCTTGCGGCTACAGCATCAAGGTCTTCCTGCTTGCGTGAGTTGATGATTACTTTGGCACCACTGGCTGCATATAAACGGGCAATGGCTTCGCCGATGCCTTTACTGGCACCGGTGATGAGGGCTACTTTTCCTTCGAGACTGAATAGTTGGTTGGGGGTCATATTTTTTTCTTTACCGCTAGGGCGCAATGGCGCGATGTATCGCAAAGAATACCTAGCGTATCCTGGCGTTTTCGTGCCCTTGCGGTTAATTTTTCTATTATGATGATTTCCTGATAGCCTTACTCATGGCATATAAAAACTGCTCTTTCACTTTTTTTCTAAACCAGGTAGGAGCCAACCGCTTAAACAACCACATCTTACGCGCATCTTTCGGAAGGATGATGTACAACTCTTTGTTACCCGCCCTGGTTAATATTTCTTTGGCCACGGTATCTGCTTCCAGTCCGGATTTATCAATAAACATCTGCGTGGCTTTTTTAACAATGGCACCGCCACGGGCATATTGAATTACGTTGGTCTTAAAATACGTGGGTTGAATGCAGGATACCTGTATGTTATGATCCATCAATTCTCCATACAATGTTTCGCTGATGGCTACTACGGCAGCTTTGGTCATATTATACGCACCCATGGTTGGGGCACAGCCAATGGCCGCTGCACTGGCGGTATTGAGTATATGACCCGAACGTTGTTTTTTCATAGCAGGAATAAAATAGTAACAGCCATATACAACGCCCATCTGGTTAATGCCTACCATCCACTCATAGTTTTCAAGACTATATTCTTCAAAAGGGCTGCCATCGCCCACGCCGGCATTGTTGAACAGCAGGTCAATACCGCCTGCCTCTGATAAAAATGCTTCTGATACGGTTTTGTATTGATCTTTATCCGAAACATCCAAAGGGTATACCAGCGGAAACCCGCCACGTTCTGTGATATCTGCTGCTGCCGCTTCCAGTTCTTTTACATTAATATCGGCCATGCCAATTAGCCAGCCGTCGGCAGCCAGTTCATTGGCAAAAGCTTTGCCTAATCCGGATGCTGCTCCGGTAATAAAAGCCCTTTTATGCGGATGGGTTTGTGTAAGCTGGTACATATGGCGGGCAAATGGGTATCAACAATCGTAATAAAAAGCATTTCTACTACTGAATTTACACTGCAAACCGATCATTTCACATAATCAACCGAATTATTTTGGCAGCTTAACCATTCATAGATAAACTGCTGATGCATATAAATTGTTTTTATCTTTATCGCCCCTTAAATCTTAGCCTTTGAAACGTTCTGCTATCCTATCCCTTAGTTTATTTGTATTGTTTGCGTGTAAAAGCAAACAGGAAGCCCCCAAACAGAACAACAATGCCCCGCAGGCGGTAGGGGTAGATGTATTAATAGCTTCGCAACATAATGTGAATAGCGGTGTGGAAGCCAATGGCACAGTAGTAGCCAACGAATATGTGGAACTGCATCCTGAAGTAAGCGGACGGCTTACTTACCTGAATGTTCCTGAAGGTGCACGCATACAACAAGGCACGGTAGTGGCACGCATAAACGATGCAGACCTGCAGGCACAACTGAACAAAACCAAAGTAGCGTTAGAACTGGCACAGAAAACAGAGGAACGTCTTCGCAAATTATTAGCCATCAGCGGTGTAAATCAGGCCGATTACGATATAGCACTGAATTCGGTTAACGGATTTAAAGCAGATATGGCCTACACACAGTCATTGATTGATAAAACAGTAGTGAAAGCACCGTTTAGTGGTGTGGTTGGGCTGCGCCAGGTGAGTCCGGGTTCTTATTTAACCCCAGCCAGTATTATTGTAACCATTCAGCAGATGGATAAGATCAAGATTGATTTTACCCTGCCCGAAGAATACAGCAAGCTTATCAGCAAAGGAAAAACCGTGAATGTGCAACTGGATGCTGCCAGCAAAACCCTGCGGCAGGCGGTGATTGTGGCTACAGAACCACAAGTAAACCTGAATACCCGCAACCTGAAAGTGCGTGCCATATTAGAGAACGCCAAGGTAAATGCCGGCGCGTATGTGAAAGTGTATATAGATGCACAAAATGGGCAGCAGAGCATTTTGGTACCCACCAACGCTATTATTCCGGATGATAAAAATAAACAGCTGGTACTGGTAAAAAACGGCAAAGCTACTTTTGTAAATGTAGAAACCGGGGGCCGTCAGGCAAATACCATTGAGATTACACAAGGTATTTCTGTGGGTGATTCGGTGGTGGTAACCGGTTTGTTGTTTGCAAGACCAAAATCGCAGTTGAAGGTACTGAGTGTAAAAACACTTGAACAACTGGCCAATTAATACCGCTCTATTTATTTCATGATCTCTCCAAAACAGAACAGCCAGAAGCTATGAATATTTCTGAACTATCGTTGAAGCGGCCGGTATTGGCAACTGTTATGAACCTGCTCATCATTCTATTTGGTGTGGTGGGTTTTTCTTTTCTGGCCGTGAGGGATTATCCCGCTATCGATCCTCCTATTATTTCCATCAACACCAGTTATACGGGTGCTAACTCTGATATCATTGAAAGCCAGATTACCGAACCTTTGGAAAAACAGATCAATGGTATTCCGGGTATCCGCACCATTTCTTCTTCCAGCTCTTTGGGCAACAGTAATATTACGGTTGAGTTTAACCTAGGTATTGACCTCGAATCTGCGGCCAGTGATGTGCGTGATAAAGTAGGGCAGGCACAAAGAAGCCTTCCACAGGATATTGATGCACCACCCATTGTTTCGAAAGCAGATGCTACAGGTGATTTTATCCTGGTACTTGCCGTACAAAGCCATAGTAAAAGCTTACTGGAACTGAGTGATTATGCAGAAAACGTTTTGCAACAGCAATTACAAACCATTAAAGATGTAAGTGCGGTTAACATATTTGGCCAGAAAAGATATGCGATGCGCATCTGGCTCAACCCTGATAAAATGAGTGCACACAATGTGGCATTCAGCGATATCAGAACGGTAATTAATACCGAGAATATAGAATTACCTCCCGGGAAAATTTATGGTAATAATACCGAGCTCATCATTCGTGCATTGGGCAGATTAAAATCGGAAGATGATTTTAAAAACCTGATCATCCGCCAGGATGAAACCGGGATTATCCGCCTGGGCGATGTGGCTAAAATTGAACTGGGTCCCGAACAACTGGAACAATCCTGGAAAGTGAATGGATTGAACGCCGTGGGCCTTGCCATTGTACCGCAACCCGGTGCCAATAATATTCAGATAGCCGATGAATTTAATAAGCGATTGGCACAGATCATCAAATCCAATAAATCGGATATTGAAATGACGGTGATTCTGGATAATACCGTTAACATCCGTAAATCACTGGAAGAAGTAAAAGAAACCCTGCTCATCTCATTCAGCCTTGTGGTATTGGTGATCTTTCTTTTCTTCCGTAACTGGTTAATTGCACTGCGGCCGTTGATTGATATTCCTATTTCGCTGGTGGCCACTTTCTTTATCATGTACATTTCCGGTTTCTCTATCAATATCCTTACGTTATTGGGTATTGTATTGGCAACAGGACTTGTGGTAGATGATGGAATTGTGGTAACGGAAAATATTTTCCGAAAACTGGAAGAAGGCCTGCCCATCCGCAAAGCGGCACTGGAAGGCAGTAAAGAAATTTTCTTTGCCGTAATCTCTACTTCAATCACGCTGGCTGTTGTATTTCTGCCGGTAATATTTCTGGAAGGATTTGTAGGAAGACTGTTTCGCGAGTTTGGTGTAACCCTTGCTGCCGCAGTATTGATCTCTGCCTTTGTATCCTTAACCATTACGCCGGTATTGAATGTATACCTCAACACCAAGAATGCACACGAAGGCTGGTTCTATAAAAAAACAGAACCTTTCTTTACCGGAATGGAGAGCGGCTATAAAAATTTGTTACAGCGCTTTATGAAAATACGTTGGACTGCCTGGGTGATTGTATTGATTTGCGGTGGAATTATTTACCTGGTACTCGGCACTTTAAAAAGTGAAATTGCACCATTGGAAGATAAGAGCAGCATACGCTTTACGGTAACTGCTGCAGAAGGAACCAGTTATAATTACATGCAGAAGATCAATGATAATATTTCCAATTACCTCATTGATTCTATTCCGGAAAGAGATTTTGTGCAGGCACGTACCCCTGCCGGCTTTGGTCCGGGTGGTTCGGCCAACTCTGCCTCACCCAGATTGGCATTGGTTCCACCATCGCAGCGAACAAGAAGCCAGAGTGATATAGCCAATGAGCTGCAAAAGAAATTTGCACGATTTAATGAAGCAAGAATTTTTGCTATACAGGAACAAACCATTTCAGTGGGATTGGGTTCGCGCGGTTCGCTGCCGGTACAATTTATTTTACAGAATCAGGATTTGGCTAAACTGAAAGAAACCATTCCTAAGTTTTTGGAAGAAGCGCGTAAAGACAAAACGTTTGCCAACGTAGATGTAAACCTGCGTTTTAATAAACCCGAGGTGCAACTTACCGTTGACAGAATGAAAATGAAAGACCTTGGTTTATCAACCAATGATGTAGTAGGTGCCATACAGGCGGCGTTTAGTGGCGGACGATTGGCTTATTTTATCATGAATGGTTTTCAGTATGCTGTAATTGCACAGGTGGAGCGTGATAAGCGTAACAGCCCCAATGATATCCGAAACATATATGTACGCAACAATGCCGGTGAAAATATTCCGCTGGATGCGGTAGTGCATTTGGAAGAAAGCAGCAATACGGCAACACTTTACCACTTTAACCGTTACAAGGCAGCTACCATTTCTGCATCGCTGGCAGAAGGTAAAACCATTGGCGATGGTATTACTGCCATGCAGTCTATTGCTGATAAAATACTGGATGAATCTTACCAAACTTCATTGAACGGTCCATCACGCGATTATTCAGAAAGCTCATCCAATATTGTATTTGCTTTTGGGCTGGCACTGATACTGATTTACCTGGTATTGGCCGCACAGTTCGAAAGTTTTACAGATCCATTCATCATTATGATTACGGTACCACTGGCATTGGCGGGTGCGTTATTAAGTTTGTATGTGTTTGATCAAACATTAAATATCTTCTCTGAAATTGGTATGATCATGCTAATCGGACTGGTTACCAAGAACGGAATCCTGATTGTTGAATTTGCCAACCAGAAACGAAAATTAGGATTTGCCAAACGTGAAGCTGTTGTAGAAGCTGCCGCACAGAGGTTACGACCGATATTGATGACAAGTCTGGCTACCTCACTAGGTGCATTACCTATTGCCTTAAGCTTAGGTGCTGCGGCTACCAGCCGTATTCCATTGGGGATTGTGGTAGTGGGCGGTATTATGTTCTCATTGGTGCTTACCCTGTTTGTAATTCCTGCCGTATATACTTTTGTTTCAGGAAAGCATAAAACCACCGAGACAATTATTACGGAATAAAATAATCGTATTCCTAAAGTATAGAAAGCCAAAACAATTGTTTTGGCTTTCTTGTTTATGGTTATTGGAGTGATACTGATTTTTATCATAATAACTCCTGTTACACTTCTTTACCTTTATATTCTTAACTGATTACCCGATGAGCTTATCTATTGCTGATTTACGGAGAGATTATAAACTGCATTCACTGAATGAAGCCGATATGGCCGCCAACCCCATTGACCAGTTTACCCGCTGGTGGGATGATGCAGTGAAAAGTGAGATTGATGAAGTAAATGCCATGACACTGGCTACTGCCACCATGAATGGATTACCATCGGCACGTATTGTTTTATTGAAGGGATATGATATGCGGGGTTTTACTTTTTTTACCAATTACCAAAGCCACAAAGGCCGCGAGTTAGAACAGAACCCGCGCGCTTCATTGGTTTTTTTCTGGAAAGAACTGGAACGACAGATTCGTATTGAAGGTATGGTAGAAAAATTACCGGCTGCAGAAAGCGAAGCGTATTTCCAATCTCGCCCCCCCGGTAGCCGCATTGGTGCATGGGCCTCTCCGCAAAGCACCGTGATTGCGGATAGAGCAGTGATAGAAAATAATGTAGCGGCATTCGAGAAAAAATTCAATACCGGCGATGTGCCCCGCCCAGAACATTGGGGTGGTTACCTGGTAAAACCGGTAAACATAGAATTTTGGCAGGGCCGCAGTAACCGCCTGCATGATCGGATTAAATATGTGCTGCAGATGGGCCATAAATGGCATATAGAAAGATTGGCTCCATAAACACTACAAAGTATTCTACTGCATTACGGTTACTGAGGTTAATCTACCATCAGTTTTTTTGAAATAGCATCGTATCAGTAGATTGCCATAGCGAGCCAATGCATAGGTTAGCGGAACTTTTGTTTTCCTAGTTTCACCACTACCAACTATTGAGATGGAATTGCTTTTTTGCAGATCTTGTAATGTAGTTTCTTTAGTAAGCGCGTGCTCACCTATTAATAAACCCCCATTATATACACTGGATTTATTTTGGTTTCTCTTGCTGAGTTGACCGGCTTCATGCGATAGTACAATACTCATACTATTCTCTGTACGATCTTTTAACGTGGAATAAAAATATAAACCCAACAAAGGGTAATGGTATGCTCTTTGTTTTTTGGAAATGCTTTCGCCGCTAACAGGGTCAAGCATTCCTGTTATAATGCCTGTTCGGCTTTTACTTTGCATCAAACCATCTATAAAATCTTTAGAGGGTATGGGCTGAGGAACAGGTGCCTCATCAATATATATGCTATCGTTCCTGATGCTTATCTGCTGGGGTTGTGAAGTGGCATATAACGGGAGGTATAACAAACAAAGAATGAAAATTATTTTCATGTTGTATGTATTTTTCAAAGCAGTGGTACCGGAGTATACTAGCATATTTTATCACTACCGCCATCCATTGAAGTTGGATGGCGATAGAATTTTCTATAAAATATAACCATTACAAAATGAATGGAGATAGGTTTCCTTTTACAGGTTGGTATACTACATCAAGTATTCGTTACTCTCTTAATAATAGAATTTCTCACTGATAATTTTTCCGTCTTTCACTTCATACAGGCACATTTCTTTCATGTTAATGCGGCCCATACCTTTCATGGTAACATCCAGTCCCATTTCCATAAATATGGCGTTACCAAATACAACGGGCTCGTTGGTATAACTACTATGCATTTCTTCTACCAGGCTCTGAAATTGTTTTCCTTTTTCTCTAATGGCTTCCATACCGGCAGCTGTTTCCCATTGGCCTTGCATATTTTTTTCTGTACTGGTTGTATCAGCGGTATACAATTCGCTGTATGCAGTTTCAAATTGGCCTGTAGTGCACAATTCGTATAAGCGTGTGGCAACTTCCTGTGTTTGCATAAAATTTAGTTTGATTAAGTAGTAGGTTAAATATACAGTATCTGCCAAACTGGTCGTCTGCTTTTATGTGATTTTTTTGTAAAGTAGTCTACTTGCAGTTAGGGTTTCAATAAGAGTGTAAGAGAAAAAGAGGGTATAGGAGTCGTTCTCTTTTACTCTTTTTCTCTGGATTTCTCTTATTGAAAAATCTGATGATTAAGCTGAAGGCCTGCATGTATATGTTGCGATTTTTTTAGAGAAGAGTCTCGGTAACAATCCTTCTTGCAGCAACCGACTTTGTAGAAAATACTATAGAGAGGAAATATCTTCTAGCAGTTTCTTTAGTTTCCTGTTAATGCTTTTAATTTCTTATACAGTTGCTCAGGCTCAAGATTTTTATCAATGATCATTCCTGTAGGATCAATCAGGAAATTGGCTGGGATAGATTGCACACCATATTTTAGTGCAATATCATTTTGCTGCCCTTTTAAATCTGAAATATTTGTCCATTTATTGATTTTATCCCTGGCGATAGCTTCCAGCCAGGCCTTCCTGTCATCATCTAATGAAATTGAAATGATCTCAAATTTTTTATCTCCAAATTCCTCGAATAGGCTAATAAGTGCAGGATGTTGTTTTCTGCAAGGGGCACACCAGCTTGCCCAAAAATCGAGTAAGACATATTTCCCTTCAAAATTCTTCAGGCTGATTTTTTGTCCACTGCTAGTTGCCTGTATAAAATCTTTTGCCCGGGTATTTAGCTGAACAGATTTTGCCCCTTCTATTTTTGCCAGTATGTTTTTTCCATCCGGTGTGTTTTTTGCCCATTCGGGAAGAAGTGAAAAATCTTTTTCCACTTTTGCATAGTCGGCAAAGAATGACGTATACCGAATAAATGCAAAAAACTGCAGTAAAGATTGCCGGTTGGCTCTTGCATAGACGAAAGATTTTTTTATATCGTCTTTCTTAAGGCTATCAAAAATTACAGATAATTTGTTGAGTCCTACTGTATCGTTTTTGGCAGAAAGTTCTCCATATAACGGAAAGTAGCCGGGTCGTATTCTGTCGTTAGCAGTAAGGGTAAGAAAATCTATTTGTAATTTATTCACTGGTATTGTCAGACGATTTTCCTTTATCGTTAGTAGAACTGTATTGTTTGCCAGGAAAACATCAAGTGTATTTATTCTTTTTATATTGGTATATATTTTTGCGGCAACTGGTTGTGGTATTTTACGGGTAAACAGGGAGGTTGTTGTTTGGATATTGAAACTATCTATCTGTTTGGTACCTGCTATCTCATACGCAATGTATATTTTTTGTACCCCGTTGTTGGCAATAGCGGTTGCACTCATTTTATAGTAAAAGGATTGTTGCGAAAAGCATATGGTTACAAACAATAGTAATGTGGCTAGTAGAACAAGACGTTTCATATTGGTCTCTTTACAATTGATTTTATATTGCATAATTCCAATAGTAAGTTATTAGGATTTAAGCTTGACTACTGTTCTTGTTTAACTTTTACTCATTAAATGAGGATAGGATTTCAATAAGAGCTTAAGAGAAAAAGAGGGTATGGGAGTCGTTCTCTTTTACTCTTTTACTCTGGATTTCTCTTATTGAAATAATTGGAGATTACGCTGAAGGCCTGCATGTATATGTTGTGATTTTTTTTTGGAGAGGAGGCTAGCTGTGGTTAGGGTTTCAATAAGAGTGTAAGAGAAAAAGAGGGTATTGGAGTCGTTCTCTTTTTCTAGCTGATCCCCAAATAAAAAACCGCAGCGAGATGCTGCGGTTACAAATATTTATCCGGTATATATGTGTTTGAGATTTCTCCTCGTTCCTCGTCGAAATGACGTGGTGGTCAATTCCAAAATTTCCCAATCGCCCTTTACAAAATTATTTTCTGCTCATAGCTTTTTCAGCAGCAGCAACAATAAACGGTGTATCCAAACCATATTTGGTTAACAGTTCGGTTGGTTTACCACTTTCGCCAAAAGTATCGTTGGTGCCAATGTATTCAATTGGGATTGGCATGTGTTTGGCAGCTACCTGTGCCACTGCATCGCCCAATCCGCCAATTACGTTGTGCTCTTCAACGGTTACGGCACATTTGGTTTTATTGATAGAGGCAATGATGGCCGCTTCATCCAATGGTTTAATGGTATGGATGTTGATCAGTTCTACACTGTATCCTTTCTCTTCTAAAATTCTTCCGGCTTCAATGGCTTTCCATACCATATGGCCGCAGGCGAAAATACTTACATCGGTTCCTTCACTCAGTTGTTGTGCTTTACCGATGACAAAATCACTCCCATCTTCCTTGGTAAAATTGGGCCATTTGGGACGACCAAAACGCAGGTACACCGGGCCTTCGTAAGAAGCGATGGCTTTGGTTGCGGCTTTGGTTTGGTTAAAATCGCAGGGTACAATCACGGTCATGCCGGGTAGCATTTTCATGAGGCCAATATCTTCCAGTATCTGGTGGGTGGCGCCATCTTCGCCTAAGGTAAGGCCGGCGTGAGAGGCACAGATCTTTACATTTTTTCCACTATAGGCTACACTCTGGCGAATCTGATCATATACACGGCCGGTGCTGAAATTGGCAAAGGTGGTGGTATACGGAATTTTTCCGCCAATGGTCATACCCGCTGCTATGCCAATCATGTTGGCTTCTGCAATACCTACCTGCACAAAACGCTCAGGAAAATCTTTAATAAAAGGGCCCAGCTTCATTGATCCGGCAAGGTCGGCAGTGAGTACCACTACGTTTTCGTTCTCTTTGCCTATTTCATAAATGCCATCGCCAAAACCGCCGCGGGTTTCTTTTTCGTTCAGTACCTGGATGTCTTTCAGTTTCATACAGTGGGATTATTCTTTGTTTGGTGGTGCAAAGTAAAGGAAATCGTGAGACGTGAGACGTGAATCGTGAGATTTTTAAAGCAGATCTTTATAAAGCAGGCAGTCAATGGTCAATGGTCAATGGTCAATGGTCAATGGTCAATGGTCAATGGTCAATGGTCAATGGTCAATGGTCAATGGTCAATGGTCAATGGTCAATGGTCAATGGTCAATGGTCAATGGTCAATGGTC